>JAOLBK010000001.1 GCA_028339155.1 Litorivicinus sp.
ATCCTCGTCGTTTCGTGCTGGAAAAATCTCGATTCGATCACCGAAGCCTTTTTGACTCCAGAGTGATTTTTCAAAGATGTGTGGATTATTTGCGATTAGAGCGTTAGCGGTCTCAAGAATGATACGTGTGGAGCGGTAATTTTGTTCTAGCTTAATAATCTTTAGTGTTGGAAAGTCATGACTTAGTTCTTGCAGATTCTCAGGGCGAGCACCGCGCCAAGCATAAATAGATTGATCGTCGTCACCGACAATAGTCAGAGCGCCGGAAAGATTGGTTAGTAGCTTGACCAATGCATACTGAATACGGTTTGTATCTTGATATTCGTCGACCAATAGATAGCGGATATTTGTTTGCCATTTTGCGAGAATCTCAGGATTTTTTTGGAATAGTATTACTGGCCTTAGGATAAGATCATCGAAATCTAACGCGTTGCATGCTCGGAGGTAGCGATCGTATTCTGTATAAGCCGATGCGGCTAATACAGCGTGCGGGTCATTTGCGTGCTCGTTTGCTTCGACTGGATTGACCCCGTCATTTTTCCAGTTAGAAATTTTATTTTGGATCTGTTTGATCAGTTCCTTATCATCCAGTTGTTCTCGTTTCATGAGATCAGCTAAGACCGACTTGGTGTCTTCACCATCTAAGATTGAAAAGCCTGATTTGAGCCCCGCAGTTTTTGCCTCGCGTCTTAAAAGATTTAGTCCAAAGGTGTGAAAAGTGGAAACAGTCAGGCCTCGAATTTGTTCTTTGGGTACAACTGACCGAATTCGCTCACGCATTTCGCGAGCAGCTTTATTGGTGAAGGTAACGGCCGTGATTCGTCTCGCAGGAATGCCAGTTTCTTGAATGAGCCAAGCAATTTTATTGGTGATCACACTGGTTTTTCCGCTCCCTGCTCCGGCCAATACCAGCAAAGGGGTGCCGAGATGTGTAATGGCTTCGCGTTGACGGGAATTAAAGCGGGATAGATCCACTGGTTACGTCCTGAAAGTAAGTAAGTAGTTTAGCAGGTTAAATGAGGAGTCATGCGAACCAGCCAGCGAGCCACCAAGTTTTATGGTGTAGGTCTTGGTAGATCCAAGCGACTCGATCTGATCTAGTCAGACTGATCCAGTAACTTCTACAGGTGGGTTCAGAGTCCCACCACCCAGTTTCAATTCGCTCCGGCCCTTGCAACAACTGATACCCTGATTTTTCAGGGGATGATCCAAGAGCGAGAGGAGTTTTGATGAGCCAAATTGGTCTTGGCGATAAGATTGGCATTTTTGCTGACTGCGGCTTACGCAAACATTGATTTGCTTTTTCGGGGCGTGGATCTGCGATACGACAAGGTGTTGTAATTGCCTGTTCTCCAAGTCTCGCTTTCAATCGATCAATTAATTGGTGTCTGTCAGAATCATGATATTTTAAAAATAAATCGTTTCGCTTCGGTATGGTCTGAACTATTTCCTGAATGCGCAAACGCACCGCTATTATGGGCGAAACTCCAAAGCAATGAGCAAGCTTTAGCGAGCTTGGATCTATAAATGCTTGGGCATGTGTTTCGGGTTGATTCAGGCGGATGCGTAATGGTGTGTCGTGACCATTCTCCATCTTGAAATCCCAGAGTATGTTAGACGTGGCCATCTGTCTTTTCCGCAACCAGTTTTCCGCTTCTTGGGTGAGTCGCTCCATTGGAAGCCGTAACATTTTTTCGTTTTCAAGTCCCTTGAAA
This sequence comes from Litorivicinus sp., assembly GCA_028339155.1. Lineage (GTDB taxonomy): Bacteria > Pseudomonadota > Gammaproteobacteria > Pseudomonadales > Litorivicinaceae > HIMB30. The sequence goes on from JAOLBK010000001.1 coordinate 1,716, forward strand.
AATTCAATTGATTGGTCAAATAAGGGAGGTGGTTCAAACCATTTTAATGGAGATGAATGCTGACCGGAGACTGCTTCGAGATATTGGTATTCGATCCGTGGCAGTCGTTTCTGTCTGGCGCGTCCGGGCGCTTCGAAATAATCTTTGAGTGTTCGAAAGCCCATATTATTCAGACGCTGAATATGAGCTTGAGAAATCTCACAGGCCTCGATTGTTGTATGTTCAAGGCATTTTTGAAATGTATTGGGTAGTGGGCAAATCCCTTGCTTCAAAAATATATCAGCCATTTCCGGGGTATGACCGAAAGCTAGCTGCATCGGTCTCCCGGCTTTTTTTGCCGACTGCGTTAGCGCATTGTAAATCTCTGGTAATGCTCCAAATAGTTGCTCACTTTTGGCAACTTCGAGGCATAGTCCATGATTTCGAATTGCTACCTGATGAGAATATTGATAAGCCCAGTGAGCAAGGCGGTAGAGTAGTTGCTCTTGCTTTTTTGGTTGCTGTGGCCTGACATTAAGTAAAGGACTTAACGTGATTGCCATATTAAGAGTCATACCAGGAAAAATCCCGTCATTAAGAGCTTGCTCGGAGGCTTGAATGATTTTTTGGCCATCATGTACTGCAATTTTAGTTATTTGATAATCTGAGCCAAGAGCCTCTAGAGCTAGTTCAGGAAAGTGGAGTTGGGCATACAGGCATCGCATTCACTGCAGCCTCTTATGTATTGACTGCGTCACAATTTTGCGCATTGCAGGCGCTGGCTTTAACAACCACTCTAGATCATTTTTAATTTCAATTATTGGGTGCGCGTTAGCGGCTGGTTGTTTGAAAATTTCAATGGTGAAGCCGGAGTCTATTTTGTGTAACTGCGCGCGCAGTGGAGCGGGAGAAGCATTGGCCCTTGCATTTAGCGGCCTGATTAAAAACAGTTGGGTGCGGGCTTGTTGGCAAGCCAGTTGTAGTCGTCTAAGTTGTGGTGTGCGTATTTTTTCAATACCCCAAGCCAGAATGCTCGCAATGGCTGGGGAGCCAGCCATTTGCTCAAGGCACCATGAGGTATCTTTAGGATTGGCGCGAATGAGATCGATCTGTTCGGGTTTTAAGTTCGCTTGTATGAGTCCTTCCGCGCAGGGTTGATAGGGCGGATTGACTAAAACGTACCAACGTTCATCTTGTTGCAATTGCCACGTTTTGAGAATGCATTGCATGGGCAATTCTTCTGGTGATGAGGTTAGTATTTCGATCAGCATATGCGCGGGCCAGCCACCACCTGCTAGTGACTGATCGAGGGCTTGAAAACCGCTGCTTTTTATGGCGATTTCTGGAGAAGAACCGCCTTTCCACAGTCGACCGTCATCAATTAGTGATTGAAGTGAAATAGCTTTCATAACTGTATAAAAATACAGTTTATTAGCTAAGTCAATCGGCTAATCTGATTTAATGATACGTTTGATCTCTTTTTGCTTAATTGGTTTGCTTTCACTGCAAATATCTCAGGTCCAGGCGAATCAGGTCCAAGCGCGATTATTGTTGCCTACTACTGCGGTTGTTCCCGGAGAAACCCTTTGGTTCGCTTTGTCACTGCAGATCAAACCGGGTTGGCACACCTATTGGAAAAATCCAGGCTCGACAGGACTGCCGCCGACGCTACAGCTCGGCGATATTAATCAAAACTACACCCCCAAATTATTTTTTCCAGTAGCAAAAACAAACTCCTTTGGTGGCGATGCCAGTTTACTGACATATGGTTACACCGATGCAGTAGTTCATCCATTCCAACTACAAGTGCCGATGGACATTGAAGGTCAATGGGTACTGGAGGGTGAGGCAAGATGGCTTGTTTGTGAGGTCATTTGTATCCCGGAGAGTCAAGCGGTTCGTTTATCGCTCCCGGTCATATCTCAAGACAAAGGACCCCGTCACTCGCAGACTGCTGAGGTTATTGATATAGCTAGATCGCGTGTACCGACAGAGTTCCCCGGCCGCATCACTTTCCACGGTCCAGACAAGTTATGGGTCTCAGGTCTGAATAATGAGATTGTTAAAGATGTGATGCCAGAATCAGTTGGCGAGGTTTTGGGAGTAGTATTAGATAGTAAGCCTTTGCAAGATGGTTTGTTGATTCAATTGGATCGGGCACTGACTACCAATGAATTCAGTGAGGGGTCTTGGGTGATTCGCACGCAAACAGGTGGCGTGCGTGTTATGTTTGATCCATTGCTAACGACTCCCAAAGCGTCTGGAATCGATGTATCCCTTGGCTTGATTTTACTAATGGCTCTTGCTGGCGGGTTCATTCTAAACCTTATGCCATGTGTATTTCCTGTGCTCTCGATTAAAGCACTATCTATTGCAAAAAATGCATCAAAAGACCGTACTGAAGTTCAGAAAAGTGCATGGATTTATACCGCAGGTATTTTGGTGACAATGTTCTGTCTGGCATCTTTTATGATGATACTTCGGGCTAGTGGAGGTCAGGTTGGCTGGGGATTCCAACTGCAAAGCCCTTGGTTTGTAGCCTTTTTGGTATATGTTTTTTTTCTATTGGCTTTGTGGCTTTACGGCTGGGTTGATTTTGGCGCGAGACTATCTGGGGTTGGTCAGGATCTGACCGAGGGAAGTAATGGGCGCGCTGAATTTTTTACTGGTGTGCTTGCGGTTGTTGTGGCTACGCCCTGTACTGCACCATTTATGGGTGTGGCTATGGGTTATACCTTAACGCAGCCTTGGTGGATTACTTTGGTTGTTTTTTTCGCGCTTGGTTTGGGTCTTGCGATGCCGATGCTTTCATTTGCGATAGCACCATCCTTGGCCAGCTATTTGCCGAGACCGGGTATTTGGATGATCCGGTTAAAGCAATTTCTAGCATTTCCTATTCTAGCAACAGCCATTTGGCTGCTGTGGGTACTCGTGCGTCAGACCTCTTCAGATGCGCTGGTCCTGGTTCTCGGTGGGTTATTGCTGTTGGTCTTTGGTTTTTGGTTGATGAAGAGTGGGAGCCAATGGTCTCTTTGGGTCGGTGCTTTACTCGCAATCCTATCACTGGTAGGTGTTCCTTTAGCATCTGGTGTTTCTCCTAGTGGATCCACTGAGGTGGTGCCTGAGATCAATGAGGAAACTTACTCTAAAAGTCGGCTGGAAGCGCACCTGGGTAGGGGTCGGACCGTTTTTGTAAATATGACAGCTGACTGGTGTATTACCTGTAAATTAACGGAGAAGCGTCTTCTGAAGATCGAATCAGTGAATGATTTATTCGAGGAATTAAAGGTTGTCCGAATGACTGGAGACTGGACTAAATATGACCCTGATATTACTAACTATCTGAATACATTTGATCGGGTTGGTGTCCCTCTTTATGTGGTCAATCATCCTGGCCAAGATCCTATAGTACTTTCACAGTTTCCAAGCTTTACTGAGCTTGAATCGGCTATTGAGGGAAAATTTTCGCCTTGATTTCGGCTGTAATTTTTTCGGAACCCCAGTCCTTCATACCCTGAATTTTTTCGACTGTTTTGCCTGTGCTATCAATTAAAACGGTCGTAGGGACACCTCGCAAACCAAAAGCCTTGAGTCCACTCATGGATGAATCTTTGATCATGACCGTATGTGTACCAAATAGCTTTGGCTTTTTGGCTTTGAAGGACCTTATTGTTTCTGTGGATTCTCCAAAGTTAACCAAATATACGATGGCTTTCGATTCGAGATTCTGACCGAGTTTCTCGAGATCTGGCAATTCCTTAATGCAGGGAGCGCACCATGTTGCCCAGAAATTGAGAATAGCTGGAGATTTGATTTCAACAACTTGATCATCAAGATCTGTAAATTTTGGATTGGCGAATATCGTTTGACCCCAAAGACAAAATATAAAACCTAGAGCAATAGTTTTTCGACTAAACATTTTTTCCCTTTGAATTAAACAAAAAGCCAGAACAACGGTATAATCATTATACGCTAAGAGTAATAAGGCTGGGGCAATAATGCGCTGGATCAATTCGGCCTAAAAATGCGTTTTTCTGAGGCAATCTTTTTTTGAAATCAAATGTGCAGCCTTATTTTGGGAGTACACGTCTTTTTTTGTAGCAGACCACGCGATTAAAAGTGGTCTATCCTTTGCGCAAAGGGGGCGTCGTGGCGAAAGTTAAATCTATTTATCAATGTCAGCAATGCGCCACAACCGTGTCTCAATGGAGTGGCCAATGCCCTGGCTGTCAAGTCTGGAACGCTCTTGTGGAAACCGTCCAAGCACCAGAGCCTGAGAAAGGTCGAGCTATTGGATATGCTGGTTCTACTCCAGGGCGAGTGAAACTTTCACATGTGAAGCCTGAGAGTTTGGCACGCCTTGGATCTGGGTACTCTGAATTTGATCGCGTGTTGGGTGGTGGATTTGTTCCCGGATCTGTTATTTTGCTCGGTGGCGCGCCTGGGGCGGGTAAAAGTACGCTGCTTTTACAAGTCACGACGCTCTTGTCTGCAAATAAGCCATGTCTTTATGTAACCGGTGAAGAATCGCTTGAGCAAATAGCGCTCCGAGCCCAGCGGCTTGGACTTTCTGGGGAACATTTAGAGTGTGTCTCGGAAACTCGGATCGAAGTAATTACTGCAATGGTCGATCAAGCGAAACCAGCGCTACTTGTAGTCGATTCCGTTCAGGTTATGCAGGTTGATTCTCTCTCCGGCGCGCCCGGAAGTGTCGGGCAGGTGCGCGAGTCAGCCGCGCAATTGACTCGTCTCGCTAAGGCCACGGGGGTGATTGTTTTACTGGTTGGCCACGTGACGAAAGAGGGGGCTCTGGCTGGACCTAAAGTCCTCGAGCACATCATTGATGCTTCGTTACTCCTCGAGGGGGACGGTGATGGGCGATTCCGAACACTCCGTGCGAGTAAGAATCGATTTGGTTCGGTTGGTGAAATTGGTATCTTCGCGATGACTGAGGCAGGCCTTAAGGAAGTAAAAAATCCATCAGCGATTTTTTTGAGTCGGCCCGAACATCTAGCGCCTGGCTCGTCTGTGATTTGTACCTGGGAAGGAACGCGCCCGCTGTTGGTTGAGGTTCAAGGGTTGGTCGATACCTCGCTTGGCGGATCACCAAAGCGTATTGCGGTAGGCTTGGATGGCCAGCGACTTGCTATGTTGTTAGCTATTTTGCATAGGCACGGTCATCTACAACTTGGGGATCAGGACGTATTTGTCAATGCGGTTGGCGGTCTAAAGGTAACCGAAACTGGTGCTGACTTAGGACTAATTTTGGCGTGTGTGTCAAGTTTTCGCGGTAAGGTTATTCCTAAAGATTGGGTCATTTTTGGGGAAGTTGGATTGTCTGGCGAAGTGCGTCCGGTGGTGTCGGGCCAGGAACGGATTCGTGAGGCAGCGAAGCATGGGTTTCGGCGTGCGATTGTACCGACCGCCAATGCGCCTAAGCAAACAATTGATGGAATTTCTGTTGAGTGTGTTGAGAGTTTATCGCAGGTTTTGGAGATCTTTAATGAATCATAGTTTGGAAGCTCTTCGGAGAGATTATCAGCAGGGGAAGTTGTCCGAGTTAACTGCTGGCGTAGATCCAGTCAGTCTATTCAATCGGTGGCTAAAAGAGGCTCAGCATGCTGGGCAGTTAGAGCCAAATGCAATGACGCTTGCGACCGTTGATGCCACAGGAAATCCACACGCTCGGATCGTACTTTTGAAGGGCCAAAAGGATCGCCAATTTATATTTTATACAAACTATCAGAGTCAAAAAGGTCGAGATCTCCTTGCTTCACCAAAAGCAGCTCTCTGCTTTTGGTGGGATACCCTTGAGAGGCAGGTTCGGATCGAGGGGCCGGTCGAAAAATTAATTGATGCAGAAAATGATGCTTATTTTGCAAACCGTCCTCGGAATTCGCGAATTGGTGCATGGGCAAGCCAGCAGTCTGAAGAAATCGCCTCACACGCCGTTCTTGAGGAGGCTTTTGAACAATTAGATCTAAAGCATCCTAATGAAGTTCCAAGGCCCGCGTATTGGGGCGGATATGGAGTGACAGCGAACCGAATCGAATTTTGGCAGGGACGATCCTCTCGTCTTCATGATCGGATAGATTTCCATTTTTCTATGGGAAATTGGACCCGTGTACGACGTTCTCCATGAGATTAGAGCTTATTTCTTGCGATTAAAGGAACTGAAAATGCAGAACTTCTTGTTGGGGTGGCTGATAACTTTCACGCCAATGGTGTTGGCTGAAGTGTATGTCACAGTGGCACCATTGAAGGCCCTGTCCGCTCATGTGGAAAGCGTCTATCCAGCTAAGGCTGAGCCCTTGGATACAAGTTCGATTTCAGCGGGAATTTCAGCAGAGATTTTGGAGATAAAAGCGCGTCCAGGGGACCGGGTAGTTAGAGGATCCATTCTGTTGCGCATGGATTGCCGGGATATAACTCTGGTTCGTGATCGTACTGATCGGTTGCTTGAAGAGGCACAGCTAAAATTAGCGTATGCCAAGCGTCAAGCAACACGCGTAGCGAAGCTTGCTGAGACCAATATTGCTAGCGAAGAACTTAAGGATACCCGAAATACTGATGTGGCGATGGCTGAGATCGATGTAATCAAGAGGCGGATTGCATTACAGGAAGCTCGGCTGTCCGTTTCGCATTGTCAGGTTGTGGCTCCTTTTGATGCCATAGTAATTGATCAGCAGGCCTCCGTCGGCACTCGTGTTACCGTGGGTTCTCCAATCTTGCGTTTAGTCTCACAGTCCGTAGATGTTCGAGCGCGCGTTCCGCTAGATTTTAGCGTAGAGCCTGAACAGCAATTTGTTTTCGAGTCTGGTTTGGGTCGCGTTCCTTTAAAGGTCATTACCTTCAGTAAGGCTGTTGACACTGAAACAGGAACACGGCTAGCACGTTTTGATGCTGGATTATCTAGGCTTGAACCGGGCGTGCCGGGTCGTATTGTGGTGCAAACGAATGGCCTTGTTTTACCTGCTGATTATTTGGTTGAACGTGGTGGTCAATACGGTCTTATGACTTCAAAGGAAAGCAGAGCCATTTTTATTCCTCGGAGTCAGGCTCAGTTGGGCCAGCCTGTAGATGTCTCTGATTTATCGGGGGATCTTTTGATTATCCGTGATGGCCGGTTCCGGGCGCGTCAAGGCGATGCACTGGTGATTTCTGAATGATGGATTTTGTGCGCATATTGATCGCTAACAGAGTGCTCACTAATCTCACATTTTTTCTAGTATTGGTGATGGGGTGCTTGGCCTATTCGTCACTCCCCAGGCAGCAAGATCCGACTATTAATTTCAATTGGATCATTATCAATGTTGCATGGCCGGGAGCCAGTGCGCTTGATGTTGAAAGTCGGATTACAGATCCCTTGGAAAATACCATTCAGAGGGTCGACCACCTTGATTTCGTGTCAAGTTATTCGCGAGAAGGTTTATCATCAGTTTTAGTGCGTTTTGAAGACATTTCAGATCTTGTTTTTGAACGTCGTTTGGCTGATTTACGGCGCGAAGTGAGCACAGCCGATAATGAATTTCCTGGTGAGGCATCTGATCCTATATTTATAGAGATCACCTCCTCTAATGCGTTTCCTGCTGCTACGTTAGCGCTTGTCGGCTCCGGTGATGATGACAGTCTCCGCACGCAGGCTGTGTTGATCGAAAAGGATCTTGAACGACGGTCTCGTATTGATCGTGTGGATACACAGGGTGTTTCTGATCCAGAGATTCGGATTGAATTTGACCCTGTTCGCTTGGCGTCACGTGGACTGGCTCCGATCGATGTTGCAAACACGGTCGCCACATATTTTCAGGATTTAGCTGCAGGTGAATTGACGGCTGGTGGGATTAATTGGTTGGTGAGGCTTAAGGGAAAATCTACCAATGCCTTTGATTTGAATGAGTTTCCAATTCTTGGACGAGGCGGAAGCGTGCGCGTTGGGGACGTCGCAAAAATCACTCGCACCCAAGCTGAGCGATCAGAGCTCGTGCGTTATGAAGGTGAACCGGCTGTTCTTCTGGCGGTGATGAAAGCCGAAGGCGCCAATACTCTGGAATTGGTTGATGAAGTCAAAGATTTTCTGATTGAGCGCAATCAGCTTGTATCTGTTACTGGGACCCGATTGGTATTAATTGATGACCAGACCATTCCGACGCGGAATGCGTTATCAATTATGCAAAACAATGCACTGATTGGGTTATTTTTGGTTCTTGTAGTGGCTTGGCTATTTTTAGGTTTTAAAATTGCTGTATTAACTGCGATTGGGATCCCATTTATTTTGGCGGGCACTTTCTGGGTGCTTTCTGGTCTTAATCAAACGTTAAACGTCACTGTTTTGCTTGGGGTCGTTATTGCCCTTGGTATGCTAGTGGATGATGCAGTCGTGGTGGTTGAAGCGATTTACTACAGAGCTGAGCGAGGAATGCAAGGTATTGACGCGGTTCTTGATTCTCTCAAAGAGACCGCTGCACCAGTGACGGCAGCAGTGCTCACTACGGTGGCTGCGTTCATGCCTTTGATGCTATTACCTGGGATCCTTGGCAAATTCATGATGGTCATTCCACTGGTAGTTTCTGTGGCATTAGTGATTAGTCTTGTGGAGGCTTTCTGGATGCTCCCAGGTCACGTATTGCATGTAGGCGCGCAAGTGAACCCCGATGGGGTGATGCAGAGACTTCGCACCGGTTTAAATCGTCTCATTCGTCGTTTCTATACACGTCTTTTAATTAAGGCTCTTCGTCGACCAATCATTACTTTACTGATTGCTGGATCGGCATTGTTAGGAGCGATTGGTTTACTTGTAAGCGGCCAGATTCGCGCTGATTTTTTTGCCTCGGATCCTATTCGTGTGTTTTACGTCAATATTGATGCTGAGCCGGGTACCCGGCTCGAAAATACACTTGAAATGGTGCTGTCTGCTGAGCGCGTGGTGAAGCTATATCTTGAACCCGGCGAGGCTCGGGGTGTTGTTGCCTACTCTGGCCAGCAGTTTACAGAGACCGAACCGCTACGTGGTAGTCATCGCGGACAGATTCTGGTGGGGTTACAGCCGGAAGGTCGCGATGTTTCAAAGATTATTGAGTCTATGCGTCAGGCCTTAGAGCAAATCCCTGGCCCATCAAGACTTACTTTTCTTGAATTAGCGGGTGGTCCGCCTGCATCAAAACCGATTTCGGTCAAGGTGCGGGGCTTCGATTTTACTGAATTGAAGGAAGTTGCTGATCGCCTCAAAAAAATCTTGAGCGGAATTACCGGTGTTAAAGATGTTACGGATGATGCCCAGGGCGGACGATTGGCATTGGATATGCGTTTGGATTTAAATCAAGTCGCGCGCAGTGGTCTGGCGCCTTCGGAAATAGCAAGAAATATTCGCATTCTCGTGGACGGCGAAATTGTTGCGGCTGTTCAGGATGAGGGCGAAACTGTCGACGTACGCGTTTTAGCTGATGCTTCTCTGCTTTTTTCGCCGGAGCAACTGCTTTCCGCTCAGTTGCCAACGCCTTTAGGCCAGCTTGTGACGATTGGGGAGTTGGTGAAAACGGAACGAACTCCCGCGCTTGGGACCATTCGTCACTACAATTTCCGCCGCACTATTACGGTTGAGGCAGATATTGATAGTGATGTGACGGATACGGTGTCTGCGAATAATCGTGTTATGACTGCATGGGAGCCTTTGCAGGAAGATTATCCAAACATCAATCTTGATTTTACTGGTGAGCTTGATGATATCCAAGAGAGTCTAGACTCGATTGGGATACTGTTTTTATTTGGTCTAGGCGTCATGTATTTGATTCTTGGAACTCAGTTCAAGAGTTACGGGCAGCCTTTGTTGATATTGGCAACCGTACCTTTGGCATTCACAGGGGTCGTTCTGGGACTTTTTGTAACCGCTAATCCATTATCTCTTTACACCTTATATGGTGTTGTTGCCCTTGCTGGCATTGCTGTGAACTCGGCAATTGTATTAGTCAGTGCGGCCAATGACAGGCTTCAATTAGGCATGAGTCTGCGCCATGCAGTTCTTTATGCGAGCCGTCGTCGAGTGGTTCCTATTGTGATTACGGTTATGACAACCGTCGCCGGGCTATTTTCCTTAGCGGCGGGTCTTGGCGGGCAGTCATTGATCTGGGGTCCGGTAGCTACAGCCATTGTTTGGGGTCTTGGATTTAGCGCATTGCTGACACTTTTTGTAGTGCCTGTCCTTTACTACCTGACCGGGAAGCGCCGTGAAATTCGTTTAAGACCGGCCTCTTGAAAAGCAGATGATGTGATCTTATATCCAACTCGAGGCGCCACTTTTTGGGCCTCAGGCACAAAACGCCCTGTCTTCGGAAGGGCACAACAATTTGATCGCTTAAGGAGGATCACATGACAATAGACCTGTCACCATTATATCGTACGTCCATCGGTTTTGACCGATTAGCCGGCATGTTGGAAAACGCAAATCGTTCAGAGGGTGTGGGATATCCCCCATATAATATTGAAGTGGTGGGCGATGATCGCTACCAAATCACGATGGCAGTTGCTGGATTCACTGACGAGGAATTGTCTATTGAATCTAAGCAAAATGAACTGACTGTCTTAGGCCAAAAAGCGGATGTGGGAGATGATACGGAGCGTAAGTTTTTGTATCGCGGAATCGCTGCTAGAAACTTTGAAAGAAAGTTTCAGTTGGCTGATCATTTGTTTGTTAAGGGTGCACGTATGGACCATGGATTGCTTCACATAGAGCTCTATCGTGAGTTACCTGAGGCATTGAGGTCGCGCTCAATTGCGATTGAAAACGGATCTGTCTTCGAAAATCATTCCTGATAAACCGAGGCCCGGACGATCCGGGCCTTCTTTGATTATTTGAAAGCACTTTCATTTAAATAATCACGGGGAGTTTGCATCAGAATTTCTGAATAGTTTTGTGATCTCAATTTGAAGTAATCGAAATCCTCAAGCGTCTTAATTTGTAAGGGTGGTTTTAGACGTTCAGAAAAACCAGTTTATCGATCTGATCATTTCCTCCCTTAAATTCTGGTATAAAGGGATTCTTATTGGAGAAATTCTATGAAAGTATTGAAAGAACTTACATCAGGCGATACAGGCTTCACGCTGATGCTCATTGTGATGGCTATGACGATACTTGGCGTTTCTATTTGATCGAATCTTTTTAGCGGATTACTCTCTTGTAATCTGGTTGAAATTATTTTGTTCCGGTGAGTGCCAATTAATTTCATTGATTAAAGAATTCGATCTAATAAGAACGATATAAGTGAATTTGTCATTAAATTATCTGTTTAATTATTATGTATTTTATAAAGAAATCGTCCCTCGATCATTCGTTCTTATTATTAATGGAATCTGGGGCCATCTTGTCGGCTGCATTGCTGAATCTACTTTTTCTGATTTTCAAGTCGGCCGAAATTCGTAATTCATGAGTATGCGTCCAATACTCAATCAGGCTTTCATGGCGGCTGTCAATGCAGCCAAGGCTGACTGTTTGGTGCCTTATCTTCAAGCATTACCAAAAATTACTGGTGAAACAGTTGTGTTGGTTGTGGGCAAAGCCGCATCAAGTCAGGCAGTGATCGCAAACTATTGTTTGGGTTCAGTCAGGGGTCTCTGCATTGTCCCGCAAGGCCAGTCGGCAAATACTTCTTTGAAGGTGATAGAAGCCACTCACCCTGTTCCGAGTAACGAAAGCCGGCTTGCGGCGCAAGCTGCGTTTGAGCTTGTCAAGTCTTTGGGACCTGACGACCGACTGGTATGCCTGATCTCGGGTGGTGGGTCCGCATTGATGTCAGCACCTCTGCCAAACATGCCATTTGATTTGAAGCTAAAAGTGCATCAGGAGTTATTAGCCTCTGGAGCGACGATTTCGGAACTGAATACGGTTCGTAAACAGCTTTCTTTAGTGAAAGGTGGGCGTCTTGCTAAGCTATGCGCTGCCCCAATCGAAAATTTTCTGATTTCAGATGTACCGGGTGATGAGATTGAATTCATTGCATCAGGGCCGACCGTGCCTGCTTATACAAATCAGTTGGATGCTATGGAAGTCTTAAGTCGTTATGAAATTCCTTCAAGTGAGGCGCTAAGACCTTGGTTGACTGAGGCCGCAAGTGCGGCGCCAGCTCCAGAAGATCCTTGTTTCGAACGAGTACGGACCACTGTTGTGGCGGCGCCGTCGCAATCTCTGAAAGCTGCTGAATTAGTTCTCATCTCTCAAGGAGTGGATTGCTTAATCATGGGCGACGCTGTCGAAGGTGACTCAGAAATAGTGGCACGTGTCATGGCACAAACTGCGTTATGGCAAAAGCGTCATGGGCAATTAAAACGGCCATTGTGTTTGTTGTCGGGTGGCGAGACAACGGTGCGAGTCACAGGCGATGGTGTGGGTGGACCGAACTCCCATTTTGCACTTTGCCTGTTGGATGCGCTTGGGGGTGAGGATGGAATTGCCGCTATTGTTTGTGATACCGATGGGGTCGATGGTGCGGCGGAGATTGCTGGCGCTTACCTGGATTCCGATACGCTACGGCGAGCTCAAAATCTTGGTTTAGATATTAAAGAGGCTATAAAACGGCAAGACGCACATAGTTTTTTTTCAGCCTTGGGCCAATCTGTTATTCCAGGCCCCACTGGAACGAATGTGAATGACTTTCGAGCAATACTTATCGACACTCAGTCTTGAAGTAATGCAATGACAACGGACAGCGTTGCAATGGACGACACTGTCGAAGCAAAGATACTTGTTGCAGCTGTTGGCGGTGATACGTCATACCTGCTGGCAAATAGATACATGCTCATTCCTGTTGGTATTGCGGCCAACATAACCGCCACGGCGAGCCATAGTGATTCTAGTTGTAACCACGATCCTAAAATATAGACCAAAATTGGATGAACCATATTTTTTAAGATTGTGACCAAGACAGCTGGACCGACCGAGCCAGTTATTCGATAGCTTGCCAATGAGCTACCTAATACAAAAAGAGCAGCCGGGGTGACGCTGGCCGAGACCAGATCGAGGAGATCGATTGCGACGAGATGTAGGCCAATCCCTGTTGTTTTCCATAAAAATCCGATACCAATGCTCATAACTAATGGATTGGCTAGCAGTCCACTGAGCACCATTCTGGGTAATTTCCCAATTCCTGATTTTCGGCCGCGGGCCACTTCAATCGCAATAGTTACAACTGTGAAAACACTGATCCCATGCACGGATATAAGCAGAAAGAGTGGGTATAGTGCTTCGTCTCCGAGTGCTCGTGGGATAATTGGAAGACCAAGTAAAACGGTGTTTGAAAAACATGCTCCTAGACCGATCACCATTGATTCGACCGGAGAACGATTGAGCAGTAGCCAGGCTAAAGCCATCCCGCTGATGAAGACTATGGTTAACGATAAATAATAGGTCGAAAATAAAGTGATTGCAGATTCTTTCGGGGGCTCCAATTGAACTACTGCAGAAAACAATAACATTGGCACTGCAAAATCAAAGACATACTTGGCAAGGCCTTCACGATGCGTGGCTAGAAAGAATCCTGTCCGGGTGGCTATAAATCCAATTAAGCCTAGACCAAGAACAGGAGCCATCACTTCGAAGACAGGAGAAATCACCGTTGTAGATTTACCAAGTACGATTTGCTGTCTTTAACTTCAGAAATTAGCCCACGCTTTTTCATGAACGTTGCAAACTGATTCCAGGCCTCAGGATTGGTAGAACGCGTTTTTTTTGCAAGCTTTGGGATTGTGTCGGTCCAAGCACGACGATTTAGTATGTTATTGAGATCATTCGGCTTATAGGCGACAAAGTCTGTCCACGCACCATCCGAATTCTCTAAAATTTGGGCTGTTGCTTGGTCAATGATATCGAGGAATTTTTGCATTTTAGGTAATTGCGCACTTTCCGGATGTGCAATAAAAATTAATTCTTCATAGGTTGGGATTCCGTGTTCCTCGGGATAAAACGCAAGACCTTCTCTTCCATCAATTTCCATTTGGTTGAGCTCGAAGTTTCGGAATGCTCCAATAACTGCGTCAACTGCACCGGTGTAGAGAGATGGCGAAAGTGCAAAATTAACATTGACTAAATTTATATCTGACAGTGACAAGCCATGAGTCTCAAGCATCTGCCCAAGAAGAGCATCTTCAAATCCACCCACAGAAAACCCGACTGTTTTCCCTTTCAGGTCTGAGATCTCTTTGATTCCTGAATTTGCGAGAACAACTAAGGAATTGAGGGGAGATGCTACCAAGGTGCCAATTCTTACTAGGGGCAAACCATTTTCTAGATCTAACATGAGCGCGGGCTGATAGCTCACTGCTAAATCGGCTTGCTTGGCAGCCACTAACTTCGGCGGAAGTGATGGATCGGCGGGCTCGATTAGAGTCACATCAAGTCCGGCTTGTCTGAATAAGCCTCGTTGCTTGGCTACAATCAGAGGAGCGTGATCTGGGTTTACAAACCAGTCGAGTAAGACGGTAATGGATTCTGCTCGCGCAGTAACTGATGAGAGAGTTGTGACGAATATTAGGGTTACGACACTTATGAATCTATTCAGATCGATTTGGGGCATGCCTGGACTCCTTCATACAATGGATCTATGGCAGGAGAACAACGGTTGCCGGCACGGAACATGGCCGAATTGATTCTCTGGCTCCCTACGCCGGAATTAACCGGATCAGGTTCGAAGGGTACCTCTCAGCACGTGCGCCCCCGCCTTGAGCCTAATTATACACTGATTTGAAACTGTGTGGCCCCTTTCTCCTGTTACAGATCGGGGCAAATATCTCGTGTCCCTAGCGTTCTTCCTTGGTCACCTTGTGCACGAATCCGATCACCACGCTCTTCGATATATCTCTGAAAATTTGGCTCTCTAAGGTATACGGCGTCTGCCACATATTCGAGTACAGCTTCGGTATGAAAACTTCGTAATTGCGAATCAACTCTAATGATTTCATGCCCTTGTTCATCAAAAAAAATAAGGCTTGGCGCGTATGTGATGTTCAAGTCTTTTGCATAATCACGAGCCGTAGTCAGTTCGCCATTTGGTGCAGTAATTGGTTCTTTGGACCAGAGATCTAGTTGAATTGTTTCAAAAGGTGTGAAACGTTCGCGAACTGAATCGAGCGCTAGAACACACCTGTGAAAGGTGTCGCAGTCTGGGCAATCAGTTTGCTCGAATAGTACGGCTCTTGGTTGGGAGAATGTCGATAGGTCACTGGTTGTAGTGAAGAAAGGTTCTGTTTTTAGCAGTCCGTTATTACTCGGAATTTTTTGGGTTCCTAGATAGTCAAAAATAGACTGTTTTTTATAGGTTTTAGTGGTCACGTAATTTAATGCGATTTTCATCTCAGGCGGAGAGACATAGCCATTTAAACGAAGTACTGACTGACCATCCTGATCGAAAAAAATTAGTGTTGGGGTGAACTGTACCCCCAATGCTCGAGCTATTTCCTTTTCGGTAGTTTCACGTCCTTTGAGGTCGCTGACTTCGCGGTCACCCCAAATATTAAGCGCGACAACATCTACGTGATCAGAAAATTGCTTTCGGATTGATTTTTGTGTGAGATTCTTTTCGATCGTTGCTTTGCAGTATGTGCAGAACTGTTGGAAAAACATGACCATTAGATGACGATTACTTTCGTGTGACTCATGATTATCTTCTGAAAGATCGAGAAAGCTAGACTTAAACCAATTGGGAAGTTCGAATGAATCGAAGGTGGTTGTCTGCTGCTCTGGTTCAGGATTTATTGTTTCTTGGGCTCTGGCCATCGAGAGGGTTATGAGTAAGCAGATAATAATACTCGCGACAGTTCTCATAAATCCTCCACATGGCAGATCTCTAGAAGATCAGCTATGTGGAGGTTGTGTCAAGATTTACTGGCGACTCGCTTTGAGTTCCAGGCGTCGACGATGAAGAACTGGTTCAGTGTATCCGTTTGGTTGGCTGATTCCTTTGAGTACCAACTCAAGGGCAGCCTGAAACGCGATTGATTGATCTAAATTTACAGCCATTGGTTCATAGTTCGGATCGTTGGCATTTTGACTATCCACAATTGCAGCCATTCTCCGCATGGTCTCGATGACTTGAGCTTCGTTCGTGATTTCATGTAGTAGCCAGTTTGCAATATGCTGGGAACTGATTCGAAGCGTTGCCCTGTCTTCCATTAATCCGATGTTATTGATATCTGGAACTTTTGAGCAACCGACTCCTTGATTTACCCAGCGTACAACGTAGCCAAGAATTCCTTGCACATTATTGTCAAGTTCTGCCTGAATCTCGGCTGCACTCCATCTCGGATTTGACTCAACTGGTATTTCTAGAATGTCATCAACGGAGTTACGATAATTGCCTTTCAGTGCGTCCTGGCGCCCAAAAACGTCTACCTTATGATAGTGCATCGCATGCAGTGTTGCGGCAGTCGGTGATGGAACCCACGCCGTATTAGCACCTGACATCGGGTGTCCAATTTTTTGTTCGATCATGTCGGCCATTAAGTCTGGCATAGCCCACATACCCTTGCCGATTTGAGCCTTGCCTTGCAGGCCACATTCGAGGCCTGTATCGACGTTCCAGTTTTCATATGCACCGATCCAGGTTGACTTCTTCATGTCACCTTTGCGGATCATTGGCCCAGCAAGCATTGAGGTATGCATTTCGTCACCAGTACGATCTAAAAATCCGGTATTGATAAACCCGACACGCTCAGCGGCAGCATTGATACATGCTTTGAGGTTCACAGTCGTTCGACGTTCTTCATCCATGATCCCCAGTTTGACTGTAAATCGATCCATTCCCAATAAGTCTTCGATTTCGCCAAACAAGCGATTTGTAAATGCGACCTCTTCTGGCCCATGCATTTTGGGTTTGACGATGTAGATACTTCCAGCCCGCGAGTTTTTGTTTTCGGTGCGTTTAAGATCATGAATGGCGACTAAGCAAGTGAAGATCCCGTCCAATATACCCTCAGGAACTTCGTTACCGTCTCCGTCCAGAATCGCATTATTCGTCATTAGGTGCCCGACATTGCGAATGAACATGAGCGCACGCCCGGGCAACGAAACAGACTCACCATTCGGACCTTTGTAGTTTCGGTCTGCATTTAGAGTGCGTTCAAAAGATTTACCGCCCTTGGTGACAGCCTCTTTTAAATCGCCCTTCATGAGTCCGAGCCAATTGCGATAGACCAGCACCTTATCTTCGGCATCCACTGCTGCGACAGAATCTTCGCAATCCATAATTGTTGTAAGCGCGGATTCCATTAAAATATCCTTGATACCTGCCTTGTCTGCTTTACCAATCTCGTGCGATGCATCAATCTGTATTTCGAAATGGAGTCCATTGTGTCCGATCAAAATCGCTGTAGGATTTGAACTATCGCCCAAATAGCCAATCAGCTGCTTGGGATCAGCCAGTTCGACTTCCCCTGATTTTATAGCCACAACTAACGCGCCATCAACAATTTGGTACCCAACTGCTTCGTCATGACTCCCTTTTGAAAGTGGCGCGGAATCGTCGAGAAATTGCTTGGCAAAAGCAATTACTCGCTCCCCACGGATTGGGTTGTAAAGCGATCCGACCTCGGCACCTCCGTCCCCTGGAATGGCATCGGTCCCATACAGCGCATTGTACAAACTGCCCCAGCGCGCATTAGCTGCATTAAGGGCATAACGTGCATTCATGACCGGCACCACCAACTGTGGCCCAGCTGTGGTCGCGACTTCGGCATCGACACGGTTTGTTGTGACTTTAACGTTTTGAGGCTCTGGGAGGAGATATCCAATTTCTTTTAGAAAGGTTTTATATTCCTGAGCATTATGTGGCTCGCCTTTTCGTTCGGTATGGTAAGCATCAATTTTTGCTTGTAGGGAATCGCGCTTGGCGAGAAGTTTACAATTAATCGGCGCGAGTTCGTGAATAAGCATATCCACGCCACTCCAAAAAGTTTGCGGATCTAGCCCGGTTCCCGGAATCGCTTCATCATTGATGAATTTATATAGTTCAGTAGCTACCTGAAGGTCTCCGCAAGAAGTGCGATCGATCATGTTTGGTTTTCTCCAAGAAAAATGCCAGTAACAAAGTGTTAATTTAGCACAGAAACCAAGTGATCAAAAAAAATGGAATGTCTTTTCATTTGTATGAAATGATCTCAGATCATGCATTTTAATTTTTATATTGTGGGATTTGGCTATTAGAGACTGACTGTAATTTATTCCTCAGACGGTCCTGGTACGTTTCATCTGAGATTGGTAGAAGAGAGGTTCTTTTGGGCCCTATAGCACTTGCACTAATCGTTAAGCAGGCCAAACCTGTCAGGTTTTGTCATCGTAAACTCGTCATTCTCCTTGTTTCTATTCATTTTCTAATTGTGTGCTGAGCCTATCGGGCGAATGTCGCGATGCACTTCAGAGACGAAGTTGAATTTCTGATCTAGTCGATCTGCGAGTGATTTGGCAATCGCCACAGAACGATGTTGTCCACCGGTGCAACCGATCCCGATGGTTAGCCTCGCTTTGCCTGCCTTAGCATGCATGGGAATCCATCGCTCCATTAAAGATGCAATGCTGTCAAGTAGCTGAACGGCTTCGGGCTGGGCAAAAACGTAATCTGCAACAGGCGCATCTAAACCTGTTTGAGGACGCAATGCTGGATCGTAATGGGGATTCGCGAGAAATCTTACGTCGAAGACAAAATCGGCATCTAAAGGAACGCCATTTTTGAAGCCGAAGCTCATGACTTCGAGAACCATATCTAATTCTATATCTCTATGCAGAATGAGCTGACCTAGGCGTTCTTTTAATTCATGTGATTTCATATGGGATGTATCAAGGATAAGGTTGGCACGTTCTCTAACCTCTGAAAGCGCCGCTCGTTCGGTCGCTATTGATTCATATATGTTGAGGCTTTCTCTCATTGGATGTCGGCGACGCGTTTCAGAATATCGACGAACTAGAACATCATCTGCGCAATCCATGAATAGGATCACGTTTTTGTTTCCGGATCCTTGAAGCGAGTCAATCGCAGTGAATAATTCTAAAAACATTGATTGACTGCGCATATCCATTGCAATCGCCACGCGCTGTTCAGCATCTTCCGAAAATTCTGGAAGTTTCACAAGATCTTTTAATAGTGATGGAGGGAGATTATCAATGCAGAAGAAACCGATATCTTCGAGTGCCTTCATTACTTCAGTTTTTCCTGCACCCGAGATGCCGGTAACTAGTAATATCGCGTCTTTCAAATCTAGATGCTCCTCATTTAAGCTGATGACACTATTAATGCGCATCCATTGGAATCAAATAGTTTTAATGTGTTAGGGATTGCTTCTACATATACGACATCTCCAGGTTGTAAGTTGGGGGTGTCATTTTGTCGCACTATAAGCGTCTTGCTATTCATTTTTATATGGTAATACCAATCGGACCCTGTTGGCAGAGCTGTTGTCACGTGAGCTTCTGCCCATGACGGGCTGGAAGTAGGGTGTAAACGCAGTTCCTCGGCACGTAGGCCAACCGTAATTTTTTCACCTTCAGTGACTGCGATTTCCGGGGACAGAGTCAGTTGCAATCCTTCGCAAACGACGCAGCCGCTGGCTATGACACCGTCTAGCAAATTGATCCGGGGATTGCCGAGAAACTCTGCAGCCAATTTATTAGCGGGACGTGCATAAATTTCTAGAGGCGGGGCAAATTGCTGAAGTTCACCTGACTGCATTAGGGCAATATGCGTCGACATTGTTAGAGCTTCTAATTGATCATGGGTAACATAAATAATTGTTGCGCCTGTTTCTTTGTGCAGGCGCTTGAGCTCAACCCTCATATCCATGCGAAGGGTTGCATCCAGATTGGACAGGGGTTCATCGAGTAATAATGTGGCCGGTCGCATTACAAGAACACGTGCTATCGCAACCCTTTGCTGCTGGCCGCCGGATAGCTCACTTGTGTAGCGACTTAGTAAATTATCTATTTGCAATGCAGTTGCGACTTCTTCAAGCCGGCGAGCGGTCTCGATTTTATCAACACGCTGGACTTCAAGCCCGAATGTGATGTTTTTTGCCACCGTCAGGTGGGGCCAAAGCGCGTAGCTCTGGAATACCAAGCCAAGATTACGTTTTGCAGGGGGCAACGATCGGCCTCGCTCTAAAGAGAAAGCTAGTTGATCGCCTATGTAAATAGTACCAGACGTCGGCATGTCTAGTCCGGCGATCATCCGTAGGGTAGTGGTCTTGCCACATCCCGATGGACCAAGAAGAGTAGTGAATGATCCATCTGGAACAGTGAGCGTCAGATCATGCACTGCCTTGACGCTTCCACCATAGGTTCGAGAAATGCTATCCAGAACAATATCGGGCATTTTAGCCTCCCAAGCCTTTTGCAATATTGGTTCCCATGAGTCGGCGACTCATAATTGTGCAAGTGACAACTATAACAACGAGCAGGAGAACCATGCCGTTGGTGTATGGGTACCAGCCTCGATCGGTGTATCGAAGTGTGATGGTTGTTGCCAGTTGCGCGGTAGGCGTTACTAGCAGAATAAGGAGCGATAGTTCGCGAGTTACAGAAATGAACGGCAACAGTAGTCCAGAAAAATAAGTCGATTTCTGAATTGGGATAATCACGCGGTACATTCGTGTCCACCATGATGCCCCCGTCATAATCGCCGCTTCTTCGAGTTCTGGACCGATTTGTCGAATCGCGCTAACGCCCGCTTTTACGGCGTAAGGTAAATAGCTGACTACGCACGCGATAACTAGAAGTGTAAAAGTGCCGTGGAGCGAGGGGAATGGCCAGCGTGGAACAGCAAACATTGCAAGAAAAATTGCGCCAAGAGCGATTGAAGGCATCAAATAAGGCAAGAATGAGAGTTGATCGAGTGCTTGAGATACCCAACTGCCCCGCATTCTAACAATAGCGTATCCGACCAATACTCCAAGAATGCCTGTTATCAGAGCAACTACGACTGCCAACTTCATCGTATTACCCAATGCGGACATTAGTTCAGGGTTCCGCAGAATGCCAGGTTCGCCGGTTCCAAGTCCGACCGAAAGGCTCGCTTCTCCAACCCAATAATGCCAGGTGAAGTTTTCCCACGAATAAAGACCGGGCCGAAGCATAAAGGTGTCGATTGCCAGAGCGCCAAGTGGTACGACGATCACAGCAAGAATAGAACCCATTAGAATGCTCGCTATCGGCCATCGCCATCGTCCAAGGGCAACGAGACCAGCACGGGCACCTTTCCCCGAAATCGTGACATAACTACGGCGTGTTCCAATGATCTTATGGTCCATATAAAGAACAAGCACGCCAAGCACAATCATTGCCAATGCCGCGAGGTAACCAATACCTGGCCGTCCTCCGATCAAGTTGGCGTAGAGCGATGTTGACAGAACAAATTCTCTTACTGGGCCTCCTAAAAAAGCGGGTGTTCCGAACGTGCCAAGCCCGCGTGAGAAAGTTAGTAAAAAAGTAGAGAAAATAGCTGGAAGAACAAGAGGTATCACGATACGGCGAAGCGTAGCCACGCGAGATGCGCCTAGCAATTCTGCCGATTCCTCTAGTTGAGCGTCGATGTTGCGCAAAGCTCCGCCAATCAGCATGAATCCGAAAGGAAAATAGTGGAGGGCAAGTGTAATTGTGATCGGGAAAAGACCGTAGGCGAACCAGTCCGGTGTTGAGATGCCAGTCAGTGCAGTGAATATGCCCTGGTCGCCTCCAATGCGCTCATTCTTGAATAATGCAATCCAAGCTAGAGCTAGCGTCCAAGAGGGCATTATGTACGGGATGATTGCTGCGTTTGTGATGACATTCTTCATCGGAATATCAGTGCGTACGACCAGCCACGCGAGGGTTCCGCCGATAAGGAGCGCTAGGATTGATAAGCCAAATGCAATTTGAAGCGTATTTAGCAGTGGCCTGTAAAAAAACGTAAAGGAATTCTCGCTGACGAAGCTTCGAATCCAATGCGATAGAGTAAGATCGCCAATCGTCGATCCCGGAATCTGAAATCGTTCGAGTGGATGCACAATAAATGTTTCTTTCGCCATCAAAAAGAGCGGGAAAATTACGAGATAACCAAGGGCAATAAGAAACACAACGGATAGGACGCGCTGCGGAGTTAAGCCAATACGGAATCGGTTATATATTGTTCGCATCAGGGAAGCGTTCTTCCTTCGATTAGAAATGCAGGCCTTAAAAGACCTTATGCAGCCGGGTCAGGCCCGGCCACATTGTTCTATGGTTTGAATGCAGTTACCGTTGTGCGTATTTCAGCCATGTATCTAGAACGATGCCACGATTCGCCGCTGCAAAATCCAAGTCGTAGTACCACATCTTCTTCTCCCACCACGAAAAAGGCTTATCACCTTTAAACGGAACTTGGTTTGGATTTGGGGTGTAAACACCCGGAGAATCAGCCCACGGAGCAAATCCCTCTATTGTCCCTAAATATTCCATGAACATTTTCGCAGCATTTGGGTTGGGCGCTTTGGTAGCGAGCTGGAGTACAATTGGATAGTAGTAACCTAGAGTTGGATCAACCTGCCTGTTGTCTGTTATGCGCAAGTCTTTGAGCGCTTTATCACGATGCTTCGAATAGACATAGAACATTCCATAAGGAGGATTTTCCTGCCCCGCAGCACCCACTGCTTTCGAAATTTTTGTATCTGAAGTCATAATAATTGGATCGTTTTGCAGGAAGCGTTTTATGAATTCAAGGCCTGCATTTGGTTCTGTCATCACGAGTGGCTCCCCAAAACGACGTTGATAGGCGTCGGCTAATTCGCCGCTTCTTCGAACCCACTCCGTCAATGCATTTTGATGTTCACCTGTGATCGCCACATCACGTATCATTACGCGGCCTTTGAATTCATCTGTGGTTAGGTCCCAGACACTTTTAAAGGGAGTCCCACTTGAATGTTTGTCTGTGTTGTAACCAAAAACGCGATTAATGTAGCCGAGCACAAGCGGATTTTGGTGACGCTTAGGAAACAGTTCTCTCGCCGTTGGTGGTACATAGTTCACAAAATAGCCTGTATTCGCGAGGAGTTCGCGTGCTGCAACCCAGTCCTCAGCAACAATCATGTCAACTTTTTGAACACCCGACGCGGCTTCTTGGTACGCGCGCTGGATAAGATCTTGCTCTTTGAGTCGAATTACCTCGACGGCTATGCCATGTTTTGCACTGAAAACTTTGGCAGCTTTAGCTGTTCGGCTTGTTGTTGAGTAGACGAGGAGAGCGCCTTCTTTTTTGGCGCTAGCTTCTATTTGGGCCCAATCTTCTGCCAGAACGGAGCTACTCACTGATATCAGGCCAACTGCTATTGCCGCAGTCACCCATGTGCGAATAATTTTTTTAATAATCATTACTGAGCGTCCTTATCTTTTTTTTATAATTACTTTACCGACACGAAGCGCAGTGTTGATTTATTTCTATTGGTTTGCAATAGGTAGAAAAAAATAGGACTTTATTCCTCGGCCTCTTATTTAGTCTTTGGTACACAGACGGTTTTTGGCATTTAAAGATTTAGTATCGTAAGCATTGATGAGTATCGTTTTGATCGGGCCGGCTTATCTATTTTTATTCACCTAATTTTATGACAGGGTAATTCTCCAGGATGTTGTATTTCGCGACGATTATTCGTTGAGAGATTTTGCTCACTCATTGACTAAAAGAAAATGATTTTAAAATATCTGGGGCGCTCATTGCACGCGCTAATGCGCTGTAATTCAATCTTAGATGAATCTCAGAACCCACTTCATACGAAGATGTTTCCTTTTCGATTACCACTATGTGATCGCTTGTAACCCCAGAGAAATTAATTCCGTCAGGAAATTCTAGACCTTCCGGATCTGTATCTTGGTTCCCCAGACCCAAGATTGATCGGGTAATGCTGCTTATATTTTCTTTGCCAAGATACCCTGCGGCAATCAAAGGGTGATCTGTGGTTATTGGCTTTATTTTTGACTCAATTACTTCTGCGATGAGCACGAAAGCATCCGTATGAAGACCCTCGATTTTTTCGCCTGAGACCGGTTCCACTCCCAGAAGAATTGCTTCTCCAATTCGCAGGTCATTGGTTCGCCCTTTGCTACAGGCATGAATTGCCCAGGGCAAATTTGCAGAATTTCCGCCAGATATCCTTTTGAAGGTTGTAGCAGTTTCCCCCTCAGTAAGATCAGCAAGCAATGAGAATTCATTCATTATCTCAATGCTTGGGGGAAGACCGCTAAGACACGCAAAGTTCGTTCCTATGCCCATTAATGAAATGCCGGGAATATCACGCATCTTAAGAATGAATGAGTTTAGGTCTTTTGGGGTTATCCCCTCTCGCAGATCGCCCATGTCAACCATTAAGATCACGTTGTGTGTAGTCTGCAAAATTCGTGCTGCAGCTCCCAGCTTCTCAATCACCGCAATTTCCGTGTTGTAGCTAGTCTCGCAATGCCGCACGATCAAATTGATTTGACTGAGCAGCGGGCTGCGGATCATCGAAATTGGGCATTCTATGCCTGCTAGACGCATCCTGGTTATATTCGAAATTCGAGAATCTGCTAATTCTTTTACACCACCTTCAAGTATGGCCTTAGCTATGTCTGGGTGGCCGCAAACTGCCTTTGTTACGCCGGTAACATTGATTCCAAGAGAACCGAGAGTGTGGGCCAAGAAGTGGGCATTTTCTTTTATCTTCCTGAGATTGATCTCAAGCCGAGGGGTAGCCATTACTGGATCGTCGGCGCTAATGATCTTAATTCAGGATATGAGGCTAAAACTAGTTCGGCCAATTGTTCCTGTGAACGGCTGAGGGCGTCGCTCACAGGAAGACTGAAGTTGAATGAGTAGGCAGCGATAGTCTTATCAATCTCAAAGTCTGTCATCTCCTCATGATTGATGGTCAGACCAATTACCTTTGCACTGGAAAATGCTTCTATTAAGGAGATTTCGGCGCTCAGATCCGGCATGGGCATTTGTGGAAAATCGCAACGGAAGATTCTTTTTGGTGCATGCTGAAGAATAACGGCATGCGGCTGACTTCCTCGCAAAATGAATGCTGAGGTGCAAAATGCGGGATGGCTAAGGGCTCCTTGGCCCTCTATTAAGATGACATCTGGCTGTTCATTATTAGAAGCTGAGATGATTGCTCCCTCAAGTTCACCGCAACAAAATTGTGGTGGCAGTGCGTCCATTGCTATTCCATAGCGGGCGCCTTGCATCAAGCCAGTTTGGCCTGTTCCGATTAAGATGGTTTTGATGCCTTGAGCATTTAGCGCTTTAGCCAGCAAGGTGGCAGTGGTTCGTTTGCCAATAGCGCAGTCGGTACCCAGAACTGCAATGCGGATTGCTTTTACATTTGCTACCGTTCCGTCAAAGAGACGCATCTCGTTAGTTGGCTTTGGCTTGCGAATATCTCGGATTGAGACTCTTTGAAGCGCGGCAGCAGACGTTATCTCTAAATCCTCGGAAAGAAATTCATGCAATCCGCAAACGATATCCATGCCGAGGGAAATTGCGTCAAGTATCACTTTGCGATCTTTGGTCGAGAGTCTTCCATTGGAAGGCGCCATGCCAAAAATAAAGACTTTGGGAATTTCAATTTGATAGTCAACTGCCTCCCTTAAGCCTTTAAGAATTGGAATATTATTCCGAGCACCATCAAGAATAAGTCCACTATCAGAATTTTCTAGGTTGCTATCGATAACAGAGATTATTTGATAGGTTTCTGATTGACGAACAAGTCCATTAGCCGTTTTACCATCAAGTTTTGCGAAGTTGCCTTCGCAATAAATAATTGCTTTGGGTGTTTTTAGAAGTCCAAAATTTGGCGTAGATCGAGAGCTAAAAAGCTCCTGCTTAGTTTGGGTAACAAATTCTTCTAATTGCTTTGTTTCTGGGTGTTGGATTGAAATCTCCCGACCATCAGTCGTGGTCTCATAAATGTGAATTGATTAATAACGTCTACGGTGGGGTTAAACACCAAACTCAACTGTAAGCGATAGTCAGAGCGGTTATAGATATGAGTAACTCAAAAAAATGGGCGCAGATCAAAGTGAAAAACGGCTTAGGTAAGGGCGAACAAAAAATTCTTTTAAGCCAGTTTTGGCAATCACCTAAGTAACTGCTTAGGTTGTAACTGCGTTGTCTTTTTGCTTGAGGATTGATCTGAGTTATTTGATCGTTCGCAAGGACCTCATTTTAGAATCCGTGGGGTATGCAAACCGGGTTTTCAGATTCAAGACTTTAAAAGACAAAGTTTTTAATTATTTTTTTTAATCTCAATTTATTCTTTAATAGATAGGGGCAATAATATGAATTGCAAGTAGTGGTTCAGGCCATGAAAACTAGTCAGCTTTTTGATCTGTATTAATCATCTTGGGCTCATTACTCGAGCTTATGATTTTTTTGTTCTTGACTGGGTACTTCCCCTTGCGTTTGTTGGCAGGAATTGATGGGCCGTTTAGGGACAAAAAATCGGCATGCATTGAAGCCTAAGTGGCGTCATCTCCATTATTAATAAAATACTTCATTTCGTTGTATCCAAGTCGAGCGGCAGCGGTCGAAAGCGATTTTGCTATATCAGATAATTTTTGTGCGACCATTTGTAATATCGATACTTTGACGACCCTGCTCAAAGATGAGTGATAAGAGACGGGGTGCATGAAGGTTGTCAGAGAAGCGATCTTTTTGATGTATAAAAAGGAGATGAAGTACCATTGATCCTTGGAACCATCCGAATGTTTAATTGTTAATACTCGAACCCGCCCATGACCCCGATTAGGAGTTGTTTTTGGATTCTGTAACACAAGCTGTTTTAGGTGGCGCAATTGCATATGCTGTGTTGGGCCGGCGTTTGGGAAAGCGGGCTGCGGTCTATGGTCTTGCCTTGGGCACCGTACCTGACCTTGACGTTTTAATTGATTTTGGCGGTCCGATTGAGAACATGACTTATCACCGAGGTTTCTCGCACTCTGTTTTCGTTCAGGCGCTAATTACGCCGGTTTTGGCTTGGCTGGTTTCTGGAAGCAAGCTAGAAAGAGGCCCAACGTTTATCCAGTGGTGTGTAGCGATCTACCTATGCTTTGTAACGCACTCACTGGCAGACTTTTTTACAGTCTACGGAACTCAATTATTTTGGCCTCTGACCGACCACCCTTTCGCTCACTCGATTCTTTTCATCGTTGATCCGATATATACATTACCGCTGATCATCGCTGTGATTGGCGCGCTTATGATTCGCCACAAAGACAAGGCGCTGAGGCTCAATAAGGCCATGTTAGTACTCTCGAGCCTTTATTTGGTCTGGAGTTTCGGAGCTAAGTTGGTAATCGATGAAAAAATTCAAATAGCTCTCAGCAAGCACGGGATTAATCCAGGGGTTTACGAATCGACACCTGCACCCCTGAACACACTGTTATGGCGTGGAGTTGCAGTTGAAGGTAATAACTATTACGAGATCTGGGCGTCTGTATTTGATGATGTCGACCAGATTCAAGTGAGCAGGTTTCCTCGTAACATTGAATTGCTCTCGTCTATCTTTGAGCATCAGAACATCAGACGCTTGATCTGGTTTACCAAAGGGCAATACAAGGCGTGGCAGTCTGAAGAGCAGATCTTTATTTCTGACCTCCGGATGGGGGTTGAAGGTGCATATGTGTTCAACTTCGAGGTTGGACTCAAAAGAGATGATGGAACTGAGATAGGTAGTTTCCAGCGACTCGAGCAGCAGCCTGATCTTGGTAGATTAAGCACTGTTTGGAAACGTATTTTTGATCCAGCAGTGAGAGTATCCGTACAGCCTTAGATTTTTGATTGTCAGATCAACTGCTATTTGCTTAAAACGACATGACTTTTTCATCGTTTCTCCCGAACCATTCTCACCTGCCTGGTCGCTTCGTTATGTTCTGGAAATATCTTTATCCGAAAAAGCCGATAAATTTCACGCCCTGTAGATTTAGTTTTTACATCGTTGGAATTTGAAGAAAGGTGACTTTGGCAATGCGTATAAAATCTTTGCCTCAGCTTTATCCTAGGGAAATAGGTGGACTTCCCAGGGTCTTGTAGAAACAAAAAAGCCCGCTAAGAAGCGGGCTTAGGCGAAGTTTCTGAATTGTGCGAATCAATCCGAAGCTTAATTTGGTGGAGACGGCGGGATTTGAACCCGCGTCCGTCAGTACGCTGCCAAACGCTCTACATGCTTAGTCGCGTTTTTGAATTTAAGGTTCGATCTCCCAACGCACAGGGATCACAAACCCGAGTCAAGTGAAAATTTAGCTTTTTGACCCCTGACACAGTCTCTGAGCGAGTCTCTGTTTTTGAACCCTGTTGATAAGGACCAGAGACGATCCCCATCCAGGGCCTAGCGTTATGCTGCTAGAGCGTAGTTTTCGTCGTTGGCAGTTTTAGCTAACGAGCCCACAGTTGGGTTAACGAGTACTGTAGAACTACTCGGCATGCACATTTGGTTTTGTTCCCGGCGTCGAATCCATATCGTCCCCAGTTAGAGAAGTATCCGCTTTAAACCTTATTTACTCAAATGATTTTTATGCCGAGCATAAGCGCTGATACTAAAAGCAATGCCCCTATCGTCTGGTTAATACCGATCATTATGTTTGACTTTAGAAGTCCGCGAGCAGCGTGCGCGAAATATGCAACTCCGAGATACACTGTTGTATCGATAGCCCCAGCTAAAAATCCCATCAAAAGATGGTTCTGTAATGAGTGAGACGGGTTTACAAACGGCCCGAAGATTGCGAGAAAAAAGACCAGCACCTTGGGATTGACTATGGCAATGCCAAATCCTGCAATTAATCCACTTTGTGTTGTTAGGCTCTCTGGTAGAGGTGGATGACCTGAGCGGACCAGTCGGTATCCAAAGAAAGCCAGCAACCCAATTCCACTCCAGTTGAGTACCTGCGATAAGGCCGGCAACACAAAAAGTAACGCTGAGAGACCAAAGATTGTGGAGAGGGCAAAGACAGTAATTCCAAGGCCATGGCCAATGGCGCCGTACACTCCGACCGCGGTACCGCGCGAGATTGACATCGTCAGGATCATTAGCCAGGAAAGTCCTGGAGAAGCTGCGCCGGCTAGACAGAGAAGACTGAGTTTAATCCAGTCGATTTCTGGCATTAGCGTACTAGATGACGAACGGTCCGCTGTTTTTCAATACTCCATTCTCGATCTTTAATGGTATCCCGCTTGTCGTGTTGTTTTTTGCCGAGGGCCAGACCGATTTTGAGTTTCACGTAAGGGCCTTTCCAAAACATCTCGAGCGGAATACATGCATGGCCTTTTTTACTCAGTGCGCCATGGATAGTTGCTAATTCTTTTTTATGCAATAACAGTTTGCGCGTCCGGGTAGGTTCTGCAATCACATGGGTGGAGGCGGTTTGAAGCGGCGTGATTTGCGAATTAAGTAAGTAGGCTTCACCATTTCGAACAATCACATAAGTGTCTGTAAGATTGGCTTTTCCCGCTCGGATGGATTTTACTTCCCAGCCGAGCAACTGCAGCCCAGCTTCGAAAGTGTGATCAATGTGATAATCAAATCGAGCGCGTTTATTTGCGGCGATCTGATTAGATGGTGTTTGATTTTTCTTGGCCATGGCGCGCGACTTTACGTATATTTCCTGGTTCGTCAAATGACGTGTGAGGATTGAATGCCTAAGATTACTCGTACAGCGCTGGTTTCGCACTCTGCGGAGCAAATGTTTGATCTAGTCGGTGACTTTGCTAAGTACCCTGAATTTCTGCCATGGTGCTCTGGGGCTAAGGTTATCAAGAGTTCTGAGTCTGAGATTATTGGTGAACTACAGATCCAAAAAGGAGTTGTTCGGCAATCTTTTTCTACCCGAAACTATCTTACACGTCCGGCACGAATAGATCTTTCTTTGGTCAGCGGGCCATTTAAGTCACTGAGCGGCTATTGGAAATTTGAGCAATTGGGCGATCATGCTTGTCGGATTACGTTGGAGCTGGAGTTTGAGTTTTCAGCTCGCGTGATTGCTATGGCAATTGGCGCTATTTTCTCCCAAATTGCAGGAAGTCTGGTTGATGCTTTCTGCGAGCGAGCCGATCAATTGTATGTAACTCCCCGTGGAGATTGAAGTTGTTTATGGGACGGCTGAAACGCAGCGCGTGGTTCGGCTTAAGGTTGTTGAGGGTACAACTGTTTACGAAGCGGCAACTCTTTCAAATCTTGAGCTTGAGTTTCCCGAGATCGATCTAGAGTCGATACCTATGGGTGTCTTTGGGGTTCGTGTTAAAATGGCCACCACGACGATCCTTCATCCGGGCGATCGGGTGGAGCTTTATCGACCTTTGATAGTGGATCCGAAGGAGAGCCGCCGCTCTCGCGCTGAATTTCAGAAACGCGGTCGCGTTCAAAAATGAGAATTAAATAGTTGTTTTGACGGATCTCACCGTTAAAAACGATGCGCTCCAGATAAATCCATCGGTTTGGGTTAAATGTGCTCACTGTGACTGGAGAGCCTAGCAAGAATTTAATTTGATCACGAGTCATGCCGACTTCGATACGTTCAATCTGATCTTGGATAAGTCGATTGCCCTGAACAATTTCTTCTTTGTAGACTTTTGCCATGCTGCAGCTGGTTAGTGTCAGAGTTAAAATAACAACTGAAATCGGTATTAAACGCATCAATAACTCCGTAAGTACGCTAAGGTCCGCATAATAGGGGCCTAACGTGTGAGAGTCTATGCGCGATGCAATACGAAACTAAAGAACTCAAAAAAGTTGGCCTTAAGGCAACTTTGCCACGTATACATGTTTTGCAATTGCTGCTTTCAGCGGAGGGTGAGCATATGTCCGCAGAGGTGGTATATCGGAAACTACATGAGGCTGGTGTCGACGTTAACTTAGCAACTATTTATCGGGTATTGACGCAGTTTCAGGAAGCCGGTCTAGTCGAGCGTCATCAGTTTGATACTGCAACCAATGTGTTCGAACTGAAGTCAGATAGTCATCATGATCATATGGTTTGCGTGCGTTGCCAGAAGGTTATTGAATATGTGAGCCCTGAAATAGAAAGCTTGCAGGAAAAAATCGCGGCTGATCACGAATGCGAAATCGTTGACCACACGCATATTATTTATGTTGTTTGTCCTAGCTGCAGGAGCTAGTCCATTTTAACTAGATGCTACTGTGCGGACTCAAGAGCTCCTCCGCAGCCTCCAGGGTTGCATCCGTGATCCGATGCCCTCCAAGCATCCGTGCAATTTCGTTGATACGTTCATTCCGCGTTAGCAGGCGAGCGCCACTGACTGTTACGTCATAATTTGATTGTTTTTCGATGTGCAAGTGAGCGTCTGAATGTCCGGCGACTTGGGGTTGGTGCGTGACCACTAATACTTGTGCATTTAACGCTAATGTTTTTAGCAGCCGCCCGACCTGGGCAGCTGTTTTTCCACCAATCCCGACATCCACTTCATCAAATATAATTGTTGGCGTTGCCATTTTTGCTGCTGTAATCACTTGAATTGCTAAGCCTACTCGTGAAAGCTCTCCCC
This sequence comes from Litorivicinus sp., assembly GCA_028339155.1. Classification (GTDB taxonomy): domain Bacteria; phylum Pseudomonadota; class Gammaproteobacteria; order Pseudomonadales; family Litorivicinaceae; genus HIMB30. The sequence continues at coordinate 33,200 of JAOLBK010000001.1, forward strand.
CTGAGGCAATTTTTGATAGGGGCCCGCCTTGCTGTCCAGGATTGGGCTGGAAAAAAAACTGGACCGACTCTTTTCCTTGCGCAGTCAGCTGGGCGACTGGTAACAATTGAATGGTTAGGCGGGCGTACTCCATTCCGAGATCGGCGAAGTGGCCGGTAATCTGTTCAGATAAAACTTTTGCTGCTTCCACTCGTTTTGTTGTGAGTTGCGCGGCTATCTGCTCTGCTTTTGAGCGAAGGCTTGAGACTTCTTGCTCAAGACCGGGTATCCGATCACTTGCATCTTCGGCTGCGTTAAGTCTTGTTTTGAGCGTCTGATGCAGCTCTGTGAGTTGCTTTGGCTCAATTCTGTGCTTACGTGCAAGTGTGAAGATGAGCGCGAGCCGTTCCTCAACAAATTTTAGCTTCTCGGGATCTAGTTCAAAAGCATCTTTTGCGTGTTGTATTTCGGATTTGGCCTCAGAAAGCCCGATGGCTACTTGATCAAGTAATTTGGCTGCATTAGCAAGGGTAATATGTCTTTCCGAAGACCGCGATAAATCGGCCGCAAGACGCTCGGTTACGGCAATGATTCCTTGCTCGTCAGTCCCTACTAGTTGTTCGAGCGCTAATTCAGTTAGGTGAAGAAAGCTTTCTCCTGAGGCGAGTTGATGTTGTTCTAAATCGAGGGTTTCGAATTCACCGTCTTTAAGGGCTAGTGCATCGAGTTCTTCGCATTGAAAGTTTAAAAGGTCGCGCTCTGCGTCCGCTTTTTCTGAGTCTGATCGTAATGTATCAAGCTGCGTTTTAGTTACTTTCCATTGCGCAAAAAGGGTGGAAAATTCATGGCGAGTTTGGCTGTGGTCGGCGTATTCATCGAGCAAATCTTGCTGTCGCTTAGCTTGTGTCAATTGAAGACTGGCATGCTGTGTATGCATGAGCACCAAACGATCCGCCAACTCTTTTAGTTCGGCTGCGGAGATTGAAACCCCATTGACATAGGCTTTTGATCGGCCTTCAGCGGTCACAGTGCGACGGAGAATCAGCTCGGTTTCATTGGTTAGATCATTTTCAGTAAGCCATTTTTGAGCCGCTGGTAGTTGGGTAATGTCGAACGATGCCGAGATTTGGGCTCTTTCGGTTCCGGCGCGCACCAGGCTTGCGTCCGCACGTGCACCCAGGGCCAGTTCTAAAGCATCCAAGACTAATGATTTGCCGGCGCCGGTGTCCCCTGTAATCGCAATAAAACCAGCGCTCAGTTCGAGATCGACTGAGGCAAGAGTTGCTAAATTTTGTACGTTGAGTTCTTTGAGCATCTGCTTATGTGTTGAAACTAAAAAATCTGACCTTATACATGCCGTTCAATTTAAGAGTGTAACTTAGTTGTGGAAAAAACAAGGAGGAGAAGATGACGGACGAGAAATCGCGTAAAGAGGATGGGAAAATTAAAGATCCCATTGAAGGCGCAGAGATTAATCTAGTTGATGATGAGGATGCGCCGTTAGAGCCTCCATTTGATGAGATCTCTGGTGACTCAGTCGATGATGATTTGGCTAGTGTTGAGACGCAGATTTATGAGCTAAAAGATGCGCTATTAAGGTCCCAAGCTGATCTTCAAAATGTTAGACGCCGAGCTGAGCGCGATCTAGAAAATGCTCACAAGTATGCGGTTGAAAAATTCGTCAAAGACTTGCTGCCAGTCTTGGATTCAATGGATCGTGCCTTGCAGCTTGCAGAGACCACCGAGGGGTTTGATTCATCGATGCTAGAAGGCATGAAAATGACTCATAAATTGCTTGTGGATACAGCAGTGAAGCATGGCATTGAGCCAATTGATCCAGTGGGCTCTCCATTTGATCCAAACCAGCACCAAGCAATGAGTATGGTGGAATCGGATGAACAAGAGGCGAATACAGTCGTCTCAGTCATGCAGAAAGGATACAAGCTTGAAGGGCGTGTTATGCGGCCGGCGATGGTAGTCGTTAGCAAAATTCCTGGCAATTAGAGCTTGAATGCGGCCAATTGACCGCAATGATTAGGTAAGAATTTCCAGGGTATTGGACAAGAATTAACAGAGAGGAATAACCATGGGTAAGATCATAGGAATCGATCTTGGAACCACCAATTCGTGTGTGGCCGTACTTGAGGGCGATAAGCCTCGCGTGATTGAAAATGTCGAGGGTGATCGAACCACCCCGTCCATTATTGCGTATACCGATGACGAGATACTCGTCGGTCAGCCGGCTAAGAGGCAATCGGTTACCAATCCTGTGAATACGTTGTTTGCTACAAAGCGTCTGATTGGTCGTAAATTTAAAGATGATGTTGTTCAAAAAGATATCAAAATGGTTCCGTATAAGATTATTGGTGCTGACAACGGTGACGCATGGGTCGAGGTCAATGGTAATAAATTGGCACCGCCTCAGATTTCCGCAGAAATCTTGAAAAAGATGAAAAAAACTGCCGAAGATTACTTGGGTGAACCTGTTACTGAGGCTGTGATTACAGTGCCGGCTTATTTTAACGATAGCCAGCGCCAGGCGACCAAAGATGCCGGTAAGATTGCTGGTCTTGATGTAAAGCGAATCATAAACGAGCCAACCGCTGCGGCTTTGGCATATGGCATGGACCAAGCGCGTGGTGATTCTATCGTAGCTGTTTATGACTTAGGTGGAGGAACATTTGATATCTCGATCATTGAAATTGCTTCGGTAGACGGAGAGCACCAGTTTGAGGTGCTTTCCACTAACGGTGATACTTTTTTGGGCGGGGAAGATTTTGATTTAAGGGTTATCGATTACCTCGCTGAATCATTTCAAAACGATCAGGGAATGAATCTTAGGGGTGATCCTCTGGCGATGCAGCGGCTGAAGGAGGCTGCTGAGAAAGCTAAAATTGAACTGTCTTCAAGCCAGCAGACAGATGTGAACTTGCCGTACATCACTGCTGATGCGAGTGGCCCGAAACATTTAAGCGTCAAGTTAACCCGAGCTAAGCTCGAGTCATTGGTTGAAGATCTGGTTGAGCGAACTCTTGGGCCTCTCAAGCAGGCATTGGAAGATGCGGGCCATTCTACGTCTGAGATTAATGACGTGATTTTAGTTGGTGGTCAGACCCGGATGCCGTTAGTCCAAGAAGCAGTTAAGACCTTCTTTGGTAAAGAGCCACGTCGGGACGTGAATCCGGACGAGGCGGTTGCTGTAGGAGCGGCTATTCAAGGGGCGGTATTGTCAGGTGAGGTGAAGGACGTATTATTGCTGGACGTGACGCCTCTATCGCTTGGTATCGAAACTATGGGCGGTGTAATGACCTCCTTGATTGACAAAAATACGACAATTCCAAGTAAAAAGACCCAAGTTTTCTCGACAGCCGAAGATAATCAGACGGCGGTGACTATTCATGTATTGCAGGGTGAGCGCAAGCAGGCTGGGCAGAACAAGTCGCTTGGGCGTTTTGATTTGGCAGATATCCCACCAGCACCACGAAGCATGCCGCAAATTGAGGTTGCCTTCGATATTGATGCGAACGGAATCCTGAATGTGTCTGCAAAAGATAAGGCGTCTGGTAAGGAGCAGTCCATAGTAATCAAGGCATCTTCAGGTCTATCGGATGCAGAAATCGAGCAGATGGTCAAAGATGCGGAGGCTAACGCTGATGCTGATCGTCAGTTTGAAGAGCTGGTCAGCGCAAGAAATACGGCCGATGGAATGGTTCACGCGACCAGGAAGTCTATGATAGAGGCCGGTGATAAGTTGTCTGATGACGAGAAGGCGCCTGTTGAGACTGCTATCGCTGAGTTGGATGAAGCATTAAAGTCTGATGACAAAGATTTGATTCAAGCTAAGACTGCTGCCTTGACGGAGGCTTCTGCGAAAATCGCTGAAAAATTGTATGCGGCTGCGGATGAGTCTGGCGGTAATGGCCAGTCAGAAGAGACAAGTGATTCAGCGTCGGATGATGATGTGGTCGATGCGGAATTCGAAGAAGTTAAGGATGATGACAAAAAGTGAGTTCGGGAATCCAAATCTCAGGTAGGGAGAGCTGAGTGGCTAAGCGCGATTATTATGAGACTTTGGGCGTATCTTCTGATGTATCTGAGGGTGATCTAAAAAAGGCTTATCGTCGCTTGGCCATGAAATGTCATCCAGATCGTCATCCAGATGATGCGGAGGCTGAAGGAAAGTTTAAGGAATTGTCTGCGGCCTACGAAGTTCTGTCGGATGCCGATAAGCGAGCAGCCTATGATAGGCATGGGCATGCGGCTTTTGAAGGTATGGGCAGCGCTGGCGGACCCCAGGCTGACGGAGGTAGTTTTTCGGACATCTTTGGTGACGTGTTCGGTGATATTTTTGGTGGCGGTGGTTCGGGAGGGGCGCGCGCCTCTGGACACCGAGGCAGCGATTTACGTTACACCCTCGATCTGACCTTAGAAGAAGCTGTTTTTGGTGTAGAGAAAACAATCCGTATCCCTCGTTTAGCTGGGTGCAATACCTGCCATGGAAGTGGTGCGAAGCCGGGCTCTTCGCCTAAGACTTGTCAAACATGCAAGGGCCAAGGGCAGGTTCGGATGCAGCAAGGATTTTTTGCGATTCAGCAGACGTGTCCGCGCTGTCATGGGCAGGGTAAGGTTGTTTCTAATCCTTGCGGGGATTGTGGCGGACAAGGTCGCAAAGAGGAATCCAAAACCTTGTCGGCCAAGATTCCGGCCGGCGTCGACACGGGTGATCGAATTCGTTTGTCGGGTGAAGGCGAGGCTGGCGCAAATGGCGGGCCATCAGGTGATCTTTATGTTCAAGTCAATGTTCGGGACCATCGAATTTTCAAGCGGGATGCTAAAGACCTTTATTGTGAAGTTCCGATTTCCTTTACTGATGCGGCACTTGGCGGGGAGCTTGAGGTGCCTACGTTAAATGGGCGTGTAAAAGTCAAAATTCCGGAAGGAACTCAAACGAGTAAGATATTTCGCGTTCGTGCCAAGGGGGTGAAACAGGTTCGAGGTGGCCCGCAGGGTGATTTGCTTTGCCGTGTTGTTGTTGAAACACCAGTTAATTTGACGGGCAAGCAAAGAGAGCTTATGCAAGAATTGCATGCCACGCTCAATCATAAAGCCCATGCGCCACGACGAGACGGGTGGTTTGATAGCGTTAAATCGTTTTTTGATGAGATGAAGCTCTGATGACTAAAATAGTGATTACGGGTGCCTCAGGTAAGATGGGGCGCTCGTTGATCGAGGCGACGCTGGCAGCTGATCCAGATTACTTATTGGGAGCGACGGCGCGGCCTTCTTCGACTTTAATTGGGGTGGACGCAGGAGAGTTGGTCGGTTACGGACATCATTCTGCGCCGATTGCCAATAGCTTGTCTGAGTTTCTGCCAAAATCGCCAGTAATTATCGATTTTACAGCAATTGATGCGACGCTTTTGCATTTGCAAGACTGTATTAGGCATCAATGTCCGATCGTTATTGGTACTACCGGTTTTTCAGAGGCTGATGAGGCACTCATTCATGATGCTTCTACGCAAATTCCTATTGTCTATGCCCCTAACTTTAGTGTGGGTGTCAACCTTGTATTGGACCTGCTTGATAGAACCGCTCGCATTTTAGGCGACTCGGTCGATGTGGAAGTATTAGAAGCCCATCACAGGAACAAAGTGGACGCGCCGAGTGGGACTGCACTTGCGATGGGCCGAGTGGTTGCCGCTGCTTTAAAACGAGATTTCTCGAAAGTAGCAGTATATGGTCGTGAGGGTCAAGAAGGTGCGCGCCCACGTGAGCAAATTGGATTTGCGACAGTTCGAGCTGGTGATATTGTGGGCGAGCATACGGTATTGTTTGCCTCAGAAGGTGAGCGGATTGAGATTACTCACAAGGCTAGCAACCGAAGGACGTTTGCAGACGGTGCCATTCGAGCAGCTGTTTGGTTGGGGGAAAAAAGCCCTGGGCTCTATGGTATGCGGGATGTCCTCGATTTGTAGCATATTCTTAATCTCATAGACTTTTGCGTCGTACCTCCCTAAAATATCACCTCAATCGCTCGGCCACCGTCGAGTCTGTCGAGACAGAGGACCCCCGGTTGAATTCTCGTGCAATTTTAATTCTTGCGGATGGCACTCAGTTTGCTGGCCGCTCTATAGGTGCTGACGGATATTCAGTCGGCGAAGTCGTATTTAATACTGCGATGACGGGTTATCAGGAAATTCTGACAGACCCCTCTTATGCGCGGCAGCTCGTAACGTTGACATATCCGCACATTGGGAATACTGGCGTTAATCCTGAAGATCAAGAGTCCAATTGCATTCATGCAGCCGGCTTGATTATTCGAGACCTCCCTTTCGCACATAGTAACTTCCGGGCATGCGAGTCTTTAGATTCATATTTACGTAGAGAAGGTGTGGTTGGAATTGCAGATATCGATACACGCAAGTTAACTCGTATTTTGCGAGAAAAAGGTGCGCAAGGAGGAGTAATTGTTGCGGGTTCAGAAGCGGACCAGCAGCCTTCACTAGCTGATGCGCAGGAGCATTTGTTGAGTTTTCCAGGTCTTCCTGGAATGGATCTTGTGCAAGAAGTCACAACGACTGAGCCGTATGAATGGATAGAAAAAACTTTGCGATTAGATGGATCTAGTAGCCAGATTGGTGACATTCGATTCCATGTGGTCGTCTATGATTATGGTGTTAAGCGGAATATTTTGCGTATGTTGGTGGATCGCGGTTGTCGGCTGACGGTCGTGCCTGCTAAAACTTCAGCGAATGATGTCTTAGCTATGAATCCAGACGGCATCTTTCTTTCTAACGGCCCTGGGGATCCGGAGCCTTGTGTTTATGCGATTAAGGCGATTAAGGCGATCCTGGAAACTAAGATTCCAGTATTTGGAATTTGTTTGGGACATCAGCTGCTGGGCCTTGCTTCGGGTGCTAGAACGATGAAGATGAAGTTTGGTCATCATGGCGCAAATCATCCTGTTCAGGATCTGCGTAGTGGTGCTGTATTGATCACAAGCCAGAATCATGGCTTTGCGATTGATGAGGCGAGTATGCCCGTCGTGCTCAAGACGACGCACAGGTCATTATTTGATCAGTCATTGCAAGGTATTGAGCGCGTCGATCGGCCCGCATTCGGCTTCCAGGGCCATCCCGAGGCGAGCCCGGGCCCTCACGATGCGGCCCCTATGTTTGATCAATTTATTGCGTATATGGAGGCTTGCTAATGCCTAGGCGCAACGACCTCGAATCCATTCTTATTATCGGCGCAGGCCCTATTGTAATTGGTCAAGCATGTGAGTTTGATTATTCTGGTGCGCAGGCGTGCAAAGCGCTGCGTGAAGAGGGGTTTCGCGTCATTCTAGTGAATTCGAATCCTGCTACTATTATGACAGACCCGGCAATGGCTGATTCGACTTATATAGAGCCGATCCGCTGGCAATCCGTTGCGAAGATAATCGAAAAAGAACGTCCAAGCGCCCTGTTGCCGACTATGGGCGGCCAGACTGCACTGAACTGCGCACTTGATCTTGATCGCGAGGGGGTGCTTTCGAAGTATGGCGTGCAATTAATTGGTGCGGATGCGGATGCCATAGACAAAGCTGAAGATCGAGCAAGGTTTGATATGGCGATGAAGTCTATTGGGCTCGAGACACCGAGAAGTCATATAGCGCATACGATGAGTGAGGCCCTGGCGGCGGCTGAAGATCTGGGTTTTCCATGTATCATTCGTCCATCCTTTACTATGGGTGGATCTGGTGGGGGCGTGGCTTATAATTGCGAAGAATTTGAAGAAATATGTGAGAGGGGCTTCGATTTATCGCCAACCAATGAACTCTTGATCGATGAGTCGCTTCTTGGCTGGAAAGAATTTGAAATGGAGGTCGTGAGAGATTGTCACGACAATTGTATTATTGTTTGTTCTATCGAAAATTTAGACCCTATGGGTGTGCATACTGGTGATTCCATTACGGTTGCGCCAGCGCAAACACTGACCGACAAGGAGTACCAAATCATGCGCAATGCCTCGATCAAGGTATTGCGTGAAATTGGTATCGAAACGGGTGGTTCTAATGTGCAATTTGCGGTTAATCCGGAGGATGGTCGTTTAGTTGTGATTGAAATGAATCCCCGGGTATCCCGCTCTTCAGCCTTAGCATCTAAAGCTACCGGATTTCCGATCGCTAAAGTTGCTGCAAAACTTGCAGTTGGCTATACCTTGGATGAACTGGCCAACGAAATTACTGGCGGTGTCACCCCGGTATCTTTTGAACCTACAATTGATTATGTAGTGACGAAGGTGCCCCGATTTACGTTCGAGAAATTCCCTCAGGCAGATAATCGCCTCACGACGCAGATGAAGTCAGTGGGCGAGGTAATGGCGATTGGTCGGACCTTCCAGGAGTCTTTGCAAAAAGCTCTGCGTGGACTCGAAATTGGTGTCTCAGGTCTTGATCCTGCATTTGAGTGGGAATCAGAAGATTCTATTTTAGCCATGAAGCATGAGTTAGCGAATCCTGGTCCGAGACGTCTGTGGTGTGTCGCTGATGCGTTGCGAAGTGGTATGAGCTTAGATGATTTGTATCAGGTGTCGAGAATTGACCCCTGGTTTTTGGCGCAAATCGAAGACTTGATCTGGGAAGAAGCGGGATTAACAGAAATGGCGCTTTCGGATCTTAATCGTGATGTATTGTTTCGTTTGAAGCGAAAGGGCTTTAGTGACAGTCGGCTAGCGAGTTTGCTGGACGTTACTGAAAAAGAGCTTCGTGAGCGTCGGCTGAAATTCGATATTCGTCCGGTCTATAAGCGTGTTGATACCTGTGCGGGCGAGTTTGCGACGCCTACTGCTTATTTGTACTCTACTTACGAAGAAGAGTGTGAGGCTAACCCTTCGACCCGCGATAAAATTATGGTGTTAGGTGGAGGGCCGAACCGAATTGGTCAGGGAATCGAGTTCGATTATTGTTGCGTTCACGCTGCGTTTGCGATGCGTGAAGATGGTTATGAGACCATTATGGTGAATTGTAATCCCGAGACTGTTTCAACAGATTATGACACCTCTGATCGCTTGTTTTTCGAGCCGGTGACCCTAGAGGATGTGCTTTCTATAGTGCACCTTGAGAAGCCGAAAGGCGTAATTGTTCAGTTTGGGGGGCAGACGCCCTTAAAATTGGCGCGTGATCTCGAGGCAGCTGGTGTGCCGATTATTGGGACCTCTCCAGAGGCCATTGATCGGGCTGAAGATCGGGAGCGTTTTCAGCAGATGGTAACTCGACTGGGACTGAAGCAGCCAGCTAACGCGACAGTTCGCAGTCTTGAGGAGGGCTTATTGCACTCTGAGAAAATTGGTTTTCCGCTCGTTGTTCGGCCTTCGTACGTCTTGGGCGGGAGGGCGATGGAGATTGTATCCAATCAGGGTGAGCTCAAAAGGTACTTGCGGGATGCTGTTATAGCCAGTGATGACTCGCCGGTACTTTTGGATCATTTCCTCGACTCAGCCATTGAGGTGGATATAGATGCAGTCAGTGACGGCGAGCACGTCGTGATTGGTGCGATCATGGAACATATCGAGCAAGCGGGGGTGCATTCAGGTGATTCGGCTTGTTCGTTGCCGCCTTATAGTTTGCCGAAAAGTACCCAGGATAAAATTCGTGATCAAGTAATTCGTATGGCGCAAGAACTTAATGTAATAGGTTTGATGAACGTTCAAATGGCGGTCCAGGGCGATGATGTGTTTGTGATTGAGGTTAATCCTCGCGCTTCGCGGACGGTCCCTTTTGTCTCCAAGTGCATTGGAATGTCTTTGGCGAAAGTCGCTGCCCGCTGCATGGCTGGCAGCAGCTTAGCAGAGCAAGGATTTACCAAAGAGATCATTCCTCCCTATTTTAGTGTGAAAGAGTCTGTATTTCCGTTTGCTAAGTTCCCTGGTGTCGATCCAATCCTAGGGCCTGAAATGAAGTCAACTGGTGAGGGTATGGGGACCGGAGACAGCTTTGACGAGGCATTTGCAAAAGCGCACTCAGCAACGGGAGATCGACTCCCGGAAATCGGAAGAGCATTTATTTCAGTGCGCGATGCGGACAAAGAGCGCGTACTGATTTTGGCGAGATCTTTGGTGGATATGGGATTTGATCTGGTTGCGACTGGTGGAACCAGAGAGTATCTTAATTGCAATGATGTTTCCTGCCAGCATGTGAATAAGGTAATGGAAGGTCGGCCAAATATTGTTGATATGATCAAAAATAATGCCATTTCATTTATTGTAAATACGACAGAGGGTCGCCAGGCAATCATGGATTCGTCCACTATTCGTCGATCGGCGCTTAACCGTAAAGTGTGTTATGCGACTACACTAGCCGGCGGTGAATCGATTGTTCGCGCCTTAAAGTTTGGCGATGAGCGTGAAGTACGTAGGTTGCAGGATTTGCACCGTCGACTTGAAGTGAATTAATAGGACTAATTATGAGCAAGATTCCGATGACACTAGCCGGAGAGCGGGCGCTTCGTGAGGAACTGGCGCGGCTCAAGCAGGTTGAGCGACCTCGCATTATCCAAGCAATTGCCGAAGCTCGAGAGCATGGAGACTTGAAAGAAAACGCCGAGTATCATGCGGCCCGCGAACAGCAGGGATTTTGCGAGGGACGAGTTAAGGATATTGAAGGTAAGTTATCTTTTGCGCAGGTTATCGATATCACCCAGATTGAGAATACTGGTAAAGTGATTTTCGGCGTCACTGTGACGATATTAAGCCTGGCCACAGGTCAGACTGTGATTTATCGGATTGTGGGTGAGGATGAGGCCGATGTTAAAAATGGGAAAATTTCGGTTACCTCGCCGATCGCCCGTGCCTTAATCGGTAAAGAAGTGGGTGATGAGGTTTGTGTGCAAACTCCAGGCGGCATTGTTGAGTATGAAATCGAGGCAGTGGTGTATATCTGAGTTTAGAGCGGGCGAATCAGGTTGGAAAGACGGGGATTCGGATTCTCGGTAGGGCGAAAAATTAGAGCCATTGTACCGGTCGTCTGTATACACTGAGCATCGGTTTTCTCGCACAGCGATTCGATCAATTTTTTACGTATATCGCGTTCAGCTCTTACTTTAACTTTAACTAATTCGTGATCATTGAGGGCTCGATTTAGTTCGTCAACTACCCCAGCTGAGATGCCTTGATCACCAATTAGTACGACCGGTTTTAGATGATGCCCGATCGCACGCATTTGTTTTTTGCGTACTGACGTTAACATAGATAGCGATCTCCTATTGAGGGCGCGAGAGTGTAGAGCAAAAGATGGCACGATCCAAGTCCAGCGAAAGCTGGTTGAGAGAGCATTTTAATGACCAATATGTGCAGAAGGCCCGAGCAGAGGGGCGGCGGTCTCGTGCAAGCTTTAAGCTGGAAGAGGTGCAGGCCAAATATCATCTCGTAAAGCGAGGTAACGTCGTGGTTGATCTTGGCGCTGCGCCTGGAGGCTGGACTGAGCTTGTTTCGGAATGGACGGGTACCGGAGGTTTAGTTTTTGCTTTGGATATTTTGCCAATGGATTCAATCGCTGATGTTGACATACTTCTTGGCGATTTCACTGAGCGTGAAGTCTTGGCTGAGTTGATGTCTCGATTGAATGGCCGTACTGTTGATGTAGTTCTATCGGACATGGCTCCGAATATGTCCGGCAACAAATCTGTGGATCAGCCGCGTGCTATGTATTTATGCGAATTGGCTTTGGAATTTGCGCGAGGAGCACTAACTCCGGGTGGTTCTTTTTTTCTCAAAATCTTTCATGGCGAAGGATTTGATGATTTTTTAAAAGAGCTTCGTTTGGGATTTTCGAGGGTTAAGATGCGCAAGCCAGCGGCATCGAGAGCGCGCAGTAGGGAGACCTATTTTTTGGCGACAGGATTTCGTGGTTGATAGCACTTTAGATTTGGCTGTTATGCCCAAATAAACGTTTATATATTGGAGAGGACGAACTCTTCGAACAATTGGAGAAATGCATGGCGAGAAATTTGGTTCTATGGTTGGTAATAGCGGCCGTTTTGTTGACTGTATTCAATAATTTTAGTGTCGAAAGCAAGTCACAACAGATTAACTATTCGCAGTTTGTAGAAGAAGTGAATCGCGATCAAATCCGTAGAGTTGTGATTCAAGGGCAATCGATTATCGCAACCCGTTCGAATGGTGATATCTACGAAACTGTGCGTCCAACGATCGAAGATCCCGGCTTAATGAATGATTTGATTCAACACAACGTCGTTGTAGAGGGGCGAAAGCCGGAGCAGCAATCAGTCTGGATGCAACTTCTTGTGGCGGCATTTCCTGTTCTAATTATTCTTGCGATATTCATGTTTTTTATGCGTCAAATGCAAGGTGGAATGGGTGGTGGTAAGGGCGGCCCAATGTCATTCGGAAAATCTAAGGCTCGTCTAATTGGGGAAGATCAAATCAAAACGACATTTGCTGATGTGGCAGGTTGTGATGAGGCGAAAGACGATGTCGAAGAGTTGGTCCAATTTTTAAAGGATCCTGGTAAATTCCAGCGTTTGGGAGGGCGGATTCCTCGCGGTATTCTGATGGCGGGTCCTCCGGGTACGGGCAAAACGTTGCTTGCTAAAGCAATTGCGGGAGAGGCTAAAGTACCGTTTTTTACGATCTCTGGGTCTGATTTTGTTGAGATGTTTGTGGGTGTTGGTGCTTCCCGGGTCCGTGATATGTTTGAGCAAGCCAAGAAGCAAGCTCCTTGTATTATTTTTATCGATGAAATCGATGCTGTTGGTCGCCAACGTGGAGCTGGCCTTGGTGGCGGCCACGACGAGCGTGAGCAAACGCTTAATCAGCTATTAGTCGAAATGGATGGATTTGACGCTAACGATGGTGTGATCGTGATTGCAGCGACAAACCGCCCAGATGTTTTGGACTCTGCACTGCTGCGTCCGGGACGATTCGATCGCCAGGTAGTAGTCGGGTTGCCAGATATACGGGGCCGGGAGCAGATTTTGAAAGTGCATATGCGTAAATCGCCAGTGGCACCTGAGGTAGATCCAGGGATTATAGCCAGAGGGACACCTGGTTTCTCAGGAGCAGACCTTGCCAATTTGGTGAACGAGGCATCTCTTTTCGCTGCGCGCTCAAGTGTGCGAGTCGTTTCGATGAGCCACTTTGAGCAGGCTAAAGATAAGATAATGATGGGTGCTGAGCGCAAATCCATGGTGATGAAGGAATCTGAGAAAAGGAATACAGCATTCCACGAGGCGGGCCATGCGATTGTGGGTCGATTGATGCCGGAGCATGATCCGGTCTATAAAGTTTCAATCATCCCACGAGGTCGTGCTCTGGGAGTGACTATGTTTTTGCCAGAAGAGGATAAATATAGCCATTCGAAGCGTGGTTTGATGAGTCAGATTTGTTCTCTTTACGGGGGTCGTATTGCAGAAGAACTGACCCTTGGTGCTGACGGAGTCACGACAGGGGCCTCCAACGACATTCAGCGGGCTACATCGATCGCCCGTAATATGGTTACCAAATGGGGCCTGTCGGAAAAACTAGGTCCTCAAATGTATGATGATGAGGATAATGAGCCATTTCTCGGCCGTTCAATGAGCCGAACCACGAATGGTCAATCCGACGAAACGTCGCGTATGATCGACGAAGAGGTCAAAGATATTTTAGATTCCTGCTACCGCCGGGCTAAGCAGACACTCGAAGATCATATGGACCATTTGAATTTGATGGCTGACGCGCTAATGGAGTATGAAACTATTGACGCTAAGCAAATTGATCAGATTATGGAAGGCAAGCATCCTGGGCCTCCTGAAGCATGGAATGATAGTGATAAGCCGCAAGGCGGTGGTTCTTCTGACAGTCATGATGATCTTAGCGAAGAGCCCGTTAATTCGGGCGATACCGGTGATCAACCTGATGGAGGACCGGCGACCACAACTTAAACTGTGATGAAGAAGCTTACTTGGCCGGGTCTAGGCTTTAATGAGCCACAGATCATGGCCATCCTTAATGTGACTCCTAATTCATTTTCCGATGGGGGCGTGCTTTATCGGAGTGGGGTTTTAATCGGAGCCTTAGTTGATCGTGCTGCTCAAGCATTGGCAGCGGGCGCGAGCATTCTTGATGTGGGCGGTGAAAGTACGCGTCCTGGTGCTGATTCTGTTCAGGTCGAGGAGGAGCTTGAGCGGGTGATACCTTCGATTGAGGCCTTAAACGCGCGTTTTGACGCAGTTATTTCGGTAGATACTTCAACACCTGAGGTTATGGAGGCAGCTCAGCCAGCAGGCGCGCAACTCATTAATGACGTTCGGGCTTTGACGCGGCCAGGGGCGCTTGCAGCAGCAGTGAAGACTGGCCTACCAGTCTGTTTGATGCACATGCAGGGAACTCCGCAAACTATGCAAGCGGAGCCGATATATAAGAATGTCGTGTCTGATGTTTTGCAATGGTTGCTGGCGCGAGCCGACGTTTGCCAGACGGCCGGGCTCGGTCGTGACCAAATATTAATAGATCCAGGGTTTGGCTTCGGAAAGACGCTGGAGCATAACGTGCTTTTATTTCACTCATTGAGCCAATTCATTCAAGCGGGTTATCCAGTCATGGTTGGGGTTTCTAAGAAAGCGATGATTGGCCAAATCATAGGTCGGCCAGTTGCTCAGAGAATTGTTGGAAGTGCGGTTGCGTCTGCACTAGCAGCGCAGCTTGGAGCTGCAATTTTGAGGGTACATGATGTGGTTGAGACCAGAGATGCGATGAGAGTGATGCAGATGCTAGTTCAAGGACAGCAATAAGTGAGCCGACGGTATTTCGGTACGGATGGGATCCGTGGTCGTGTCGGAGAAGGTTGTATCACGGTTGAATTTATTTTGAAGCTTGGGTGGGCATTCGGGCAAACGTTGCGTTCTAAGTCGGCGAGTCGGCCATCAGTTTTGATTGGTAAAGATACACGCCTATCAGGATACATGTTTGAGACAGCTCTTGAAGCTGGTTTGATAGCGGCTGGAGTGGACCCTGTTATGTTGGGACCGATGCCAACCCCGGGGGTCGCGTATCTGGCCCGCAAGGGTTCGGCAATGGGTGGTATTGTTATTAGTGCGAGTCATAATTCCTATGAAGATAACGGAATTAAATTTTTTGATGGGAATGGCGCGAAGCTAAATGATGATGTCGAAATCGAGATAGAGCGGTGGGTTGATGAGCCTCTAGTAACAGTCGATGGACCACTTCTTGGGCGCGCTTCACGTGCTCATGATGCAGCCAATGATTACATCAAATTTTGCAAGCATACTGTGATTCAAGGCACTGAATTTTCTGAATTTAATATTGTTTTGGATTGCGCTAACGGCGCAGCTTATCAGATTGCTCCAAACGTATTTCGTGGGCTCGGCGCTCGTGTTCAAACAATCGGGACGTCTCCAAACGGACTAAATATCAACAAAGATGTTGGCTCTACGTCACCAGATGCTTTAGCGCGGGCAGTGATCTCTAGTGGAGCAGATTTAGGAATAGCGTTAGATGGAGATGCTGATCGGTTGGCATTAGTTGATCATACTGGAGCTTTGGTTGATGGTGACGAGATTTTGTATGTTATTGCGGCTTCCCGGCACCGCCTCGGCAGCATGGCCGGAGGAGTTGTCGGTACGTTGATGACCAATCTTGGATTGGAAAAAGCGCTTGCGAAGATGGATATTCCACTCTTGCGAACAAACGTCGGTGATCGCTACGTAATTGAAGCAATGCGGAAGAGTAAATGGTTCCTTGGTGGCGAGACCTCGGGTCATGTTATATGTTCAGACCTGACGTCAACAGGTGACGGCATTGTAGCCGCGCTTCAGGTTCTTAGTGCTTTAAAAATGTCTGGTCAGTCTTTGCATGAAGCGGTTCATGGAATGAGTAAGTGCCCACAAGTCTTGATTAATGTCCCGTTAGATGCTCGAGCAAACCTGAATCATTCCTCAGTGAAGGCGACGGTTAGGGCAGTAGAGTCGGAATTAGGTGAATATGGCCGGGTGGTTTTGAGGCCAAGTGGAACCGAGCCTTTCGTAAGGGTCATGGTTGAAGGCTATGATCAGGAATTAGTTATGGCTTGTGCCAAGCGAATTGCGGAGTCGGTGGAAAAGACTGCGTAAATCGCGTAACTTACCGGTCCTTATGAGAAGGTCAGATTCAATGATCATTGCTAATTGGAAGATGAATACCACTAGGAGCGAAGCCATCGCGCTTGCTCAAGATGTCAGGTCAATTTCTTGTAGGCCCAGCACCAAGATAGGTATCTGTCCTCCTGCGATATGGATTGATGCAGTGTCTAACGTCCTCAAAGGTTCTCCCGTGCTTTTGGGGATGCAAAATTGCATCGGTGATCCATTTGGCGCTCAGACCGGCTGCATTAATGCGGAGATGGCGAAAGGTGCTGGCTGCCAGTTAGTGATTTTAGGTCATTCGGAGCGCAGAGCACGATTTAGTGAGACCACTGAGATGTTAGTCCCAGCGGTGGCATCGGTCCTTGAGACTGGAAATATTCCAGTATTTTGTATCGGCGAGACATTGGCTGAGCGTGATTCTGGTCGGGCCATAGAGGCAGTGGTTGGCCAATTGAAGCCATTGTTGAATGCGGGTCTTGATTTGGATGGCTTGATCATTGCTTATGAACCAGTTTGGGCGATTGGTACGGGGCATTCGGCCACTGTTGATGATATTTGCATCATGCATCGGACGATTCGGGCAATTGTGGACAGACCGGATGCATTGGTCCTATACGGTGGCAGTGTGTCACCAGAGTCGGCTGGCACGGTGTTTAGCTCGACGGAAGTATCGGGTGCTCTTGTTGGGGGCGCCTCTTTAAATGCGGAAAAATTTGCGGCTATAGTAGCTGCTTGGGAACAAAACTAATGGAATCAGTTCTTTTAATCGTGCATGTGGTGATTGGTGCGTCAGTTATTGGTTTGGTGCTGTTGCAGCAAGGCAAGGGTGCTGATGCGGGGGCATCTTTTGGCGGCGGGGCATCTCAGACGGTATTTGGATCAGCTGGAGCGGGAAGCTTTTTGGTTAAGTTGACTGCTGGCCTTGCGGCCTTATTTTTTATAACAAGTCTGTTGCTGGCTGTATTTGCAAAACAAAAAGCTGTCTCAGATGGAACCGCTGGATTGCCTGACGTTCAAGTCATGATGGGTGAGCAGCCGGCGAGTACTGAACTTCCTAAAACGGTTGACTGATCTATTGATTTTTTCCGTGTGGGACTTTAACCTTCGCATCCCTTGCCGAAGTGGTGGAATTGGTAGACACGCTATCTTGAGGGGGTAGTGAGCGTAGCTCGTGCCGGTTCAAGTCCGGCCTTCGGCACCATTCTTTAATTACCGTTACATTTATTACGCCTAAATTTGAGATCGAGACACTATTTTTAGTAAGGCAAACATTTCCGCTAGCAGGCAATGCTAGCTAAAACTCGTATTTTTATTTGTGATGTTTTGGAGCGATATCCGGGGCAATATTGTTTGATGGATATAACTCCCTTCTTTCCCGCGGTCGTGAACTTCTCTACGACCTTTGAATTTTGAAAAATGGCGAATAGCCGGCTAAATTGAATGATTTATCTAGGTTGTTGAGCGCTAAATAGTAAAGGGAGCTGAGAAAATGTTGAAAATAAAACGGCTTGGCCGGAGAAGTTTTGAGGTTTACCGTGACGAAATTCCAATCGGTATTGTGCGCTTTTTGCGTGAATTGCAGCAGTGGAGTTACAGAGTATATCCATCGCCAGATCTGTCGGTCTTAATAACTGAAAGGCGTGGCAGTGTTTTGCGAGATTTGTTGTGCGTGGAAGGAGAGTATTGCTCAGTTGAGAGGGATGTTAGCGCTTAGATATTGATTTCGGACGACCCTTCGGGCACAATGCGGCCACTTTTGACAAGGGGTCCTGATGAAGCTGCGTTTCATTAGTGTCAGTGAGAAGTGAATACGCAGACTGTTGACCCCTTATGGGGTTTTTTCATTTTGGGCAGGCGTAAATGACACCAAAGCAAAAGCAGCTAATTGATTTGCTGGGACCAACGGTTCAGGCGCTAGATCTTAATCTGTGGGCTGTGGAAATTATTGGTCGAGCAAATCGGTCTACATTGCGTTTAATAATTGACCATTTTGAGCGGCCAGTGACTGTTCAAGATTGCGAGCAAGTTAGTCGACAGGTGTCGAGGATCCTTGATGTTGAAGACCCTTTACCTGCAGAGCGCTATACTCTTGAGGTGTCGTCGCCTGGTATTGAGCGATCACTGTATTCACTCGACCATTTTGAGCGATTTGTGGGTTATCAGGTCAAAGTCAAATTGAAAGTCCCTTTCGAGAGACGTAAAAATTTTACTGGTCTGATTTCCGGTGTTGAGAACCAATCGCTGCTCTTGCAAGAGGAAGGCGTAGAATATGAGTTTCCAGCAGAGCATATTGAACGTGGACAATTGATGGTGACGGATGTCACAAAAGTAGGCGAAATAAAGCATGGACGGTAAGGAAATACTTCAAGTTGTTGAACTTTTTTCAAATGAAAAAGGAATCCCGAAGGCGATAGTTTTTGATGCAATTGAACATGCACTTGCGTCAGCCACTAGTAGACGTTTTGAAGACGAAGAAGCGGATATCCGGGTGGTCGTCGATCGTGCAACCGGCGAATATCAGACATTTCGGAATTGGTTGGTAGTGTCCGACGATCATCTGGCAATTTTAGGTTCAGAGTTGACTACCGAAGAAGCCTTCGATATCGATCCCAATCTTAAGATTGGTGATGAGCACCGGATTGAGATCGATTCGGAAGAGTTCGGTCGTATTGAGGCGCAAACAGCTAAACAAGTAATTATTCAAAAAGTGCGTGAAGCGGAGCGTGAAAAGGTTGTTGCTGACTACGAGAACCGTCTGCTAACACTGGTTAATGGTTCAGTTAAAAAAGTTACTCGAGATGCTGTAATTGTCGATCTTGGTGGGGTTGCTGAGGCCTTACTGCCCAGGGAACATTTGATCGGACGAGAAATTTTTCGCGTGAATGACAGGTTACGAGCAGTTTTGTACGAGGTCCGAACGGAAGGTAGGGGGCCGCAGTTAATATTGTCTCGTACGGCAAAAGAGTTTTTGATTGAGCTATTTAAAATAGAGGTGCCTGAGATCTCTGAAGAAACTATTGAGATTCGCGGTGCAGCGCGTGATCCAGGGGTGCGCGCTAAAATTGCAGTAAAGACAAATGATGGGCGGATCGATCCGGTCGGAGCTTGCGTTGGGATGCGTGGATCTCGGGTTCAAGCAGTTTCAAATGAACTTAATGGTGAGCGTGTTGATATTGTATTGTGGGACGATAATCCCCCTCAGCTTGTAATTAATGCCATGTCACCCGCAGAGGTTTCATCCATAGTGATGGATGAAGATAGTCAGTCAATGGATATTGCGGTAACAGCAGATAATTTGGCGCAGGCGATCGGTCGTGGTGGGCAAAATGTGCGCCTTGCCTCTGAATTGACCGGATGGAAGCTTAATGTGATGAGCGAAGAGCAGGCAGAGGAACGTCAAGAGGCAGAATCAGAAAAGTTAGTGAATATGTTCATGGCTCGTTTAGACGCAGACGAGGAGTTGGCTCGAATTCTTGTTGAGGAAGGTTTTACGTCGATTGATGAGGTAGCCTATGTACCCATCGAGGAGATGATAGCAGTCGAAGGGTTCGATGAGAGTCTTGTTGATACATTACGTACACGTGCACGCAATGTCCTACTGACGGCCGCATTGACTGGTGATGAAACTCGCGAGCCCCATGATGATTTATTGACGATGGAGGGTATGACCCCAGGCTTGGCTTATCAACTAACTGACCGCGGTATTTGCACCATGGAAGAGTTAGCCGAATTGTCGGTTGATGAACTGACTGAAATTGATGGCGTTGATGAAGAATCCGCTGCAGCGCTTATCATGACAGCTCGTGAACCTTGGTTCGCAGATGAATTAGATGAAAGCGCTGAAGAACATAGCGAACAGGAGTAGATTTTGTCGCAAACAACAGTTAAGCAGTTGGCCTCTCTCGTAGGGATTGTCGCTGAAAAACTTCTCGCTCAAATGTCAGAGGCTGGAATCGTCAAAACTTCTGCTGAAGATGTGGTTACTGATGACGAGAAACAAACATTTCTGGCTTATATTCGTTCCGGCCAAGCGAAGGTTTCGGCTGAACCGGCTAAGGTCACGCTCAGACGAAAATCCACATCTACAATTAAGGGTGGGGCGGGTGCCGTAAATGTAGAGGTTCGTAAAAAACGGACATATATTCATCGGGATCTTACTGTTGAGGCCGAAAAACAAAAGGCTGTCGAAGAGGCTAATGTGCGTGAGGCTGAAGAGCGGGCCCGTTTAGTGGCTGAGGCAGAGGCAAATCAGGCCAAAGTGGTTGAAGAAAGTGGTGCTGATGCTGACGCCAATCGCCAATTAGATGCTGCGAATATCGAGGCTGTTTCCGAATCTGCGGCAGTACTGCCGGAATCGCCGGTAGTCTTACCAGAAACTTTGATA
The DNA here is from genome assembly GCA_028339155.1 of Litorivicinus sp. Lineage (GTDB taxonomy): Bacteria > Pseudomonadota > Gammaproteobacteria > Pseudomonadales > Litorivicinaceae > HIMB30. The sequence goes on from JAOLBK010000001.1 coordinate 53,684, forward strand.
GAGCCTCCTCCTGCACAAGATGGTGAGGTCAAGCGTCAAAAGAAAGAACCTCACGTGCGCCGGGAACGTGAAGCTGCTGCCCCTCGTAGGGCAGGAAAACAGGGCCCTAAGAGAGACGAGAAACGAGGCTTAGGAATTTCTGGAGACGGTCGCGCCCCCAAAATGCGTGGTAAGCGCAAGGGAGGTAAGGCTGCCGAGGAATTGTCTTCGCACAAATTCGAAAAACCGGCAGCTCCAGTGATTCGTGAGGTTGTTATTTCGGGCCCAGTAACGGTTTCTGAATTGGCCAGCCAAATGGCAGTTAAGTCTGGTGAAGTCATCAAAGTCTTGATGAAGATGGGTGTTATGGCCACCATCAACCAAGTTCTCGATGAGGATACGGCGACTCTCATCGTCGAAGAGATGGGTCATAAGATCGAAATAGTTGCAGAAGATGCTTTAGAGCAATCGGTGATTGATGATTACCACGAGGTTAAAGGAGATCAAACTTCTAGAGCACCGGTGGTGACCGTCATGGGTCATGTTGATCACGGTAAGACTTCTCTACTTGATCGCATCCGAAAAGCCCGTGTTGCGGCTGGTGAGGCCGGTGGGATTACGCAGCATATTGGCGCATACCATGTGACTACAGATAGCGGCATGATTACCTTCATTGATACACCCGGACACGCAGCGTTCACAAATATGCGTGCGCGTGGCGCTCAAGTTACGGACGTTGTGATTTTGGTTGTTGCAGCGGATGATGGCGTGATGCCGCAGACAGAAGAAGCAGTGCAGCACGCTAAGGCTGCTGGTGTTCCAATAGTGGTTGCAGTCAATAAAATTGATAAAGAAGAAGCTGACCTGGATCGTGTCAAAAGTGAATTGGCGAGCCGTGAGGTTATTCCTGAAGAGTGGGGTGGTGATGTGCAGTTTATGCCTGTCAGTGCGCACACCGGTGATGGTGTTGAGGCGTTACTGAGTGCTGTTTTGTTACAAGCAGAGTTACTGGAGTTAACTGCCGTGCATGATGGACCTGCTCGAGGTACGGTGATTGAGTCACGGCTAGATAGGGGACGTGGCCCGGTTGCTACAGTGCTAGTGCAAAATGGCCTTCTAAAGGTTGGTGATTCCATATTAGTTGGTGAGCAAGTCGGAAAGGTGCGTGCACTTATTGACGAAAATGGAGTTCAGGCTAAATTTGCCGGACCTTCAATCCCTGTTGAGATTTTGGGCCTATCTGGTACGCCAGAGGCTGGTGATGAGCTGATCGTTTTAGAGAGTGAGCGCAAGGCTCGTGAAGTTGCGCAATTCCGCTCGCAGCGTTCCCGTGATACGGAGCACAAGCGCCAACAGGCAACCAAACTTGATCAAATGTTTGCTAATATGGAAGCGGGTCAGGTTTCGAATCTGAACATTGTTTTGAAAACCGATGTTCGTGGAACCCTTGAGGCTTTGTCGGCGGCCCTTTTGAAGCTGGGGACTGAAGAGGTTCGTGTTAATTTAATCACTTCTGGCGTCGGAGGAATTACTGAGTCCGATGCAACACTTGCATCCTCAGCGAGTGCAATTATTTTAGGATTTAATGTTCGTGCCGACGCAGGTGCTAGACAGGTTGTTGAACGCGATGGCGTAGAACTTCGCTACTACAGCGTCATTTACAACATTGTTGATGACGTTAAAGCTGCAATGTCTGGGCTACTTGCTCCTGAATTACGTGAAGAAATCGTTGGTACGGCAGAGGTACGTGATGTGTTTAATTCGCCTAAATTTGGCCAAATTGCCGGATGCATGGTGGTCGAGGGTATCATTTATCGAAATAAGAAGATAAGAGTGCTTCGCGATAATGTTGTGGTTTATGAAGGTGAACTAGAATCGTTACGTCGTTTTAAAGATGACGTAAATGATGTGCGAAATGGTACAGAATGTGGAATCGGTGTTAAAAATTACACGGATGTCAAAGCTGGCGATAAGATCGAAGTTTTTGATGTGCGTGAGTTCGCTAGGGAGCTGTAATGCCGGCTGAATTTAGCCGTGCTCAGCGTCTGGGAGAGCAAATTCAGAGAGACTTGGCGCTGCTAATTCAGCGAGAGCTGAAGGATCCTCGAGTTGGCATGATCACTGTGAACTTTGTTGAGTTGTCGAAAGATCTCTCTTATGCAGACGTGAACGTGACTGTTTTAGTTCCGGATGATGCCGAAGAGAAAATTGTGGAGAGTATGGCTATACTGAATCAGGCGTCATCATTTTTGCGCGCCGAATTAGGCCGTGGTCTTAAAGTCCGAAAAGTACCGCTTTTGCGTTTTCATTATGATGACTCATTAAAAAGAGGGTCGCATATCAATTCGCTTATTTATCAAGCTCTAAAAAACGATCAGCACAATTAATGGTGCGGCGCAAAAAAGGGCGCCTAATCCATGGCATTCTAATTATTGATAAACCTTCTGGTATGACATCTAGTCGGGTTGTGCAGAGACTAAAGCACCTGACGAAAGCGCAAAAAGTAGGTCATACAGGGGCCTTAGATCCTATGGCTACAGGGGTTTTGCCGGTCGTTTTTGGCGAAGCCACTAAATTCAGTCAGTACGGGTTGGGTGCAGATAAAACCTACGTGGCCAGAGTCCAACTTGGTATTGCGACTACGACTCTCGATGCCGATGGGGAGGTGACTGAAAAAAAGTCTGTTCCTTGCTTGACCGAGTCCTTAGTTCTCAGTGCTTTGTTCAGTTTAACCGGAGTTATTGAGCAACTTCCCCCATTAATTTCCGCTCTAAAGCAAAACGGTCAGCCTTGGTATAAGCTCGCTCGTCAAGGCGTGGAGGTCGAAAGACGCTCACGTCAAGTAACGATTCACCGAAACCATCTGATTGGATTTGATACAGAATCTGGTTGGATTGATATCGAAGTTCACTGTTCCAAAGGAACCTATATACGCAGCATCGCAGAATCATTGGCCGACCTTCTAGGTACCTGCGGCCATCTAACTGCCTTGACGCGTATTTGCTCGGGTGAGTTGACCCTTGACTCAGCCCATTCGCTTTTGGAGCTGGAATCGCGGTTAGCTGAGTCTGAAGAATCGTGTGACGATCTTTTTCTACCCGTAGATACTCTTTTGTTAAATTTACCACGCATCAACTGTACTGAAAGTGAGTGCAGGGCCTTGATTTCGGGGCAAAAAGTACGCAGTAAATCAGAAGTTTTATGTGGTACTCTACGCGCATATTTTGATGAGACACGGTTCTTTGGGTTGGTCAGTTCTGAGTCAAATGGTGTGATATCAGCAAAAAGAATGTTGTCTCCGGCTGCTGCTGGCATACGTGGCAGTTCGGTTTTCGGGCCCTTGGGGTCGGGTATGCCAGATTAGGAGTATAATTAATGGCTTTAACAGTAGAGAAAAAAGCAGAGCTTGTTAAAAAATTTGGTCGTGGTGAAAATGATACTGGTTCATCTGAAGTGCAGGTAGCACTTTTGACTGCGAACATTGAAGCCCTTCAAGGTCATTTCAAGAAAAATATTCACGATCACCATAGTCGTCGCGGCTTAATTCGTATGGTGAATGAGCGACGTAAATTACTGGATTATCTTAAGTCGAAGGACGTGAGTCGATACGCCGCTTTGATCAAAGAACTTGGTCTACGACGCTAGTCAAAAAAAACGAGAATGATCCGTGGGGGCCATTCTCGCGTTTCAACCGGAAGAAATCCGGAATATCGGAAGTAGGAAATCAATGGAAAAGCAAGTAACAAAATTTCAATTTGGTGGGCAGGAAGTCACGCTAGAAACTGGTGCCATAGCGCGTCAAGCTACTGGATCTGTGGTTATTACGATGGGTGATACACAAATCCTTGCCACGGTTGTTGGCGCAAAGAGAGTTAAGCCGGGGCAGAGCTTCTTCCCTTTATCGGTGCACTATCAGGAAAAAACTTATGCTGCGGGAAAAATCCCAGGTGGCTATTTTAAGCGTGAAGGACGTCCAACAGAGAAAGAGACGCTCACGTCACGGCTGATCGATCGTCCGCTTCGTCCTTTGTTTCCGAATGGATTCATGAACGAAGTTCAAGTTGTTCTGACCGTAATGTCCGCATCAAAAACTCACGACTCAGATATCGTAGGAATGCTTGGTGCATCAGCGGCGGTAGCGATCTCAGGGATTCCCTTTAGTGGGCCAATCGGTGCAGCCCGCGTTGGTTTTTCTGAAGATGGCCAGTACCTTTTGAATCCCTCATTTGATGAGGTGGGTGAATCTCGCTTAGATATGATCGTTGCGGGTACAAAAGACGCAGTCTTAATGGTGGAATCTGAAGCTGATGAGTTGACTGAAGAGCAGATGCTTGGGGCGGTTATGTTTGCTCATACTGAACTTCAAGTTGCGGTTGATGCCATTATCGAATTTGTTTCTAAATATGGAAAAAGCCCATGGGAATGGCAAGCTCCAGCGATTGACGAAGCTTTACTTGAAGAACTTAAATCACAGCATCAATCACGGATTGACGAGGCATATCAGATTTCAGAAAAGATGGTTCGATATGCGGCACTTTCCGAGATTCGTGCCGACGCCATTGCATTACTTGGTGGTAAGGATGGGGAGCGCGCAGAAGCAGTTGGTGAGCTATTCAGTAAGGTTGAAAAAGACGTTGTTCGTACCCGTGTGATTCAAGGCCTCCCCCGAATTGATGGTCGTGATCAAAAAACCGTACGTCCGATTAATTGCGAAGTGGGCACTCTGAAGCGCGCACACGGTTCAGCAATTTTCACTCGCGGTGAAACGCAAGCAATTGTTGTAACCACCCTAGGGGCGCTGAGGGACGCGCAGGTCGTGGATGGTCTGATGGGTAATGATAAAGATACCTTTATGTTGCACTATAATTTTCCTCCATATTGCGTTGGGGAAGCCGGATTTATGTCGGGACCTAAGCGTCGTGAAATTGGGCATGGGCGACTCGCCCGGCGCGGGGTTTACGCAATGTTGCCGGATGAAGAAACTTTCCCGTACACCATTCGCGTAGTCAGTGAAATTACTGAGTCTAATGGTTCCTCGTCAATGGCATCCGTCTGTGGTGCCTCATTAGCTCTTATGGATGCTGGTGTGCCGTTGCGAGCGCCTGTTGCTGGAATCGCCATGGGCCTCGTGAAGGAGGATAGTGATTTCGCAGTATTGACTGATATTTTAGGTGATGAAGATCATTTAGGAGATATGGATTTCAAAGTGGCTGGTTCTGCTGATGGTATTACTGCCTTACAGATGGATATTAAGATTGAAGGTATCACCGAAGAAATTATGCGTGCGGCTTTGGGACAAGCCCAGGATGCTCGTTTACATATTTTAGGTGAAATGAACAAGGTCTTGGATTCGGCCCGTGATGATGTAGCAGATACCGCTCCGCGTACTTACAGCTTCCGAATCGATCCGGATAAGATCCGTGAAGTAATTGGTAAGGGTGGCGCAGTCATTAGAAGTATTTGCGAAACATCAGGTGCTACGGTCGATTTGGAAGATGATGGATTGATCCGTGTCTATGCGGATACGAAAGAGGCTGCGCAGAAGGCAATTTCGCTGATCGAAGCGATTACAGCGGAAGCCGAAATTGGTGGTGTTTACAGCGGTAAGGTTGAGCGGATTGTAGATTTTGGGGCATTTGTGAATATTTTGCCCGGAAAGGATGGATTGGTTCATATAAGCCAGATCTCGGAAGAGCGAGTAGAGAACGTTGAAGACCATATGAAAGTTGGTGACATGATTAAAGTCAAAGTATTGGACGTCGATGCACGGGGCCGAATTAAGCTGACAATGAAAGATATGTGAAAACGTCTGTTTTACGATTCAGAGCCCTGGCGCTAGAGATGGTGTCAGGGTTTTTGCATTAATAACGCAAAGAAAATTGAAGAAGCTGGGATGTGGCCTTGTTCTAGTAGCTTTGATTTTCGTGAGCGACAAGCCCATGTACAATCTGATTGGAAAGAAAGCCGTATTAGGGAACGAAAAATCAATTGGCTATGTATTTTTAGTGCGTAAGATGGACTACTAGATTGTCAATCAAACGTGCTTTTCCAAGCCTTGCCGCTACTAAGATAACTGCTCGTGTTGCCTCAAGATAAGTTGCGCTAATATTGTCCGCGTTACGAATCTCTAAATAATCTACAATGAAGCCCGCGTCGGTAAGGCGTTGGCGCTCAATTTTCAATATAGGGCTCATGTGTCGAGTTTCAGCTAGGGCGATAGCCAGTGTATTGAGGCTATGGAATAGTTCGGCTGCCAAGGTTCGTTGAATCTCTGAAAGGTAGGCATTACGACTGCTCATAGCGAGCCCGGAAGGCTCCCGCGTTGTCTCCGCTCCCACGATCTTGATGGGCATCAGTAGGTCGGACACCATCGTCTCAATAACTTGAAGTTGTTGATAATCTTTTTTGCCTAAAATTGCGTACTGTGGTTCCACAATGTTGAGCAATTTATTTACGATGGTTGCAACGCCCCTGAAGTGGCCTGGTCGATGTTGGCCGCATAAAATTGTAGACAGGCTGGGAACGTCAATTTCTGTGCTGACCCCTTTAGGATAGATTTCCCGAACGGTTGGGGCAAATATGCTTTGGCATGGCAGTTCCGATAGCGCTCCGAAATCAGTGGCCAGCGTCCGTGGGTAGGCATCAAAGTCCTCATGTGGTCCAAATTGCATGGGGTTTACAAAAATACTAACAACTACGTGGTCCGCTAGTTCGGACGCTTTTAATATGAGGTCGAAATGGCCTTGATGCAGATTGCCCATAGTCGGAACAAAAGAAATCGACTGACCTTGAGTTCGCACTTCTTGTAATCGAGTTCGGATTTCTTTAACGGTGTTGAATATAGTCGGTTTCTCAATCGGCAAAGCAGTGCTCCATTGCGGGGAAGCTTCCATCCTTGATAGCCCGGTCGTAGGCACGAAAAGCTTCTTGAATGGATTTGTTTTCGGCCATGAAATTCCGTACAAATCGGGCTGGGTTCCCTGGTGTGATCCCGAGCAAGTCATGCATCACAAGAACTTGACCTGTGCACAATGGGCCAGCTCCTATGCCGACAACAGGAATATTTGTTACTTTCATGATGCGTTCAGTGACGCTGTTTGGAACGCACTCGAGCAAAATTACATCGCTCCCTGCTTTGTTCAAAATTTCTGCGGTCTCGACTAACCGATCGGCTGCTTCTTGGGTCTTTCCCTGTACTTTATATCCACCAAATCTATGAACAAACTGAGGCGTCAGCCCTAGGTGACAGCATGTTGCGACGCCGTGATCTTGGTATAGCTTAATCAGATCTAATAGATTTTTGCCGCCTTCAATTTTGATCATCTGAGCGCCTGCTTGCGAGAGCGCGCGGGCTGCTATGGTGGCTTCTTGCATTGTTGCAGCTGCCATAAATGGCATATCACTAATAATCATAGACTTAGGTGCCGCCGCCACAACGCAGGCGGTGTGGTATGCGATGTCTTGGATTGTGACTGGTAATGTGTTGGAATGTCCTTGTAGAACCATGCCAAGTGAGTCCCCAACTAAAATGCTATCAATTCCCGCGTTTGATGCCAGCGAAGAGAAGCACGCGTCATAAGCAGTCACCATGCTGAATTTAGTATTATTCTCGCGATGTTTTTGCAGGTCTGTCAGCGTGACTTGGCTCATATTTAGTCCTTATGATCTTGATTAATCTGTTTCAAGGAGCTGTGATCGTAATCACTGCGGTTCAAATAATCACCCCCGGGTGAGCTACCCGATGGCATGAGGTCAAGCAATGGAAATACTACAAATGCTCGGTTTAATATTTCCGGATGGGGAATTGTGAGTCGGCCAGTCTTTACTACGCTAGTTCCGAAGTAGAGAATATCGACATCAATCGTCCGCGGCCCCCAGCGTTCCGCTCTCACGCGATTTTGCTTATCCTCAATCAACTGACAGGCATCAAGCAATTTGATAGGATCAAGGGTTGTCCATCCTCGAACTACTGTATTGAAATAGTCCGCCTGTCCCGTGGGGCCCAAAGGCTTTGATTGATAGATCGGAGCAACTTCGATGTGATCTAACGTACTTTCAAGAAGATTGATGGCTGTGCCGAGCTGCTTTACTGGCAACTCCAGATTGGAACCAAGACCTAGATATACTTCAGTATACATTGGGTTTTGGTCCCGCCCGTTTTCTTGGACGTCGCTTTGGCATAGCGCCATGCTCTTCGCCCTGCACTGACGTGATGAGTTCTCTACGCTCAGTTTCATCTGCGATCTGATATTCAGTCCACCATTGTCCAAGTCCAACAGGTATTTCACCAGCGGACTCTCGCAATAGTAAGAAATCGTAACCCGCACGGAAGCGTGGATGTTCGAGAGTGGAGTCCGGCCGTCTACCATGACGCTTTTCGAGTTTAATTTGTAAGTCCCAGATTTCGCGAATCGTAGTAGAAAATCTTTTCGGTATAGCGACAAATTGCTGATTAAATTCAAGCGTTTCTGATGCAGCTATTGCAAGCGAGTTACTCCGTTCATTGCCCTCCCTCTCTAACTCAAGCCAGCGAAGCTGTACTTGTGGCCAATGCATGGCAGCATAGAGGAATGCTGGAGTGACTGTTTTTCCTTCACTTAATCTGAAGTCTGTATTTTGCAGAGCCTTCAGGATTAGCCGGTGGTCGGAACTGTCATTATTCGCTTGGAATATTGTATGAGCTTGAGGAAACATGGACCGAAGTAGCTCAAATTGTAGTAGGTGCGGGAAAGTGTTGTATCCATTTCCTGCTTGTAATAATTTAAGAACTTCATCAAATAGTCGTGACGAAGAAACGTCGCGTAATAACGACGCAAGCCGCTTAATGGGCTCTTTCGTCTCGTCAGCTAGGGACATCCCAAGCTTCCCAACAAATCGAACCGCTCTCAGCATCCGTACTGGATCTTCACGATATCTAGTTTCCGGATCGCCGATAACACGAATTATATTATCTTCAAGATCATCATACCCACCCACAAAATCGAGTACTTCATGGGTCGTCGGGTCGTAATAAAGCGCATTCATCGTGAAGTCTCGACGAATTGCGTCATCCTCAACGGACCCGAATACATTGTCACGCACTAGCATACCTGACTCATTGGCTTGCCTATGGTGGCTATTTTCTGACGAGCCCCTAAAGGTTGTAACCTCAATAATTTCAGGACCCATTCGGACATGAACAATCTGAAAACGGCGACCAATAATTCGTGCTTTTCTGAACAGACTCTGAATCTCATTGGGGCGAGCGTTAGTAGCTACATCGAAGTCCTTGGGATGCTTTTCAAGCAATAGATCCCTGATCCCACCACCAACTAAATAGGCTTGAAAGCCGGCTTTCTGGAGGATTTCAATTACCCGTAGACTACCCGCCGAGAGATCACTGTGTTGAAGGCCATGGTATTCTTGTGATATTACATTACGAGAAATTTGAATTTCGGTTCCTTGCTTGATTTTTCTGAATACCGAGAACAATGGGTGACCTCTTCTAGAAAAACTTAAAGCATACCAGAGCCAGATAATAAAAAAGGGGCTAGGGCCCCTCTGATTACACTTTTCATTTATTTTTATTTTTGATGCAACATTCCGAAATTACCTTTCAATGTGCAATCTGTACCTTGAGTTGCTTTTTACACAACCGAGATATTGGACGCTAAGCGTTCTTATTTTTATCGATCCCGGGAAACTACCTGTCTCCTTAAAGCACAGTTTTCACAGTGAAGCGTAATCTCATTCGGCAATATTTTTATTGTTTTCGCCGGTTGCGTTCTTTTTATATTTTTATTTAGAACGATATGATTATGCACATCGCCTGACTTTTTTTATATTCGACTTAGGTGCTGTGTTATCTGGACGCTTGGAGAGAGTAATGTTACTCAAAGTAGCACGCTGACTGCTTTAGCTTATTCTAAGAGATCACCGTCACGGTGCTTTGGGATTCCTAGCCGATTTCGTCGCTCCCAGAGACTTTTTCGACTAATCCCCAGTCGTTTCGCCAGTTCCGTTTCACTCAGTTGTTCTTGGTGAGACAGAACAAAGTGTTGGAAGTAATTTTCAAGCGACATGGTTGGCCTTTGCTCATTGCTTTGACGTTGTTCGTTTCCAATGAAATGTTGCTTCGCCTGCGATTGCTTCAGTCCTAAGTCAGGTGGGCAGATGTCGGGTCCGTCTGAGAGTATTACAGCCCTCTCGATCGCATTTTTGAGTTCTCGGATATTTCCTGGCCATGGATGGTCGCGCATGGCGACTAGAGATTCTTTGCTGAAGCTCAGCTTTGGCCTATCCATCGTTTGTTTTGAATGTTTAAGAAATGCGTTGGCTAATAATAAGACATCGTTACCGCGATCCTTCAGGGTTGGACAGGTTAATTCGATTACATTTAATTGATAGTAAAGGTCTTCCCGGAAGGAACCTTTTGACACCATTTCAAGTAAATTACGTTGAGTTGCGGCAATTAAGCGTACATTGACATAAGTCCTTTCAGTGCTGCCAACACGACGAACTTCCCCTTCTTGTAATACTCTCAGTAGTCCCGACTGTGTCGCTAATGAAAGTTCATCAATTTTGTCGAGGAATAGTGTGGAATTATGAGCCGCTTCAATTAAGCCTGAGCGATCAGTTATCGCGTTAGTGAATGCTCCTTTAACGTGACCGAATAGCTCAGCTTCGACCAACGAATCTGGGATCGCTGCACAATTTACTGAAATCATTTCAAGCCCAAAGCGCTTGGACTTTTGGTGGATGTCTTTGGCTACCAATTCTTTTCCAGTCCCGGATTCGCCGCTAATTAAAATAGTAGTATCTAAGGGCGCAACGCGCTTGATTTGATGTCGCAATCGTTCTAGTGGTTCAGATTGGCCGATCATCTCCAAGGAGGTTGAATCGGTCTTTATGCCATCAAAGGCTCGAGTAATGGAACGAATTAATTCTTTGTGATCAATGGGTTTTGTAAGGCAATTAAATGCGCCTCGACGCATCGCCACGATTCCATGCTTTAGCGAGGCTTGGTCTACCATTAGAATAAATGGTCGGCCCTTGGCTTTGTCGAAAAGAGCGTTTGCTGAACCATCTGGCAGTAGATGCTCCGAGACAATGCAGTCTGCAAGTGGCACTTGAATAATGGCATCCCGTAATGTGGACGCAACAATAATTCGAAGAGCCACATCTTCAAAGCTTATTGTTAGAGCTTCCTTTAACAGGGAGTCATCTGTAGCGAGAAGTAGCGTATTCATGGATTTATGAGACCCTTTTTTTAATTCTACTCTTTTTTTCTTAGTTTGCTGTTAATGAATATGTTCTTGGAATCAACCCCGCAGGGTTGCCCAGTGATAAAAAATAACCTATCCATTCAGTGGAAGGCGCTGATGGTTTCGGTGAGTCGCTAAGTAAAAGAAGCTCGGCAATTTTGTAGAAGCTAAGGCCTGGTTGATTCGTATCAGTAGCACGCGCAAAACTTTGCTTTGAAAATTTCTCCCCAGATCGATCGGTAAGCACTGGAAAATGTCCGTAGGAAGGCGCTATCTGATTGAGCTCGGCGGCAATAAATTTTTGCATAACAGTTGAGGGAAGTAGGTCGCTTCCCCGAATGACCTGTGTGATGCCATCAATGTGCTCGTCGATTGCACAAGCTAGTTGATAAGAAAATAATCCATCTCGCCGCTTGATTATAAAGTCACCGGGATGTTCAAGTTGAATTCTACCTTGGTAGATATCTTCGAAGCATAAATTTAGGGCTTGGGAGTCGATTCGTACACTGGCATCAGATATCAGTGGCTGTCCCTTGCGACTTCGGCAAGATCCCGGGTAGGCCGATTTGGGGAGCGATTTGCGACTGCATAAGCAGCTGTACAGCTGCCCCGATTCCTTTAGCTTTATAAATTTTTTGGCATATTGGTTCAGCCGTTCTGACTGGTAGATTACTGGTTCATCTGGCTCCATGCCAAACGACAAAAGACACTGAAGAATGGATTCGGCATGTTCGGAACTGCATCGAAAGCGATCTAAATCATCAATTCTGACTAACCATACCCCGTTATGGTAACGGGCATCTAAAAAACTAATAAGGGCCGCGAATACTGAGCCTAAATGAAGCGGCCCAGTTGCCGATGGCGCGAAGCGGCCTCGGTACTTGTCCACGGCTAGCCACCTGTTTGCTTTTCGCGCAATTCATCCAGTGTCTTGCAGTCAACACATTGGGTTGCTGTAGGCCGGGCTTCAAGTCGTCGCAAACCAATCTCAATTCCACAGGTTTCGCAGAAACCATAGTCATCGTTATCTATGGCCTCGAATGTTTTATCGATTTTCTTGATTAGCTTGCGTTCGCGATCACGTGTTCTTAGCTCGAGGCTAAATTCTTCCTCTTGAGTCGCTCGATCCGCAGGATCAGCAAAGTTGGCCGCCTCTTCTTTCATGTGATTTACAGTACGGTCAACTTCTTCCATCAGATTCTTTTTCCAGTGGTTTAGAATTTCAACGAAATGTGCTCGCATCGTTTCACTCATGTATTCTTCGCTTTTGGTTTCTTTGTAGGGCGCTACAAAGCCTAAAAGCGACTCTTTTTTGTTTTTTGCCATCGTCGACCGATTCCACACAAAATAATATGACGCAGAAAAGTATCAGAACAAGCTCGCCTGTACCACCTTCTTTAAACCGGAGAATAGATTGAACGGCAATAATCAGCGGAAACTGGCTCAGCGAGTTCAGGAAATCCCACCATTTCATGTCATGGAGGTGGTCCGTGTGGCCCAAATACTAGCTGCGCGCGGAGTCGATATAATTCATCTGGAAGTCGGTGAACCGGACTTTTCTTCGCCAGAGTTAGTTGTTTCGGCAGCGAAGGATGCGTTGGACAGAGGCCAGACTCGTTACACGGATGCGCGTGGGACTGCACCATTGCGACAAGCAATCGCTGATTGGTATGCAAAAACTGGAATTTATGTGCCTCCAGAGCGGATTCAACTTACGCAAGGAGCGTCGGGTGCTCTTTTGCTGGCCTTAGCTGTGACTACAAATCCAGGTGATCAGGTATTGTTGGCGGATCCGTCTTACCCCTGTAATCCAAGATTCATTGAGGCGGTGGGCGGACGAGTGCATTGGTTAGAAACAGAATTCGATACTGGATTCCAGCCAACACTCGCTCATCTTGCGCGAGAGGCAGGGCCTAGTGACACAAATCTGATGCTCGCGCATCCCGCCAATCCGACTGGTATGGCGGTTCCTCCGGATGCCCTCCGCTCAATAGTTGATTGGTGTAACTCATCTGGACGGCATTTAGTTGTCGATGAGATTTATCACAGTTTGATGTTTAAGTTGGGCCAAAATTCCAGTTTAACTTATGGAGATCAGCACTTTGTGGTTGGAAGCTTTTCGAAATATTTTAATATGACGGGTTGGAGATTGGGATGGCTAGTCGTGCCTGAATATGCACTTGCTGCAACTCAAAAATTGGCTCAGCACCTCTTTATTTGCCCATCATCAATCGCTCAATCAGCTGCCGTGGCTTGTTTTGATTCATCGGTGCTCGAAGAGGCTGAGACCCGCCGTTCTGAACTGAAGGTCAGGCGTGATATGTTGGTCTCAGGGCTTCAGCGTTTGGGGTTTAAAGTTGCTTGTGTCCCTGATGGAGCATTTTATGTCTTTGCGGATGCCGTTGCGCTTACAGATGATGCGCAAGCTTTTTGTATTGATTTAATTAAAAAAACTGGTGTTGCATTGACTCCTGGAATCGATTTTTCATCGAGATTACCGGCCAGTTGGTTGCGCATAGCCTACACACAACCGGTTACGCGCTTGGAAGAGGCTTTGCTGCGAATTGAGCGTTACCTAAATGATAGAGTTTAATCCTCCGTTGATTGAAGGGCTTTTTGTTAGGCGCTATAAACGCTTTTTTGCTGATATTGAGGTGGCTGGGATTGGGCTGGTGACCGCACATTGTGCAAATACGGGGCGGATGACGGGATTATTGATTCCCGGATCTAGGGTTTGGATCCGCCCGCAACCACCTGGGCGTAAGTTGTTGTATGCTTGGGAATTAATAGAAATTGATTCTCATTTAGTGTGTGTAAATACAGCTAGAGCGAACCAGCTAATGGCCTCAACAGCCCTATCTGAATGGCTTCCAGGTGCTGAGCTAATCAGGCGGGAGCCCCGGGTTGGAGCGCATCGTTTTGACCTTGAGTGTAGTCGAGTTGGCGCACCGGTTTATGTGGAAATTAAATCTGTAACGCTTTGGGAAGGCGGGGAGGGTTGGTTCCCAGACGCTCCCTCTAAGCGCGCTAACAGTCATGTACGATTACTTTCTGAAATGGCGAGGAAAGGAGTTGAAGCCCGCTTACTTATGGTTTCAATGCACTCAGGCATCCAATCCATTAGGCCATCTGTACATATTGATCCTGAGTTCGAAGAGGTATGTCATGATGCGATTAATGCCGGTGTAATTATCGAAGCTACAGCGGCCCGAATAACTCTGGATACCATTCGATTCGGTGAGTTTCTTCCTTGTATTATTTAAGAATTCGAGGTTTTTTAGTGATCGCTTTGTAGCCGATATCTGAGCGGTACTGAGCACCTTTAAATGAAATATTTTTTACGCGCTCGTATGCTAGTTTTTGAGCATCTTTTATGGTCTCTCCTAATGCAGTGACGCAAAGTACGCGTCCTCCGGACGTAATGATTTTTTCTTCATTCATCGTGGTGCCAGCGTGAAATACTTTGGTGCACTCTATGTCCTCGCCAAATTCGATTACGGAACCTGCTGGGTAGTGACCTGGATAGCCAGGAGCAGCCATAACAACGCCTAAGGCAAAGCGTGAGTCCCATATGGCTTTTTGATCATTTAATCGCCCTTGGCAGGCCGCTTCCACAAGATTGAGGAAGTCGCTCTTCAGATGAAAGAGAATTGGCTGAGTCTCTGGATCGCCAAAGCGGCAGTTGAATTCAAGTACTCTCGGGGTGCCATCGGCGGCAATCATAATGCCCGCGTACAAAAATCCTCGATAACGCAGGCCATCTTTTTTCAAGCCATCAATGGTTGGCCGAATGACTTCAGTCATAATACGATTGTGGCATGCCTGATCGACCAGCACTGCAGGTGAATACGCACCCATCCCCCCCGTATTTGGGCCCTTATCTCCGTCATAAACTGCTTTATGATCTTGTGATGAAGCCAATGGCAAGACATCTGATCCATCAACGATCACAATAAAGCTTGCCTCCTCTCCTGTTAAAAATTCCTCAATGACTACGCGATGCCCGGCCTCACCAAACTGGTTGCCTTCGAGCATATCATTGACTGCATTTTTGGCTTCATTCAGGGTTGTCGCTAAAATCACCCCTTTACCTGCTGCAAGTCCATCGGCTTTGATAACGATAGGTGCGCCCACTTGGTCAAGGTAGGTCAGAGCTGCGTTGACTTCGGTGAAAGTTTCATAAGCTGCTGTGGGGATCTGATGCCGTGCTAAAAAAGCCTTGGCAAATGCCTTTGAACCTTCAAGTTGTGCGCATTCCTTATTCGGTCCAAAACAGTTCAGTCCGTTTGCCTCAAACTGATTGACGATCCCGGCAACGAGAGGGGCTTCTGGCCCAACCACTGTATAAGCCACGTGATTAGTCTTGGCAAAGTTAAGTAGCGCCTTGAGATCTGTTGCCTCAATTGCAATATTGGTAACTTTATCTTCCAGCGCTGTTCCAGCATTACCCGGAGCTACAAAAACTTGAGTAACACGGTGCGATTGTGCCAGTTTCCATGCAAGAGCATGTTCACGGCCACCGCCGCCGATGACTAATATTTGCATTATGTCTCCTTAATGACGGAAATGCCGCATTCCAGTAAACAGCATAGCGATGCCATGACTATTTGCGGCTTCAATGATTTCCTGATCTCGAATTGAGCCGCCCGGCTGGATGATTGCAGCAACGCCGGCATCAGCTGACGCGTCGATTCCATCGCGAAAAGGGAAGAAAGCATCGGATGCCATCACGGATCCTTTTACAGCTAGCCCAGCATCCTGCGCTTTGATCGCCGCTATTCGTGCTGAGTAAATTCGGCTCATTTGCCCTGCGCCAACCCCAATGGTTTGTTTGTTCCTCGCATAAATAATGGCATTGGACTTGACGAATTTCGCGATTTTCCAAGCGAATAGCAAGTCACTGATTTGCCCATCTGTTGGTAAGGTAGTCGTGACGCACTTGAGGTCATTAGCAGTGCGAATACCGACATCCGTTTCTTGCACCAACAGGCCGCCATGAACGCGCCGATAATCCAGTTGTGAGACAACTTTGGTTAAATCACCAACGACTAGCAAGCGAACTGACGGTTTCCCCCCAATTAATATCTCCACGCCGGGGTCTACGCCGGGCGCGATAATAACTTCAACAAACTGACGTTCGAGAATGCGTTCGGCTGTTGTGACATCTAGCTTTCGATTAAATGCAATGATTCCACCGAAGGCGCTGGTTGGGTCTGTAGCAAAAGCCCGTTCGTACGCCGCGAGAATCGAATTATCTACCGCAGCACCGCAGGGATTGGCATGTTTTACGATTACGCAGGCCGGTGCTTCAAACTGGCGCACGCACTCAAGCGCTGCATCTGTATCTGCGATATTGTTGAATGACATTGCTTTGCCAGCTAATTGAGTCGTTGTGCTTATGCCTGCAGTGTTGGTATGTGGCTCGGCATAAAACGCTGCGCTTTGGTGAGGATTTTCGCCATAGCGAAGCACAGATTTTCTTTCAAAGTGCATGAACAAATTTGTTGGATAGTTAAGGGCTTCGGAATCTTGACCAAGGTAATTAGCGATCGCTCCATCGTAATTGGCTGTGTGCTGAAATGCTGCTGTCGAGAGCATTCTCCGGGCTTTTTTTGTGAGTCCGCCGTTAGCTACTTCAGTAAGTACTTCGGCATACTGATTTGGGGATGTGACGATTCCGACATATTTATGGTTTTTGGCTGCTGATCTGACCATGGCAGGTCCGCCAATATCGATATTTTCAATGGCCTCTTCAAAAGTGGCTTTTGGATTCGAGATGGTTTCTTGAAATGGATAAAGATTTACGCATACCAAATCGATTTCTGAGATGCCATGGGTCTGCATGACCCCTTTATCCACATCGCGGCGGCCGAGGATACCCCCGTGAATTTTTGGGTGTAGGGTTTTTATCCTCCCATCCATTATTTCAGGAAATTCTGTGACTGAGGAAACTTCGATAGCGGGTAAGCCTACGTCAACCAATGCTCGGTAAGTACCACCCGTAGAGACCAGTACTACGCCGTGTGCGTGCAAGCCTGCCGCGAACTCTAAAAGGCCTGTTTTGTCTGAAACACTTAAAAGTGCACGTCGAATCTGAATTCGGTCTGTCACTGGGATCAATTGTGAAATCTCTTTGCGGTGAAAGAAGCAAAGTATATCAGCGTTGGCGATAGGCTAGGATAGCATCCCAAAGAGTTTCATCCGAGTTCGAAGTGTGCCCCGGCTAATCCCTAATATATCCGCTGCTTTGGACTGGTTTTGTCCAGCTTTCTCGAGTGTTATTTCTAAAAGTGCATGCTCAACCTGGCCAATTACCTGATCGTATAGATTTTTTGGCAATTCACCGTCGAGTTCATCGAAATACCGACAAAGTTGTTGCCGAACCGATTCTTTAAGCCCCATCGCGGAGTGCTCCTCCGTCTATTAATTCTAAAAATCGTCGAATTTGTAAGTCAGGATCGCATATCGTACACAATTGAGACCATGCTTGGGAGCCATTTGCAAACCGTTTTAGAAACCATTGGATATGTTTTCTCGCAAATTTAACGCCCATCGGGACCCCGTAAAACTCTTGAATATCAAGAATAAGGCCGGCCATGATAAGAATTTGTGCACTTGGATCAGGCCGTGATTTGTTATGGCCGCTCAGTTCGGATGCGATAATTCCCGGGAGCCATGGATCTCCCTGGGTCGCCCGGCCTATCATCACAGCATCAGCACCACTTTCTTTTAAAACTTCTCTCGCCTTGTTTGTTGAAGTGATGTCTCCATTAGCAATTAATGGGATAGATATTAAGTCGCGGGTTTTCTTAATCGTGTCGTATTCAGCTTCGCCTTTATACATGTCGGATCTCGTTCTCCCATGCATTGTCACTGCGGCCAAACCAAGACTTTCAGCCATGCGAGCGATCTTGGGGCCATTTTTCAATGTGTGATCCCAGCCGGTTCGCATTTTTACTGTGACGGGAATTTGTACTGCTGATACAACGGCCTGAAAAATTTCAGCTACCAGTGATTCATCGCGCATTAACGCTGAGCCTGCTGCTTTTTTGAGTACTTTTTTGGCTGGGCATCCTAAGTTAATGTCAATAAAATCAGCACCACGTTCCTCATTTGCCCGCGCCGCATTTGCGAGCATTTTTGGATCATAGCCTGCGATTTGTATGCTGATAGGACCTGTCTCGTTTCGGTGGTCAAGGCGGTGTAGACTTTTTTTTGTATCCCAAAGGCTCATGTCACAGTGAGTCATTTCACTAATAGCCATGCCGGCGCCAAGCGAGCGACAAAGTACGCGGACCGGCCGGTCATTGACTCCTGCCATCGGAGCAAGCCAAACAGGATTGTCAAATTCGAGATCTCCAATTCTCATCGCTAGTACACCTTTTTGGTCCCAAACAGCCTTGTCCAACCGTCGCGATTGAGATCTGATTCAAAGCTAAACTCTGGATAAGCGCTGCGAACCTGTTTAGCTTGCTCATTCAAAAGCCCAGTGAGAATTAGAGAGCCACTGGGCGCTACCAACCTTGTCAGGGTCGGGGCTAGGTCAATTAATGGGTTGGCCAAAATGTTGGCGAGTACAACATCGAAGGGTTGGACTGGTGTTTGATCCCCGCTGAGCGTTGTAATACTGAGATTGTTCAAGGCTGCGTTATTTGCGGTTGCGATCAAGGCCTGAGGGTCAATGTCGAGCCCCGTTATTGACGTGGCGCCGAGGCAGCCAGATGCAATAGCTAAAATCCCCGATCCACAACCAAAATCCAAGACTTTCTTGCCGGCGGTTGGGTGATCACTTAGCCATTCGAGACACATTTGGGTCGTTGGGTGCATGCCGGTACCAAAAGCGAGGCCGGGATCCAATGTCAGTGTAGTAAGATTATCTGGCGTTTTTATTTGGTCCCAAGACGGACGGACCCAGAAGTTACCAATTTTGAGCGGTTTAAATTGTTCTAAAGTGACTCGTACCCAGTCTTGGTCTGCTACTTCATGAAGGATTTTTGGAAGTTCAATGACGAGTTCTGCACTTCGGAAAAGCTGGCGGAGTTCCTTCAGTATCTCACCATCCTCTCTGTCATCGGAGAAGAGTCCTTGGAGTTGCGTTTGCGGCCAAACTGGGTGCGACCCGACTGGCGGCTCAAAAATTGGGGTATCTCCACTGTCTACAAGGGTTACTGCTTGAGCATCAGCGAAAAACATAAGTTCTTCAATTAGATCGACTGCTTCTCCGGGGCACAATAATGTGAGCTGGCGAAAAGTGGTCATGACAAGCCGAGTTTCTTCTCGAGGTAATGAATGCTCACCGGGCCTTCGAGAAATGATGGATCTGTGACTATGTCTTGCTGTAATGGAATATTGGTTTGAATGCCATCAATTAGTGATTCGGATAGTGCAATTTCCATACGCTTAAGTGCTTCGACCCGACTTGAGCCATGAGTGATGAACTTGGCAATCATTGAGTCGTAGTGGGGTGGAACGGTGTATCCCGAATAAATATGGGAATCAACTCGAACACCTGGACCTCCAGGTTGGTGGTAGCGGTTGATGGTGCCGGGACTTGGTAAAAATGTGTTAGGATTTTCGGCGTTGATTCTGCATTCAATCGCATGTCCGTTTAGTACAATATCCTCTTGGCTAAACGAAAGGGGGTACCCTGCGGCTATTGAGATTTGTTCACGAATTATGTCAATACCCGTCACCATTTCTGTAACTGGGTGTTCGACCTGAACGCGCGTATTCATCTCGATGAAGAAAAACCGTCCATCTTCATATAAGAATTCAAAGGTCCCTGCCCCCACGTATCCGAGGTCTTTGCACGCTTTCACGCAGGCGCCAAAAACTTGTTTTCTTGCATTTAAGTCTATTTGAGGTGCGGGAGCCTCTTCTAAAACTTTTTGATGGCGCCGTTGCAATGAACAATCGCGGTCGTAGAGGTGCGCTGCATTGCCATGTTTGTCGGCAAGGACTTGGACCTCAACATGGCGAGGTCTTTCTAAAAATTTTTCTAGGTACACTGTTGCGTCGCCGAATGCTGTTTGAGCCTCACTTTTTGTTATTTGGATGGCGTTTAACAGATTTTCTTTGGAGTGAACGACTCTCATCCCTCGGCCGCCGCCGCCCGACGCCGCTTTAACGATAACTGGATAGCCGATTTCAGAAGCAATACGTAAATTAGTTACGCTGTTATCACCAAGTTGGCCATTAGAACCGGGAACAGTTGGGACTTGGGCTTTTCGCATCGCTTCAATGGCTGCTACTTTATTGCCCATCAAGCGAATGGTGTCTGCGGATGGTCCAATAAATGTAAACCCAGATTCTTCTGCTCGTTCTGCAAAATCAGGATTTTCAGCTAAAAAACCATAACCTGGATGAATGGCCTCGGCATCAGTTATTTCGGCAGCAGCAATTATTGCTGGGATGTTTAGATAACTTTGTGAGGAAGCATTTGAGCCGATACAGACTGACTCATCGGCTAGCTTCACATGTTTGAGGTCGCGGTCACATACGGAGTGGACTGCTACAGTCTGTATGCCTAGTTGCCGACAAGCTCTGAGGATTCGGAGTGCGATTTCGCCTCTGTTGGCAATGATAATTTTTTTAAACATGGAGTTATCCGATCACCATAAGTGGCTGGTCAAATTCAATGGGATCTCCATCATCAACCAGAATGGCAATCACGGTACCAGAGAAGTCGCTTTCAATTTGGTTCATCATCTTCATTGCTTCAATGATGCAAAGGGGATCACCTGGTGAGATAGTTGAGCCTATTTCTATGAATGCCCCAGAATCTGGCGATGGGGAACGGAAGAATGTACCTACCATTGGCGATTTTATTTGATGCCCGCTGGGAGTTTGATTTTCTTCCGTGGAAGATATTGGGATGCTCTCTTGAGTTGATGGCGTCCCTACTTGGGAGCTCGCCACTCGCGGTCCATAAACAGTGACTTGATTGGCATTGCCACGCGAAATTCGGACGCTATCGTCGCCCTCAGAAATTTCGATCTCAGCGACGTCGCTGTCATGCAAGAGCTCGATTAATTTTTTGATCTTACGAATATCCATTTATTAAGAATCCTTAAAATGCTTATGAAGAGTTTCAAGTGCAAACCCATAGCCTGCGTATCCGCATCCGGCAATTACAGCTAGAGCGAGATCTGAGAAATAGGAGTGATGACGAAATGCCTCCCGCCCGTGGACGTTTGAAATGTGGACTTCGACAAAGGGCGTTTTGATCGCCGCCAAGGCGTCCCGGAGTGCAATACTTGTATGCGTCCAGGCGCCTGGATTGATAACAATGCCGCTTAGAGGATCGTCAAGTAGATTGTGAATGCGGTCGATCATTATCCCTTCGTGGTTCGATTGGAAAAACTCGAGTTGCATATTAATCGGGGCGGTAGCAGAAAGTGTCTTTTGGAGATCTTGAAGAGTGGTTTGCCCGTAAATCTCAGGCTCCCGTTTCCCCAATAGATTCAAATTAGGTCCATTAAGTATTAATACTTTCGACATAAAAATTCCACAAAATTCGAAGAGCGTCCAACTATTTTGCGTAATTCAATGAGAAAATGACAGTTCTGATTGCTTTGGCGGATAGCAAAATCCGATATCTGAGCAGCCCTGATAAAAAACCACTACCGTATTAGGGGCGTTTTTCATGTGTAGTTTGAGTTTGTCACGGTAGATGAGGGTCATGCCAAAAATGGGGTCGTTGTAGCGAATAGCTTCAGATCGAATTGTTTCGATGATCTCTTCTGCGAAAGTCTGTATTTTCGTGTGCTCATCATATATGTATGTGCCTTCGGCGATCTGGATTTCAACCAAATCGGCGGATGGACGGGACACGGTGAATGCTTGCTCTACCGGTAATAACTTGGCAGGACCGAAGCTTGACCCAAAGTTTCCAGCCGCGATGGCGTGGATTCCGGTGAGCAGGGTGATAAAGGCGAAAAAATTGGCGGGCGCGCGTTGCACTGTTTCTCTCCGGTTGTCATATTACCTAAGCATATTAGCAACGATCACAAATAAAACAGGTTAACTATGTTTAATTATTTAAAAGCTCGCTTGGCTAATTTGGCGACCTCCTCAACTTGGTTTGTTTGTGTCTTAGGTGTTATTACGTTGTACCTTGTGGGTGCTGTTTTAATTGGGATTCATTTTAGTCAAGCGCCTTCACAAGTAGGTATTGATAAGATCATCGAGCGTGCGCGTATTGATTCTTCTGCGCCAGCAATAGGAACTGCCACCGTTGAAACCTTAGTTTTTGTGATAGAAACATTGCTTGAAAAGCGAGGTGGATACTTGTCTAACGACGTCACACTGCCAGGTCTGTGGTTAGATAACATGCCGAATTGGGAGTTTGGGGCCTTAGTGCAGTCTCGAGATCTGGCCCGTGCGTTGCGAAAAGATTTTTCAAGAAGTCAGTCGCAGTCCACGGAAGATATTGATTTAGTGGTGGCTGAGCCTGCATTAAATTATGACAGTGAGAAGTGGTTTCCTTCTGCTGAGTCAAGTTATTCGAAAAGTGCGGAGGCTGCGAGATCGTTTGGGAATCGACTTGCTACTCAAGGTGAGAATGCACAGTTTTACGCGCGGGCTGACAATCTCAGGAATTATCTAGCTAATGTGGAAACTCGTCTTGGTTCTCTTAGCCAGCGTTTGTCCGCGAGTGTTGGTCAGATTCGCTTTAATACGGACTTCATGAGAGATCTCAATGTGAATCAATCAATAGAAAATCTCACTGAAAGACGAGTTAAAACTCCGTGGTTTGAGATAGATGACGTGTTTTTTGAGTCTAGAGGCTCGGCGTGGGCTCTACTCCATATTTTGCGGGCAATTGAGCATGATTTTGCATCCGTCTTGGAGAATAAAAATGCCCGCATTTCCCTACGGCAGGTGATTAGGGAGTTAGAGTCGACCCAGCAAACGGTGTGGTCACCCATGATTTTGAATGGGTCTGGTTTTGGACTTTTCGCCAACCATTCTTTGGTGATGGCTAGTTATATTTCGAGAGCGCACACAGCTTTGTCAGATCTGCGTGCGCTCCTATCGCAAGGTTGATTATTTTGCTGCGCTGACAGAAGTGATGATTGCTTCACGTGCAGCATCTGCGCTTCGCCATCCATCTACCTTCACCCATTTTCCAGCCTCGAGATCTTTATAGTGCTCGAAGAAATGGGTGATTTGGTCCAGCAGTAATGTTCCAAGGTCTTTGGCTTCCCTGACGTTTTTATAGAGCGTTGTCAGCTTTTCGTGCGGAACTGCCAATATTTTGGAATCATGGCCCGCCTCATCGCTCATGTCGAGGATGCCAATTGGGCGGGAGCGAATGATGGAGCCAGGTTGGACCGGATAGGGCGTCACAACCAATACGTCGAGTGCATCACCGTCGGCAGCCAATGTGTTTGGGATATAGCCATAGTTTGCTGGGTAGAACATTGGCGTGGCCATAAAGCGATCTACAAAAAGCGCATCGAACTTCTTTTCAATTTCGTACTTAATCGGTGTCGAGTTTGAGGGAATCTCAATGACAACGTAGATGTCATTGGGAATGTCCTCGCCGGCGGGGATATTGTTGAAACTCATAAAGCCCTCAGATCTTTTTCGTTAAATATGACGAAGTTGCAAAGTATTCCAGATTCCACTCGGTTAGCTTTCACTCCAAGCGGTCATAATCCAGACGGTTATTGCAAAATGGTTCGTCTCCGAATTTGATTTTAGCAAATATAGAGATATTCGCTTTCTTCACCAAAAATCAATCGCTCGACCAATTGTTCAGATGCATCTAAACTGAAACTATAGCATTGTCCGTGTCGTTAAATGATCTGCCTAGTTGATTTATTTATTTCTGCTATGTCCTTTCCGGCGATAAAGATTTCAGCCCGCCCAGTGAAATTAATTATTCTATTATTTAGGCTGGTAATACTCTTTTCTATGCGTAACTTTTTTTGAAGGCCCCTATTTTGAAGCCGTGTAAATATCTTCGTCCGAAGATTAAGTGATGGTGGAGGTAATACGGGCGGATTGGACATAGAATGCATTTGAGGTGCCATCGATATGGCGCCGGATACAATGAAGAAGCAACACGAGAGTTACCGGTGAGAATTCATATTCTGGGTATATGCGGAACATTTATGGGTGGCTTAGCTCAACTGTGTCGAGCTAATGGATGGGAGGTGAATGGTTCCGACGAGGCCGTGTACCCACCAATGTCAGACCAACTGCGTAAAGCTGGGATTAATTTAAACCAAGGCTATGACCCTGAAGTTTTTGACGAATCGCTAGACTTGGTCGTAATAGGTAATGTTATGTCGAGAGGTAATCCGTCCGTAGAAACCTTGTTGAATCGAAAGATACCTTTTATTTCTGGGCCCGAGTTACTTGGTCGTTTGACCGCAAACATGAAGGTCTTGGCAGTCGCGGGGACTCATGGGAAGACGACCACGAGCAGCATGCTGGCATGGATTTTAGAGGTATCAGGTTTAAATCCTGGCTTTTTGATCGGTGGTGTACCAGAAAATTTCGGCGTTTCGGCACGACTCGGTGGTGGATCTGTCTTTGTTGTTGAGGCTGATGAATATGATACTGCTTTTTTCGATAAACGATCGAAGTTTGTTCACTACCACCCTGACGTATTTGGGATCAACAATTTAGAGTTCGATCATGAAGATATTTTTCCTGACCTAGCATCTATTGAAACACAGTTTCATCATGCAATTAGGCGTGTGCCGAGCGAGGGCTTTGTAGCAGTTCGCAAAGGGGTAGCAGCGATTGACCGTGTTTTGTCTCGTGGACTTTGGTCGCAACAAATTGACGTGGGAATTGGTGCCTCTATCTCTTTTCGTGCAAATGGAACTGATTTGATAAATCTAGCAACAGGGACTTCTGTTAGCTGGGGGTTGCTTGGCACGCATAACGCGGCAAATGCCGAGTTAGCTGCGGGTATGGCTCAAACGCTTGGCGTTCCGATTGAGGCTAGCCTAAGTGCCCTGGGCTGTTTTGCCGGAGTTGCCAGGCGATTAAGTCAATTATATAACGATGGTGATCTGGTGATCTGGGATGATTTTGCACATCACCCAACCGCTATTGCGAGCACTCTGCAAGCACTCCGTGCCGAGATCCTGGAGGGGCCTCTCATTGCTGTCATAGAGCTGCGATCAAATACGATGAAGGGAGGAAGGCATATTGCGGCATTGATGCAAGCTGTTAATCAAGCTGATCAAGTGATTTGGGTTATCCCCAGAAATCTTGATTGGGATGCTGGGCAGCTCCTTCGCAGAGACGGGTCAACCGAGATTAATGTGGAGCCTCTGTCTCTTGTGGAATCGCTGGCAAAAATTTGCCAAGGGCAGTTGGTATTTATGTCAAATGGTGGATTTTCTGGCCTGCAAAACAGGGTGGTTGAGCGATTGAGATCTCATTGATTTTCAATTGAGCGTCCCAATTATTAAGCGCATAATATTTGGACTAAAATGATGTGAGATGGCTGTGATTAAACCGATATTTCCTCTGCCATTGGTGGTATTCCCCGGGGGGCGCCTGCAGTTGCAGGTTTTTGAGGCGCGCTACCTTGATATGATTAAGAAGTGTATGCGAGATGCGAGTAATTTCGTTGTCACCATGTCGCGAAATCAAGGTTTTGTGGACCAAGGATGCGAGGTGTCTATCCGCGATTTCGATCAACTGAGCAATGGATTGCTGGGTATTTTGGTAATTGGCGAGACGAAGCAGCAGTTATCCAATTTAAGAACACAAGAGGATGGGCTCTGGCTCGCAGAAGCTAATGAAATCGACAAGGAGCCTTCTGTTGGGGTGGCTGAGGATTTTTCTGGACTGGTCGAATTGCTGAAGAGCTTGCAAATCCATCCTGCTGTTAGAGGGCTCTATACGGATATTGACTATACTGATGCTAATGAACTAGGGGCGCGTCTCACTGAGCTGTTGCCAATTGAAAATGAAAAGAAACAAGATTTTTTTGAAATGACTGATCCGTTGTTGCGCCTTGCCGGGCTGGAGCAGGAGGTGGTCAAGCTTCAAATCCGTGGTTGCGATACCTAGTATTTGTGGCCCCGCGTACCATATTTGATTTCACTCATAAAGGGTTAATATGCAGTATCATGACCTCGCAGATCAGGCCAGGCAGGCCTCCAGGGTAGTCGCTCAAGCGAGCATGGACTGCAAGAACCGTGCGCTTGAGCAGATAGGTGTGGCACTCGATAGTCGGCGCGATGAAGTGCTGGCCGCAAATCAAAATGACTTAAAAATTGCGGCTGATTCTGGTCTTGAGGCTGCTCTCCTTGATCGGCTCGAATTAAATACTGCACGTGTTGATTCTATGATCGAAGGCGTGACGCAAATCATCAGTCTGCCGGATCCGATCGGAGAGATAAGTCATTTGACAAAACGCCCATCAGGAATTGAAGTAGGGCTGATGCGACAGCCACTTGGTATAATTGGGGTCATTTATGAATCGCGCCCAAACGTTACTGTTGATGCTGCGATACTTTGTCTCAAGGCTGGGAATGCTTGCGTACTTCGTGGTGGTAGTGAAGCTTTCCATTCAAATCAGGCGATTGCCCGCTGTATTACTCAGGGAATACTCGGTGCTGGTTTGCCTTCTGCGGTTGTGCAAGTGGCGCCGACAGCTGATCGGGAGTTTGTTGGCGCTATGATTGGCGGAAAGAGGCCATTGTGTGATGTCATCATTCCACGTGGTGGCAAGAGTCTGATTGCCCGTATTTCTGAGGATGCTCGGGTTCCTGTGATCAAGCACCTGGACGGTAATTGTCACGTTTATGTGGATGCTGACGCTGATCTTGAGAAGGCCTTGTTGATTTTGGAAAATGCTAAAACTCATCGTTACGGCGTTTGTAACGCGGCGGAATCTTTTCTAATTCATGAATCGGTTGCGGCATCGTTGCTACCAAGATTGGCTGATTTATTGCTGGTACATGATGTGGAGATTCGTGGGTGTGTAGAGACCTGTCGACACCTTTCCGGGTTAACAACGGCGACAGAAGATGATTGGGTGACCGAATATCTTGCGCCTGTAGTGGCCATCAAAGTCGTCAGCAGTCTTGATGATGCGATTCAGCATATCAATCATTATGGCTCACATCATACGGACGCCATAGTATCTGAGAATTATTCGGCTGTGCGTAAGTTTATGAGAGGTGTAGATTCTTCTTCAGTTATTGCTAACGCATCCACGCGATTTGCAGATGGATTTGAATACGGCTTAGGTGCTGAGATTGGCATTTCCACTGATAGAATTCATGTTAGAGGTCCTGTGGGGCTCGAGGGTTTGACGAACCAGAAATGGATTGTCTTCGGTGACGGGCAGGTACGCACGTAGTGCACATTCTATTTGGTGGCACGTTTGACCCCGTTCATGATGGCCATTTGGCCATGATTGATGGTTTGATCAATGCATTTCCAGATGCTCTGGTTCATGTCATCCCCAATCGTCATCCTCCGCATCGAATGACTGAGGCTAGCTCGGAACATCGGTTGGCGATGCTGGAGACTGTACTTGGAAAATACTCGAAAGTGATCCTTGATCAGGTCGAATTGGATCTTCAGGGACCTAGCTATTCTGTTAAGACGTTAGAATTTTTTCGATCAATCCATGGCGAGAAAGAGCCATTAGTGCTTGGCTTGGGTGCTGATGCCGCCGAAGGTTTTGGGGAATGGCATCAGCCACAACAGGTCCTTGAGCTGGCGCACGTTTGCGTTCTAGATCGCGCTGGGCAGACCGCGCAATTGCCGAATGTCATGGGTGCTCTCATAGAGACGGGAGACCTGGGTATGCTTGCTCAATTCCCCTCAGGCTATTTAGTTCGTTTGAAAACGCCCATTTTTTCAGTCTCATCAACCGAGGTGCGTAAACGTATTCGCGAGGGTAATCCCGAGCTCCTGGTTCCTGAGAAAATTAAACATTATATTTCTCAACACAGCCTCTACCGGACCCATTGAATGATTGAAAATGAAGACTTGACGCGATTAATTGTAAATGCCCTGGAAGACCTCAAGGCCCTTGATATCCGTATTCTGGACGTCAGAGGGCAAACCTCAGTGACTGACTGGCTTGTAATCGCTAGCGGAACCTCCAGCCGTCACGTGAAGTCTCTGGCGGGCCATGTCGCAGATGACTTAAAGAAAAAATACGATATTCCTACGCTTGGCAGCGAGGGACAAGAAGACGCTGAGTGGGTTTTGGTTGACTTTGATTCTGTTGTTTTGCACGTAATGCAGCCGCCGATTCGCGAATTTTATGATTTGGAGAGGCTGTGGGAGCGTCGAGGCCGCGGTCCTGATGTCGAGCATTGATGGCTAATGTTCGATTGGTGGCGGTGGGTCAGAGGATGCCGGATTGGGTAACACTGGCCTGCGATGATTATTTGCCGCGATTTCGTCGGCATTTTTGTTTGAGATTGGAAGAGGTCCCCTCATCAAAGCAATCTGGTTCTCAAGCACAAAATGATCATCACAGTCGTTTGATAGAGCGAGTTAAGCCCCAAGACTTTTTAATTGTTCTAGATGAACGGGGTCAGCAATTTTCAACTGCCGAATTAGCATTAAAATTAACTGACTGGGAACTCTCAGGCCGTTCTTTGGTCTTTGCTATAGGTGGACCTGATGGTTGGAATGAGAAAACGTATGAGAAATCCGACCAGCTTTGGAGCTTGTCATCATTAGTGTTTCCGCACCCGATTGCACGGCTGCTAGTTATAGAGCAACTTTACAGAGCCGATTCTATCAGACAGGGTCACCCTTACCACAGGAGCTAATTTGGAGCTGAGAACGGGAGTCCCCGAACGGAGACTGATTGGCCAACGAGTTTTGATTGCGGCTTTCTGTGGCGTATGTTTATTAATGCTCTTATTGACTCGACTAATTTGGCTTCAATTAATTGAGCACGAGAGATTTGTAACTGCCTCCGAAGCAAATCGGTTGCAAACAATCCCGATCGGCCCTGCAAGAGGACTGATTCTTGATCGAAATGGTTTGGTTTTGGCTGAAAATACGCCACGGCTGCGGGTGTCGGTTGTCCCAGAAGAGTCCGATGATTTGGAAGCTTTCATTGATGCAGTCAGAGAACGCATTACGCTGACTGATGCGGAATTTTCCGGCTTCCAGAAAAATTTGAAAAGTCGACGTCGGCCGAGAGATCCGGTTATTTTAAAAGAAATAATTGGGGATGAAGAGGCTGCTATATTAGCCGTTGATGCTTATCAATTTCCAGAACTCCGTCTTGAAGCTCGACCCACTCGATCTTATCCTTTTGGGCGTCTAACATCTCATAGTTTGGGCTATGTTGGACGCCTCTCATCAGGGGAACTGCAAAACATTGGCCAGCGCCGTTATTCTGGTACCGAGATGATCGGGAAGATAGGCGTTGAAAAGGCTTATGAGAACGCTTTGCTTGGTCAGGTCGGTATTGAGCGTGTAGAGACCAGTGCCAGGGGTCAGATTATGCGCTCGATTGAGCGCCAAGAACCAGTTCCCGGCGATAATATAAAGCTTCATTTGGATATCGGCCTTCAGGCGAAACTTTATGACATTTTGGGTGATCGCCGCGGAGCGGTGGTGGCCCTAGATCCGAGAAATGGGGGCATTATGGCCTTGGTCAGTGCGCCAAGTTTTGATGCTAATATTTTTACTCATGGTCTATCTAATGCCGACTATAGAAGACTGGAAAAAGACTCCAGTAATCCTTTATTTAATAGAGCGTTACGAGGACAATATCCTCCAGGGTCGACGCTGAAGCCGATGTTGGGAATGGTGGGTCTTCATTACGGGTCGGTGAATTGGAAAACGGAAATTCGTGACCGGGGTTATTTTCAGATTGAGGGAATTGAGCATAAGTATCGAGACTGGAAAAAATGGGGCCATGGACGAGTGAATCTCGAGAAAGCAATCATTGAATCTTGTGATACTTATTTTTATGAGGCAGCAGTGCGGCTAGGGATCGATCAGATGGCCGAGGGTATGGGATTGTTTGGTTTTGGGCGTCGTATGGGCCAAGACATTGTCGGCGAACTCCCAGGAATTTTACCGAGCCGGGAGTGGAAGCGGTCGGCCCGCAAAGAGGCCTGGTATTTGGGAGAAACGGTGATTGCAGGAATTGGCCAAGGGTCTTGGGTTACAACTCCTCTACAATTAGCGACGGCAACGATGGTAATGGCGCGGCGAGGAAGCTTTATTGCACCACACTATTCAACGCGGTTGGATGATGATTCAGGCCGGCGTGTGAATTTGGCTAGTACCTTGGATTGGGAGCGGATGATCGATGCAATGGAAAATGTATTCCATGGTGAACGCGGAACAGCAAGAGGATCTGCTAAAAACTTGAAGTATAGGATCGCGGGTAAAACGGGCACAGTTCAAGTGGTTGGAATTGCTCAAGAGGAGGAGTATGAGGAATCTGAGCTCAAGAAACGGTTTCGTGATCATGCTCTCTTTATCGGGTTCGCACCGGCCGATTCGCCTAGTTTGGTAATCGCGCTAATTTTAGAAAATGGCGGTTCTGGCGGCTCCACAGCAGCTCCTATTGCTCGAAAAATTTTTGATTACTGGCTGCTGGATCGTAATGAAGGCGAGCGCCCCCCAGATATACCTTATGTGCTTGGGGTTAACGATGAGCTAGCCAGGAGGCCGAATGCTGGCGGCATCTGATCTAGGGCAGTTTGACTCTTTTCGTCCGAAGCGTTTCGCACAACGCTTCGGGTTAGATCCTTTCCTCGCCGTTCTACTTTTAGTTACGGGCGGTTTTGGGCTGGTAATTTTATATTCTGCCTCTGGTCACAGTAATCAAATGGTACTAAGGCAGGGGATTCATTTCATTCTTGGCTTAACGGCCATGGGTTTAGTGTCGACATGTCGGCGCGATACGATTATTAAATTGACTCCATTTTTATATGTCTTCGCTACTTTGATGCTACTACTGGTTTTGTTGATCGGGGTGGGTGCTAAAGGAGCTCAACGCTGGTTGGATTTACCGGGGATCCCACAGTTTCAGCCGTCTGAGCTGATGAAAATCGCATTGCCCGCCATGATTTCTTGGTGGCTGACTCGAAATCCGATTCCACCGACGGTTATTCACCTGTTGATTGCAGCAGTTTTAATTGCGCTTCCGGTTGGATTAATCGCAAGACAGCCTGATTTGGGAACGAGCATCATCATCGCGGGTTCGGGGTTTTTTGTAATATTTTTAGCTGGAATCTCATGGCGATTACTTGGCCTACTTCTGGCCACAGGCCTTGCTTCTTTGCCGGTCCTCTGGAGTGTGATGCACGACTACCAACGCACTCGGGTGATGACTCTATTCGATCCACAAAGTGATCCACTAGGAGCTGGTTGGAATACTATTCAAGCCATGACAGCCCTCGGGTCAGGAGGTTTATTCGGTAAGGGGTATTCGTTAGGAACTCAAGCTCAACTGAAGTTTTTGCCAGAGTCGCACACCGACTTTATCGTTGCTGTCCTTGGTGAGGAAATGGGTTTTTTTGGCATTTGTATGCTGCTCTTACTTTTTAGTCTTATTCTTGGGCGATGCATCGTTTTAACGCTGAGAGCAGAGAGCCATTTTGGACGACTTTTGTCCGGATCGATTACGTTGACATTTTTCGCCTACGTCTTTGTAAATTTGGGGATGGTAAGCGGAGTGTTGCCAGTGGTTGGTGTGCCTTTGCCTTTGATCAGTTATGGTGGGACTTCAGTAGTTTCTTTATTAGTTGGATTTGGTTTAATTATGGCTATGCAGCGAACCAACAGAGTGCTTTCGGGGGAGCCCTAATGAACAGCAAATGGAAAATTGTGGCATGGCTGATCGTGCTGTGGTCGTCAGTGCCTTCAGTATGTGCAGATTATTCGCAGCGCGCCGAAATACAAGCTATGGCTGATCGTCTGGCGAGTAAGGGATTGGATCGGGCCGAAGTGCTTAAGGTAATGGCTCAAACCACTAGATTGGACTCTGTGATAAACGCTATGAATCGTCCCGCAGAGAAAAAAAAGTGGAAAAATTATCGTCCAATTTTCCTTAAGAAGGCGCGAGTCAGAGCGGCCGCTGATTTTTACGAAGCTCACAGAAGCACGTTTATTCGGGCCGAAAGAGAGCTCGGTGTGCCGGTTGAAGTCATCCTTGCGATTATAGGTGTAGAGACTTACTACGGGAAAAATAAGGGCAGTTTTAGGGCGATCGACGCCTTGGCAACCTTGGGTCTTGATTATCCAAAACGTGCAAAATTCTTTCTAGGTGAACTCGAATCGCTATTCGTTCTCGGCCGTGAAGAAGGCTTGGACCCCATTGCCCTCAAAGGCTCCTATGCGGGCGCAATGGGCTTTGGTCAGTTCATTCCATCTAGTTATTTGGCTTACGGGATCGATTTTGATAGCGATGGCAGACGAGATTTGATCAATAATCCGGTGGATGCTATTGGCTCGGTAGCGAATTATCTAGCCCGTCACGGATGGAATATGAACTATGGCATTGTAGCTCCGGTTACGGGAGCAGAATCTTTTGTTCGATCCATGGAGACCGGCGTTAAAGTTACAAATAACATCCAGACTTTGCGGGTGGCTGGGATAAAAGGGATTCCTGACATTTGGTCTGATTTGAAGCTTGATATTTTGGGTTTGCATGGTTCGTCAGGCCCTGAGTACTGGGCTGTTACAAAGAATTTCTACGTTATTACGCGTTACAATCGAAGCTCATTGTATGCAATGGCTGTTACTCAATTGGCCAGCCAAATCGCTAAGGACTTGAGGCTTTGATAGTGAGAATGATTATTTTGTCTTGTCTCATTTTGGGTGGTTGCATTCCTATCGACCAATTAGTTGCTAATATTTCGACGGTCCCTAGCGAGACCTTAAAAGAGGTTGGGTCTCCTGATGGGCCACCCTTAATCGCCTCGGTTGATTATTCGGGGAAAGCAGAGCCTGAGCCTAGGAGGGAGCCACTTGCGGCGTATGGTAATCCTGAAACCTATGAAGTGGATGGGCTTATATATCGCACTCAGGCAGTGAGTCCTGGGTTTAGCGAATTTGGTGTAGCTAGCTGGTATGGGCGAAAATTTCATGGGCGATTGACCTCATCTGGCGAGCCTTACGATATGTTTGCCTTTACGGCCGCCCATAAGACGATGCAAATACCTGCCTGGGTGCGTGTTACTAATCTTGAAAATAATCGATCGCTAGTGGTGCGCGTGAATGACCGCGGCCCGTTTGTAGATAACCGGGTGCTTGACCTGTCTTGGGCGGCTGCAAAGCGCCTTGGATTTGATGATAAGGGCACGGCTAAGATCAGTTATGAAGTGCTAGTTGTTCCAAGTGAGGAACCGGGATTGGTAGCAAATCCATTAACTGCCTTAGCTCAGAATGTTCTGCAAGTCACGGCTGTTTCGACTGAAACGCAAGCACAGAAAATTGCCAATGCATTGCGGAAAGATATAAACGCAAGCGAGGCGACTATTCGTATTGAGTCGACTGGCTCCGGTCTTTTTCGCGTACAGGTACTTCCTAAAACAGACGCGGCAGTGGTATCGATGATCTATGAGCGTCTAATTTCGATGGGTTGGTCGCCACAACGGCTTATCTTGCGTTGAACTAAGCTAAACAAGAGACGAGGAGAGTAGAGTGCAGGTTATTTGGGTTGCCCTGATTCTATGTATTAGCACCATGGTCACAGCCAACGTTCCATTAACTGAAGCCGTTGGTAGTGGCCCACCGATCCCCGGAGCCCCAAAATTAAATGCTTCTGGATATATTTTGATTGATGCGAGGAATGGTGAAGTCCTGGTCGATCGAAATGCTGAAGAGCCCTTGCCACCTGCCTCTTTGACGAAAATGATGACGGCTTATATTGCCGAACGAGAAATTGCCGCGGGGCGCGCAGATATAGAGGACATGGTTCCGATAAGTGTTAGGGCCTGGAAAACTGGTGGGTCTCGAATGTTTGTACGTGAAGGGACTGAGGTGCGGTTAGGCGATTTGATGCGCGGTATCATCGTTCAGTCGGGTAATGATGCCAGTGTCGCTGTAGCCGAGCACCTTGCTGGTTCAGAGGACGTATTTGCAGACGTTATGAATCAGACTGCTCAGTCACTTGGAATGACTAAGTCGGTATTTAAAAACGCCACGGGGCTGCCAGCGGAGGGACATGTTTCAACTGCCAAAGATTTAGCAATTTTGGCTTCGCGCATCATCAAAGATTTTCCAGAAAAATATGCTATCTATAAAGAAAAAACGTTTATTTACAATGGAATTAAACAGTCAAATCGTAATTCATTATTGTTTCGCGATCCGTCCGTTGATGGATTAAAGACGGGACACACCGAGGAAGCTGGGTATTGTTTGGTTGCCAGTGCGACGCGGGATGGGTTTAGACTGATTTCTGTCGTCATGGGGACTGCAGGTGAAAAAGCGCGTGAACAAGAAACTTCAAAATTATTACAATATGGCTTTCGGTATTTTAGTGGAAAAATGCTATACGACGCCAATGAAGTTTTGCCCAGCAGTGAACGCAAGGTCTGGTTTGGACAGCTTGACTCAATTCAACTGGTGACTGAAAATCCATTGTATGTAACGTTGCCACTTGGGCGTGAATCATCGATCAAGGCGGTTTTGGATGCTCCTGATATTCTCGAAGCGCCGCTGGCATTAGGTCAAATGGTGGGAAATATCAAAATTATGCTTGGTGAACGTGTCCTTGCAAAATCAGATGTTTTGGTAGAAACGGCGGTTCTGGAAGCTGGATTTTTCAAAAAATCTGTTGATTTCGTTTTGAGATTCTTTGAATGATTTGGTGTGTCCTCAATGGTGAGCTAATGCCATTGAGTGAGGCCCGAATCTCACCTATGGATCGGGGGTTTTTATTTGGTGACGGAGTATATGAGGTGTTGGCTTGCATTAATGGCCGGATGCGTGCCCCTGCCCTCCATCGAAAGCGTTTACTAGAAAGCCTGTCTGCTATTAGGTTATCAGTCGATGTTGATCAAATATTTGCCGACATGATGCGCGTGTTGAAGCGCTCATCGCTTACGAATGCGAAGATATATTTGCAGATTACTCGAGGCGCAAGTGATGTGAGGAGCCATACCTTTCCAAAAGAGGTGAAGCCCACGTGTTTTATCACAGCGATGCCGTTCGAATTCACAAAACTAGAACCAGCAAAGGCTATCGTGCGCGAAGATATTCGCTGGCGGAAAAATAAGATTAAATCTATTTCTTTGCTCGCCAATGTTTTGTTGCTGCAGGAGGCTAAAGAAGCGGAAGCGGAAGAGGTAATCCTTTTCAGGGAGGGGCAGGTGACAGAGGCATCAACTTCAAACGTTTTTCTGTTGACTGGGGGTGCCTTGACGACGCCTTCACTGTGTGACGATGTTCTTCCTGGGATCACGCGGTATTTAGTGCTTGAAATAGCCCGCAATCAAGGGTTGCCGATAGTAGAGCGATCCGTAAAGGTTGAGGAATTGGCGATTGCAGATACTCTATTTGTTTCTAGCTCAACGAGGGGTCTGTTACCCATTGTGGAATTGAATCCAGGCGGGCCAGTTGGGGCCGGTGTGCCCACTGTGGAATTTTATGCTCTTCAGGATGCATATAATCTGAGTCTGTATCAAAATCATTTAGATGACTGATACTGAACGACCTAAAATCCAATTTCCGTGCCCCGACTACTATGTTTCTGTTGTGGCTGATACGACAAATGGCTTTGTTTCTCAACTTGAAACCATCGTCCTAAAGCACTGTATCAATTATGATTCGGATAGCCTTAAGGTAACAGCAAGTAAAAATGGAAAGTATCAAAGCTTTCGTTTCTCTATTACAGCTAATAGTGAGGCCCAACTGACTGCTTTACATCAAGACCTTATGGCGACCGGACATGTGCATATGGTCCTCTGATGCGCAAAGTCCATATCGTTCGTCTTGGGCTAAGGTCATATGAGGAAGTGCATGAGGAGATGAAAAGCCGCATTGTCACTTTAAAAGGTGGTGAACTAGCCGAACTATGGTTGGTTCAACATGCAGCAGTCTTTACGCAAGGCCAGGCTGGTAAGGCAGAGCATTTGTTGGCCCCCGGTGAGATTCCTGTAGTACAGTCTGATCGTGGCGGTCAGGTTACATTTCATGGGCCTGGCCAGGTTATTATTTATACACTGATTCCGTTGATAGCATTCTCATTGAATGTAAGGCAACTCGTCAATCTTCTTGAAGAAGCAATCATCACTCTCTTGCGAGAATATGGAGTTGTTGCTGAGACTAAGCTCGATGCTCCCGGGGTATATGTCCGAGGCCGTAAAATAGCGAGTCTGGGGCTAAGAATTCGAAATGGCATTTCCTACCACGGTCTCGCGCTCAATGTATCTATGGATCTCGAGCCCTTTTTGAGGATAAATCCATGCGGCCATCATGGCTTGAAGGTGACTCAGCTGTCTGAGTGGAAGGCAGATATCAGCTGTGATTTTGCGGCTTCGGAGTTGGCGTGCCGGTTAAAAATATTACTTTTATCTTAGCGGCCCATGGGATGCCCCGCAAGCCCCATAAAAAGGTCTTTGACCATTAACCACGGCGGTTCTCTACTCGCACCTTTTATTGCACGATCTGTGTCTTGGCACAAGGTTAGTAATTTTCTCAGATGCAGAAGAGGCAGGCGAGCAACAACGCTACGAACTAGTTTCTTCCGTGACGCCCAGATTCGTAGAGCACTAATGGCTTCGTGGTCTGACTCGCCTCTGTCCATGCGATAGCGAATTTGTAATAGAACATCGAGCTCTCGCGAGATTGCCCAGAGGGCTGACATGGCATCGACTCCTTGAGATTGGAAAGCATCAATTATTTTATTTATGCTTGAAAGGTCTCTATTCAGAGCGCAGTCCACCAAGTCATAAACGGTGTACCGTGCACTCTGTGTTAGCGCTCCCATAATTTCATCTAGACTGATGTGAGAGTCTTTTGTGCAATCAGTTTTTGTGAGCTTTAGGCGCTCAATGACTTGTCCTGTGGCCAATAAATTACCCTCTGTATGAGAGGTAATTGCTACTTTAGCCTCAGCTTCAAGGATTAGGTGATTGCGCGCTAATTCATCGTCGAGCCATCGAGTAAATCGATAGGTTGGAATTCGAGCGGCTTCAATTAAGTGCTCTACTTGATTGAGAGATTTAACCCATTCCGCTGATTGCTCTCCTTTACCAAGATTTGGCCCGAGCACCAGCAGGCATTTGTCTTCTGGTGGATGAGTGATCCAAGTCATTAGGGTTTTCCGTAATTGAGAATCAATGGTGCCGCGGTGCAGGCGCAGCTCAACGAGTGATAAATCCGAAAATAAGGACAATGTATCCAGGTGGTTAAGGAGGCGGCCGGCTGGGTCTGTCTCCAATTGATCGATAACAATACGCTCAAAAAACCCATTAATACGGCCTTGTTTTCGCCATGAATCGGCAATTCGTGTAAGGAAAAATGGTTCGTCTCCTAAAAGTGCGGTGACAGGCCAAAGTGTATCTTTCCAAACGTGACTATCAAACTCAGAGGCTTTTATGGCCATTACTCAATTAGCCTTGCCATAACGTGCTCGAATAGACGGAATAATTTGCCTTAAAAGGTCTATTTCAAGCGAGCGGCGAAATTGTTCAATCCGCTGATCTTCGGCTGAATTATTCGAACCTGAGTCTAAATAAATAAGGCTCGATTTAATTATTGTTTCTGGGATTAGCGTGGTCAGATTTGAAGTAATAAGGCTATAGGTTATTTTCAAAGATAGCTCCGTCTGGTCACCTCCAGAGATTGATCCTAAGATGCGTTTTGATGCTATTGGTGGGGTCAGCTTAAGCGTATGTTTAGCATTTCGCTCGACAACTTTGGTTCCTTGATTTTTCATCTGCCGGATCAAATTTTTGATAAATGGTGAGAACTGATCTGTGGTGTCAATTTGAAGAGACTCGGGCATTGAGCCTGCGAGTAGATTGCTATCTTTTAAGCGAAATCCGCATCCATTTAATGCGAATGGCATGAGACCAATCAGAAGATTACGGCGAGATATCATGCTTGGGTCACCACAAAGTTGACTAATTTATGCGGCACAACGATAACCTTATTTTCAACCATGCCGTCTAAGAATTTTGAGACCTGAGAATCTTGCCTTGCAAGGTAGAGTACTTCTTCCTTGTCGGCATCAGCCGGAACTTCGATCCTCGATCGGAGCTTGCCGTTGACCTGGACCACGATAGTTAATGTATTTCGAACTAACGCTTCTTTTCGGACGTCTGGCCAGGCCGCGCGCACTAAAACGTCCGAATGCCCTAGTGTTTGCCAAAGATGTTCACAAAGGTGGGGCGTGATTGGTGACAAAAGAATTACTATTGATTCAATCGTTTCCGATATGACAAGCTGATCAGAAGGTTCGATTACTTCGAATTTCGTTGCCTGATTGGTTAGCTCCATAATGGATGCGATAGCAGTATTGAAATGATAGCGTCGTCCGATGTCATCTGACACTTTTGCGATCGTTTCATGCAGTTTTCGGTAAAGGTCAATTGCCGGCACTGATAACTGAGCAAGATTTATGAGCACGTTTGGCTGATGCTGCCCGGACAAGACATGCTCATTCACTAGTTTATATATGCGCTTTAAGAAGCGGTGTGCACCAGAAACGCCATCGTCAGACCATTCCAGTGATAATTCTGGAGGAGCTGCAAACATCATAAAGAGACGGACGGTGTCTGCACCGTATTGGTTGATCAATTCTTGTGGATCAACTGTGTTGCCTTTCGATTTGGACATTTTCGAGCCATCTTTCAGTACCATGCCTTGAGTTAGTAATTTCTGGAATGGTTCTGCACTCTTAACAAGACCAAGATCTTTCAAAAGTTTATGGAAAAAACGAGCGTATAAAAGGTGTAGGATTGCGTGTTCAATGCCGCCAATATAGAGATCAACAGGAAGCCAGTAGTTGGCATTTTTGTCCAGCATAGAATTGCTTGAGTATGCACTTGCAAATCGTGCGTAGTACCAACTTGACTCCATGAATGTATCAAATGTATCGGTTTCACGCTTCGCCGGCCGACCCGTTTCGGGGTCCGTTGTCTGGATAAAATCATCACGTTGGGCTAGTGGATTTCCAGAACCATTGACGACTACGTCCTCAGGTAGAAGAACGGGCAAGTGCTCATCACGTACGGTTTTTAAGCCCTCGTCAGTGTGTATTACCGGTATTGGGCAACCCCAGTAACGTTGTCGCCCGATACCCCAATCTCGAAGTCTATATTTGGTAGTGGCACGGCCAATGGCTTTTTTTTCTAGAGCTTTAGTAACAGCTTGAAAGGCATCCGCAAAATCTAGACCATTGAATTGGCTGGAGTTGATGGTGATGCCAGTTTTTTCACACCAAGCGGCTTTACTTATGTCATAGCTGTGATCTTCGGTGATTGGCTCAATCACTGGGCGAATCGGAAGACCGTACTCTTTTGCAAATTCCCAGTCACGCTGATCATGTGCAGGCACTGCCATGACGGCTCCTGAGCCATAATCCATGAGGACGAAATTAGCGATCCAGATTGGGACTTCTTTATGTGTCAGCGGATGAATCGCGTATTCCCCTGTTGACATGCCCACTTTAGGGGCTTGAGCTAGATCTGCCTCTGATACGGAACTGCGACCACATTCTTTTATGAATTGGGCAATTTCAGGTCGAGTTTTCGCTACCTGCATCGCGATAGGATGTTGGATGGCAATAGCAACGTAGGTGATCCCCATGATTGTGTCTGGGCGCGTGGTGTAAACCTCTAGCTTGTCTCTACTGCCTTTTAGTGAAAAGCTAAATTCAACACCTTGACTTCGGCCGATCCAATTTTTTTGCATCGTCTTGACTTGCTCTGGCCAGTCAACATCGTCTAAGTCATCTAGTAGTTGATCTGCATAGTCCGTGATTTTTATAAACCATTGATCGATTTCACGCTGTTCAATTAGGGCCCCTGAACGCCAGCCTCTGCCGTCGACAACTTGCTCATTGGCGAGTACGGTTTGATCGACTGGGTCCCAGTTTACGCGCGCCTTTTTTCGGTAGGCGAGGCCTGTCTTGACCATTCTTGTAAAAAGCCATTGTTCCCAGCGGTAGTATTCTGGTGTGCAAGTTGCCAGTTCGCGGTCCCAGTCGTAACCAAACCCAAGCCGTTTTAACTGCTCGCGCATGTAATTGATGTTTTCGTAGGTCCATGCTGCTGGAGGTAACTGATTTTTTATAGCCGCATTTTCTGCTGGCATGCCAAAGGCATCCCAGCCCATCGGCTGCAGTACATTGAATCCTTTCATTGTCATAAATCGACTGATGACGTCACCAATCGTATAATTTCTGACATGCCCCATGTGTAGCCGACCTGATGGATAGGGAAACATGCACAAACAATAAAATTTGGGTTTGTCCGGATCTTCGGTGATCTTGAATGTCTGTCGGTTTTGCCAATATTGCTGGATTTCCGGTTCGATCACTTCGGGTTGGTACTCGCGCTCCATGAACTCTAAATATCCCTTGATTTTAAAAGTGTAAAGGATAGCCTTTCAGGCGTAGCCCCGTAAGTCTTGAGGCCAAAAAGAACCATTTATTGATGTAATGTAGCCGTATTTTTTCGGGTCAGTGCCAAAATAATGATCAGGAGAATGATCAGAGGGCCCTCTCCCGCCTTGGAATATGGTGTGACTGTATTTGCTGGAAAAACGTTTGCGATTAGGAGACCCCTTTGGAATCGAGGTAATTGTTCCGTAATTTTGCCTCTTGCATCGATAAAGGCGGTGAGACCATCGTTGGTTGCTCGAATCACCGGTTTCCCCAATTCTCGAGCGCGAATTCGTGCGATCTGAAGATGCTGACTGGGGCCGATAGAGTTTCCGAACCATGTATCATTGGATACCGTCAAAATCAGGTTGGCCTCACTGCTCTGAGAACGGGCGAGTTTAGTGTAGGCAATTTCGTAACAGATTAAAGGAGCGATTGCTAACTCATTGTGGGTGAGCAGCCCTCGGCGGGAGCCGCGAACTATTGTCGACATAGGCAAGTCAAAAAAAGTTATCAAGCCGCGAAATAAAGCCTCCAAGGGAACATACTCTCCAAAGGGAACTAGACGGGTTTTGTCATATGTGCCGTTTCCTAATCCCAGCGCAATCAATCGGTTGGTATAACGTCCAGCTTCCTTCCCTAGCGCGCCAGTTATCAGTGTTTGTTTGGAAGCAGTTAGGTGGGTATCAAGGTCAGGTAAAACCTTGTACACATCCAATTCTGTCATTGGTAGGGCGGTTTCTGGCCAAATAATAAGTTGCACATCAGAACTGGGTAGGCCCTGTGTCATGTGCGTTGCAATGATTTCTTTTTGATGCTCAATTTTCCATTTTTTTGATTGGTCAATGACTGGCTGCCAAAGTCCGACCTTGGTTCCTTGAGCAAACGTTTTCGGCGTGAATTGGCTATCAAGAAATATCCCAAATAACGGGATGAAAATGGATAGCAGGGCCGGCTGCCATGTCCCGCTCCGAAGCCCTGCAACAATTCCACCCGCTGTTAAAGCAATTAGTGCAGTCACGCCAAAGGCGCCAAACCAGGATAGATATCCTTCGAAGGGACTATCAAGAGCAGAATAACCTATCAAAAGCCATGGAAAGCCGGTTAAGAACCAGCTTCTAAGTACTTCCATTGTGACCCATGATGCCGTTAAGAGCATTATTTCGCCCACAGGCCCTTGCCATCTTCGTCGTAAAGAGCCAAAAAATAATGAAGCGAGGCCTGGGAAAGCAGCAAGCCCTGCCACAAAAATAGATGTCATCAGCAAGGCCAGCGGCCAAGACGTCCCGCCATGATCTATCATGCTTACCGAAATCCAAGACACGCCGCTACCAAATAACCCTACGCCGAATAGAAATCCAGTTAAAAAGCGGGGTGATTGTATGGTTAGCCACATCCAAAGTATTAGGCTTAGTGTGGCGAATGGCCAATATTCGAAAGGGGCAAAAGACAGTGTGCCAAGGGCCCCTGCTGCCGGAGCGAAGATCCAATTAAAGCGAAGTGCTAGGCTCATGAGGACGTACTTCGAGTAGCCGAATTTTTCGGCTATCTGAATTCAAGACGATAAAATCAAGCATTTCTATTGTTGTAATTTCACCGCGGGACGGCAGGTGTCCGAATGCATGTGTTACAAAGCCGCCGATAGTATCGAACTCCTCATCGGAAAAATTTGTACCAAACTCGTCGTTAAAATCGTCGATTTCAGTTATCGCTTTAACCAGACTTGCACCGCTAGTTTGATGCCTAACGTTTAGGTCTTCATCGTGATCATGCTCGTCCTCAATTTCACCGACAATCTGCTCGAGTACGTCTTCAATCGTTATCAGACCTGTGACATCGCCGTATTCGCCAATGACAACGGCCATGTGCGCTCGATTATCACGAAACTCTTTCAGTAATTGATCCAGTCGCTTGCTCTCAGGAACGCGACGTACTGGACGTGTTACTTCTTTAATTTCAAATTTTTCAAGATCTTGGCTAATTAGAAAGGGGAGTAAATCTTTAGCGAGTATAATGCCCACCACCTCACTGGACTGCTCCCCGAGTACTGGAAACCTTGAGTGGGCTGACTCGATCACGCGGGGCAGAAATTCGTCTGGTCGCTCATCGATTCGGATCGCTGTCATCTGTGTCCGCGGAATCATGACTTCTCGCACTTGCATATCCGAGACAGCCAATGCGCCTTCTAGAATGGCAAGAGTTTCTTGATTAAATAGCCCACGGTTTCTTGCATCCCTTAGTTCATCAATCACCTCTATTTTATTCTCAGCTTCACCTGAAATGACGCTGGTTAATCGAGTGAACCAAGACTTGGATTCGTGCTTTTCTCGACTTCGTCCGTCGTTCATGGACTTTGTGTATCCTGGCTGAGATAAGGATTAGGATAGCCGAGTTTGTGGAGAATGCTGATTTCTTCTGCCTCCATTTTTTTTGCATCGCTGTCTGTCATGTGATCCCAGCCCAATAGGTGAAGTACCCCATGTGCAACGAGATGTGCTGAATGCTGCATGATCGTTTTGTTTTGTATGTGGGCTTCTTCTCTGATAACTGGCCAGCAGAGCACGATGTCTCCGAGTATTTTTTTGCCTTCGAGCAATTCTAAATCAGCGGGAAATGATAAGACATTAGTGGCACTATTCTTGTGTCGATAAATACGGTTGAGCTCACAGGCTTCATCTCGACAGACTACTCGAATTGCAATTTCATAGTCTTGCTGAAAACCTATTGCATCAAGCGTGGATTGAACCCAATTGTTGACGGAATCAGCGGAAAAAGATGCTTCTTTTGTAACGTCCTCGAAATCAACGTTCATCTCTGGCCTTGTCGTAAGCATCTACTATTCGCCCAACTAATGGGTGGCGGACCACGTCCTTGTAGTTGAATTTCGTCATGGAAATTCCTTCTACTAAGCCCAAGACCTGGACAGCATCCATAAGTCCGGAGTCTTTCTTTTGTGGTAAATCAACTTGGCTCGGATCGCCGGTAATGACTGCAGTTGATCCAAATCCTAAACGTGTCAGAAACATCTTCATCTGCTCTCGAGTAGTATTTTGGCTTTC
The DNA here is from genome assembly GCA_028339155.1 of Litorivicinus sp. Lineage (GTDB taxonomy): Bacteria > Pseudomonadota > Gammaproteobacteria > Pseudomonadales > Litorivicinaceae > HIMB30. The sequence goes on from JAOLBK010000001.1 coordinate 97,498, forward strand.
ATCGAGGATGATGAAACTATGGTTGAGCGTTCGTCCGCGCATATAAGCTAGCGGTGCAATCTCGATTATTTGCCGCTCAAGCAGCTTGCTGACCTTATCTGAGCCCAGCATTTCATACAATGCATCGTAGAGAGGACGTAGATACGGATCGATTTTTTGGGCTAAGTCGCCAGGCAAAAAGCCAAGCCGTTCTCCAGCTTCTACAGCGGGACGGACCAGTACAATCCGTTCCACCTGATCTTTTCTGAGCGCATCTACAGCGCAAGCGACTGCAAGCCATGTTTTTCCGGTACCGGCAGGACCAATGCCAAAATTGACATCATGACTTCGAATTGCTTCGACATAAAGTTTCTGGTGCTTACCCCGCGGCTTGATTTTTAATTTTGGTGTATGAATTTCGATATGGTAGTGATTATTTGATTGGGAGGCTGATAACCCCTGGAGATGTAAGTGCACAGTATCATCTGACAGTTCGATGTCACGAGTTTCTCGATAGAGCTGGTCTAATAATTGAGTACAGGTTTTCGTTGCTTCCTCTTGGCCTTCAATCTCAAAATGATTGCCTCGATTTCGAATGACGACTGGAAGCCTTGATTCAATCAATTTTAAATGTGAATTGTGACGTCCACACAAAGAGCCGAGTCTCCGTGCATCATTTGGCTCTAGTAAAAACTGTCGAACGCTCACTACCAGGGGGCTCTATCTGTCATTTGGCCGCGTAGTGAATTTGTGTATGCTTCCGTTATTTCGCATTCTACAAATTGTCCTACTAAGTCAACTTTAGGTGGCTTGAAGTTTACGACGCGGTTGTTCTCAGTTCGGCCTGACAGTTCGCTGGGATCTTTTTTGGAGGTGCCGGTTACTAGAACTGACTCAAAATTCCCCACCATTTGACGACTGATTTGCTGAGCATGTTGAGCAATTTGTGACTGCAGGATGGTTAGCCGATTTTTTTTCTGAGCCATCGTTATAGAGTCCTCTAGTTCGGCTGCTGGTGTTCCGGGCCTTGAGGAATATATGAAACTGAAGCTGTTATCAAAGCCAATATCATTTATTAGCTCCATAGTTTTCTCGAAATCTTTATCGGTTTCACCTGGGAAACCAATTATGAAATCAGAGGATAAACTGATGCCTGGCCGCGCTTCTTTTATTTTTCTAATTTTTGCTTTGTATTCGAGTGCGGTGTGCCCGCGCTTCATGGCTGCTAGAATGCGATCAGAGCCGGACTGGACCGGCAAATGCAGGTGGCCAACCAGTTTCGGTACATCTTTAAAACATTCAATCAACGCGTCGGAAAATTCAACTGGGTGACTTGTAGTAAAACGGATGCGTTCAACTTCTGAAATTTCCGCGATGATCCGGATGAGATCTGCAAGGTCGGCTATGTCGCCGTCATCGGTCTCGCCACGATAAGAGTTGACGTTTTGTCCTAATAAGTGAATTTCCCTGGCGCCTTGTTCGATATTGGCGAGTACTTCCTGCAGAACATTGCTGAGGGGCCGGCTAATTTCCTCGCCACGAGTGTACGGTACGACGCAAAATGTACAGTATTTGCTGCACCCTTCAATAATGCTAACAAAGGCGCTTGGACCGTCTAGTTTTGGCTCAGGCAAGAGATCGAATTTCTCGATTTCGGGGAAGCTGATGTCTACTTGTGCCTTGCCCTCGGTTTTTCTTGCCTCGAGCATTTGCGGGAGCCTATGAAGTGTTTGGGGGCCAAAGACCAAGTCGACGAATGGTGCTCTCTCCCGGATGGCACTACCTTCTTGCGACGCGACGCAGCCGCCAACACCGATAATAAGGCTTGGATTTTTTTCCTTAAGCGCCTTGTATCGTCCAAGCTCTGAAAACACCTTCTCTTGGGCCTTTTCGCGGATCGAACAAGTATTAATTAGGATGACCTGTGCGTCGTCTGCGTTTGAAGTGATCTCGAGGGCATGACTATCTTTTAAAAGGTCAGCCATGCGGTTTGAATCGTATTCGTTCATCTGACAGCCGTGCGTCTTTATGAAGAGCTTTGCGGTCATCCAATTTCCTCTGGTCGTGGGCGCGCGAGTATATTCTGAAGTGCTTGAAATTGCACGAGCGTTCTTGACGAGACGCTGAAACAGGGACAGACTCTTTTGCCTCTCAATTGAGGATCATGATGAGCAAAACTTCCGACCCTATTTTTCGAGTGCAGTTTGTGAGCCAAGACAAGGTTTACGAAGTGTTTGCTAAGCAAATTTACTCCAGTGATCTTTATGGATTTGTCGAGGTCGAGGAGTTTGTATTCGGCGAACGCAGTGGCCTTCTGGTGGATCCGGCTGAAGAAAAACTCAAAGCAGAATTCCAGGGTGTGAAACGCAGTTACATTCCAATGCATGCAGTTATCCGTATTGATGAAGTGGAAGATCCCGGTCCGGCTAAGATGAGGGACAGCCGAGTGAGTACGGTCACACCACTGGCTATGGTTCCTCATCCTAGGGTTCCGCGAGATGCGGATTAATCTCAACTTCGTCTAAGAGAATTCGGGCAGATTCCATTAGGCTCGGATCGTTAGTTAGTTCCTCGCCATCCGTATTGTCTAATTCTAGCTCCTTGAGCGATTCAAGTGATTTGAGGCCTAATTCAACTCGTCGCTTATTTTCGATCGCTAATAGTATTTGATTATTCGCTTCGCGTTCTTGTTTGCGGGTCTGCAGATTTAGGGAAATTTTATCAGTCGCAGATAACTTTCGGGCTCGTTTAGTTCGTTCAAGTAAGGCCCTGAAGTCGGGATCACTTTCAATTCGAGTTTGATGCCGATTGGTGAGTTGCTCGATTCTTGTTGCTGGATTATCAAATGGCACAAATCTTAGCGAGCGAATCTGATCCCAAGGCAGCGCTGTTTCAAGAGCGCTCTCCCCAATTTTATTGGGGTCGAAAATGGATGGGAATTGAATGTCTGGAATTACTCCCTGATGCTGTGTGGAAAGGCCTGAAATTCGATAAAACTTGGCAATAGTCAGCTTTAACTGGCCATTATTGACTGGTAATAGCGCCTGAACTGTTCCCTTTCCGAACGTTTGGGAGCCAATTACAAGGCCTCGACCATAATCCTGGACTGCGCCAGCAAAAATTTCACTGGCAGAGGCGCTCAGGCGATTTACCAAAACTGCCATCGGGCCTTCCCATGAGATTTCAGGATTGCGGTCTCCACGGACGTCAGTGCGTCCTCCCGCGCTTTGAATTTGAACTACAGGTCCGGTTCGGATAAAGAGACCAAATAGTTCGTAAGCCTCTTGCAGTGATCCGCCTCCATTATTTCGGAGGTCGATTACGACGCCCGAGACACCATCTTTTTTGAGCTGTTCGAGTAATCGCTTCGTATCGCGAGTGGTGCTGCGATAATTGGGATCGCCCGCTTGTTTGGCAGAAAAATCTGAATAAAACGTAGGGATTGTAATCACTCCCAATTTTCTAGACCCAGGTTCTATGGTCAGAATTTCACTTTTGGCAGATTGCTCTTCAAGTTGAACGCGGTCGCGAATTAAGGCAATTTCACGGTGCTGTGCATCGTCTCCAGTTTGAACCTCTAAACGTACTTGAGATCCTTTAGATCCCCGAATGAGCTGCACTACTTCGTCAAGGCGCCATCCCACGACATCTTGAATTGGCTCTTTATCTTGTCCGACCCCTAAGATCCGATCAGCCGGCTTTAGACGACCATCGAGCTCGGCTGGTCCACCTGAGATAAGACTGACCACCTTGGTGAATTCATCCTCTGTTTGAAGAACTGCTCCAATGCCTTGGAGTGATAAGGACATATTGATATTAAAAGTTTCGCTGTCAGCCGGAGGGAGATAAGATGTATGCGGATCATACGCCTTGGCGTATGCATTGATCACTGTCGAAAAAATATCGTCTGGCCTAGTTTGTTCAAGCCGATTTTTCTGGTTTTTGAATCTGCGAATCAGTGCTTCGATCATATCGTTCGGAGTGCGATCGGCGAGCAATAAGCTTATCGCTTGGCTTTCGAGTTGTTGCCGCCACAAAGTACGTTGTGTGAGTTTATTGGTGAGCCACTCCGATTGATCACTGCGCGCTGGCAATTGCTCATTATCTTCTAGATTAAGGGCGCTTAAGCCGCCTTGAAGTGATGTGAGCCATTGATCGAGACGTTCTTTGGATCGGGTAAGTACTAATCTGTAAATTTGGTAAACCGTGTCAAGTTGTCCGGATTCAATTTGTGTTGGAATCGCTTTAATGTTGATTTGTGCAAGATCCGCTTGCATGAGCAATGAGCGCGATGGATCAAGGGTGTCGAGAATAAGCTGACCAACGAGCGGGCGTCTCGTCTGGAATAGCGAGTCAGAGGCAAGGTGCCTGCGGCCCAGTTCTTCGGTGATTAGTTGGGAGAGTTGGCTTTCAGCTCCCGTGGGCTGTAGCGTAAGGGCTTGCGCCGATAAGCTCCATGTTGCTAAACAAGCACAAAGGAGATTCGTGCCAATGAAACGAGGCCATAAATTTTGATTGCGCAACTTTCTAGTTACCCCTTTAAATCTTAATTAAGCTGGTATGCTTTTAATCACTATATAACGTAACTCTCCGGAGAGATAAATTGAATTTGCAGATTGAGTCTCCTTTAATTTCAGGCCTGATCGATTTTCTGGATAATTCACCGACGCCGTGGCACGCAGTCGACTCTGCAACTAAGCGCCTCACTCGTTCTGGGTTCGTTCAGCTCAGTGAGGTTTCTGGGTGGACTCTTGAGCCGGGCGTCGGTTATTTTGTGACCCGCTCAGATGGTGCACTAATCGCTTGGAGGCAGCCAAAAGAAGTACTTGGGTGGACGATTTTTGGCGCGCATACAGATAGCCCAAATCTTCGGTTGCGTCCCAAGCCTGTTCTCAAGCGTCATGGTTATTTTGAGCTTTCCTTCGAAGTTTACGGCGGTGCATTATATGCGCCTTGGTTCGATCGTGAGCTTTCGTTAGCCGGGCGGGTAGTAATTTCTGATGACGGAGTTCTTAGGTCAAAGCTGATTGATTTTCGGCGATCGATTGGCGTAATCCCGAGTCTCGCTATTCATCTGGATCGTGATGCCAACCTGGGTCGTAAGATTAATCCGCAGGACGAATTGACGATGTTAATTGGGCGGGCGGATTCTGATAACACTCTTGATTTCAAAAATGTGTTAGCTATTGAGTTAAGCGTAGACGCAGAAAAAATAGTTGCATTTGAACTCTGCGCTTATCCATTCGAGAAGGCGATTTTAACTGGAATTGACCATGAATTCTTGATGAGTGCTCGTTTAGATAATTTGTTGAGTTGTTTTTTGTCTATTGAGACTTTGATCCAAAATGAAGCCGCAGAGGGTGCGGTGGTTGTCTTAAATGATCACGAAGAGGTTGGTAGCGTTTCGGCAAGCGGTGCGGATGGGCCATTCCTTGAGTCTATTTTAAGGAGAGCGTCTTCGGATTTGGATTTTGAAATCATTCGAGTTCGTAGCTTGATGATTTCAATTGATAACGCTCACGGGGTCCATCCAAATTATGCTTTAAAGCATGATCAGAGCCATCGGCCGCTATTGAACGAAGGACCTGTCGTGAAAGTTAATGCAAATCATCGTTATGCCACGACAGCAATTACTCAGGGGATCATCGAGCAGGCCGCTAAAGATGCAGAGATTCCGTTGCAATACTTTTCAAGCCGTGCTGATTTGGGTTGCGGAAGTACTATTGGGCCAATCACAGCGGGGCGTCTTGGAATTGATACTATTGATATCGGTTGTGCCCAGCTTGCTATGCACTCGGCGCGCGAGACCTGTGGTGCTCAAGATCCCGAACTGATGCTTCGATTACTCAGCCAATTGACCCGGAGAGACCTCACATGACCCCTGTTTTGCCAAACGAACACCCAGCCGTTCCTAGCCCGAAGCTTGGAGTGATTCTTGTGAACCTTGGGACGCCTGATGCCCTGGATTACTGGTCTATTCGGCGTTATTTGGGTGAGTTTTTAAGTGACCGGCGTGTAGTCGAATTACCAAAGTTTTTATGGCAGTTGATTTTACAAGGACCAATTTTAACTTTCCGTCCAAAAAAGTCTGCAGCTGCCTATCGAAAGATTTGGAATACAGACCTAGACGAATCGCCACTCAGGACGTTCACGCGTGAGCAAACTGACTCTCTGCGTGAACGAATGGGTGAAAACGTGCGCGTTGAGTTTGCAATGCGTTATGGCAATCCATCGATTCCATCAGTGATGAACGAAATGTTCAAAGATGGCTGCTGGAAGATTCTTTGCGTGCCGCTTTATCCTCAATACGCTTCCAGTACGACCGGTTCAGTAGTCGATAAAATCGGCGACACACTGAAAGCGATGCGATGGCAACCAACGGTTCGGGTAGCCCCGCCTTTTTTCGACGACCCTGTATATATTCATAATTTGGCTGTCTCAGTACGAAAGCAGCTGGATTCTTTGGAGGAAGAGCCTGAGATATTAGTGACTAGTTTTCATGGCGTACCCAAAGAGTATCTTTTAAAGGGTGACCCTTATCATTGCCAGTGTCATAAAGCTGCTCGCTTGTTGAGAGAGGCATTAGATTGGCCTGAGGAAAGGTTTCGAGTGGCATTTCAATCACGTTTTGGGCCCAGAGAATGGTTGCAGCCTTATGTTGATGAGCTGGTTAAAGACTTGGGGGAAAGTGGAATAAAACGCGCGGCGGTTGTGAGTCCTGCTTTTATTTCCGACTGCGTGGAAACACTTGAGGAGATTGCGATTGCATTGAATGAGACTTTCCAAGAGGCGGGCGGTGAAAATCTGGTTTCCTTGAAGTGTTTGAACGCCTCGGATGAAGGCATGGCAGTAATTGAACACATTGTGCGTCAAGAGCTGAAAGGGTGGCTAAACTGAGAGTCGTGATGTGAGTCTTTGCAGTCTGCAAAACCATGCTAATTTTGGATTATAAAATCTTTATGGATACGTCTCTCCAATTAAAGATATTTTTTAAGTCTTAGGAGTGCTTGACTCCGAAGGTTTTACCCAGTAACAAAAGAGCTAAGGGTCTACTTCTGATCCCGTAGACACTCACGCCTAACGAGAGTACCTTTAAATTTCATGGGGAGAAAATTATAATGAAAACAATGACTCAGCTCACCGTATCTAGTGCACTTGATACGTCACACTTAGGGGTAAGCTTCCCCTTTAAAGCGAAATACGGGAACTTTATTAATGGCCAATGGGAGGAGCCAAAATCTGGCAAGTATTTTGATAATACCTCTCCAATAACAGGCGAGTTAATCTGTCAGATCGCACGTTCCAATGAGGAGGATGTTAATTTTGCTATAGATGCCGCGCACGCCGCTGCTGATGCATGGGGCAAGTCTTCCACAACAGAACGTTCAAATATGCTTCTGAAAATTGCACAAATTATTGAAGATAATACGCAACTACTGGCTGCGGCAGAGACAATTGATAACGGTAAGCCGATTCGTGAGTCTGTCTTAGCGGACATGGCTTTAACGGTTGATCATTTTCGCTACTTCGCGGGGTGCATTCGTGCAGAGGAAGGTTCGATTTGTGAGATGGACTCGCAAACTTATGCCTATCACTTTCATGAACCGCTTGGTGTGGTAGGTCAAATTATTCCTTGGAATTTCCCTATTTTGATGGCCACTTGGAAGCTAGCGCCAGCGCTTGCAGCAGGTAATTGTGTTGTTCTCAAGCCGGCTGAACAAACGCCAGCCTCCATTTCCGTCCTTATGGATCTTATTGGAGATGTTCTGCCTCCTGGGGTATTGAATATTGTTCATGGTTTTGGTCTCGAAGCGGGTAAGCCATTAGCGTCAAGTTCTCGTGTCGCAAAAATCGCGTTCACAGGCGAAACAACAACAGGCCGGTTGATCATGCAATATGCTTCACACAGTCTGATACCAGTGACGTTGGAGCTTGGCGGGAAATCACCAAATGTGTTTTTTGAAGATGTCATGAGGGCAGATGATGCATATTTTGATAAATGTCTTGAAGGATTCACGATGTTTGCACTTAACCAAGGTGAAGTCTGCACTTGTCCGTCACGTGCATTGATTCAAGAATCCATCTATGACGACTTTATGGCAAGAGCAGTTGAGCGCACGAATGCTGTAAAGCAGGGTAATCCTCTTCAGATGGATACGATGATTGGTGCACAAGCATCAATAGAGCAACAGGAAAAAATTATCTCCTACCTTAAGCTTGGTCGTGAAGAAGGTGCGGAAGTACTGACAGGCGGGGATATAGGCTTTGTTGAAGGTTGTGAAAATGGCAATTATATTCAGCCTACGATTTTCAAGGGTGACAACAGCATGAGGATTTTCCAAGAAGAAATCTTTGGCCCTGTTGTATCGGTAGCAACATTCAAAGATGAGGCGGAAGCGTTGGAAATTGCCAATGACACGCTTTATGGGCTTGGCGCTGGCGTTTGGTCGCGTGATGCAAATATTTGTTTCCGTATGGGTCGAGGGATTAAAGCGGGTCGTGTGTGGACAAATTGTTATCATGCTTACCCAGCACATGCGGCCTTCGGTGGATACAAGCAGTCGGGTATCGGGCGTGAAAATCATAAAATGATGCTTGACCATTATCGTCAAACAAAGAACCTTCTTGTGTCTTATGACGAGAATAAATTGGGTTTCTTTTGAGCGTTATTTCTTAAATTCAACCAAAATAAATTTGCTGACCCGTAACGGGTCAGCGGTTTTTTTGTCGGAGTTCGCTATGGAAAATACATTCATGACAGTGTCAGCTACGGACAGTGCTCTCGAATTAATTGATAATATTAAAACGCAACATGGTAGTGATTTGTTGTTCCATCAGTCTGGCGGATGTTGCGATGGTTCGTCTCCAATGTGTTACCCGCGCTCCGATTATATGATTGGCCCGCAGGACATATTAATTGGAGAAATTGGTAATGTGCCGTTTTACATGAATGGTGACCAATACAAGCGTTGGAAGCATACCAATCTTATTATTGACGTTATTATTGGCGGAGGCGGTATGTTTAGTTTAGATAATGGAACTGGGAAAAGATTCTTAACTCGCTCTGAGATATGCAGAGTCCCAGATTAGTTTTTCTCGGGTAGGCCTTGGGCATCATCTTTTCTATTTTATACGCCGATCATGTCTATTCTTTTTGGGCTTCAGGGCCTTCTGAAAATCTTCTCATATATTTTGAGCATGCTATCGGTATCTGAGTGACCCTCAATGGCCGGCGGAGCATAATTTTTGACCGAGGTAACTGCTGATACCCCCCCCTCCACTTTTTTGTTCCCAAAATTTCGTACAAGACACTGTGAGCAGCTTTCAGAGATGTCTTTTGATTCGATGCTGGATTTATAAATGGTGGCTATGGCGACCCCATTATTTGTCATATAAATATATGATTTAATGAGAAAAAATTTAAATAAACTATTTTTTTACCCGCATCTTTACCCTCAATTAATTATCTGCGGATTTTTTTGAATCCGATTGATGCATTCTGAGAGGCAATAACGGAAGTCTCTTCAGCACACGCCTTGTGCGCCCAAAAAACTACGTTTTTTCGGGTAGAGCATTCTCTAATATAATTGGCATAGCTATCTCTAGCGAAGGCTCACTCTGAGCTATTTTTTGACGAGTGCTTTCGGGTCTCACCTTACAGCGCTGATTGAAACTGGACGGCAGTACCTAATGGTACTTTAGTCTTGGTAATTCCTTAAAAACTTGTAACAACGTACCCAAAAAGGTTACTAACTGGGGGTTTAATTTATTTCAGCTCTGATTCAGTAATTCTCTAAAGGTGTGATTTTGAGGGTAAAGAGAGGGCGGTGGAGTTTGACGGTTTAACCGCAAAAAATTAAAGATACCTACGAAAGAGCCATGAAATGACTGTTAATTGTTCTGGTTGGTGAGAAATGCGGAAATTCTTTCTGGATGTATGAGCAGGAACTTCTTGTGTAAAGCTCAAGAATAAAAACGCCCTCCGTAGAGGGCGTTGGATTCGGCATTAAAGCCTTAGCGTAGTAACGGCTCTCACCCCGGATAACCACACAACTAAATGGTGAACTGATATGAACAGCGAGTCAAGAAACAAGGAATCTAAAAATACGTCAGGGCCATTAATACTTGGGTTAGACGTCGGGATTGCCTCGGTCGGTGCCGCAGTAATTAATCTGGGTGATGAGCGTATTGAAGGTTTGTATGTTCGAGCGTTTGATAAAGCAGAAGTGGCTAAGACTGGTGAGAGTCTCAATGCGGTCCGGCGAGAGGCTAGGGGTATAAGACGGACACTCAGGCGCCGTAGACTGCGTTTGAAAGAAGTGATGGACTCGCTGATTCAGCATTCAAACGGCGTTCTTTCGACGCCTATGACGCCTTCTGAGTTACCGAAAGAGGTATGGGATTTTCGCGCTAAGGGACTTGACCGAGAACTGACTTCTCTCGAATTCGCTGCTGCAATTTATCACCTTCAAAAATACAGAGGCTTTCAAACTAACCGGCGTAACGAAGCTGCATCGGATGAAGCCGGTGCTATGAAGTCTGGGATAGCCGAGACTGATCGGCGACTTACTGAGTCTGGAGCCAGGACCGTTGGTGAGCTTTCCTCTCTCCATGCTGACTATCGTTTGCAGAAAAGAAATCGCCGAGGTAATTATTCGCGAGCAATTGACCGGAAGCACACAGTAATTGAGCTGACGACGCTATTCGCTAAGCAACGCGAATTAGCCCCCAATAATTATTTATTTTCAGAAAAAAGTGAGCAAGAACAGAGCTTGCTGCTGAATAGAAGGCGCCCGACTGGTGACGCAAGCAGTATATTGGCCCTAGTCGGTAGGTGCACACTTGAACCTCAAGAATTGAGGGCTCCAAAAGCGTGTTACTCGACCGAGCGATTCGTCTGGCTTCAAAAAATGAACTCAATTCGAATTTCAAACGCTGGAAATTCGAGGGAGCTGACAGAGGATGAACAAGCTTGCCTGCGCGAGTTTCCGTTTGACAAGACCAAAATTACGTTTACACAGCTACGCAAAGCCCTGGCTTTGCGTGATTCCGATCGGGTCAATTTATGTCGTTACCGCGATGCTGTTGCCGATTCAGAAAAAGCGACTCTATTTGAGGCGAAATCGTTCCACGCTATTCGTAAGGCTCTGTCTGATCAGGTCGACGCGTTTGGGCAGCTTAGAGCCACTGGAAAATTGGATTCGATTGGGCTGGCTCTTACGACTTGTCAGACTGAAGTTGAATTGCATCAACACTTGGTCAAAGAAGGTCTGCCAGAGCAGACGATCGATGCGATTAAGTCGCTAAGCTTTTCTGGGTTCGCCAGTTTAAGCCTGAAGGCAATTCAGAATCTTCTTCCTTACTTAGAACAAGGTCAGCGTTATGATGAGGCCGTGGCATCAGCTCATTATGACTTTTCGAGGGTGCCTGGGCAAAGTCGCTCGAATAGGCTTCCGTTTATCGATCCCGAAGAAATTAGAAACCCGGTTGTCGCTAGGGGAATGCGACAGGCCATTAAAGTTATTAATGCAATCCTCAAAAAGCATGGGCCAATGCATAGTGTTCATGTTGAACTGGCGCGAGATGTGGGAAAGCCCCGGAGTGAGCGAAATAAAATTGAGAAAGATCAGGAGCTATACAAAAAAAATAGAGAGGCGGCTCGCGAACAGTTCATCGGCGATTTTGTAAAACTGCCGAAGGGGCCTGAATTGCAGAAATATTTACTCTACAAAGAGCAGGACGGGAAGTGCTTGTATTCCGGTAAGCCGCTCGAGATTAACCGTTTGTTTGAAGTGGGCTATTCTCAAATCGATCATATTCAGCCTTTTAGCCGGACCTTTGATAACAGCCAAGTCAACAAAGTACTTGTATTAGGAGTGGAAAATCAACGGAAGGGTAATCAGACCCCTTTCGAGTACTTTGGAAATGACAATCAATCGAAACGGTGGCTTGAATTTCAGGCGCTAGTTAGCTCCAATCCAAAGCTGCGAATGGCCAAGAAAAATAGGCTCTTGGCAGAGCGAATGGTTTCCAAGGACGATTTTTTAGAGCGTAATTTGAATGACACTCGTTATTTTGCCCGGATGCTGAAAAGCCACATTGAAACTCACCTTGAGTTGGTCCCATTTTCTGACGCTTCTTACGCTGCAGGCGTTGTCTCAGTCACAGGCAGGGCAACGGGATTTTTGAGGCATCGATGGGGTTTGACTAAAGATCGTGCGAGTGGGGACAAGCACCACGCAATGGATGCTGCTGTTGTTGCCGCAACAACGCGGGCGATGATTCAGAGAATTAGCCGCTATTCAAAAAGAAAAGAGCTTGAGCACATTCAGACAGAACTCGTCGATTACGAGACGGGAGAGATTTTGGATCGCGAGTCTCTGATGAAAATTGAAGCAGAGTTCCCGACCCCTTATCCTCACTTTCGATCGGAGCTTTTAGCACGCTTATCCGATGAGCCAGTAAGGATGTTGGAAGCACTTCCTGAACACTGCCGACCGAACGAGGAAAGTCTCTCTCGCGTTAAACCGCTTATTGTTTCGAGACAGCTCCAGCAGCGAAGTACTGGGGTTGCCCATGAAGCCACTATTCGTCGAATGATCGAACATCCTGACCCCTGGAAGGATGGTGGTTGGACGAGCAAAAAAGTCCCGTTGACTGAAATTAATTTAAAGAAATTGCACTCTGCAGCTGGCTTTGGTGACCCAAGGGAGGCCTCTCTTCACGCACTGATCACGCAGCGCTTGAGTGAGTTCGGAGACGATCCAAAAAAAGCGTTTGCTGAAGATAGACCTCTGTTTAGACCAACAAAAAATGGTCAGCAAGGCCCTCGTGTTTTAGGTCTTCGAATATTGGAGCGGCATCCCTCTGGACTGATTTTGGATAAAAAAGGGGGGATGGCCGATAATGGTGCGATGGTGAGAGTCGACATATATCGATTAAATGCCAGATATGTAGCTGTGCCGGTTTATGTTTACCAACTGAATGACACGAGAACTGCACCGCGTTTTTGTAAGCCCGGTACCCCGCCAAATCAGTGGCCGGAGATCGCTGAAGATGATCTAAAGCTATTTTCACTTTACAAGAATTCATTCGTCCAAATCACAAAAAAAAATGGAGATGTGATAAGGGGTTATTTTGCTGGCTTAGATATAGCGACTGCATGCATCCATTTAAGAGTACATGACAATGACCAGAGTAAAGGAGTATCGGGGCTTATTCGCAGCCTAGGTATCGCTACGCTGAAAAATTTTCTGATATTACGGGTAGATGTTCTTGGGAACTTGTACTCCAGTCAAATGGGGGAGTGAGGTGGGCTGGCGAGTTGTGGTTTGTCGGTCAGTTGAGGCTATCAAGGTGAGAAACGGGCAACTGGCTCTTAAAGTACAAGAAGGTCAAGATGAGCTTTACATACCAGTTGAAGACATCGATACCGTTATTCTCGAGAATAAGCCGACAAATTTAACGCTGCATGCTCTGCAAATATTAGCTCAGGCTAATATTAATTTAGTGATTTCAGACGAATCAAACTTACCGTGCGCAACTTTAACTTCTTTTGCAAGGCATTCCCGGCAACTCGATATGCTGAAGTTGCAGATGTCATCAAAGCTCCCTCTGACCAAATCGCTTTGGACAAAAATCTGCAAACAGAAAATCGATAATCAAAAGGCTCTTTTGTTGTTACATGGACACAATAAATCTGCCCAGCAAATACTTGGGCCTTTGACAAGAATTAAATCAGGTGATCCTGGTAATCAGGAGGCTGTGGCAGCAAGGATTTACTTCCGAGCTTTGTGGCCGGTATCTAGAAGGTCAGAGCATCTCTTGAACAGTCTCGTAAATTATGGATACGCACTTTTTCGAAGCAGCCTAGCACGACATTGCGCCGCACACGGCCTTTCTCCCGCGGTTGGAATTCACCATGCCGCTTCGCTCAATCCGTTTAATCTCGCCGATGACTTGTTAGAACCATTTAGATCGATTGTGGACGAGACGGCACTTGCCTATTACACGTCACGAAATGCATCCGAGAGTCTGGATGCATCCGGAAAAAATGAAATGTTAGGTTTGTTAAATAAGGATATTTTGCTTACTGGAGGTTCTCGCAAAGGGGAGCGTGCATCAGCCTCCATCGTATTTAAGCTGGTGGTTCAGTCACTTGTCGAGGCGCTTCAAAAGCGTGATATCAAACCATTAGTGCTTCCGGTGTTCGAATCAATTGTCGAGTGAGACGAGGCGGTTTATGCGGTTATTGGTATTTTTTGATTTGCCGGTTGTTGGTCGGGAGCAAAAGAGGGCATACGTTCTATTTCGTCGATTTTTACTCAAGGATGGATATGACATGATGCAATGGTCGGTGTATGCAAGACTCATAAATGGAATTGATCGATTGGAAAAGCACCGGAAACGGCTTAAGGCCCACCTGCCACCTGAAGGATCAATCCGTTGCCTCGCAGTGAGCGAGAAACAGTTTGCATCGATCGAGATTCTCGTGGGCGTGGTCAAAAAACAGGAAAAAGTTATAAATGCCGATCAATTACTCCTTATTTGACAAATTTTACCAGAAAAATTCTCTTATATTATTGATTTATAAGTAGATTTTTTATGCATAGTATAGCTATCCGGGGTGAGAGAGGAAACTACGGCGTTATAATGGAGCCACGCCAAAGAAGGCTTAGTATAGCTATCCGGGGTGAGAGAGGAAACTACGGCGTTATTCGCAGAACATCATGAGATGACAGTAGTATAGCTATCCGGGGTGAGAGAGGAAACTACGGCCTCGCGGCCACCATCGTTGTATTTAAAGGTAGTATAGCTATCCGGGGTGAGAGAGGAAACTACGGCCACCGTAACGATCCTCAGTAAAATTGCCGCAAGTATAGCTATCCGGGGTGAGAGAGGAAACTACGGCTGTCGGAGTTAAGCGTCTAACTTTAGATTCAGTATAGCTATCCGGGGTGAGAGAGGAAACTACGGCGATGAGTATTTGGACGAAGTGATCAATCCAAAGTATAGCTATCCGGGGTGAGAGAGGAAACTACGGCCGTAATTGGTGGGGCGTGGCGGGTTCGAACAGTATAGCTATCCGGGGTGAGAGAGGAAACTACGGCTATCGCCTGACGGATTGGTTGGTCTGGACGAGTATAGCTATCCGGGGTGAGCGATCACTTTAGGGGGTTATTTAGAACGCATTAAGAATTTAGGTCTTTGGCGAAACAAGCCTGAAAGTAAAATGTGATGTTAAGCGATAGTGGTCAGTTTATTTGACCCTGAGCTTTTGCCTTGTGATTAGAATCTCTGACAACAGTGATTTGGATAGGTGGAAGCTCCCTAACTTCTCCCTCAAAGCGATTCTCCGTCCACCCAGCCTGCGTTCTCAAATAGAGCTTAAGAAGGTCTATATTTCCGTCAAGAATCTTGTCATGGACGATAGAAACGTACTGGGCAATTCGCTTGGCTTTACCCTGCTTATACCGTTCGAGAAGTTCAGGCTGACGCTTGGCAACTTCATAGAAAGTGGTCTTTCCAATACCGAAATAATGCGCTACTTGTTCAACTGATAACCCTGCCGCTAGGGACTCAACTTGATCGATGTCTGATGGGCTGAAAACGACTTTTTCCATGAGGTTATTATACCATTACTGGAAATCGACTGAGCCGTCAAAGCAATACACATGATTAATCTGCCAGCTTCACAGCCGTTCCAGAGGCCACGAGGAATAACATACTTTTCCCGCCGCCAGATATTTCACTGTAATCCAGATCGATTCCAACAACTGCATTGGCCCCAACAAATAAGGCCTCTACACGGAGCTCATGAAGGCAAACCTCTCTGGCCTCTCTAAGCGCATTTTGATTGGTCTTACTTCGTCCTCCAAAAATATCTCGTACTTCCGAAAATAAATCCTTAAATAGATTCATGCCGAAGACACATTCAGCGGTAATAACATCTATTGATTCTTCAGTTTTTCGATTAGGAATTTCTGGAGTCGTTGAGAGCTTTACAAAACTCTCAATATTTAAAGACTGTTTTTCTAAATCTTGCTCAGAATAAGTAATGCCAAGTGGCACGGGCAGATGTTTGATGAATTTTGGCTGGCCGTCTGCGTCAACAATTTGAACTCTGTTTAAATCGCTCTTCAATGCATTTTTAAAAGTGAAATGATCAATGGAGCTTATAGCCACTTTATCGATAAAAAGAAAAACATCACCAACCGATAATCCGGCAGCAGCAGCGTTGGAGCCTTCTTCGACTGAAGTCACTACTTCATATTGCATAACTCACCTCATCAGATTTATTAATGAACAGTAGCAGAACGGACGCAGTGTAGATTTACGACAAAGGGTTAGATGAACGCGTACTCGATCACGAGATTCGATTCTGTGATGTTGGTGTCAAAATCAATCGTGACGGTTGCCTCTATGGTCTGCCAAGCGATTGAATTATTTGCCGCGTTAATGCTTGCCTCAGACCATTCCTCAGCTTCACCGAGTCTTTTAAAGAACCTCAAGATATCGCCATCTGCTGCACTGTAATCAGTAATCGTGTCGCTTCCAGAGGTGATCGTAAACTCAAAGATGTCAGCTCCAGAGCCACCCGTTAAGGTGTCGTTTCCAGATGATCCATTGAGCCGATCATTGCCTGCACCACCGTTGAGCGTGTCATCACCTTGAGCAGCCCAAAGAACATCGTTTCCATCCTCGCCATTCAGTGTCATATCAAGATTCGCCAGCAGAAAGTCAGACGAGGTCAGGTCAATCACGTCATTGCCCGCACCGGCATTAATTGTCTCAAGATCAATAATACGTCCCGTGGTGCCGCCTGCAGTCGCAGTGAGACTTGTATGTAATTCCGAGAAACTGTCGTGTAGGAAAAAGACATCACTGTCATTCGTGAGAATAATTTCATCCGCATCTTCACCACCATCAATGACATCAGCAAATCGATTCTTCCCAGCAAGACCGGTGAGCTGATTAGTTCCAATTGCATCCTGCTGATTCACGTTTCCCGCGAAGAACCCAGCGGACCACACACCATCAGGGCTTAGCGTGATCACATCAGTTCCACCACCACCTCTGACAAGGTTTGCATCACCTTCGGTGGTTAAAATAATGTCATCGGCAGCAGAGCCTTCGATTAAGCCGGAGGCATGATAAATCACATTCGTCACGCTTAATGTGACATCAACGCTATCCGTTAGTGATCCATCGGATGCAGTGACGGTGAACTGATATTGGTTCTTGGTTTCATAGTCTGGCGAGGCTTTGAGCTTAACGGTGCCTGTCGAAGCATTGATGCTCAGATATGAGGAGTCGGTTCCAGATATGTTGTACGACAGTGAGTATCCGTCCACATCCGAGGCAAAGGCGGTGTATACGATAGTGGAGGCGTGGGAGTTATTAGAAACTGATGCAGAAGCAGTAACTGATGCAAAGACTGGCGGATCATTCATATCCGTAATATCTAGAATCACATCCAGACTGCTTGTTAATGATCCATCCCATGCTGTAACGGTAAATTCATACGCATCTTTAGTTTCGTAGTCTGCAGAAGCCTTGAGCTTAACTGCACCCGTTGAGGCATCAATCGTTAGAGATGAGGAATCGGTTCCAGATAAGCTATATGACAGCGTATCGCCATCTTCGTCGGTCGCTGACGCTGAATAGATCACTGTCGATCTTGGCGAATTCTCATCGACTGAAATCGTATCCACTGAAGATGCAAAGACTGGTAGATCATTCACATCCGTGATGTTCAATGTGACATCAACGGTGTCAGTTAATGACCCATCAGATGCTGTGACAGTAAATTGATACTGATCCTTGGCTTCGTAGTTTGGGGAAGCTCTGAGCTTAACGGTGCCTGTTGACGCATTGATGCTCAGATATGAGGAGTCGGTTCCAGATATGCTGTACGACAGCGAGTCTTCGTCCACGTCTGATGCAAACGCTGAATAGATCACTGTCGATCTTGGCGAATTCTCATCGACTGAAATCGTATCCACTGAAGATGCAAAGACTGGTAGATCATTCACATCCGTGATGTTCAATGTGACATCAACGGTGTCAGTTAATGACCCATCAGATGCTGTGACAGTAAATTGATACTGATCCTTGGCTTCGTAGTTTGGGGAAGCTCTGAGCTTAACGGTGCCTGTTGACGCATTGATGCTCAGATATGAGGAGTCGGTTCCAGATATGCTGTACGACAGCGAGTCTTCGTCCACGTCTGATGCAAACGCTGAATAGATCACTGTCGATCTTGGGGAATTCTCATCGACTGAAACTGTATCCACTGAAGATGCAAAGACTGGTGATTCATTCACATCCGTGATGTTTAAGCTGATGTCATGACTCTCAGTAAGTAACCCATCGGATGCGACGATGGTGAATTCATACTGACTCTTCGTTTCATAATCAGCTGCGGTTAGAGCAAAAAAAATGCTAACCTCGTCTGGCATATAGATCAAGCTGTCTGAATCGATACTAAATAACGACGCATCAATCCCTGTGAGACTGTACGAGAGTAAGTCTCCTTCCACATCCCACGCTCTAACGCTATACAAATTTGGAGTATTAACCGCAGTATTTTCAGCAACTGAGAGGGTGACTGCTGAGGGAGCAAGAGTACTTGAACCCGAGAGATAAAAAGCAGGCGAGTCGTTTACGTCCGTGACATCAACCTGGACTGATTGCCAGTTTGTCAGTTCTCCATCTGAAACATAAACTCCAAAAGAAAACGTATTTATGGTCTCGTGGTTAAGCGGTCTGTTGATAGTCACTACGCCTGTCGAAGCGTCAATACTCAGCAAATCAGCATCTAATCCATATTTGGCAGATTCAGGCGCCCAAGTCGCATCCAGGCTGTAAGATAATGCATCGCCATCTTCATCAGTTACCGAAGGGGTATAATTTAATAACGTACCACTGGGGGAATTCTCGGCCACCGTGGCATCTACAGACCATGAGGAGAACTCAGGCGATTCATTGGCGTCTACTATATTGAGCGTGACATCGATTGTATCCGTCAGTGATCCAGAATCAGTGACAATCACTGTGATGACACGCTGATCGTCAGTTTCAAAATTCGGACTGACCGTCAGGCTTAACTCCCCGGTTACTGGATCAATGTTCAGTCCAGACGAATTTTCTTCAGACAGGGAGTACGTGAGTGTGTCGTCTAAATCAGCGTCCGATGCAGCAGCGACGTAAACCACCACGCCAGCCCAAGGGCGCTCGTAAAAAGGAATTGAAGAGCCAATGTTTTCGACAACAGGATTAGAGCCACTAGATGATATGAATTCTGGCGCATCATTCGCGTTAACGATGTGTGAGGCTAGCCACTCTAGATGCGATTTATCATCGCCATTAGAATCCGAGTAGAAATATCGGGCGGAAATAATAGAACCTATGTCATCCCAGCCTAGCGTGTAGCTTTGAAAATTTTCCCCAGATATTTCTTCGCCATCGCGATACCAGGCATAGGAGATAGAATCTTCCGCATATATTTCTGGAATTAAAGCATTGCTGGCTACTAGCGTTTTTCCATCATTAAAGGGGTCTAAAGGTGAAAAACCCGGGGCATCACTGGCGTAAGTTACTTGCGGAGTTAGCCACTCTAAGTGTGACTGGATATAGCCATGTCCTTCGGAATTGCTACTAAAGTCCAAGTAGAAATATCGGGCGGAAATAATAGAACCTATGTCATCCCAGCCTAGCGTGTAGCTTTGAAAATTTTCCCCAGATATTTCTTCGCCATCGCGATACCAGGCATAAGAGATTTCGTTACCGCTATTACTGATCGAAGAGCCATTTCTCAGAATGTAAGTCGCGTCTGCGAATTGGAGAGCCTCGGCGTTAATAATCGTGTCTGTACCGTCACGATTTTCAATTCCATCGACAACTGTAACAGTGCTAGTGTCAATGCCTGAGATAGTGTAGTCGGCTATGTTGCCGCTAAATATAATCGTGTCTGAACCACCTCCAGCATCAATCGTGTCGTCACCTCCTCTTGGGGTAGCGGTGTCGCTGTACCCTGTAAGTTTGCGTACATCGTCGCCAACGCTTCCCGAGTACCGAGTACCCTCCTGATATGAACTATCGGGAATCAAGTCATTGCTAGCGGTTATCGTTTCTCCCTTAATGAAGGCATCTGAATTTGACTTCAGAAGATCATCTGACCAATAGCTGCCAATAGTTGTGTTAGCTGTCGCAGCGGCAGATGAAAAGACAATATTGGCACCGTTAGTTTCAATATTTAGATTTGCGAGGGAATTGGTATCGAAGTAGTTACCAGTGAAGTCCATTGTAGGGTAAGAACTGTTCTTGACGGTCTGAAAGGTATCAGTTCCACTAAACTCAATGATGTTATTGTTGTCAAATGAACCGCCACCAATATTATCGTAAACAGATTCCGTAACATCGATAAATGCATTGTCGTAGACCTCGACGCCATAGGCATGTTGGCTAGAATATATGGCGGTACTCGTGCCTAAAAATAAGTTGTATCTGATGTCAGCGTCAAACAGGTTGTTTTCTACTTCCAACCCTATATCTGAGCCCACATAAAAGTTTTCTTCAAAACTTAGGTTGGGCAAACTATCCGAAGTTGTGGATGAAGGGCCGTATCTTGAGCCTACATTGAAATAATCACCACCGAGGTTAGGAAAGACATTTACCTTCGGCTCGCCAATGAACGCATTATTTTTTACTTGAACGGCTGAGTCTGTATCCCTATAAAGCTCGGCGGCAGGCTTGTAGAAGCGGATATCTTCATAAATGGGTCTCGAAGGTGTGGAGCCGCTTGCATCACTGCTTTCCACTATAGTCCATTTCTCTCCTCGGTCGTTGTCGCCAATATACGTGTAACCATTTTGCCAAGATCGAGTGCCTAAAGAGAGACCGTCATCAGATAGAAAAAGATTGTCGGTGATGAGGACATCACGAAGGTGCGATTCGGCAAAAAAATAAACGTCAGCATAAGTCCGCTGCCCAACTATCAGCCCGGAGCTGTCGTTGCCAAAAATATTCTCAGATATGTATAGATTGTCGAGTATCCCCTTGTTTGGAGCTATTTGAACGCCGTCGCCGAATGAATTATTTATAATCCAGATATTTTCGACGGGGGCACCAACTCCGTTATCGGATACCGGGTTTCCGCCTGTGTAAATATCTGCACTTCCTGAATTAGAAGCACCAAAGATGGAGTTTTGAATTCGGATGCCATCCGAATTCTGCCCCATTTCAATATCAGTAGAGTTGTTGTTAAACGCAATATTGTCTAAAAATAGCCCTTGATTCTGAATATGAACGCCAATTGAAGCCCCTGTAATGGAGGCATTTTGAATTGTTGAACCTGAATAATCTCCCGCAGATGCCCTTGTGCCGTCATCGTCTATAAACGATAGGCCTTCCCACGCATTAAGCGTGCCATCAGCTTGAAATATGATTGGATTTGAATCAGACCCAACTGCATTTAGCTGGCCACCATCAAAAATAATTCGGATGTCTTTGCCTGAATCAATATTTATGACGGTGCCAGGTGCAATGGTTACGGTTCCGCCACTTACGGTTACTGATTCCGTAATATTAATTATGCCCGACCATGCCTGATCGTTAGAAATCTCAATCATAAACAGACCAAGTACACATTAAGAAAGAGTCCTCGCTATCAAGACCCTTAATTTACCCTTAAAATTTCTTTAAACGGTTTTTTTTTAAAAAAAAGATGCGCTCACAATTCTGATTTCTTGGGAAAGCGATCTCGATAGGCAGAAAATGTTGCTTTTGGGTGCTCTAAATTTCGCTGATCCAGTGATCTTAGCGACTACCTACTGACCCCATAGTTCTTGGTGTGATGAGGCTTATAACCCTTGCCTCGCGCTTTTGCTAAGTAGGAGATGTGCTTGAACGCCTCACAGATTTTGTCATGGTCGTCCCTGTGAAAGTGATGATACTTCGAGATGCAGTAACCGGTGCCCTGCTCGGTCAGGACCGAAAACGGGCTTTTCATGAAGTAATTACACCATGGATTTAATCAGGCTAAATTCGGGCCATTCTCAGTTACTCGATGGGTTCGCCAGACAGTAAGTCGAGGTAAGAGGTTGATGGTAGATATAGAAGGTGTCCATAAATCAGTCTCAAGTTTTTTGCCTAGTCTGCGTTTTGAGGCTAAATTTAGGCCTCTAAAGACCGTTGAATTACTTTTCTGGGTATAAATATTGGCCCCTTGCCAGTGAAAACTTACCCTCGACATTTATTTTCTCCAAAGATTCGATGGCACTCTGGTCGGCTGTACATCGAGTTTGCCTTGGCAGTCATCGATGGCTAGCCACGTTAGCGCATAAAGGTTGCAACGCCGTGGTCGAAGCCATCCTTGTCGAGTCTGTTCGATCAATCCTGCATCGAGGAGCTCTTGCAGGGCCTTCCTAAGCGTCGACTTGGACCGCCATCCCTTGGCCTGAAAGACAGAATATGCAGCTTGAAGATCGCCATTGTTCGATCCATTGAACTGCTCTCCGAGCTGGATTAATGCTTTGACTGCCTTTCCGGTCAGGGCTTTGAATACGGGACCGTTGATGATGTGTTTTGGCAAGGCCAGAAAGCTGTCGCGTTGTCGGCGCCGTTGATGCTTAGCCATTGCGACCACCTCCCTGAACGAGGCGAAGCACTTCTTCTTCATCCCACATAGTGATTCGAGTCCCCAGTTTGATCGGGGGAGGGAACCGGCCGTCTTTGACGCCTTTCCACCATGTGCTTCTTCCGATCGGCAAGATTTCTAGAATTTGACTGAGGCGAAGATAACGTTTTGGTTTGTTCATCATGGTCTCCTTGAACGTGATAGGAGCCATTGAGCCAGAAGGAATGAGACCAATCAGCGACAAAAGGGAGGGGGTGTTTGTCGCTGATTATTTTCTTGAAAAGCGCGCTATGCGACGCCGATATAACCGTTGCCGAATCGACTCAGGCTCTGCATAAATCGCGTTGTTTTGCATCAACTCTTCGATTGCTTCGTTCTCGCTGATTTGTTTTGATTTCATGAGTGATTCAATCTTAAGGATGAGCGTATCTGTATCGACTCGTTTTTTGAGTCGATTTCGCACCGCATCGCGATGTCCAGGCTCTTTTGGATAAAAAATTCGTCGGAATAACTGCTCACTGTTTTTGATCGGGTAGGTTTCGATGTGTTCAAAGCAGTCTGCGAGCAGAACCAGAACAGATGCTGGCGGACAGGCCCCAGCGTTGATACATTCAAGGTAGATTGTGAGCGGATCAACGTCAGGTAAAAAAGTCTCCTCAGTCATCAGTGGTTCGGCTTTGCTGACAGCCTCAGACAACAATTTGAAGCGTATTTCTTTGATTTCGGTAAGTTTGGATTTCCTATCCGCCAGATAATCTCTTGTGTTCGAGGGTGACGATTTTTCCATTTGAATTGACCAAGCTATCAAGATAATCACTCCAAGCTTGCATCATTTTTTTTCGTTCGGGAAGAAACTGCGTTCGATTATAGGCCCGTCCATTGGGGCCTCTTTGAACATGCGTGATTTGCATCTCACACAAATCACTTCGGTACCCAAGCGTCTCTTCCAAAAATGTCCGCGCAGTGGCTCTAAATCCATGAATAGTGGCATCTTCTTTTGGTACGGCAACGTGCCGCAACGCTCTGAGCAATGAACCTGAAGACATGGTTGCATTCTTTTTGTAAGCGTGAGGAAACACCCATTCACAATCATCACGAACCGACAGGAGTAAGCTCAATTTATCTCTGACTTGCCGACTGAGTGGAATAATCATATCGGCATCTTTCTTACCGGTTGTGAATTGCCAGATGCCTTCTTTGAGATCGATGTCACTCCAGCGCGCCTTGATCAAGTCGCCTGATCGCGTAAAGAGGTGCGGTAGCAGTTGTAAGCCAACCGAGACCTGGGGTGAGGCGCGATAGGTTTGTATCTTCTGTAAGACATCGGCCAAGGTATTCACATCGGTTGGTGCCGCATGATGTTTGACCTGTGGTTTGATCAGGGCGTTGGTCAAACCATATGCTGGATTGATTTGTACAATGCCTAAGTTGAGGGCGAATTCGAGAATCTGTTTAGCCAACCGGACGACCCGTCGTCCTTCTTCGTGCGCGCCTGTTTTCTGGATTGTTTGACCGATGTTCAGGATGGCTTGTCGGGTCACATGCGAGATTGGGTACCGGCCGAGGGTAGGGAGTAGATATTTATTCAGTCGACTGCGGTGTTTGCGCAGTGTGGATGCTTTGAGTTCGTGACTGACCTTCTCGAACCATTGTTCTGCGATGCGCGCAAAATGCTGATCTTCATCTTCAGTTCGTTGTTGCTTACGTTCGCGTTTTAATTGGTTGGGGTTAAGGCCGTCCTGGATCATGAGACGCGCTTTCATACATGCAAGTCTCGCGTCTTTCAGCGACATTTCTGGGTAGCGGCTGAGCGTCAGTATATTTTCCTCACCAGCGAAGCGATAACGCATCTGCCAGGACTTCCCGTTGGCCTTGCTGATATAGAGATAGAGTGAGTTACCGTCCGCGTGACGACCACAGTTTTCTGGCGCATTTAAAGATCGAATTTGCACATCAGTCAGCATTTACCCACACCTCATTCCTGTCGAGACGGGTAAAACAGATTTTACCCTCAATTTTACCCACACATTATTCGGATGTGTGCGGATTGGATGAGTTTACAAGAGACGACACTATGGATTAAAAGTCAATAACCACGCGGTTTTTCGGACTTTCTGGGATGATGCTGGATTTATGAATGGTGGCTATGGCGGGACTTGAACCTGCGACCCCAGCATTATGAGTGCTGTGCTCTAACCAGCTGAGCTACATAGCCGTCTCAGAAGAGGCGCGAAAGATACTTAAATTTCGCCTCTCTGTCAAAGCTTAGACATTAAAACGGAAGTGAATGACGTCTCCGTCGCGACACAAATATTCTTTTCCTTCAAGACGCCATTTGCCTGCGTCTTTAGCGCCTTGTTCACCGCCAAGCGAGACATAGTCGTCAAAGCCAATGACTTCAGCCCGGATAAATCCTTTTTCGAAATCCGTGTGAATCTTGCCCGCAGCTTGGGGCGCGGTTGCACCGATTGGAATTGTCCAAGCCCGAACTTCTTGGACTCCGGCTGTAAAGTAAGTTTGTAAGTTAAGTAACCCATAGCCAGAGCGAATGAGCCTGTCGAGTCCGGCCTCTGCTAGCCCGAGCTCTTCTAAAAATTCTGCCTTTTCTTCATCCTGCAGTTCTGCGATTTCCGATTCAATTTTACTGCATATGGGCACGACGTCGGCCCCTTCTTTGGCTGCAATCTTACGTACTATTTCAATCAATGGATTATTCTCAAATCCATCCTCCGCAACATTGGCTATATACAGGGTTGGCTTAACCGTTAAGAGGTGAAGTGAACGTAAAATGATTTCTTCATCTTCAGACAGCTTTACGGTCCGTACTGGATTCCCCTCATTGAGCGTAGGCAGAATTTTTTCGCATAGTGCGAGCAAGGCTTTAGCGTCCTTGTCTCCGCCTTTGGCCTGTTTCTGGGCTTTTTGCATTTGTTTTTCTACGGATTCAAGGTCGGCTAAGGCGAGTTCTGTGTTGATGATCTCAATGTCTGATGCGGGGTCAATTTTTCCGGCTACGTGAATGATATTATCATCCTCAAAGCATCGAACGACATGCGCGATTGCGTCAGTTTCTCGAATTGTTGCAAGGAATTTATTACCAAGACCTTCGCCCTTGGACGCACCGGCAACTAAGCCAGCTATATCGACGAATTCCATCGTCGTTGGCACGACCCGTTCTGGTTTAACTATTGCTGTTAATTGAGCGATTCTGGGGTCTGGAATAGGTACCACGCCTGCATTAGGTTCGATCGTGCAAAATGGAAAATTTTGCGCCTCGATGCCTGCTTTGGTCAACGCGTTAAAGAGTGTTGACTTCCCAACGTTTGGCAGTCCAACGATGCCGCATTTAAATCCCATGTTATCTCCTTAGCGTTGGTGAAGGGTGTTCATGGCTCGATCCCAGTCACCGGAAATTATGTCCGTAAAATAAGTTAGCGCTTCATTAATGGCTTGATCGATTGAGTCACGCTGTTCCGCAGTGGCACGTCCAAGCACATAACTATGTACTTTCGATTTGTGTCCTGGGTGTCCTATACCAACCCGGATTCTGGCATAGTCTGGACCAAAGACGCGATGTAGATCTCGGAGTCCATTATGGCCACCATGACCACCACCACGTTTTAAGCGGATTTGCCCAGGTTCAATATCTAGGTCGTCGTGAAGCACAAGAATTTCGGTGGGGTCAATTTTGTAAAATTGAGCTGCCCTCAGTGCACTTTGGCCTGATTTATTCATAAACGTCATGGGTTTGAGTAAGTGGATCTGATTTGGTCCTAGAAAGCCCTTCCCAAGATGGCCAAAGAACTTTGGTTGAGTCGCCAAATGCGTCTGAATTTCGCTTGCGAGCGCGTCTAACAGCCAAAACCCGGCATTGTGCCGGGTTTTGGTATATTCGTCCCCGGGATTTCCCAGGCCAATGATTAGTTGGTAGGCATTCACTCGGCGCCGTTGGCCTCGCCTTCTTCTGTGCCATCTTCTGCTGTGTCTGAGCTAGCACCTTTGGCTTTATTAATACTTGCCAATGGGAGATCTGATCCGTGAGATAAAGCCACAAAAGTTACACCTTTAGGCGCTTTAACATCAGATAAGTGGATCACGTTATCTAACTCTGCGTTGCCGAGGTCAACTTCAATGAATTCAGGGAGATCTTTTGGTGCGCAGTTAACTTCAACCTCAACCGCATCGTGATGGACGACACCACCCTGCAACTTAACGCCTTTGCAGTCTGCCTCATTCATAAAGTGAAGGGGAACGTTCACCTTTAAGGTTGTTCCTGAACCGGCGCGCTGAAAATCAGCATGCAAAACAATCGATTTCGCCGGATGGCGTTGCAGTGCTTTTAAAATGACCGGCTCTGCTTTTCCGTCGACCTCAAGTGTGATCACCGAGGAATAAAATGCTTCTTCTTCAAGAGCGTGAGCAATATCTTTGTGAGCCAACTGAATCGACTTTGGATTTCCTTTTCCGCCATAAATAATGGCTGGAATAAGTCCTTCCAATCGACGCAGGCGGCGGCTCGAACCTTTTCCTGCTTCTTCGCGTGAAGACGCAATTAAACGATAGTCAGACATAGTATTCTCCTTTTATGTCTTTGTTTTGCCTCGACCAACAAAACCTTTGTGGCACAAGATGCCATCATAATCAGCGAAACATTGCGCTGATCGATTCTTCGTTACTAACCCGACGGACAGCTTCACCTAATAACTCAGCAATCGTGATCACTCGGACACGTCCGGTAGACATGATATCTGCGGGGACGGGGATACTATCAGTCACGACTAATTCGTCAAGCGCACTGTTTTGCAAGTTTTCAAGAGCCCGGCCGGATAGGACTGGGTGCGTGCAATAAGCTACGACTGATTTTGCACCATGCTCTTTTAGCGCTTGAGCTCCATTACAAAGCGTTCCTGCGGTATCAACAATGTCGTCAACGATTAAGCAGGTGCGTCCTTTGACGTCACCTATAATATTCATCACTTCAGCTTGATTTGCTGTAGGGCGTCGTTTATCAATAATCGCTAGGTCGCTTTCTAACTGTTTTGCCATTGCACGTGCCCGGACGACCCCTCCAATGTCTGGAGAGACCACTATAGCGTCCTTGGGTTGATTCTTGTGGATGTCATCTAACATTACTGGCGTGGCATAAATATTATCCACAGCCACATCAAAAAAACCTTGGATTTGGTCAGCATGAAGGTCGACTGTAAGAACTCGATCGATACCAACCCCAACCATTATATCAGCAACTACTTTTGCTGTAATGGGCACCCGGGCTGATCGCGGGCGCCGATCTTGACGTGCGTAACCAAAGTAAGGAACCACTGCTGTAATTCGTGACGCAGATGCGCGTCGGAGTGCGTCGCACACCACAATCAATTCCATCAAATTGTCGTTCGTTGGTGCGCAGGTAGATTGAAGAACGAAGACATCCTCACCTCGGACGTTTTCGCAGATTTCAACCGATATTTCACCATCTGAAAAACGGCCTAGGCTTGCATTTCCAAGAGGGACAGCCAAATATTCAGAAACGTTTTTTGACAATTCTGGCGTAGCATTCCCAGAGAATAACATCAGGTGAGCCACAAGTTACTCCTTGATCGGTGATAAACGATTTTTGAAATGGCTGGGGTGGTAGGACTCGAACCTACGAATGGCGGGATCAAAACCCGCTGCCTTAACCACTTGGCCACACCCCATTTACTCATTTACACCGTAAGTATACAGCATTGATTGATTGGTTAAGAGAGCCTCTTTCACTAATGCCAGACCTTTAATTTGCTTTAATTTGCTTTGGTCTTCGAGTTCCGGTTCTACGATGAATGCGCAGCCCCCGGTCCCAGTCAATTTAGGCTCCCCAAATGCTTGCATTAAGTCCATCAAATGGTCGATTTCAGGATATAATTTTCTGACAAGCACTTCACAATCATTTCTAGTTGTATGCAACTGCGAGCCGCGGATTCTGCAAGAGGGGGTATCTCTTGTCAACTTTGAATGTTGAAAGATGGCTTGCGTCGAAATATGAATTCCTGGATTGGCAATTAAAATATGATTTTCGGGCCACAATTCGGGGTCGCAAAGGTTGCCAATTCCGGATGCAAAGCAGCTTTTGCCATGAATGAAGACAGGAACGTCGGCGCCGATTGATAGGCCATGCTTTTTGAGATCCTCATCGTTGAGGCCGAGCCTAAGGAGCTCATTTAAGACGACAAGTGTTGTGGCTGCATCTGAGGAACCCCCACCGAGACCACCACCCGCTGGTAAGAACTTTTCAATAAGAATTTCTACGCCGAGTGTCTGGCCACTCATCAGTTTAGTCGCCGCCTGATAGATCAGATTCTCTGATCCAAGTTTCATCGGATCATCAATTAGATAAATACCTGGTCTTTTTGTCCTTCTAAAATGAATCCTATCGCACCAGTTTAGGAATTGAAATCCTGTTTCAATGTTATGATAGCCGTCAGATCGTCTCCCTGTAATATGTAAAAATCTATTGATTTTCGCTGGGGCGTAAGCCATTACCCCGCCTGGCAGACTTTTTGAGGGGTAGGTTACTGGACTGAGATTTGCCATTCGGTATTGGCCCATCGAATTTCAAATTCATCTTTGCTCGCAGATAAACGTCTGGGTACTTCATATCGATAATGTCCTGAAGCAATAGATAGTGACCCGCTGTATTCGACTGTCCATCCGTTTTGTACAAGTGTTGTGATCCGGCCTTCGCTATCCTTTTTAATCGAATGCAGCGGGAGGTCAGGAGATTCGAGGCCCCGAATCCATGACCGCATTGCGCTGACCGGAAATTGCAGATCCAAAGCCTCTTTAAATAACGACTCTGCATCAGGTGCCGTGTATTCATTGTCATCTGTTTTTAGCCGTGCTTGGTCTCCAGTAACAGTAAGACGAGCCACAGCCGCGCCAGTTGGCGATAAAATATCTAGACGTTCTTCCTCAACGCCTAAGATCCACCGGACTGAACCAGATTCAGTGCCCTCTGGAGAAGTGACTGAGAATTTAGCCGTCAAATCCCAGGTATTGAATTGATCGGCGGACAAAAATATCAGAATTTCCGAGTCATCATCTCCCGACCAAGGAAGTATTGAGCAACCTGATATGAGGAAAGTAAATAATAATTTGGATATTAATCGTATCACGAATTTATTAACCGGTTAATTGTAGTGCGAATTTTGCCACTTTCGGGGTTCGATTCATAGCCTATATTCCAAATGGTTTTAGCCTCAACTTGACGCCCAAGAGTCCAAAGTACTTCACCGTAATGCGCGGCGATTTCGTCATCTCGGACTACATTCCATGCTTTCACAAAGTGCGGTAGGGCATCTGATGAGTTTCCAAGTTTATGAAGAACCCAGCCCATGGAGTCGAGGATGGCTGGTGAGTCCGGTTTTTTTTCTAATGCTTTTTTGATTAGTTCTAATGCTTCGTTGAGTCGATAGGTGCGATCCGCCAACATATAGCCCAGTGCATTGAGGGCGTCTGCATCTTCGGGATTTCGCACCAGAATAGTTCTCAAATCGGCCTCTGCCTTTGCAATATTGTCTTTTTGCTCGTACGCGAGTGCGCGCGAGTAGAGAATTTCTCGATTATTGAGATGTTGCTCGAGGGCTTCCGTTAAAATCACAATCGCTTTATCGGCCATCCCATTTGACGTTTGAAATTGAGCCTCAGCGACATAAAGGTTTTTATTTTCTTCTTGGAACAGTAGGCGCGCTTCAGCGAACCAGGCGTGCGCACTCGCAGGCACTTTCGTTTCGATCGCAAGAGTTGCTAATTGCTTTCGAGCTTCAACAATGAGTTCGGGCCGATCTACTCGCAAGAATCGCTCGATCGCGATCTTCGGCCGATTAGTTTTTCGGGCAATTTCCCCTAAATAAAAGTAAGCGTTTGCACGAAAGTTATCTGATGCTAGTAATTTTTTTAGTAATTTTTCGGCTTTACTAAACTGTTGGTGCTGCATTTCAAGTAGCGCCAAAGTTAGGGTATCGGCGTGCCGGGATTGATCATTTTCAACCACCTCTGTTAATAATTCGCGCGCTTTTTTCTCATTACCTTCCAGGCCGGCCCATCGGGCAAGCTGAGCAAGCACATCCAGATCCCGCGAAACAGATGGGTGGGTTCTGAGATATTGCATGGCAAGTTTATGGTCTGGGAGTTCCATGCGGGCGCGGAACAACGCTACATCAGAGGTTACAGAGTGCTTCTTGAGCCATCGGTCGATCCAGACATTGCCGGTTTTTGATTCGATTCTATTTTTTATTTCGGCAACAGTGATTGCCAAAGACGTATTACCAGATACTTCGGCAACCTGAGCAGCGATGTCAAGAAACGCGGACTTTTTATGTGTTGCTAGCTCGGACCAGAAACTCCCAAGCCAATTGGCTCTGTAGTTTGTGTTTAGGCTAACTATTGATTTTAGATGCCTGCCTGCAATCTCATGATTCCCCTGTTCTGTTTCGAAAATGAAGCTTGCCTCCAGGGATGACTCGGTATTCGGGGCCAGCCTCAACCAGTGGGTTATTGCTAGTTTGCTGTCTTCCGTGGTGCCGATTTGTCGAGCAAGAGAGGCAGCGCGCGCGGCTACATCTGGATTTTTAGACCGGCGTGAAGCATCTAAATAAAGGTGCATCGCCTCTTCAAGATGATTTCCCTTAAGCGCATATTCAGCGAGTAAAACGAGCCCTGCCGCGCTTTGCGTAGTCTTTTGAACAGTTTTTAGGGCGGCATCAACCGAAGGCTGGGCTATTTCCGAATTCAGCCCGACTGGCGCAATCGCTAAGGCTTGACATCCAGTCAGCATTAGAAAGACCAAGGGGGCTGAAGCTCTGCTACAATCCGCCCATAATTTAGACATAGGTTTCGTCACTTTCTTGCATGGCTCTTATAACCCTTGGGGTAAACCATACCACGGCGCCAGTTGATCTGCGTGAGCAGGTTGCCTTTGATTCCGTACGTCTCCCAGATGCGCTAGCGCAATTGTTAGAGCAATTTCCGGGTGTGCGTGAAGTGGTGATTCTCTCTACATGTAACCGAACTGAGCTATTTCTTGCCGTAGACGGGGAGGTGGAGCCAGAAGTCATGGCGTGGCTGGCTTCTTATCATGGGTTATTAACCAATGAACTTGAGCCTCATATTTACGTGTTTGAACAGCTTAGGGCTGTCCAGCACATGATGCGTGTTGCCGCTGGATTGGATTCATTGATATTGGGCGAGCCGCAAATTTTGGGGCAGTTTAAGGAAGCCATTCGTTTCTCGCGCAAAGCACATGCAATGGGTCCTGAGCTCGAGCAAGCTTTGGGCAAAGTACTCTCGGTCGCAAAGCGAATTCGAACCGAAACAGCGATCGGTCGAAACTCGGTGTCTGTCGCCTATGCGGCGGTGACGCTAGCGGGTCGTATTTTCTCTGATTTATCCGCATGTAAGGTTGTCTTGATTGGTGCCGGCGAAACTATTCGATTAGTTGCCGAATATCTTTGCGGACACCACGTAAGAAATATTGATGTGGTAAACAGGACCTTGGAAAATGCTGAAACACTTGCCACGGAAATTGACGGCTCTGCATGGCCGCTTGGAGCTTTAGCGAATCGAATATTACAAGCGGATATTGTAATCTCATCGACTGGTTCTGCCATACCTATTCTAGGGAAAGGGCTGGTCGAGCGCGCTCAGAAATGTAGGCGGCACAAGCCGATGTTTATTGTTGATCTGGCTGTTCCCCGTGACGTTGAAACTCAAGTCGGCGACCTTGATTCAGTGTATTTGTACACCGTCGACGATCTTAAC
Organism: Litorivicinus sp.; assembly: GCA_028339155.1. GTDB lineage: Bacteria > Pseudomonadota > Gammaproteobacteria > Pseudomonadales > Litorivicinaceae > HIMB30. The sequence continues at coordinate 129,911 of JAOLBK010000001.1, forward strand.
GCGGTAGTTGAAGAGGGTTTGGAACAGCGCCAAGAAGCGGCTTGCCATGCTGAAGAATTAATCTCCGAAGAGGTTGCTAATTGGACGAGACACATTCGCGGGCATCGTGCCGTGGAAACTATTCGCGCTTTGCGGGAGATTCATCTAGACATTAGCGAAAAAGAGCTTTTTAGGGCTCTTAAATCTCTGGAATCTGGAAAGCCAGCGGTAGAAGTAATGTCCCAGCTTTCCAGAAATCTTACTAATAAATTCTTACATATGCCGACGGTGGTTCTGCGAAGTGCCGCTGAACAGGGGGATCTGCTGTTAATCGAGTCGGCGGCCCGCCTTTTTGCCGTAGATAATGCCGAGGAATCTGATTGAAATCATCACGAAGTGCGCGCTTTGATCAATTAGTCGAGAGGCATGAGGAATTGTCCGCTTTGTTATCTGATCCTGAAACAATCACCGATCAACAGAAATTTGTCGCATATTCACAAGAATATAGTGAATTAAGTCCGGTTGTCGAACTAGTGTGTGAAAGACGGAAACTCGAGGGAGATTTGGCAGAGTTTGAACTCTATGTGGGTGCAGATGATCCTGATATGCGCGAACTTGCAGAAACTGAGATCCCAGAAATTCGTGGCTCGTTAGCTGAAATTGAGACTGCATTGAATCTTGCCTTGATTCCCAAAGATCCTGCCGATTCTCGGAATGCCTTTGTTGAGATTCGAGCTGGGACAGGTGGTGATGAGGCAGGTCTTTTTGTAGGCGATTTATTGAGAATGTATTTTAAATTTGCAGAACAAAAAAATTGGCGTAGCGAAGTCATTTCGGAGTCTAAGGCCGAGCTTGGGGGGTACAAAGAGGTCGTTATCAAGGTATTGGGGGACCGCGTATATGGCCAGATGAAATTTGAGTCGGGTGCTCATCGAGTCCAGCGGGTCCCAGCTACTGAGTCTCAGGGCCGGATTCATACTTCGGCCTGCACAGTAGCCGTTTTACCTGAGGCCGATCCTTTGGCAGAGACTACAATTGAGTCTAAAGATCTCCGGATTGATACCTTTCGCGCCAGTGGTGCTGGCGGACAGCATGTTAATAAAACTGATTCCGCAATCCGAATCACGCATCTGCCGACAGGCGCAGTGGTCGAATGCCAGGACGAACGTTCTCAACACAAAAATAAAGCTCGAGCATTGAGCTTGTTACAAGCTCGACTCGAGGATGCGGCTCGTCAAAAGCGACACTCAGAAGAAGCTAGTGAGCGCAAGTCATTGGTTGGATCGGGTGATCGATCCGAGCGTATTCGCACCTATAATTTTCCGCAAGGCCGTGTAACCGATCATCGCATCGCTCTGACCTTATATCGACTTGATGAAATGATGGAGGGTCAGTGCCAATTAATTATTGATCCTCTGGTTCAGGAACATCAGGCAGAACAACTGGCTGGACTTCAAGGTTCATGACTCTTGGTGAGCTATTACGGACACCTGCTATTCAATCAGCGGGTTGGACTGGCTCTGAACTGGATGTAGTTTGTGAGACATTGCTCGATTTGAGTCGAATTCAGCGGGTTATGGGATGCCAGATTCAACTCTCTGATGACAGCCTTGATGCCATTTTTTCGGTTGCCAATAGAAGTGCCAATGGTGTGCCTTTGGCTTACATTCTTGGGTTTACGTATTTTGATGGCTTTAAAATATCAGTGACTCCTGATGTGCTTATACCGAGGCCCGATACGGAGATTTTAATTTCGGTGGCGCTCAGAAGACTTGATCGCGGTCAGCAATCGTCAATTTTAGATCTTTGCACTGGTTCTGGGGCAGTTGCGCTGGCTTTGAAATCTCGTAGTCCACAATGGCAGATGACAGGATCTGATATCTCATCGCAAGCTTTGGATGTTGCTAAAATCAATGCATTGCAATTAGGGTTGAATGTTGATTTTATTTGTGCAGATTTGTTTGATGGGCTCGGGTTATTCGATTTGATCGTGACGAACCCCCCTTATATTGCTGCGGGCGATATACGAGTAGATGCATCTGTTGCTCGTTATGAACCCGCTATAGCCCTGTATGCCGGAGAAGATGGCTTGGATCTCATACGCAGGATAATAGAAGCTGGACAGTCACATTGCCGACCCGGTGGATATCTTTGCATAGAACATGGCCCTGAGCAGGCGTCGACGATTTCTGCTGCCGCTCGCGATAATCAATGGTGGACTATAGAAACAACGCTGGATTTGGCGGGACGAGAGCGCGTGACCTGTATGAGAGCTCCGTTATGACCATGACTGATGATGAACTTTTGCATTATGCGCGCCAGCTGCTTCTTTCTGACGTGGATGTGGACGGACAGCAGAAACTAAAAAAATCCCATGTCGTTGTGCTTGGTTTGGGGGGGCTTGGGAGTCCTGTCGCGCTTTACCTTGCCGCTGCCGGAGTTGGTCGTTTAACACTTGTTGATGGAGATCGTGTTGATCCGACCAACTTACATCGTCAAATTATTCACTCTCGAGATTATTTGGGATGCTTGAAAGTGGAGTCAGCACACCAGCGTATAGCTGGCCTAAATCCTTTTATTCAGGTGGATACTGTTCCTGAATATGCGAATGTCAAGAATATGAGTTTTTTAGACGAGTCTGTGGATTGTATTGCGGATTGCACTGATCGATTTTCGACTCGTTTTATGGCTAACCGAATGGCGCTTAATACTGGGACACCCCTAGTTTCTGCGGCCGCACTTGGTATTGAAGGCCAGATCACAACAATTGACCCTAGGGACTCTAATGCACCCTGTTATGCATGTTTGATCCCTGATATTCCAGAAGTTGAACGAACTTGCGCGGAGAACGGGGTACTGGGTCCAGTGGTTGGGATGATCGGCACTTTGCAAGCCGTTGAGGTAATTGGGATACTTCTTGGCTGGCCTGATCGGCTAACGGGTAGATTATTGCGATTTCATGCAAAGCAAATGTCGTGGAAGTCTTTTTTTTACCGGAAAGATCCTTCTTGTGTTGAGTGCGGATCAGCCCGAGAGTTTATCTAATAGGATCTGGTTAACCATTTGTGGATTCGCTTTGCCTTGAGAGATCTTCATCACTTGGCCCACAAAAAAACCTAGCATTTTACCCTGTTTGTCTGGTGCGGCGACCCTGTAGTTTGTAACTTGATGCGGGTTGTTCTCAATAACTGTATCCACAACGGACCTTAGAGCGCCAGTGTCGGTGACCTGGACCAGACCGCGTTCTTTAATTATCGAATCTACTGATCCTTCTCCGGAAAGAAGCGCTTCAAAAACGGTTTTCGCAGTTTTTGAGTTCAGGGTCTTGTCTTTGATTCTAATGATTAATGATGCGATATCATTTGCTTCAACTGGAAATTCACTAATACTGCGGCCGGTTTGATTTAAATCAGCCAAAACGTTACCCATCACCCAATTAGCTGAAAGTTTCCCGTCCCCGGAGGTCTCTGCTATTTCGGCAAAATAATCAGCCACATCGCGGTCGGCGACTAATACGCCCGCATCGTATTGGCTTATGCCATAAGCTTCCATGTACCGGGCTTTTCTAGATTCTGGCAATTCCGGCAAGGAGTTTCTGCATGATGTTATGAAAGCGTCGCTTAAGACGACTGGCAGTAAATCTGGATCAGGAAAGTAGCGGTAGTCGTTGGCCTCTTCCTTGGACCGCATGGGGCGCGTCTCATTTTTATCAGGGTCATACAGCCGCGTTTCTTGAATAATTTGCTGGCCATCTTCAATTGAATCGATCTGGCGGTTAATTTCAGAGTTGATTGCTTTTTCAACAAAGCGGAACGAGTTAACATTTTTGATCTCTGTCCGCGTGCCGAGGATTTTGCTGCCTTGAGGTCTGATTGAGACATTACAGTCACACCTCATAGAGCCTTCAGCCATATTTCCATCTGATATGTCCAGATAGCGGATAATTGAGTGAATAACTCGTAAATAGGCAACGGCCTCTTTGGCTGATCGTAATTCGGGTTCGGAGACTATTTCTAGCAGTGGAGTTCCGGCCCGATTTAAATCTATCCCTGTCAGGCGGTCAAATGAATTATGAAGGCTTTTCCCGGCATCTTCCTCGAGATGTGCGCGAGTGATATTGATTCGCTTGGTCGTCCCGTCTTCAAGAGTAATGTTCACGTGACCTAGGCCCACTATTGGAGCGTCAAGCTGTGTAATCTGATAGCCCTTTGGAAGATCCGGATAAAAATAATTTTTACGATCAAAAACCGAGGTTTTGCCGATCTTTGCTTCAATGGCAAGTCCGAATTTGACGGCCATCTCGAAAACCTTGGCATTAGGTGTAGGCAGAACCCCGGGCATTCCGAGATCGATCAGGGACGCCTGGGTATTGGGAGAAGCACCAAAGCTTGTCGAGGACCCTGAGAATATTTTTGAAAGAGTGGATAGTTGCACGTGGACTTCGAGCCCGATAACGGATTCATACATTGCGTATTTCCTCAGGATAGTGTGTATGCCAGTCGGTTACTTGCTGAACTTTGTGGGCAGCGTTTAAGATTTTGGCTTCGCTGAATGCGGGCCCAGTTAACTGATAGCCGGCAGGTAATCCATCGATCAGTCCGGCCTGAAAAGAGCCACCAGGAAGGCCTGCAAGATTTGTTGCTATGGTGTAGATATCTTCTAGATACATGGCAACAGGGTCGTCAGACTTTTCTCCAAGCGCAAATGCTGTCGATGGTGTTGTTGGGCTGAGTAATAAGTCGCAAAGGCTAAAAGCTCGATCAAAATCTTGTTTGATGAGCCGCCGAATCTGTTGTGCTTTTTTATAGTAGGCGTCAAAATAGCCTTCGCTTAATGCGTACGTCCCAATCAAAATGCGGCGTTTTACTTCGCTTCCGAAACCCTCGCCTCTGGAGCATTCGTAAAGATCTGTAAGATCGATCGGTTTTTCTGCTCGATATCCAAAGCGGACCCCATCAAAACGAGACAAATTGGAGCTTGCTTCTGCAGGAGCAATTACGTAGTACGCTGGGATGGCTTCTGCTACGTGGGTCAGGGAAACAGATACCGTATTCGCACCCAGCGAAGTGAAGATTCGAATGACTTCCTCGATTTGCGACTGCATTCTTGTGTCCAAGCGTGAATCAAAAAATTCTTCGGGCAGCCCTATTGTAAGACCTCGTATTGAGTCATTAAGCAGCGATTCATAATTAGGAACTTCAATTAAAGCAGATGTGGAATCTTTGTTATCGTGTCCGGAAATGATTTGCATCCCAATAGCTAAATCCTCGGCTGTTTGAGCTATTAGGCCGCCTTGATCAAGGCTTGATGCGAATGCAATCATGCCGAAACGACTTACTCGGCCATATGTTGGCTTCAAACCGCTGGTTCCGGTGAAGGCGGCTGGTTGTCTAATAGAGCCGCCGGTGTCGGTCGCCGTGGCCAACGGCGTAAGACGTGCGGCGACCGCGGCGGCTGAACCACCTGAGCTTCCTCCAGGCACATGTGTTGGCGACCATGGATTTTTAACTGGCCCAAAATATGAGGTTTCATTGGACGAGCCCATGGCAAATTCGTCCATATTAAGCTTTCCAAGCATCACAAAGCCGGCGTTTTTACACTTGCTTACAACCTCGGCGTCATAGGGTGAAATAAAGTTGGAGAGCATTTTTGAGCCGCAACTTGTCAGAATGCCTTTGGTGCAAAAAAGGTCTTTGTGGGCGATGGGAAGACCGGTTGTTAGGCTTGCTTGTCCGGCTGCGCGGATTTGGTCAGCCACTTTAGCTGAGACAAGTGCGTCATCCTGAGTTACGGTAATAAAAGTATTTAGATCCCTTCGTGCGCTGATTTCAGCTAAATAGTCTTGTGTTATCTCAACGCTAGATGCGTCGCCTCGAGTAAGAATTTCTCTTAATCCGGCGAGTGTATTTTTAGTAAGGCTGCTCATTCTACTACTCTCGGCACCAAGTAAAGCCCGTCCTTTATCGCTGGGGCAGTCATTTGATAAGCCTCCCGAGCATTTTCTTCGGTAACCTCGTCGATTCGCAATACTTGAGTTAATTCAAGCGGATGCGCCAATGGCGCGACACCCTCTGTGATAACCGCTTGCATGCTGTCAATCATGGTTAGGATAGAATTCAGCTGACTCAATGTGCTTGTTGTTTCCGCCTCTGTCAGTCTAAGGCGAGCTAATTTTGCGACGCATTGAATGTCAGCACCTGATAGCGACATAGCAGTCTCCGTCGTTTAAATATCTCAGTTTACAATCAGCAATGCTAGCATAAGGCTAGAGGTTAGAGACTAGCTCAGCTAAACTCTATTTTTAATGCGCATGCCTCATAGGATATAGCTTTCATGTTTAAAGCCATTCGCGGACTGTTTTCGAATGATCTTTCGATAGATTTGGGAACAGCTAACACACTAATTTACGTTAAAGGGAAGGGAATCGTCCTGGATGAGCCTTCGGTAGTTGCTATTCGGACGGTAGGTACACAACGGTCCGTTGCGGCAGTGGGGGTGGAGGCCAAAAAAATGCTCGGCCGAACTCCTGGCAACATAGTTGCAATTCGTCCACTGAAAGATGGTGTTATTGCAGATTTTCATGTGACAGAAAAAATGTTGCAATTATTCATTGCTAAAGTACACGAGAATTCGATGATCCGCCCTTCACCTCGAGTTTTGGTGTGCGTGCCGGCCCAATCAACTCAAGTCGAACGACGAGCGATCAAAGAATCTGCCCTGGGCGCGGGTGCACGAGAAGTGTTCCTGATAGAAGAGCCTATGGCTGCTGCATTGGGTGCAGATTTACCGGTTGACGATGCAAGTGGTTCAATGGTGGTGGACGTAGGTGGTGGTACGACCGAGATAGCAATTATTTCTTTGAATGGAATCGTGTTCTCCGAATCTGTTCGTGTTGGAGGTGATCGCTTCGACGAAGGCATTGTGGGATATGTCAGGCGTCGTTTTGGAACGTTAATTGGAGATTCTACCGCAGAGCGTATCAAGCATGAAATTGGTACTGCTGTGCCAATCCAAGATGAATTAGAGATTGATGTCCGAGGTAGAAATTTGGCTGAGGGAATCCCTAAACAGTTGACTTTGCGGTCTAACCAAATTCAAGAGGCGCTTTCGGAACCATTGGCCCAGATCACGTCTGCGGTGAAGAATGCGTTGGAGCAGTCACCTCCGGAGTTGGCGTCTGATATTGCTGAGCGAGGTATTGTCCTCACCGGAGGTGGGGCATTACTAAAAGGGTTAGATGAGCTGTTAGCGGCTGAAACTGGATTGCCTGTATTGATCGCAGATGACCCTCTGACTTGTGTTGCACGCGGGGGCGGTAAAGCACTCGAATTGATTGATCGTGCCTCATTTAATCTATTTAACTCAGACTAAGCGATCAGCAGCATGCGGCCGCTGTTTTCCAGAACGAGTGTCGCTATCGTCCGATTTGTTATTGCGGTGACATTTTCAGTGGCCACTATGGTTGTTGATGTGCGGTTTGAGGCGTTGAGTTTTGTACGTCAGGCCTTGAAAACATCCCTTTGGCCGATTGAAAAGTTAGCCTCTGCACCTCAGGAATTTTCTCGATCTTTTGCTCAATGGCTCAGTTTTCGGGTAAGCCTTGTGGGACGATTGGAATCATTATCGCTCGACAACGAACGATTAAAGACAGAGCAACTTAAGTTACAAACTTTGCGAGCTGAAAATGCAGAACTGAGGAGGCTTTTGAGCGTAAAAGAGCGCTTCAGTGAGCAATTGCTTCAGGCTGAAATCAATCGTTTGTCAAATGACCCTTTTATTCATCGTGCCACTATTAATCGTGGTTTCCTAGCTAGTGTCAAAAAGGGTCAGCCAGTTCTTTCAGCAGATGGCTTGGTTGGGCAAGTAGTAGCAGTTTATCCTCACGCATCTGAGGTGCTTCTGGTGACCGATTCAACGCATCAGTTACCAGTTCAGGTGACCCGAACTCGTGACAGGGCTATAGCGATTGGAGTAGGGCTATTGAACCGACTTGAGCTAAGAAATCTGCCCGATACGGTAGATATGGTCTCGGGTGATTTATTGGAAACTTCGGGCCTTGGAGGGCGCTTTCAGTCCGGGATTCCCGTAGCACGCGTGATTGATGTAATTCGATCTCCGGGGCAACCATTTGCGCGTGTGATGGCTGTGCCTATTGCACAGCTCTCTCGCCTATCTCTTGTTATGGTTGATGTCTCGACGGAGGGCTCGCGGTGACCTTTCTCGTGACCTGGGTGGCCTCATTGCTACTTATCGCAGCGCCCTTTCCAGCATTTATGGCGATTGCTCTGCCGCAATGGGGTTTACTGTTTGTGGTGTGGTGGTCTTTGATGCGTAATTACCAGCTATCAATAACTCTTCTTACCTTTTCTTCGCTACCTATAGATGTTCTGTACGGAACGGCTCTTGGTATGCATGCGTTTATCTTCGCTTTATTGGCCTATGTACTTACTTTGCTTGGGCCCCGAGTGCGGCAAGTAAACTTGGTAATGCAGTCAGTGGTTGTCTTTTTCGTTTTGCTTGTGGCCTCGGCTGTGTCTTATTGGGCTAGAACGTTGACCGGTTTAGATCCGGAGTTTTATATTTTGTTTACTCAAACTCTGGCTAGTGCGATTTTCTGGGCTCCCATGCGCTATCTTTTCGAGAGGATCGCAAATTTTACGGGAGAGGCTGGGGCGGATAGCTCTTGATTCTTGCTAGCCAGAGCCCTCGGCGTCGAGAACTCCTGTCTATTATTGTTCTTGATTTCCGGGTTATTCCGCCGCACGTAGATGAGCGTCCCTTGGGGGGTGAAACGCCATCCTGTTATGTTGAACGCTTGGCAAAGGCGAAAGCAATGGCTGTTTGCGCGGAGGCTGGAAAAGGTGAAAACGTGATTGGTTCGGATACCACGGTATCGGTTGATGGCAAGATTTTAAATAAGCCGGTTGATCAGTCCGACTTTCTTCGCATGATGCGACTTTTATCGGGGCGAAAACATCAAGTATACTCTGGGGTCTGCGTTTTCCGAGATTTTGTAACTTACAGTTGCGTAGTCAGAACCGACGTTCAAGTACGTATGATTTCAGACAGAGAAGCTCTTGATTATTGGGCATCCGGGGAGCCGAAGGACAAGGCAGGAGGCTATGGGATACAAGGTTCGGCAGCTCGTTTTATTGAGCGAATTGATGGTTCTTACACTAATGTAGTGGGATTGCCCTTGGTTGAGCTTGAGGTCTTGCTGAACGATGCGTCATGAAATCTTATTGAGTTCCACTCCACAGGAGACTCGGGCTGCAGTAGTCGAACAGGGGCTCATTCAAGAAATTTTTATTGAACGTGCTACTCATCGTAGCGTAGTTGGCAACGTGTATTTAGGAAAGGTTGTACGCGTACTGCCTGGTCTGCAAGCATGTTTTGTTGATATTGGTATGGACCTGAGCGGCTTTCTCCATGCCAAAAACTTGCCTTCTTGCAGAAGTTCTCGTGATAGACCGATCAATCGACTGATAACCGAAGGGCAGCAGATTTTGGTTCAAGTGATCAAAGGCCAAATTGGTGCAAAGGGTGTCCGACTTACTGCCGAAATATCATTACCTGCGCGCCATTTAGTTCTGATGCCTTTTTCACGACACGTAGGAGTTAGCAAGCAGATCGACGATCCCGAAGTTCGTGAGTGTCTGAAAGTTATGGTGCAAGATGCGTTAAGCCGATTGAAGATGGATTTGGGTGTTATCGTGAGGGCTGCCGGTCAAGAACACTCCCAAGTCGATTTTGAAGAGGATCTAGCTTATTTAAAGTGTGTTTGGGAGACTATTTTAGCTGCGCAAAATATGACTCGCGCACCATCGCTGTTATTTGAGGATTTGTCGCTAATACAACGAATGGTGCGTGATCAAGTTAATCAAGATACCGAGCGTGTCCTCGTTGACACAAAGGAGGCATTTGCGCTCCTCTCTGAATTTGCAGAAAAGTACATGCCTGATGTGGCGCAAGTTATTACTTATTACACTGGAGCGGAGCCATTATTTGACTTTTACGGAGTCAATGAGGAGCTTGATAAGGCGCTGGACCGCACCGTGGAACTCAATTCAGGCGCTTATTTAGTCATTGAACAAACCGAGGCCATGGTAACGATCGATGTAAATACTGGACGATTTGTTGGCACAGATATGCGAGAGAAAACGGTTTTCAAGACTAATCTTGAAGCTGCCGTCGCTATAGGACGGCAGTTGAGAGTGCGCAATTTAACTGGGGTCGTCGTCATCGATTTTATCGATATGGATGATCCTGAGCACCGGCGCCAGATTTTTCGAACGATTGAGCAAATTCTTAAAAATGATCCTGTGAAGACACGTTTAATGGAATTTAATGAGGCTGGGCTCTTGGTGTTGACGCGTAAGCGAGCACGTGATCGATTATCCGATCTGCTGCAGGAATCCTGCTCAAGCTGTGGGGGTATCGGCAAGGTAAAGACCACAGAAACTATCTGTTATGAGATTTTTAGAGCGATTTTGCGTGAAGCACGAGGGTATTCGGCCGAAACAACTACGGTTATCGCTTCACCATCGGTGTTCGAGCGTTTGGTTAATAAAGAGTCCAAAGCTTTGATCGATCTCGAGCATTCTATTCATCGCACTATCCGCTTGCAGGTGGATCAGTCTTTTCCGCAAGATCGGTTTGAGGTAATTCTGTCATGACGCGGGTGACATTGATCACAATAGCGTTTATGGCAATTACATTGGCAGCGATTCAGGCTATCTTTTTGTTATTTTTGCCGATGGTTGATTACTGGCGTGAAGATATTGAGGGGCTGTTATCGGATCGGTTTCAGGCTGAGATTTCCATTTCTGAGATCGGTATCCGACCCTCACTTTCGGGCGCCTACATTGAGGCGTTGGATTTAATTGTTGATCATCCGGAAGCGCGAATTGAGGTTCGCAGAGTTCAAATGCTTCTTAATGTGCTCGAGACGATTGAGTCAGGCAAGCTCGTGATTCAGGAGCTTATCTTAGATGGGGGTGAGGTGATTGCCCGTTCCGCTGATGATGGCCTGCCAGATCCGCAAATTTGGGCTAGTTTGTTGGGGCAGCTTCAAGCGAGTTTGTCGAATGTCGGTATCTTGCGGGCACATCAATTTGATGTTCTTGGTAATTCGGCGTCCCTGAGGGGTTTGTCAATTGAGGTCACTCCGGATCTCGGTATGCTGGTTCGAGGGCTCGCTTTTGCTGAAAACGGTTCGGTGCCTTTTGAGATGGATTGGCGTTTTCCGACGCTGGGGAAACCATTTCAGAATGTGCGACTTCGCTCAAGTGTGTCTTATGAAAACATTCCAATCCCTGAAATCGCTCATTTGGGGCTGGCACTGGAAACTATGGCATGGTTTGAGCTCCAAGAGGGCGAGCCTGTTATTGGGAAAGTCAAGGTATCAGCTTCGTCGGAGTCCGCAAGTGCTGTGAATCTTGAAATTGAGGGGCATATAGCTCTTCTGGGGGGGTTGGATTTCGATTTGCGTATGGATTCTGGCCAGGTCAATTTTCCAGGATTGCGTCTAAAAGGTGGCGGCGGGGCAATAATGTGGCAGAACCGGAAAATTAATGCGCAGTTGCCAAATATTGCCTTTGACGGGCTTGAATTAGCGGACTTTTTGCGATTATCTGAGTCAAGTACAAAAATTGATCAGTTGCTGCGATCAAACCGGCCACGAATGACTTTGTCGGATGTCCTGTACCTTGGGGAAGAAGGTCATTCCTATCAATTGTCTGCAAAGGTCTCGGGATTTTCTGCTGAGGCGGCTCGAGGGATTCCCGCATTTGGTCCTGTCAATGGAGCTCTCTATCTTAGGGGTGAACAAGGATCTTTTCACTTTTCTGGAGTTAACGCGCGGTTGAGTCTACCTGATGTCTTTCCAAGGCATTGGGACCATCAGAAGGTGGCAGGAGTAATGGCCTTCGATCACAGTGAGCGAGGTTTAATAGTGCGTGGAAGCAAGCTCCAGGTAGGTGATTCATCTCAACAGATATTTGGTGATTTAATGCTGGATTTACCGCGTGATTCTGAGAGGTTATTACACATTGAATTGCTGGCAAATGCGGATCATGCGGCGCTTCCCGGTCTTATGCCTTCCAATCTAGACTCAGAGTTGAGTGAATTTTTGATTCGTACCATTTCTCAGGCCGATATTAGTGGGGGTCGCTTATCATATTCTGGGCCTTTGGGAGGGAATGTAGATCGAACTCGACGAGACTTGAGTTTCACATTTCCCCTTGTAAATTATCAATTTCGTCCTCTGCTGAATTGGCCCGCCATTAAGGGAAAGGAGGGCGTCGTTTGGTTTCACAATAAGCGGATTGGGGCCGCATTACAGTCGGCGAGACTCGGTCCACTTAAGGTTGGGATAGTTCATGCTAGTCAAGCTGTTGCTGACGCTCGTACCATTTTTATTGATGGGAACCTGACGGGCTCAGTGTCGGATGCATTGGAGGTGGTTAAAGAGGCAGGTATCGATCTTGACGCGTTTGAGGAGAACGTTTTTATTGATGGTTTGTTGCTGGGTAAGGTGCACCTGGATATACCCATTCGTGGTCGTCCTGAGGGATACATCGACCTGACTGCGGAGAATCTTGATGTTCTCGTAGCTGGGTTGAAATCCCCTTTGAGCAACGTTAGTGGGATGGCTCGCTATACCCTGAATCAGGGATTTCGTGCAGAAAATCTTCAGGGAATGTTAGGAGAGAATACGGTAATTGCCGATGTGGTTGTGAATGACCAGCAGTCTTCAATAAACGCGCAGAGCCTTTTGCGAACGGCTACTCTGAGTCAATTAGCAGGAATTGGTTTTTCTGAGGACCTCTTGAGTGGTCGAGCGCTCTGGTCACTAAATGCTTCAAAGATGGGTGATAGTTTGTATCTTAGTATGGAGACAGACGGGGTAGGCTTAATCAGCCAATTACCGATTCCCTTAACTAAAGCAGAAGAGGTCGCTGGAAATATTAAAGTGAACTTTACTCAAGATCAGTCAGGTCAGACTGTTGAGGCTAATGTTTTTGAGAATACGACGATTTTGGGGCAGTTAGATCGAGATTTAATCACTTTAGAAGTATTGACCCCAATGATCGACCTTTTGGGTTGGGGGAGCCTTTCAGGCCCCGCTGGAGAAAGGCCTCGTTTAGCGATGCTATTGCGTATCGATCAAGTTTTACTTGGTGAGGATTCGCTATCTGTTGATGAAATCGCCTTAAATTTACGACGAGATTACTTTGATGCGTCATTTGACGGCTCGGATCTATCCGGTCGCGTCGAGCGAACCGGGTCAGGCCCTATTCTTATCGATCTGGAGCGGTTAGCCTTGCATGGTGACCGTAATTTCCTGGATCCACCGAGTGAAGATTCGCTCAGCGCTTTTAATCCAGGACAAATCCCATCCCTTCGTTTGACTATTGGAGCACTGATTCGTGGTGAAACTGTTTATGAAGATGTTGAAGTGACCGCTATTTCTGGCGAGTCTCGATTGGATGTCACGGAGTTTTTGTTTGTTCGTAAAGGTCAGCCTTTTCAAGGTGAATTGTCTTGGGTTTACCAAAATGGACAGCCTAAGAGCGCACTTGTTTTGCGTGCAGATGGTGCGGAACTTGGCCGGTTTCTTCGGGTTAACCAGGATGCAGCGCTGCTTGACGCGAAAGAGGGCGTACTTTCAGTTGATCTAACATGGAACGCTTCACCTCTTGGATTTTCGATGCTGACTAGTGAGGGGGTTGTAAAATTAGCCTTGGGAGATGGACGATTCTTAGATCTAGGTAATTCTGCGGAGGCTTTGCGATTGTTTGGGATTTTAAATATCGAAACATTGACACGGAGGCTCCGGTTGGATTTTCTTGACTTAATCAACCCTGGCCTGGCCTTCGATCGAGTGTTCGCCAAGGCAAGAATTAAAGAAGGGATGCTGATCATGGACCCGGCGATGACTATGACGGGACCGTCGTCTAATTTCCGTTTGACTGGAGAGTCTGATTTGGGGTTAGAGACTTTGAACTATCGCTTGGAAGTTGATGTCCCGCTAACTAATAATTTGCCCATTGCTTCTATTATCCTAGGCGCTCCCCAAGTTGGTGGTGCGATTTATTTGGCCGAAAGAGTGCTTGGCAAAAAAATCATTAAAGTCGGTAAGACGGCTTACAAGATTGAAGGGACCTTTGGCGAACCCCAAATAAAATTTATTCCGCCTTTTTCAAAGTTAAAGGATTGATCTAATGCAAACGCCTCTCCAAATAATTAACGATACCCTGCTAGGGCCGGGGGATTTGGCTCTAGAGCAATTGGAGTCTCTGGTAAGTGAGATTATGGTCGGTGAAATTGACTTTGCAGACCTATTTTTTGAGCGCGCCGAAGCAGAGACTTTCTCGCTCGAGGATGGTGAAGTCAAAGACGCCAGTTATCATCAGGATGCCGGTGTAGGCGTGCGAACCTGCGTAGGTGATCGTCAAGGATTTGCGTATTCATCCGAAGTCAGCGCCGCTCGTATCCGAGAGGCGGCGAATGTGGCGATAGCGATCCAAAAGGGTCGAAAGCCTTGTCGGGCGGTGAATCTCGATCATGTTACTGCCCCAAAACTATATTCATCGGTTAATCCGATTCCTGAGTGCACCTCTGCCACGAAAATCGCTTTTTTGCTCGGGCTTGATGCTAAAGCAAGGTCTAGAGATCCCCGTATCATTCAGGTGCAGGCAACCTTATCAATTTCGTACAGAGAAATCTTGGTTGCAGCAACTGATGGCACGTTGGCTGCTGATATTCGACCTTTGGTTAGGTTGTCCGTATCCGTTCTCGCGGAGAAGAACGGACGTAGAGAACGAGGTAGCGCAGGGCTTGGTGGGCGCTATAGTTTGGAACGGCTCTTGATAGCAGATCATTCGGAGCAGTTGGTGAGAAATGCGGTTGACCAAGCCCTGGTAAATCTTGATGCCAAAGATTGTCCTGCTGGTGAGATGCCAGTGGTGTTGGCATCTGGATGGCCAGGTGTGCTTTTACATGAGGCGGTAGGGCATGGTCTCGAGGGAGATTTTAATCGAAAAGGATCTAGTTTTTATGCCGGAAAAATAGGTCAAAGAGTTGCATCGCAGGGAGTAACTGTTGTTGATGATGGAACCTTGGCTGACCGTCGGGGCTCTCTCAATATCGATGATGAAGGGCGTTTAAGTCAGCGTAATGTATTGATTAAGGATGGGATATTAGTTGGTTATATGCAGGATAAGCTAAATGCTCGATTAATGGCTGTTCCGCCGACGGGTAATGGACGACGGGAGAGCTATGCGCACTTGCCAATGCCAAGAATGACAAACACCTTTATGGAGGCTGGTGATGCGACGCAGGAAGATATGATTAAGTCGGTGAAGAAAGGCATTTTCGCTGTCAATTTTGGTGGTGGCCAAGTCGATATTACATCGGGTCAGTTTGTATTCGCAGCCAGTGAAGCCTATTTAATTGAGAATGGTAAAATTGTGCATCCAGTTAAGGGCGCAACTCTTATTGGTCATGGCCCAGAAGTTATGTCGGCGATTTCAATGATAGGTGATGACCTGGCTTTGGATACAGGCATCGGTATCTGTGGGAAGAATGGGCAAAGTGTGCCGGTTGGGGTAGGGCAGCCAAGTTTGAAGATAGATCGTTTGACAGTGGGCGGCACAGCTTAATGAGAGACCGCCTCAAACAGAGCCCGATAAAGGGCTTTTGTTTCACCTTGATCTTTCTCGTTAGATATGGACTTCAAAGCTGCACGCAACAATTGGTTGATCTTTTGAGAGTCTGCACGGTATTCATCCAAAAAATTGGTCAAATCTGTTTGGTCGTTAATCAAACGCTGGCGCCACTTCTCAGTTTGGTAATGACGCCTTTTAAGATCTTGATCTTGACCTTCAAAAGCATTCAATTGGGTTTTAAGGGATTCAGTTTCTGTGTGACGCATCAGCTTGCCGATGAATTGCATTTGCCGTCGTCTTGCTTCATGTTTTTTCGATGGAATGCCACGATAAAAAGCCAAGGATTCAGAAAGTCTCTCATCGCTAAACTCAATGCTTTTGAATTGACGATCAGGCAATTCAGCCAGTTTTTTTCCAAGCGTCTGCAATGTCAGCATTTCGCGTTTCTTCGAACTTTTGGAGGGTCCATCAAAGGTCTCTTCCAATTCGGGATTTTTTTGTTTAAAGGAGCTTCTATCTGTCATGTCTATAGAGTTTAACTCAAAATCGGAGAAAAGCCGTCTAGAAGTGTTAACGGCTGACTTGTTGTTGAGCGCCAAGAGATTGGGAGTGGACGCATGTGAAGTAGCTGCGAGCACATCCGTTGGCTTAGATATTCAGGCGCGACTTGGTCAGCCTGAAAAGCTTGAGATGACGAGAGACCAATCTATATCCGTGACAGCTTTTATTGGTCAATCGAGAGGTTCTGCATCTACCACGGATCTGTCTGAGCGTGCGATTAGGCGAACGTTAGATGCAGCAATTGCAATTGCCCGAGTGACAGCACCTGATCCGGCTGCTGTTCTTGCTGGGCCCGAACAAATTATTCAGGAGGTTCCTGATCTCGATTTGTTTCATCCTTGGGAATTAACGGCAGAAGAAGCATTAGAATTGGCCATCGCTGTGGAGGCTGCCGGTTTCGCTAAGGATTCTAGGATTACGAATTCTGATGGAGGTTCGGTATCAAGTGTTCATGGAGTCTCGGTTCATGGTACTACAGAAGGCCTCTTGGTGAGCCAAGCTAATAGCTTGCATGGAATATCTTGCGTGCTTTTAGCCGAGGAAGGAGGTAGTCGTGAGCGTTCATACGCCTATACTCAGTCGCGCTGCTCTGAATTATTGCGTAGCGTTCAAAGTGTTGGGCAAAAAGCTGCTGAAAAGACAGTGGCTCGCCTTAATCCGCGAAAGTGTGAAACTGGCGAAATCCCCGTGCTATTTTTGCCGGATGTTGCCTCAGGTCTTCTATCAAGTTTTATAGGCGCCATCAGCGGTGGGTCGGTCTACCGTAAGGCTAGTTATCTTTTAGATAGGCTTGATACCCAAGTAATGCCTGAGTGGGCTAGTTTGAGGGAGGAGCCGTTGTTGAAGGGTGCTATGGGTTCTTCAGCATATGACGGTGATGGATTGCCGACACGCGCGCAATATTTCGTTCGAGACGGCGTGTTAAATAGTTATATCTTGTCCTTATATTCTGCCAATCGATTAGGCCTAGAATCTACGCATAATGCTGGTGGTGCACGAAACCTATTCTTCAGCGGCAAGCTTAGTCTCGATCAGCTGATCAAAAATATGAATCGGGGCCTCATCGTCACTGAGTTGATGGGGCAGGGTGTAAATTTGGTTAATGGCGATTATTCTCGTGGTGCATCTGGATTTTGGGTGGAAAACGGAGAAATCGCTTATCCTGTTCATGAGGTGACGGTAGCTTCTAATCTGGACCGTATGATGAAAGACGATTTGGTGGCAGTTGGGTCAGATCTTGAAACTTGTCGTTCCGTGGCCAGTGGTTCTATGTTATTCGAACGAATGATGGTTGCGGGAAGTTAGGTGTAAACCAAGGTAGCGATCCCCAAAAAGGAAAAAAATCCGACAATATCGGTCACTGTTGTGAGCACAACGCCTCCGGCAAGAGCTGGATCGATTTTCATTGATTTTAAGTAACCCGGCAGTAGAGTTCCGATGAGGGCTGCGATTAGGAGGTTTATGATAATTGAAGCCCCGATCACATAACCAAGAGTGAAGTCATCAAACCAGAGATAGGCAATAAATCCGATTACCACAGACCAAAGCAGTCCATTGGAAAGCCCAACTAACGCCTCGCGTGAGAGAAGAGCACGAATATTGGCTGAGCCGACTCGACCCAAAGCCATTCCGCGAATCACAATAGTGAGTGCTTGGTTGCCTGCAATGCCTCCCATGGAGGCCACCACGGGCATTAGAATCGCTAAAGCCAAGACTTGTTCCAGCGTCGCTTCGAACAAGCCAATGACGGCTGATGCAAGGAATGCGGTCATTAGATTGATGCCAAGCCAGACTGAGCGGCGGCGGATTGTGCGGACTACAGGTGCGAAGATATCATCGTCTTCATCCAGACCTGCTTGACCCATCAAGCTGTGGTCAGCTGAGGCCCTGATTACATCCACAACGTCATCGATGGTGATTCGTCCAAGGAGTTTGCGATTCATGCCTACGACAGGAGCGCTTACCAAATCCAGCCGCTCAAATCGTTGCACTACCTCATTTTCATGGGTGTCCACGAATAGCGGCTCTAATTCTGTTTGCATTATTTCTCGGACGGTGGTTGAGGGATCTGAGACCAAAATAGTTAATAGTGGCACCTGTCCGATAAACTCATTTCGTCGATTAACTACCCAGAGATTGTCTGTCATGGGAGGAAGTTCATGGTATCGCCGGATATAACGCAGAACAACGTCAATCGTGATGTTTGGACGTACCGTTACCACGTCCGTATTCATCAGCCCGCCGGCCGAGTCTTCATCGTAAGAGAGCACGTCCTCAACACGCTGCCGATCTTGTGAGTCCATCGATAACAAGACTTCTTCTATGACGGATTCTGGCAATTCCTGCAACAGATCGACTTTGTCATCGAATTCGAAGCTGTCAATTAGATTTGCGAGTTCCTCGGGTTCAAGACGCGAAATGATTTCCGAACGTTCTTCTTCACCCAAATATGCGAGAACATCTGCAGCCAAATCATCTGCTTCGATTAGATTCCATAGAATGGTTCTTTGCTTTGGCGGCACAGAGGATAGGAGATGTGAGATATCGGGCGCCGTTAGGTCCTCATTGAGAAGCTGATGTGCCTTGGCTATAGCACCTTGGGCGAGCGCTAAGTTAACTCGCTCAAGATTCACCTGATTGGATTCGGTACCTAAATCTGTTGGGTGGATGCTCATTCGCAAGGCTCCCCAAATCCATTATTAAATAAAAGGGTGAGAGCTGTAATCGCTTCGTCTTGATCGCTGCCTTCAATATGTAAATTAAGTCCAGTGCCTCTGCCTGCAGCCATCATAATAAGCTGCATTATGCTTTTGGCATCTGCGCGTCGACAGGAAGCTGGGTCCTCGAGTTCAATTCTTGATTTGAATTGAGTTGCTGATTGCGCAAGTACATTAGCGGCTCTTGCATGTAATCCAAGAAGATTTCTCACAGTTACGGGCGCAATGATCATGCAAACTCCTTTTGAGCCATCGATAATAGTTCGCGGTTAGCAAGCTGTATATTAGTCGACACATTATTTAGATGAGTTTTTTCAAGGCGCCATTACATAAATAAACACTCTTATGTCAGCCGTGGCGAATACAGCAAAGTATTGTCTTGCGGTACATCGATTCGGATATGCATCTCGATCATACCTTTTCGTCAAATTCATTAGATAAGCTTAGAGCAAAAAGTAGACATCGCAATTTCGTAAAGCTCATCTCGACCCACGGCCATTTGCAGATTGCGACGGAATTGCTCTTTGGAAAAACAATCAGCTAATTGTGCTAGTAAATTTAGATGCACTTGATTTGCAGATTCTGGCACTAGAAGTACAAAAAGAAGTTCTACAGGCTGTCCGTCTATAGCATCAAAATCTACGCCTTGACTTAATTGAATTAAATATCCTCGTGTTTCGCTTTCATTTAGGCTAGGTAAGCGGCAATGAGGAATGGCAACACCATATCCAATTCCTGTTGACCCAAGGCGTTCGCGATTGATTAGGCCTTGGTAAATATCCTCAGCATCTAGCATGCTCTCATGGCTAATAAATTCCGCGGTCAATTCCAGAACACGTTTTTTGCTTCCTCCTGATAGATTTGCGAGAGAGCGAGAGAGCGTAAGAATGTCAGTTAATTGCATGGATTTAGCGTTCGCATTTTTAAACGGGCGGCGCCCATTGACGTCTCCCTTATTGTAGGACTCTTTTAGCTTCCGTGCATCCGCCTGATGGTTTTCTCTCTATGTTTCACCAATTGACGATCTAATTTATAGGCCATTGAGTCAATGGCCGCGTACATATCATTGTTTTCGGAAGATGCATGTAGGTCGGCCCCTGTTACGTGTGCATTCCCTTCCGCTTTCTGCCTTTCTTTTTCCACGGTTAGCGTGATTTCAATTTTTGTAATATGTTCTGCGTGGCGTTCGATTCGTTGAAGTTTCTCTTCAACATATGCTTTGAGAGATTCGGTGACGCTCAGTTGATGGCCGCTAATACTGATTTGCATATGACACTCTCCTTCTTTTAGTCCCAGGGATTCTGATTTGCCATTTGAACTATGCTCTTTCCTGGTAACGAAGAAAACCTCAAAATACTTGTTTTCGTTCGCTCGAGCCTGCGATGCCAAGCATTTCACGATATTTTGCGACAGTCCGTCGAGCCACCCGAAATCCTCTTGTAGCTAAAAGGTCACTAAGTTTGCTATCGGACAATGGCTTTTTTCTATTTTCTTCCGTGATTAAGTGCTTGATATGCTCTTTGATAGAGGTTGACGATGCCTCACCTCCACCATCAGTTCCGATATGGCTTGAGAAGAAATATTTCAACTCGAGTGTGCCACGCGGGGTATGCATATACTTTTGCGTAGTCACCCTTGAAATCGTCGATTCGTGCATTTCAACTCGCGTAGCGATGTCCGCCAAAACCATCGGCTTCATTGCGACTGGGCCTTTTTCAAAGAATTCTATTTGTTCCTCAACGATACATGAGCCAACTTTT
The DNA here is from genome assembly GCA_028339155.1 of Litorivicinus sp. Taxonomy (GTDB): domain Bacteria; phylum Pseudomonadota; class Gammaproteobacteria; order Pseudomonadales; family Litorivicinaceae; genus HIMB30. Next base: position 150,599 of record JAOLBK010000001.1, read on the forward strand.
AAGAGGGTTTCTGCACGACTGCGTAAACTCTTAACAAACCATCGTGCTTCCTGGAGCTGACTTTTTATATAGTCAGTGGTCTCACTTTTGTCACCAGGTTTAATGAGATTTTGGTACGCGTGATTAATAACTACCCTCGGTAAGGCATCTGTATTTAATTCGACAACCCAGCCCTCAACCCCGCGTCGAACAATTAAATCCGGAGTAATGTACTCGGAATCAGTATCACCAATATGGCTTCCTGGCTTGGGATCGAGAGAGCGAATCAGAGCCAGGGTGAGCTCAAGGGTTTCATCAGAACATTTGAGTGCCTTTTTTAATCCGTTACGATCCTTTTTTATTAAAAGATCAAGGTGATTTGAAATCAATTTAAGAGCTAAGTCCGCATCGCCGCCAAGCTGCTTAATATTATTCAATTGTACTAATAAGCATTCACTGACGTTTCGTGCACCAACGCCGATAGGATCGAGGTGCTGAATTTGGTGAAGAACGCACTCGATTTCATCAAGCTCTAGATCTTCTATTTCTGGTGAAAGTTGAATCAAGATTTCATCTAGATTTGCCTCCAAAACACCCTCTGGGTTGATTGAATCGATCAATACTCGAGAAATCAGCATATCGCGCTTGGTCAGCGGCATGAGATTCAGTTGCCACAATAAATGATCTGATAAAGTCGTGGCTTCTGATGTGCGGTTTTCGAAGCTGTCAAATTCATCGTCTGATGCTGAGCGCGTAACCGGTTTGTTGAGATCAAAGTGATTGGTGTCAGACCACTCTGTTTCAACGGCAACTTGGACGGATTCTGCGGAAAAATCTTGGTTGGTGGTTTCCGTCTCAGGCTCCGATTCGTGGGCTATTTCGTCTTCTCGTTCAAGCAGGGGATTTTCTTCAAGCACACGAGAGATCTCATTTTGTAAATCGAGAGTGGACATTTGTAGAAGCTTGATTGCTTGTTGAAGCTGAGGAGTCATGGTCAGACTTTGACCAATCCGGAGCTGTAAGGCTTGTTTCATTCTGAAAGTGTCATTGTAAATTGTTCGCCTAAATAGATGGAGCGAACATCAGCATTAGCTAGAAGGCTTGCCGGATCACCTTCGGCAAGTACTTTTCCAGAATTAACGATATACGCGCGATGACATATTCTTAGCGTTTCTCGGACGTTATGATCAGTAATTAATACACCAAGGCCTCTGGTTGCAAGATGACAAATAATGTCTTGAATGTCTGAAACTGAAATTGGGTCAACCCCAGCGAAGGGTTCGTCCAACAATATAAATTTTGGTCTAGAGCAAAGAGCGCGGGCGATTTCTACTCGACGCCGTTCTCCGCCTGATAGAGCCATCCCCTTGATGCCTGACAAGTGGCCGAGATTAAATTCATCCAGTAATCGTTCACGTTCTTTTTGACGGTCGTTTTTTGATAGGTCAGTTCGTAATTCGAGAATAGCCATTAGGTTATCGGCGACGGTAAGCCTTCGGAATACAGATGCTTCTTGAGGAAGGTAGCCGAGTCCTGCTAGAGCGCGTTCGTGCATGGGCATATGTGTAATATCGTTTTCACCTATCGATATTTGACCTGAATCTTGGTTTATGAGCCCGGCAATCATGTAAAAGCTCGTTGTTTTGCCGGCACCATTTGGACCAAGTAAGCCGACGATTTCACCAGGATTAACGCAGAGCGATAGATTGGCAACCGCCTCTCGGCCTTTGTATGATTTTCTTAAGTTTTGAGCGCTGAGGCCTGTCATTTTTTCTTTGGTTGCATTGTCATGTTAACTCTTTTCGAACTGTCGCCCGCAGCGTTCACCACGCCTGAGGTCAACTCATAGGAGACGTCAGGCCCGGCGAATTCGGATCCCTCTATTTTGACTTTTGCGTCACCACGCAAAGTTACGCGATCATGTGCATATGAGTAGTCGATCCTGTTAGCTAATCCGGATACTGGTTCTTCGTCAGTTTTACTGCGTAGGTTTTCAAATCGCGCAGGCATCCCAATAGCCACAAAGGTCTTGACTTCACCTTTGGAATTTGTGGTGAGGTCAATCTTTTCACCGGTTAGTTTAAAGGTGCCTTGGGTGAGAATTACAGCTCCTTGATAACGCGCTAGATTTTCTTTCTCGTTAATAACTGCGCTGTTGGCACTAATTTCTATCGGCTCATCGCGATCCGTTGGCAGCGCTGTAGCTGCGCTCGATGCGATTAACGAGATAATAATGAAGGTGTACTTCGCCATTGTGTTTTTACCTGTTCGCCAAGACTGTATTCGTTATTGTAAAGGTTTATAACTAATGTTCCTCCAACGCTTGTCGTCGACCCGTGCATCATCATCGTTCGCGTGTTGGAAGTGATTAGATCTATACCCTGATTCCAGTTCAGAGTTTCACTTTGTAATCTCCATGGCGACTTGCCAGCTTCTAGGCGTTTAGCGATAACGCTGCGGTGCAGCCGCAATTTTTTTCGGTCCGTCGTTAGTGCGCCGAAGTTCCCCTGGAGATACCAGGTGACTGGAGGTCGCTTAATCCAGAATTTTGGACTTACTAATTCAGCATTAGCTCGGTTACCAAAATCTAAAAGACTAGTTGCTGATAGGGTGCTTTTTAATTTTCCGTACCGATCATAGGCTCTTTGATGGAGGCCTTCGATAAAGGCGTCAGGTTTCTGACTGGCGATTTTCTTTAATTTCGGATCTAGAACAGATTTGATGGTGGGCGCGAGAAACTGTGGAAAAACCAAAGCCGCGGCGGCTGCCATAAGCCCAAGGCGGCTCCAGCCGTTCATGCGTTGCCTCGGTATACCACGTCAGGAGTGAGCCCCTGAGCGATTAAAATGAATTCAGCTAGTTCACGAACCGCTCCGTGACCTCCTTGGCTTTGTGTTATGTAATCCGCTTGTGCTCTAACGATTTCTGGCGAATTCGGCACGCTTGCGAAGAAGCCGCAAACTTCTGCGGCACTCAGATCTGGGTAATCGTCGCCCATATACCCAAGATCGTCTCGAGTTAAATTGAGAGTGGCTGCGATTTCCAAGAGGGCGGCCCCCTTGTCTTCCCTTGCTTGAAAGATAAAATTTACGTCGAGTTCTTCAAATCTTTTCTCAACCATGGGTGACTTTCTGCCGGTGATAATAGCCACCTGAATTCCTGCCTTTTGTAGTAGTTTAAGCCCTATTCCATCGAGAACATTGAATGCTTTTAGGGCGTCACCGTTTGGCCCATAATATAAAATCCCATCCGTAAAAACGCCATCTACATCAAAACCCATGAGGCGAACAGTTTTTGCGCTCATACCACGCCTGCTTGCAGTAGGTCGTGCATATTTAGAACTCCTGCTAGGCCGTCTTGGTCAGTCACTACGATAGCGTTTACACGCTGCTCTTGCATTAAACGAACTGCTTCAGCAGCCAATGAGCCAAGGGCGATCGTGGCTCCTCCCTGTGTCATGTATTCCTTAACAGGTTGATCTGTGATTATTTTTCCAGACTCGAGCGCTCTGCGGAGATCCCCATCTGAGAAAACCCCTGCGAGCTGGCCTAGCGGGTCCACAACGGTGGTGATGCCAAGTTTTTTATCGGTCATTTCAATTAATGCCTCTAAAATCGTTGCGTTCAAAGTGACCTTAGGCATAGAAATACCTGAGTGCATGATGTCATCAACTTTAAGGATTAGCTTACGGCCAAGTGCTCCGCCGGGATGGCTAAACGCGAAGTCTTCATGAGAAAAGCCTCTTGCTTCTAATAGCGCAATGGCAAGAGCATCACCCATTACAAGAGCAGCGGTGGTACTTGAAGTAGGTGCAAGGTTGAGAGGGCAGGCCTCCTTGCTGATCCGGACGGATAAATGAGCATCAGAAGCTAGAGCCAACTTAGAGCGTGAATCACCGGTTATGCTGAGCAGAGGAATTCCTCTCCGCTTGATTGTTGGGATTAATTCCAGGATCTCAGAACTGGCCCCGCTATTCGAAAGAGCTAATACGACATCGGAGCCGGTTAACATGCCTAGATCGCCGTGTGAGGCGTCTGCGGGGTGCATAAAAAAGGATGGTGTGCCCGTTGAAGCTAAGGTGGCTGAAATTTTACGGCCGATGTGGCCGGATTTCCCCATTCCGGAGACAACGACGCGGCCCTGGCAATTTACACAGAGAGATGCCGCAATCGAAAAGTTGCTGTCGATTTGCGCGCTTAGTCCGGCTATGGCCTCGAGTTCTAATTGAATTGTGCGCTTGGCAGACTCGGTAAAGTTCATGAGTTGGGCGCAATCATTGCTAAGATGTTCCAAAGATAGCTTACGTACAGCAAAAGAAAAAGTAATCCGTGGGATCGATTGATTTCTTGTTTAGAGCTAAAGCGTGAAAATAGAAAAAGTAAGACAGTTACGCCAACGGTCCAAGGGAGGTCCCTTAAATACACGTCGTTTTCAATAGCAAAAGGAGAAATAACTGCTGCGAGCCCAATCACTCCGAGGAAGTTGAATAAATTGGAGCCAATGACTGTGCCTAGCGCCATATCTGTATTATTTTTCAAGGCTGAGGCCACGCTGGCAGCGAGTTCTGGCAAGGAAGTTCCAATAGCGATGATTGTGAGCCCAATAATTAGCTCAGATACGCCAAATTGTCTGGCAAGTTCTACAGCGCCCCAAACGAGTACTTTGGAGCTTCCAATTAACACCAATAGGCTTCCGATCGTTAGGGTAACGGCTGTCCCTAATTTGTGCTGCGTTATTTCAATCGCGCCTTCTGATTTTTCTTGGTTGCGCACTAAATAATAAAGGACCAGAGGCAGAGCTCCTAATAAAGTTACCCCCGCGATCAGATCGAAGGAACCTCGGATTGCTAGTAAGCAGACGCAAATAGACACTATTACCAGCATAGGAAGTTCGCGAGCAATTAGGGGCTTCGGGACTGCTAACGGGAGTAAAAATGCCGTGGCTCCCAGAACCAGTGTGATGTTGGTAATATTTGAGCCAAGTGCATTGCCTAATGCCAGGCTTGGGCTGCCATTAGCAGCAGCCACAGCCGACACTAAAAGTTCGGGAGATGACGTGCCAACGGAAACAATGGTTAATCCTATCAAAAAATGACTCATGCCGAGTCGCGTTGCCAGGTTAGCTGCCCCCTCGACGAACTTGTCGGCGCTGATAACAGTAAGTCCTATACCCAAGACGACGGCAACGATTGGCCAAATCATTTTACAGCTCCATTGAATGTGGCGTCATTAAACATGTTGTTGGCAACCTCTGCTACACTATTAAAGGAAATTTTGCCAATGAGGGCCTGGTATTGTCCGAATTATTAGATCCTTTTATTACGGTTGAGAATGTGGTCTTTCGGAGAGAGCGTCGTCTGATTTACGATGGCATCAGCGCTCACGTTCCGCGTGGAAAAATAACCGCTATTGTTGGTCCATCTGGTGCAGGTAAGACAACTTTGCTTAGGCTAATTGGTGGGCAATTGATACCAGGGTCTGGCGATATAAAAGTGGATGGACTCGTTGTAAACCAACTTAAACGCAAGCAATTGTTTGAGCTTAGAAAGAGAATGGGTGTGCTTTTTCAATCGGGCGCTCTGTTTGGTGAGTTAAGTGTATTTGATAACGTAGCTTTTCCACTTAGGGTACATACGGAACTTGACGATGATTTGATTCGTTTAGTGGTGCTAATGAAGCTTGAAGCGGTCGGATTACGTGGAGCTTTTGATTTAATGCCCTATGAGCTTTCTGGTGGAATGCAACGGAGAGTTGCTCTTGCGCGTGCGATTGCGCTTGATCCTGAAATGATCATGTATGATGAGCCTTTTGTTGGACAAGATCCAATTGGTCTGGGTGTGCTGCTTGCGCTGGTGAAGCGCTTGAATCAGGCGCTTGATTTGACTTCTATTGTTGTTTCTCATGATCTGAAAGAAACTCTTTCAATAGCTGATCATGTGATCATGATGGCTAATCGAGTGGTTGCGTTTGAGGGCACGCCGCAGGCCATGCGGGGTTCAGAGGACAGGTTGGTGCAGCAATTTTTAAATGGTAGCCCAGACGGACCCGTTAGTTTTCATTATTCTGCGCCCCCCCTTTTGGAAGTCGTGTAGTGTTGGGCTACTTGCAACGAATTGGGTTGGCTGCATTATCTCAATTATCCAATTTAGGTCGTGCTGGACTTATTTTGGCGCAAGCCGTTTTTGGGCGGTCCCGGGCTGGTATCCATTGGCACCTTTTGATTGACCAGGTGTACGCGGTGGGAGTTCTATCCCTGAGTATAATTATTGTCAGCGGATTGTTTATCGGGATGGTTCTGGGCCTGCAGGGTTATACCATTTTAGTAAACTATGGAAGTGAGCAGGCGCTAGGCCAAATGGTAGCCTTATCACTGACGCGTGAGTTAGGTCCGGTTGTGACGGCCTTACTTTTCGCTGGTCGAGCGGGTTCTGCGTTGACCGCAGAAATTGGCTTAATGAAAGTGACCGAGCAACTTGCAAGTCTAGAAATGATGGGTATTGATCCGTTAAGACGAGTCGTGGCCCCGCGCTTTTGGGCTGGCGTAATCAGCCTTCCAATTTTATCTTTGATTTTTGTGAGTGTCGGATGCTTGGGCGGCGCTCTGGTGGGTGTTAGTTGGCTTGGCATAGACTCTGGTTCGTTTTGGGCCAATATGCAGGCATCTGTAAGTTTTTATGATGATGTAGTGAATGGCATGATTAAATCCGTAATATTTGCATTAGTTGTAACCTGGATCGCGGTTTATCAAGGTTTTGATCTTATTCCGACTTCTGAGGGCATTGCGAGAGCTACCACCCGAACGGTTGTCTATGCATCTTTAGCGATCTTAGGTCTCGACTTCTTTTTGACTGCAGTTATGTTTGGAGGGATTTAGATGTATTCACGTCGTTTAGAAATTAGCGTCGGAGGCTTTGTTTTATTTGGTGCGCTTTGCTTGGCTTTTTTGGCGCTCGAAGTTAGTGGTCTTGCTCAAACAAGATCTACAGAGACTTATCAAATTAGCGCAAGGTTCGATAATGTAGCAGGCCTTACAGCACGAGCTAAAGTGAGTGCGGCAGGAGTAACGGTGGGCCGGGTAATAGGCATTCGATATGATGATAAAACTGCTGCGGCTCTCGTAGATATTGAGATCAATGATCAGTTTGCGACATTTTCAGCGGACACTTCTGCCTCTATTTTTACAGCTGGATTGTTGGGTGAAAAATACATTGGCTTAGCAACGGGTGCTGATACTGTTTTTTTGAAGGATGGAGATGTGATTTATGACACGCAGTCGTCCATAGTACTCGAGGAGTTGATTGGAAAATTTTTACTGAATATGGGGTCAAATAAATGAGATTTTTGTTGAGTCTGATTATTCCATTCAGTCTAAGTGTTCTCGCTCAGGCTGATAGTGATCCGAAGGCTGCAACAGCGTCACTTTTTGTTGCAAGGGATGCTTTTTATGCAGATGTCAGCAAATTTCGCGCTGGAGATTTGTCTGAAGAGCAACTAGTGCAGCGTATCGCGGAGCAATTTATTCCTTTGATTGATGATCGAAAGATTGCGCTTCGCGTTATGGGTCGGTTTGCACGCCAGGCGACCGAGGACCAGCGTAAAAAATTTACTGTTCGACTGCAGTCAAGTTTGGTTGACACTTATGCTCGCGGCTTAGCGGCTTATGGGGGAGAGCGACTGGTGCTTCCAGAAGAGGCGATGATATTAAGGACTGGCAGGGCCAGAGTGGAAGCAAAGCTTGAAAGTCCCGGCAAAGATCCATTGCCAATTCAGTTTGCCCTCGGTTATGACGAGAAGCGCGGCTGGATAGTGGAAAATGTAGTGATTGCTGGCATTAATTTGGGTTTAACACTTCGCAATCAATTTGCTGATTTAGTGAGGACTAGCGGCAGTGTTGACGGCGCTATCAATGCTTGGACTTTAAGCGTAGGGGGCTCCGGTTAATCGTGTGGGTGCTAAAAAAATCAGATTATCTAACTCCGTGGCCAACTTTGAAAAAGTATGGAGTTGAGGCAATCGTGGCCGGCGAAACCACTATTGATGTGAGTGCTTGGACTGAAGCTAGTACTGCGCATTTAGCGGTTCTTGTGCTCTGGTGGCGAGAGGCTCAATCGCGTGGCACAAGGTTGAATTTTCTGGGGTTGAATTCCACGTTTCAAACCCTTGCCGAGCTCGGTGGCGTTCAATTTATTGAGACAGGAGAGTTAGATGCTGGACACTGAAATAAAATTGATGCTCGAAATGCGTGCACCTCAATGGGCTTTTGAGATCAGCGGAGAAGGGCGAAATTTCACGATTGAAGTTGTGTCTGATGACTTTGAGGGATTGACCCGCGTAAAGCGCCAGCAAGTAGTCTATCGCTTAATGACAGATGAAATATCCGACGGCACGTTACACGCTATTACGATTACTGCACTCACTGCGGCTGAAAAATTAAAGCGCAAAGGACTTGGTATATAAAAATGGATCGTTTCATAATTCGTGGGGGGCAGCAGTTATTCGGTGAAGTCCGAGTCAGTGGTGCAAAAAACGCTGCGCTACCGATTTTGGCCGCCACTTTGATGGTGCCGGGTAAGGTTCGGATAGAGAATCTCCCGCATTTGAACGATGTGACTACCATGCTGCAACTGCTTGGTCGTATGGGTGTTGATGTCCTTCTCGACGACACAGGTTCGGTTGAGCTTGATGCTACTCGATTGTCATCGGTTGTGGCTCCCTATGATTTGGTACGCACAATGAGAGCCAGCATCGTAGTACTTGGCCCCTTACTGGCAAGGGCGCATGAGGCAGAAGTTTCTTTACCTGGGGGGTGTGCAATTGGCGCGCGACCGGTAAATCTGCATATTGATGCGTTGGAGCGCTTAGGGGTTGAGTTTGAAGTCACTGATGGATACATCAAGGGGCGAGCTCCTGATGGGTTGATCGGAGGTAAGGTAATTTTTGAAAAAGTTACGGTTACGGGAACGGAAAATATATTAATGGCATCTGTTTTAGCGCGTGGAGAAAGCATTATTGAAAATGCAGCGTGTGAACCTGAGGTGTCTGATTTGGCTAATTGCCTAGTGGCGTTTGGTGCCAAGATTGATGGAATTGGCACAGATACACTTCGGATCGAAGGTGTTCCCGAGTTAAGCGGGGGTGTACATCGTGTAATCCCTGATCGGATCGAGGCTGGAACCTTTCTGGTGGCGGTGGCGGCGACACGTGGGAGTTGTACGCTGACTCACTGCGAACCTAGGCATATGGGTGCAATTTTATTGAAGTTGCAAGAGGCAGGCGCATTAGTCGAGTGTGGTGAAGATTTCGTGCGGCTGGACATGGAGGGTCGCAGGCCTAGGGCAGTAAATATTTCTACGGCTGAATATCCTGGGTTTGCCACAGATATGCAGGCGCAATTTGTAGCACTGAACGCGATTGCCGAAGGGAATGGTCGGATAACGGAAACCATTTTTGAAAACCGAATGATGCACATACCGGAAATACAGCGGATGGGTGCATTAATAGATTTGCAAGGGGCAACTGCATACCTAACTGGTATTGAAGTGCTGCAGGGCGCGCCAGTAATGAGTACCGACCTGAGAGCGTCCGCCTCCTTGGTGTTAGCTGGGCTCGTAGCCGATGGCGAAACTATTGTTGATCGCGTCTATCACATTGATCGCGGGTATGAGCGAATTGAAGAGAAGTTGCGTAGACTTGGCGCTAATATTGAGCGGGTACGCATGTGACTGAACCATTAACATTTGCATTGGCGAAGGGGCGTCTTCTGGATGATATTCTGCCATTATTGGCAGTTCTAGGGATCGAGCCAACTGAAGCCCTAACAGGTAGTCGCAAACTTATATTTGAGACAACTCGACCAGATGTGCGTTTACTGGTTTTGCGAGCTACTGACGTGCCACCATACGTAGAGCGTGGTGGAGCTCATCTAGGTATTACGGGTAAAGATACCCTGCTTGAATACGGTTCGGACATGCTTTGTGAGCCGGTTGATCTGCATTTATCTAAATGTCGCTTGATGACGGCCACCAGAAAGGGAGTGAATCTGCCTAAATTTGGGCGTCTGCGTGTTGCAACGAAATATGTGAACGTGGCGAGGCGCTATTTTTCTGCGCAAGGACGTCAAATTGATCCTATCAAGCTGTACGGTGGGATGGAACTGGCACCTATTGTTGGTTTAAGTGATGTCATCGTAGATGTTGTGGATACGGGCAATACACTTGAGGCAAATGGCCTTGAAGCTAGAGATTTGATAGCGCACTCTAGTGCACGGCTGGTGGTCTCTCGGGTTGCCATGAAAACTCGCCATGCACTTATAGCGCCCATTATGGGAGCGTTGAACGAATGGGTGAATGCAAATAATGTCTCTTGATCCGACTCGATTTAAAGCTAGTGACTCTAATTTCTTCGAGCGCCTCGTGACATTGACTGACTGGGAGTTAGTTTCCGATGTTGATCGGCAAGCGCGTGTTTCGGAGATCATTTCAGATGTCCGTAAACGTGGGGACCAAGCGGTCTTGGAGCTAACTCAAAAGCTTGATCGGAATCCGGCGACAGAAATCAGCCAACTCATTCTATCAGCAGATGAGCTAGAGCATTCCTATGACGCACTGTCTAATGATGTCAGGGGTGCTCTGGAGGTCGCTTGTAATCGGATTTGGGCGTTTCATGAGGCACAGCGTGAGTCGAGCTGGCGTTTACCCGAAAAAGATCCGGGCATTACTCTTGGGCAAGAGGTTCGGCCAATGCAGCGGGTTGGCTTGTATGTTCCGGGCGGAAAAGCCGCCTATCCATCATCTGTTTTGATGAATGCTATACCAGCCAAGGTTGCCGGCGTCCCTCTCGTTCAGATGGTCGTGCCTGCCCCTGGAGGAGAGCTTAGCTCCGTCGTTTTGGCTGCGGCATATTTAGCCAAGGTTGATCGTGTAATAACCATTGGCGGGGCCCAGGCAGTCGCAGCTTTGGCTTATGGTACGGAGTCAGTGACGGGGGTTGATAAAATTGTGGGCCCCGGCAATGCCTGGGTAGCGACAGCTAAAAAACAGGTTTTCGGCAAGGTTGGGATTGATATGATTGCAGGCCCGTCGGAAGTTTTGATTTATGTAGAACCGCCAATGAACCCAGATTGGGTGGCAATGGATCTTTTTAGTCAGGCTGAGCATGATGAGGAAGCGCAATCCATCCTGATTTCCAGCGATGCGGATTATCTCGATCTAGTGATTCAAGCCATGAACCGGCTTGTCCCCGCACTTGAACGATCAGAAATAATCACCAAGTCAATTAATCACAGGTGTCTGGTTATTGAGGTCGTTGATCGCTCAGAGGCAGTGGATGTGATCAATCGAATTGCGCCAGAACATCTCGAGCTCTGCGTAGATGATCCTGAACTTATGTTGCCGATGATTCAGAATGCTGGTGCCATTTTTATGGGACGGTTTACGCCTGAAGCTCTTGGTGATTATTGTGCTGGCCCCAATCATGTTTTACCAACGTCTGGGGCCGCTCGGTTTGCTTCACCGCTTGGAGTATATGACTTTATAAAACGCTCATCTGTAATTCAGTGCACAGCCGAAGGCGCAAAAAAAATTGCTAGAGTGGCATCAACGCTCGCTCGCTCAGAAGGTCTCACGGCTCATGCAAAATCTGCAGAGTACCGATTTTGAACCGCGACCAATTTATTCAGCGAATAATACCCCAGTCGATTATCGAGAGCGCTGCTTATCAAGTAGTTGATTCTACAGGTATGATTAAGCTGGACGCTATGGAGAACCCATATAGTTGGCCTGATTCGCTTCGGTCATCTTTAGCTAACCGCCTTGCTGCTTGCGAGTTGAATCGTTATCCCGACCCGTCCGCTAGGGCAGTTAGAACATCCATCAAGTCCTGGATGAAAATTCCAAATGCACTATCTGTCCTGTTTGGAAATGGCTCAGATGAAATTATCGCATTACTCATTTCGAGCTTGATTGGTTCAGGACGATCTGTTTGTGCTCCCGATCCAAGTTTTGTGATGTTTAAGGTGTTGGCAAAGCAATTTCGTGTGCCCTTTCACGCTTTGCCATTAGATGAGGAAATGGATCTGGATACAGGGCAGTGGATCGAGGGACTCAATTCTAATGATGCTGGCATTGTTTTTGTGCCGCAGCCTAATAATCCGACTGGAAATTTGTTTACGGATGATCGCTTGAGAGCTGTAGTCGAATCCACTGATGCTTTGGTGGTGATTGACGAGGCATATACAGCATTTACGGATGCGGATTATATAGATTGGGCAGAAAAATATCCCAATGTGCTTATCATGCGGACCTTGTCCAAGATCGGATTAGCCGGGAGCCGATTCGGTTTATTAATAGGGGCCCCTGAGTGGATTAGTGAATACGATAAGCTTCGTCTGCCCTATAATATTAATACTCTGTCACAGGCTGCAGTTGTCTTTGCGCTTGAGCATTCTGAAATTCTTGAGGAGCAGAGTGCTGCGATCCGAAGTGAGCGCCAGCGTTTGACCCTGGAGCTTGAGCATAGAAACGTAAAGGTTTGGCCATCGGAAGCTAATTTTATTCTAGTTGAGATGCCAAAAGGGCGCGCTTTTGAAATTTTTGAGGGCTTGAAATCGGTCAATATTTTAGTCAAGTGCTTGGATGGGGTTCATCCAGCATTAGCAGATACGTTGCGAATCACCGTCGGTATCCCATGCGAATCTGATGCAATGCTGATGGTGTTGGATCAGTTACTGGATACTGGGCGCTGACCGATTGTTAGTGAAAGTTCGGTAGGCTGTCCGTTTCGCAAAAGCTTAATGGAGACCTGTGTGCCGGGCTCCAACTTTGCCGCTTGATTCATCGCCTTGCGGCTGTCTAGTAGCCGGATTTCGTTTATGTGTGTCAAAATGTCGCCAGGCAAAATGCCTCCATTGGCCGCTGGACTATGTCGGTAAATGCCCGAGACTAAGATTCCTGTGGCCTGAGCCACTCCGAATGATCGAGATAATTCTTCTGTAAGTGGTTTTGTTTCGATGCCAAGCCAACCGCGAATAACTTGCCCATGTTCTATCAGTTCAGACATAACGTAGGCGGCCATGGCAGACGGAATTGCATAACTAATGCCGTTGTAGTCCCCATTTCGTGTGAAAATTGCAGTATTAATGCCGATGAGTTCTCCGCGCACATTGATCAGTGCTCCACCTGAATTTCCAGGGTTGATTGCTGCGTCGGTTTGAATAAAGTTCTCATATGTCGATAAGCCCACTTGATCTCGGCCGGTGGCGCTTAAGATACCCATCGTTACAGTTTGCCCTATCCCGAACGGATTTCCGATGGCAAAAACCAGGTCGCCTATCTGACCGGGAGATGTGGCGAGAATAAGTTGAGGGAGGTCCTGTTCTTCGATCCTCAACACAGCTATATCGGTGTCTGGGTCTACGCCGACCACGGTGGCTTTCGAAATACGGCCATCCCGGAGTTCTACGACGATACCATCTGCACCGGAGACGACGTGGTGATTTGTTAGTATATAACCGTTAGCGGAAACAATAACTCCTGATCCTAAGCTAGACCCCGTTCGTTCACGTTTTGGGTCACTGGACAGATTAAAGAAGTTGCTTAAGAGAGGGTCTTTCGAAAGTGGATGTGCTCGTGTTTCTACAATTGTCGTGGTGTAGATGTTAACGACAGCTGGAGCCGCGCGTTCGACTGCGTCTGCGTAGCTAGATTGACGTGATAAGGGGGGCTGGAATGGCATCGGTTCGACAATATTTAGTTCAACGCCACGGGCTCGGCCAGCCAACTCTGGAAACTCGCGTATGATCAATAGTGCGACTAAGATTCCTGTTATGACGGGCCAGAGAATTCGCGTGATTTGTTGTAACATTGAATATCCGAAAAGAGAAAAATCATGATTAGTTTACACGCACTAATAGAAATCCTCGATGACTGGATGCATCCAGAAGATTTTAGCGATTATGCACCGAACGGATTGCAGATTGAAGGACGGGCGACTGTTCGTAAATTGGCTCTCGGGGTTACCGCATCGGCCGAGGTAATCGATGGCGCGGTTCAATGGGGCGCCGATGCACTATTAGTCCACCATGGATATTTTTGGCGGAATGAACCGCAAGTGCTGATTGGTATGAAGGGCGCTCGTGTGAAAAAATTATTTGCTAACAACTTGTCGTTGTTGGCCTATCACTTGCCCTTGGATTGCCACGTTGACTTTGGCAATAATCGAGCTTTATTAGATGAACTAAGGTATGCGGATTGTCAGCCAGTAGAGGGTGAAAAAGGGCTCCTCTGGATGGCAATGCTTAATCCGCCTGAAACCTTGGAAATGGTAGGGAAGAGAATAGCAATGGTACTCCAGCGAGAGCCATTGCTAGTGTCGTCGCCGCGTGGTTCGGAGTGTATTGAAAAACTCATTGTTTGCACTGGTGGTGCGCAGGATTATTTGGGTAGAGCTGCCGCCTTGGGTGCAGATGCTTACTTGTCTGGGGAAATTTCCGAACGCACTACTCACGAAGCCCGCGAGCTAGGCGTGCATTATATCGCTGCGGGTCATCATGCTACTGAACGCTTCGGTATTCAGGCCTTGGGACAAAAACTATCCAGCGAGCTTAGATTAGAGGTCGCCTTCTTTGATGATTTTAATCCGGCTTAGTTAAAGCAGTTGGCCGCGAGATTCAGCATAGTCACGAGGGGGTGAATTTTCTGCAGGCAACTTTTTTGCAGTTGGCGACACGGATGCGTTCTCGCCACGAATTTCATTAACTAGTGCCGATTGTTTCGCAGCCAATACGGCTAGAATCTCTTCAATTTCTGCGAGGTGGCCTTCGATTTCATTTGTGACCACAGAACTGCGCGCCTCTGCTAGGGTTTTCGCGCGTTCAAAATCTGGGGATGTTACCGCAATAGTCTGATTTGGTTTCAGCATCCAGCCTGCGCCAATTCCTAGCGTGAAAGCTAGTGCTATTACTCCGATGATAGTCTCGGTTAGTTCCACTCTACACTCCGATTTTTTGATATTGTACGAAGTTTTTTGGCTAAGAGCGAGATCTGTGAGCGCTATTAGAGTTTGAGAGGCTTATGAATGAATTACAAGCAGATTATATTGTGGGCCCCGCTGGTAAACTTGAGATTAGTTCGTTTGGATGCAGTTTGCGGGAGCGTATGCCTGAGCAAGTATTGCTGCTTTTGCATCCGCATCCGCTTCACGGCGGAACTATGGGGAATAAAGTGATCACAACAATTGCGCGAGCGGCTCGTGATAACGGGTTACCAGCAGTGGCTTTTAATTTCAGGGGGGCTGGTAATAGTGAGGGTGAATGGGATGGGGGTTATGGTGAGCTTGCAGATGCTGAAGCGGTAGTCTCGCATATGATCTCTGCGGGGGTGCGTGAAGTCCTTTTGGCTGGCTTTTCATTTGGTGGCTCGGTCGCCGCGCAATTGATATCTCGACTTCGGATAGGATTGCCGTCAGTGAAAGTTTCTGACTTAATTCAAGTAGCTCCAGCTATCGAAAGTTTTCCAGTGGATTTTAGTTGGGATGCAAGCATCCCAGTATTGGTGATTTTCAATCAAGATGATGAGGTCGTCTCTGCGGATGCTATGGCTGGATATGCTGCTTCGGTGGGTGCTTCCGCGAAGATCTACCCGACAGGCGGTCATTATTTTCATGGTCATTTGAGCCATCTCAAAAAAGTAGTTGTCACGCATTGGCGTGAACAGGGTTTCGCATGATGCATCAAAAATTTGTGACAGATGTGTACGAGGAGTTAGTTCAGGCTGGTCAAATTAATTCTGATGAAAATCAGCGGTTAGTATTGGCCAAGTTGGAGGAACTGCAAGTGACTCTTAATGTTCGTAAAGTCTGGAAAGGAGGGCGGCGGGGGTTATTTTTTAAGCAGCGTTGGGATACGCCCGCTACTGGCCTTTATCTTTGGGGCGGCGTAGGGCGCGGAAAAACCTTTTTGATGGACCTTTTTTTCGATTCTTTGTTATCAGGGACTGCCAGGAGATTGCATTTTCATCGTTTTATGAATGAAGTGCATCAGAAATTAAGCGAGCTGCAGGGCACGGAAAACCCGCTTGAACTCATTGCTGAAGAGTTCGCTCGGCAGGTAAAGGTCCTATGTTTCGACGAATTCTTTGTATCTGATATTGCTGATGCCATGATTTTGGGCACTTTACTTGAGGCCCTATTTCGTCGTGGTATTTCTTTGGTGGCGACTAGCAATTTAGTACCCGAGAATCTTTATAAAGATGGACTCCAACGAGATCGTTTTTTGCCTGCGATCAAGCTCATCAATAAACACTGCAAGGTGGTAAATCTTGATTCAGGGACCGATTACCGCCTGAGGAATTTAGAGTCCGCATGTCTGTACTATAGTGTTTCTGATAGTTCTACACTAGATGCTATTAGGACATCGGTACTGTTACTGGCACCAGAAGCTTGCAGGAGTGAAGCGGCCTGCATTGAAATAAATCGTCGACAATTGCCGGTCTGCTTTGTTGCAAAAGACGTGGTTTGGTTTGACTTTGGTGTTATCTGCGGTCCAGGGCGAGCGGCGCCTGACTATATTGAGGTCGCGCGTATATTCCATACGGTCGTGATAACAGGAGTTACTAAATTTACTGTTTCTGGGGGTGATATGACTCGCAGGTGGCTGCATCTGATAGATGAATTCTACGACCGTAGTGTCAAACTAATTATCGGGGCAGATACGCCGCTCGACGAACTGTGCTCCGGCCCTAACCTTGCGTTTGAGGTTGATCGTTGTCGCTCGAGACTAATAGAGATGCAGTCGTTCGATTACCTTGAACGGCCTCATCAGCCAGAATAATGAAAAGACTGTTGCGAAATCCTGGGTCCATCTCTATAATCCGCCGCTCTTTGGGACTTTTAAAAGCCGTTTAAGGCATTGTGGAATATGAAGACGATAAGCGCAAAATCAGAAACCGTACAGCATGACTGGTATGTAATCGATGCCGACGGCCTAACTCTCGGTCGTTTAGCAACCGAACTCGCTCGTCGCCTACGCGGTAAGCATAAGACGGAATATACTCCGCACGTTGATACTGGCGACTTTATGGTTGTGGTGAACGCTGCTAAGGTGAGGGTTACCGGAAAGAAATCAACTGACAAGATTTACTACCGACATACTGGCCATCCTGGTGGCTTGAAAGAGGCAAATTTCACTCAGATGATTGAGCGTTCTCCAGAAAGAGTGGTTGAGTTAGCTGTCAAGGGTATGCTTCCTCGTAACCCACTCGGTCGTGCGATGTATCGTAAGTTAAAAGTATATGCTGGTAATGAGCATCCCCATGACGCGCAGCAACCCCAAACATTGTCTTTATCATAGGATACTCGATATGGCTTCTACACAGAATTATGGAACAGGACGCAGAAAGACATCGACGGCTCGTGTATTTATGCGCCCTGGATCCGGGCAAATATCCATCAATGGTAAAGGGCTCGGTGAGTACTTTGGTCGTCAAACGTCTCAAATGGTGGTTCGCCAGCCTCTTGAATTGGTTAAAATGACTGATAAATTTGATTTGGTTGTTACCGTCGTGGGTGGGGGAGCATCAGGTCAAGCCGGTGCAATTCGCCATGGAATTACCCGTGCTCTTCTTGATTATGATGACACACTCAAGGGTGATCTTCGTCGGGCTGGCTATGTGACGCGTGATGCGCGTGAGGTGGAGCGTAAAAAAGTTGGCTTGAGAAAGGCGCGGAAGCGGCCACAATTTTCTAAGCGTTAAGTAGCAACGCATTGAAAACCCGCTAAGGCGGGTTTTTTTATGACTATAAGAATGCGTAAATTACTATTGCTAAATGTCATAAGAAGCTTGCTTGCCCGCGCCTCAAACTCTAGAATCCAAGCGGCAAATTAGTCTTAAACTACTCTCAAAGGACACATTAATGGCGGATGCAGTCGTAAACATTGAGGATCAACCTGAAGCCTCC
Organism: Litorivicinus sp.; assembly: GCA_028339155.1. GTDB lineage: Bacteria > Pseudomonadota > Gammaproteobacteria > Pseudomonadales > Litorivicinaceae > HIMB30. The sequence continues at coordinate 168,529 of JAOLBK010000001.1, forward strand.
CGGCGCAAATTCCTAATAGGTGTAACTTCTGCGCTTGGCGCTGTTGGAGCTATTGGTGTTGCCACTCCTTTTGTGGCGTCTTGGAATCCGAGTGCTAAAGCAAAAGCTGCCGGCGCACCAGTTAAGATAGATATTTCTAAGGTCCGCCCAGGGGAGCAAGTTCGTGCAGAATGGCGTGGTAAACCAGTATTTATTTTGCACCGCACGCCTGAAATGCTTGCGGGGCTGGCAAAACTCACTCCTATGGTAGCCGATCCGAATAGTGAAGAGCCGCAACAGCCAGTCTATGCAGTTAATGAAGCCCGCTCGATTAAGCCCGAGATTGCAATCATTGTTGGTATTTGCACTCATCTTGGCTGTTCGCCCCAGTTTCGCCCTGAATTAGCGCCTGCTGATTTGGGTGATGATTGGATGGGCGGGTATTTTTGTCCTTGTCACGGCTCCAAGTTTGATTTGGCCGGTCGTGTATACAGAGGTGTACCTGCGCCAACAAATCTTATAGTCCCTCCCCATAAATATGAGAGCGATAGTGTTGTGATTATTGGTGTTGATGAGGAGATAGCCTAATGGGACTTAGAGTAACAGAAGCTAAGGGCTTACTTGGCTGGATAGATCAGCGGCTACCTATTATAGATGCTTACAATAAGCATCTGGCTCAGTACTGGACTCCGAAAAATTTTAATGTATTTTATTTTTTTGGATCTTTAGCGCTCTTGGTGCTTGTGAATCAGATCTTGACTGGAATTTGGTTGACCATGAGCTACGAGCCGAGCGCGGAAGGGGCGTTTGCGTCTGTTGAATATATTATGCGTGATGTGGAAATGGGTTGGGTGATTCGTTATATGCACTCTACCGGCGCCTCCGCATTTTTCATAGTTGTTTATCTCCATATGCTAAGAGGTATTATGTATGGCTCTTACCAAAAGCCACGTGAGTTGATTTGGATTTTTGGGATGACGATTTATTTGGTTTTGATGGCCGAGGCCTTTATGGGCTATTTGTTACCCTGGGGTCAGATGTCATATTGGGGCGCGCAGGTCATTGTTTCCTTATTCTCAGCCATTCCTCTGATTGGGGAGGATCTGGCACAATGGGTTCGTGGTGATTATCTCATCAGTGGAATCACGCTGAATCGCTTTTTCGCTTTGCATGTTATTGCTTTGCCATTGGTCATAGTCGGACTTGTGGTTCTACATATACTGGCTCTTCATGAAGTGGGATCGAATAACCCAGACGGTATTGAAATTAAAGATACAAAAGATGCCAATGGTAAGCCTTTAGACGGAATTGCATTTCATCCTTATTACACGGTGAAAGACATAGTGGGTGTTGCAGTATTTTTGTTTGTTTTCTGTGTAGTGTTGTTTTTCTTCCCTGAGATGGGTGGCTATTTTATCGAGCATGCAAATTTTGAACCAGCCAATGCTCTTAAGACACCTGAGCATATTGCTCCAGTTTGGTATTTCACTCCCTTTTACGCGATGTTGAGGGCCATAACCTTTCCTATGTTCGGATTGGATGCAAAATTCTGGGGTGTTGTCGTTATGGGAGCGGCGATTGCAATCCTATTTGTATTGCCATGGCTCGATCGTAGCCCTGTGCGATCTATGCGCTACAAGGGTAATTTATCAAAAATCATGCTGGCATTGTTCTGCTTGGCATTCGTAACGCTTGGCGTTCTGGGTTCATTGCCCTCGACACCGATCCGAACTGCAGTAGCACAGGCTGGAACGCTGATTTATTTTTTATTCTTTTTTGCCATGCCTTGGTACTCGCGCTGGGAGTCTACTAAGGCAGTGCCGGAGAGGGTTACCAAATGAAGATTTTTGTCGCTTTAAGTTTTTTATTTGCTAACTCTATGGCGTTCGCCGCGGGCGGTGTTGGCTATCCTCTAGAGGATATAACGCCAAATTATAAGGATAAGGCGTCACTTCAGCGAGGCCTTGCGACGTTCTCTCATTATTGTATGGGTTGTCATTCTATTGGTTACCAGCGTTACGAGCGAACAGCGTCCGACTTAGGGATCGAAATTGACGTAATGTTAGAAACCGTTATTCCCTCAGATAAGAAGATCGGAGACTTGGGTACTATAGCTATGCCGGCTGCTGGCGCAGCAGAATGGTTCGGGGCTCCTCCCCCCGATTTATCGCTAGTTACCCGAAAGCGATCGCCGGAGTGGGTATATACTTATATGAAGACTTTTTACTCAGACCCTGCGCGACCATTGGGTGTAAATAATAAAGTATTTCCAAAGGTCGGGATGCCGCATGTTCTTGAGCCGCTTCAAGGTATCCAGCTCGCTATATGTGATGCTGGAATAAACACCGATCTAGCATCAGGCGAGTCAATTACCGAGGACCAATGTGATACCCTAGAAATTGTTGAGGGTTCTGGAACTTTAAGCGACACAGAGTACAGTCGATTGATCTACGATCTGGTAAACTTTCTTGAATACATAGGAGAGCCTTCTAAAGCTCAGTCGCATAAAATGGGGCTTTATGTCCTGCTTTTCTTAATGCTCTTTTTTGTTTTTGCATATCTACTGAAGCGCGAATACTGGAAAGATGTTCATTAATTTGAGTGCGGTAGGATGACCTGAGGACAGCTAGGTTCTGGCTGTCTGTCTGTATAACCGGAGAATAAATTACTTATGTCACTTGTGACCAAACGTTCCACTATGACTTTTTTTTCTGATCCAACGGATCATTTATCACATCGCGTTCGGATCGTACTCGCTGAAAAAGGTGTTACGGTCGATGTAATTGATTGTGATCCTGATGGTGTGCCAGCAGAAGTATCTGAGATCAATCCGTACAATAATTTACCGACGCTTTTAGATCGTGATCTAGTGCTCTATGAACCAAATATTATGATGGAGTATCTCGATGAGCGCTTTCCTCATCCCCCATTGTTGCCGGTTTATCCGGTTGCCCGTGGTAATGCCCGCATGTTTTTGCACCGCATTGAGAAAGAATGGACTCCGTTGATTCGCATCATTGAAACAGCGAAACGTAATAATAAGCGTTCCCCCTCTGCAGTTAAGGAACTGAAAGAGCAGTTAACATCTGTAGCTCCGATTTTTGAAGAAATGCCTCATTTTATGAGTGAAGAATTTTCACTTGTTGATTGTGCTGTAGCTCCAATTCTGTGGCGTCTTCCGTATTTGGGAATCGAGTTGGTTACCAAGCAAACCCGCGGACTTCAGGATTATCAATACAGGATGTTTAACCGAGAGTCATTTCAGGCAAGTTTGTCCGAATCTGAGCTTGAAATGCCGCGTAACTGATGGCTCTTGGCTCTTCTCGTGCGTATCTAGTTAAGGCTCTCTATGATTGGATTGTGGAGGGCGGAGAGGATCCTTACATAGTAGTTGACTGCAGCTATCCGGCAGTCGCAGTTCCTGAAAATCACGTGGACAATGGCCAAATAATTCTCAACTTAGCGCCGGCATCAATTGCCAGATTTATTATGGGCGACAGTTTTATAATTTTTCAGGCTCGTTTTGGTGGGATCCCTACTGAGATTAATGTGCCTTATGGCGCTATCTCAGCTATTTACGGTAAGCAGTCTGGCTTAGGTATGGCTTTTGGACAAGAGCCCGGTGGAGTGCCAGAGCAGCCCGGTGAGCAAAATAACGCGGGGCAAATTTTGGGCTCAATAGATTCAGATGATTCAAGACAGTTAGAAGCTCCGAAGTCATTGAATCGACCAAATCTTAGGATTGTTAAGCTAGATGATAGCTAGTCGATATACTCGAATGCACGCACAATGCGCTTGACGCCGCCGACTTTGCTTATTACGTTTTCTATTGCTGCTGCCTCTGTGTTGGTTACGAAACCCATAACGTACACGACGCTGTTTTCGGTGGTGATTAGAGTTCGTTGATAGACCTCGCGATTCAAGTCCCTCAGGATCAAGGCTTTAACTTGAGCGGAAATTGTTAAGTCGTTAATTTCCGATATGACCGTGGCTTTTCCTGCTATTTCCAGCTGATTAATGACCTTTTTTACACCGCGATGCTGGGAGGTTACTTTTTCAGCGATCTCTCGCGATTCTTGTGATGCGACCTGCCCGGAAATTAAGACGACGCCATTGTAAACTTTGATATTTATATTACTCAATTTGAGCTCTGCTGATGCCTTTTTGAGGTTGACGGCGATCGCCACCTCGGCGGTTGCGTCATCAATAATTTTTCCGGCTGTTCTGCTCCCCCGGTTATCTGAAATGGGCTCTGATATCGTTGATTCGATAAGTGCCGCGCAACCGGAGACGGCCAAGCTTGTCACTAAAACGAGTGAGGCAGATAAATAGCGCATTTATAAATCCTTTCTATCCAAAGATTTGTCGGTCGATTAATTCACCCAAGCAATGAATCAAGAAAAGGTGTTGTTCACGGACAGTGGCTGGGTGGTCTGAGTCTACTCTAAGCTCAATATCCATGTAGTTTAGCAGAGGCCCTATTTCTCCGTTGCTACACCCGGTCAAAGCAATCACTGGTAATTCCAATTCGTGGGCTGAATTTATTGCTTGGATTACATTCCTACGAGTTTCTATGCCCGATACTACCATCAAACAATCAGCCGCCTTACCCAGCGCTTTAATTTGTCGAGCATATTGACCGGATGTCGACTGATCATCCAGGGAGCTCATCATTACAGTATCTGCCGACAATGCTATTACGGGTAAGCCTGGACGATCTCGTTCAAATTTATTCATCAGTTGCGCTGAAAAAATCTGGGCCAATGCAGTTGAAGAACCTGTTCCAAGGGCAAGAATTTTTCCATCATTTAAGAGAGCATTGGCAATAGTTGATGATGCTTTAACTAGAAGGGGAGTCAATTCATGGCACTGCTGCATTGCTTCAGTGACTTTTGCTATCCGCATAGCGACACACTCTTCTAGGACCCCTTTATCTTGCATTTGGAATCAACTGAAAGGCTTTTGGTGTCTCTTCAGTAGGCCAAACGGACTGGGTGATATTCCCGGTTTGACTAATATCTAATTTGCCCAAGCGCCGCTTAATAGTGGAGTCATCCCTAAGCGTTAAGTAGCCGGTTTCACCTTGGAATGACGTGTCGAATCCAAAACCAAGACGAAAAGCCATTTTCATGGCATCGCTCCCGATCGCTGTTAGGGTGCCAAATCCCTCTAGAGTCAGCGGACGGTTCTTTAGAGAATCTTTGGCTGCCGATCCCAGCTCCCAGGGGGTTGCCAAAATTGTTGTTTGGTGGAAGTCCTCAATAAATTTTGCGAGGTCCGATCTGTACGCTCCAATCAGAATTAGGGGAGTCTGCCCTAAGTAATAAAAGTCAAATAGTGGCCGCAGTTGCTGTGCGGCTCTAGGGTTGGTTTGTACAATGACTGCTGTCAAATCCTGACGGATTCGCGGCGTATGTTCTAGCTTTAATTTGAGTAAGCGGCTCAATGCTGTTTTTCTGTTCTTGCTATCTGTGACACCCAGCGATGTAGCGATGGTGTCACCCGGTTTTTTCTGGTCGAGTGCAGACTGACCTGCACTCGATCCATTCTCGTCATTTAACAACTTTTTGATTGCATCGGAGGCCCGCAATCCTAAGGGTGAGTTGCTGTATAAGCTGAGGATTCTTGGTTCGCTAGTAGTGTCACTAGCATATGCCACCGCAGACTCTGCATCGTCCTCAATAGAAAGGCTGAGACTATATATGGGTGCTTTATTAACCGAACGGTACTTGTTTATGTTGAATCGATTCAAGGCTAACACTGGAATAATCGGGTTCATGGAGAGGATTCGGTCTATCTGATTGCGTTGAAGTGGGCCTATGATAAATTCAGTGGTTTCCCCCTGAGTTAATCGTTTAAGCTCACCATCACTAACGGTCATCGAATCCCTAATGCTAATGGCCATATCTGAGGATTTAATTGATTTGCTGTATGCAAATAAAATCCCATCACGGATGGCACGGCCAGCAGTACTCAGGTCTCCACTCAAGGGCAATAAGACAGTGACGTGGAAGACCTTTGGCATCTCTTGGCTTTTCAAAAAGGAGAATCGAGATATTTCCGCGTCCAGGAGCGGATGAGTCTGGAATTTCCTTAACCAGCGGATTGTGGCTTCGTGGTCATTTGTTACAGATAGGGTTTGAGCAGCGGCTAATCCAGCGAGTATGTCGGCACCCCGGGTCAGATCATCTCTAATTAGTGAGGGCAATTGATTTATTTTGAAAAGGATTCGTTCGATTTCAGTGCTCCGCACGGGATTCTCTAAGTATTGAACGCGATCGGCATCTATCCGGAGTGCTGCCATTGAAAAGTTTAGTCGTCTGAATGCGGCTGACTTAATTTCTAGTATTTGAGATCTTTCTGCTTGTTCGAGGCCATCTAAATTTATGGCGTTTAGTATGTTTATTGCTGTTTCAGGTTCGCCTCGGGACATGTTGAGTCGCGCCAACTCAATCGGAGCGGTAATTTCGGGAGTTTCATCCATGGGAGAGATCGATATTGGATTGATCGCGGTTACGTTAGGGGAATTAAAAATGGGGTTTGGTTCTTTTTGGCTGGTCTCGGATTGGGCTATTCCGGTCTGATTTATAGGTATTGGAGTTGCGTCAATGCGGTTAATAACTGTGGTCTTTATGGGCGTCGATTGGGGAGCCAAATTAGTCCCGACTTTTTTGCCGTTTTGCAATTCGGTACGGGCGATCTCGCGTCCTTTATTGAGCCAATCCGATAATACGGGCTTTCTATTGAATTCGTTTTCGCTGTCTTTTCCGGTGCTGAGTAGGCTCTTTGCCACCACAGTTGAATCAACATCTTGCGATGGTTTAGGCTCATTTGTCACGGCCAGGGGAAGGGGCGCGTTTTGCTCGACATTATCTGTGAGCGAGGCTTCGGGTGATTGAAGGATTTGCGGTATTGGAAGTGAAGCACTTTGCCTTTCCGCTATCTCGGCCATTGCAGGGCTATGAACTTGCTGTTGTGGACAACCAGTCAGCAGCAAAGGACTTGCGATTAGGCCTATTAGTAATGCCGATTTTCGGGCAGGCTTCAACCTTAGTAACAATTTGGACTCACCTAAGTGTTTCAATCTAAATCATCTTCTACTCTACCACCTGCACTCTATGTTGTGGCAACGCCGATTGGCAATTTCAATGATCTATCAGCTCGGGCGATCGAGATTCTGAAAACTGTGTCATTGATTCTAGCTGAAGATACAAGGGTGACTGGGCAGCTATTAAAGGCTGTTGGAGTCAAAACAAGAACTATTTCCTTTAACGCTTATTCAGAGGCTGGGAAGATTCCTAGGGTGATTGATTGGTTGAGGACTGGCGAATCCGCTGCTCTTGTATCCGATGCTGGAACGCCAGCGATTAGCGATCCAGGGCGGCTATTAATTGAGAGGCTTCATGAGGCTGATCTGCCTGTGATAGCAATCCCTGGGCCGTCGGCATTGGCAGCTGCTCTCTCCATTAGCGGGTTGCCCTCAAATTCTTGCCATTTTATTGGGTTTCTCCCAGCCAAAGGCGGAGCTCGTCAGAAAGCGTTGGATGTTGGGCTTGGTTGGCCTGGTACTTTAGTGCTTTATGAGGCACCTCACCGAATCACTGATCTTGCGGGCCGCCTTGATCAATCAGCGGTCGGTCGTAAGGTTGTATTTGCACGTGAACTTACTAAAACCCACGAGCAATTGGTTCGTGTCGATGCAGGGGAATGTGCTGACTGGTTTTTAAATAATCCTGACCGGATTCGTGGTGAATTTGTTGTGTTGGTGGGCCCTAATGATTCGGGTGAAAGTAGTTATGAATTAAATGCGGCAAAGTTATTAGCGGTTTTAGCTCGTGAATTATCCCCATCTAAGGCGGCCTCGGTCTGCGCCGAATTAACTGGTATCCCTAGGCGTGAGCTTTATCAAAAATTGACGAATCCGACCTAAGGGTAGAGACTATCTTTAGGAGTTAGCTAGGCAATCGCTGCTGTGCAAGCAGGAGAGGAAAGTCCGGGCTCCTCGGGGCAAGGTGCCAGGTAATTCCTGGGGGGCGCGAGCCTACGGAAAGTGCAGCAGAGAGTAGACCGCCGGCCTAGCCGGTAAGGGTGAAAGGGTGTGGTAAGAGCGCACCGCGTTCGTGGTAACACGTAACGGCAAGGCAAACCCCACCTGGAGCAAGACCAAATAGGAATCCGCAATGCGTGCCTCGCGCTGGATTCGGGTAGGTCGCTTGAAAACTGCGGTGACGCAGTTTCTAGATGAATGATTGTCTAAGACAGAACCCGGCTTATCGGCTAACTCCCCCTTTTTCCGCTATTCTTCCTCATCTTTTTGTGCCCAAGCGGGGCTATTTTTCGCTATCTAATAAAATTAGTTTTCTTAATTAAAACAATAATTTAAAAACCTCTCTAAACAGTTATTGTGAGACTGTTCATCTGATCACGGCTCTCTGATTTGACTGTTAATTGGTGGGTAAATAGAGTCTACTTGTGGGAAAAAGTGGAATCTTGTGGAGATTTTATAGAATCCCGGCTGCATTAACCCAGGGAGAAGGTATTGTTTCGCGGGATCAACCCGATCAATTTGGATACAAAAGGGCGTTTGGCTTTGCCTGCCAAATATCGTGATCGCCTCGCTGATCGTTGTGATGGCCCGATGATTCTCACAGTGCATCCATTTGATCGCTGTTTACTTTTATACCCAATGGTGGACTGGAGGCTTATAGAGGCTCAGGTCAACGCTCTACCGAACTCAACTAGTCGTCAAGCGCGGCGGTTGCAGCATCTAATGGTTGGGTATGCGACAGAGCTGGATTTGGATTCCGCCAACCGTCTTCTTATACCGTCTATGCATAGAGAGCATGCCGAATTTGAAAAGCGTTTGATCATGGTGGGTCAGGGGCAAAAATTCGAGATTTGGAGTGAGGCGCGATGGACTTCAATGACAGAGGCTTATCTTGATGAGCCCATCGGAGAAGATGCGTCTGTCGAACTTATTAATTTATCGTTGTAGAGGGGGCGTCTCAATGGATCATTTGCCGGTGCTCTACAGGGAAGCTTTGGAAGCTTTATGCATTAAAAAGGATGGAGTCTATCTTGACTGTACCTATGGGAGAGGCGGACATGCTTCTGGAATTTTAGAGCTTCTTGGTCCGCATGGTAAACTGATCGCTTTTGATCGCGACCCTACTGCGGTCTTGGCTGCTGCTGAGCTTGCTACTCAAGATTCTAGATTTCGGATCGTGCATACAGCTTTTTCCCATTTAAAGATTGTGCTTGATGAGCTGAAAATTGAGCGTGTCTCCGGTGTCTTGATGGATTTAGGCGTGTCGTCCCCGCAATTGGATGATGCTGCGCGGGGCTTTAGTTTTCAGTCAGATGGCCCGCTTGATATGCGGATGGACCCAACTTCAGGCCTCTCGGCTTGCCATTGGTTGGCAAAGGCGAATGCTGATGAAATAGCGCATGTGCTGTGGGCCTTTGGTGAAGAGCGCTTTTCTCGTCGTATCGCGCGTGCGATTGTTGAGGCACGTGGCGAAGCGCCTTTGGAAACTACAGCACAGCTTGCTCGTCTCGTCAGTGCTGCTCAGCCGAAAAAGGATTATCACAAACATCCTGCAACTCGCACTTTCCAGGCAATTCGATTATTCATTAATGGAGAGCTCTCTGAGGTTGAGAAAGGAATTCAGGCCGCAGTTGAGCGCACAGAGGCAGGTGGCCGGTTGGTTGTGATCTCCTTTCATTCACTAGAAGATCGCTTGGTAAAACATGCTTTTCGTGATGCATCTCGTCCGCCAAAGGGAGATCCAAGGATGCCATTACCAGAATCGGTTGAAAAACCCCGATTATCCATAATAAGCAAGGCAGTTAAGCCTTCTGCGTTCGAGTTGAACAAGAATCCAAGAGCTCGTAGCGCAGTGTTGCGAGTTGCTGAGCGGACGCTAGCCGCATGATGAATTATTTTTATCACCCGAGATTTTGGCTTGGTACTACTTTAATCGTAGCTTTAATCATAACCTCAATTTCTGTCGTGGAGACCGCTTATACAACACGGAAGTTGTATTCGGCTTTGCAAGAGATTCTTGCCGAGAGGAGTCGACTTACGGCCGAATGGAGTCGGTTATTACTTGAGCGTGGCGCTGTGTCCTCGGATCTGAGGATCGATCGTCTGGCAAAAAGCAGCCTGTTTATGAGGGCTCCAGATTTGAGCCATATTCGTTTGATGGAGCGCGATTGATGAGATCGAAAGTCCGCAAGCCATCAAAAAGTTGGCGTCTATGGCTCGTCGGCTCTGTCATTGGGAGCTGCGCACTAATAATTTGCACTCGTTTGGTCTGGCTGCATGTATTCGAAAATCAACACTTGCAGGGTATAGGCGACGAACTTACGAATCGCCACCAAGACATTCCTGCTTATCGAGGCATGATTACAGATCGATTTGGTGAGCCTCTGGCGGTTTCAACACCTGTTTTTAGAATTGGAGTGCGTCCTGCTGAGCTCATTGGCACGCCTTGGGCGAAAAAATTGGCTCCTTTCTTGGATCGGTCACCTGAACAACTAGAGCAGAGGGTCGCTCAGAGCTTGCTGCCTTATCTTTTTTTGTCTCGAAATGTCACGCCGGAGGGTTCTGCAAAAATAGAGGCCCTAAAATTGAAGGGGGTTAAGGTCGAGCAACAATTTCGCCGTTTTTACCCTGCGGGTGAGGTTGCGTCGCATCTTTTGGGTTTCACTGATATTGATGATGAAGCTCAGGAGGGTCTGGAGCTCTCTTTTGATCACTGGCTATCTGGACAAGATGGAAGTCGCCATGTATTGGCAAACCGACGGGCAAATGTAGTCCGATATATTAGTGCTGGAGAAGAGGTTGAGCATGGTAAAGACTTGAGGCTATCGATTGACCTTCGTCTTCAATATTTAACTTATCGAGCGCTAAAAGGAGCTGTGGATCGTTCGAAAGCAGTTGGGGGAAGTGCGGTATTAGTGGATGCATGGTCTGGTGAAATTTTAGCCCTAGCCGCGCAGCCCGCATTTAATCCAAACAATATATCGTCCCGGACACCCGATCGAGTTCGCAATCGAACTGTGAGCGATATGCATGAGCCCGGCTCTTCAATCAAACCATTTACGATTGCAACCGCGATTGATCTCGGTTTGATTCAATCGGACACTCAAATTGAGACCACGCCGGGCCAGTTTCGAGTCCAAGGCAACGTGATTAGTGACTTCAAAAACTATGGGCTGATTGATGTATCGAGGGTGCTATCTAAATCATCTAACGTCGGTGTAGCGAAGATCGGCTTGATGATGGAGCCTTCGGCTCTTCGTGATCGACTTGCGCTGTTGGGATTCGGTCAGTCTACTGGAATCGGATTCCCGGGTGAGGCAGAAGGCTCTTTGCCAAGTTTTGCGGCATGGGGGGACATGGATCGTGCGGCCCTGTCATTTGGATATGGGCTAAATGCCACGACAATTCAGTTGGCCCAAGCATACAGCGTCTTTGCTAATGCCGGAGTTCTAAAGGGTCTCACGTTACTCTCAGGGGGCGCCACCCCAAAGCCTTTGGCAGTTTTTAAGGCTGGAACAATTGAGCAGGTGTTGCCAATGCTAGAGGCCGTAACTCAGGTGGGCGGAACAGCAACGCAGGCTCAAGTGCCGATGTACAGGGTGGGCGGAAAAACTGGCACTACCCAGAAGTTATCTGCTGGCGGATCTTATGCAAGTCGCCAGTATGTGGCTAGTTTTGTAGGGATTGCTCCTTTGTCAAATCCGCGATTTGTGATGGCTATTTCTGTCGATGATCCCAGATCTCAGCGCTATTTTGGAGGGCAAGTCGCGGCCCCCGTTTTTGCAGATGTGATGGATGATGTGATGAGAATTTATGACATTGAACCAGACAGTCCAAAAACACGCATTCTGGCTGGAAGGATCGCACAGTGAATCTTTTTGATTTATTAGGCGCCATTGGCGTATCCATAGAGACAGTCTCGCAAGTTAATGTGACGGGATTGGCGCTTGATTCACGTGAGGTTTCCGAAGGTGCAGTATTTTTTGCCATGGAGGGGATCAATTGTCACGGCATGGAATATGCGCAAGAAGCAGTGGAGAGGGGTGCGGCTGCTATCGTCTGTGACAGCTGGGATGGAGTTATTCCGTTTGTAGTGCCTGTTATCATCATCAAAAATCTTCGCCAGCGCCTCGGAACTATTGTGCAGTATTTCTTCGATTCCCCATGCCAGAACATGCAGATTATTGGCGTTACCGGCACTAACGGAAAAACAACAACAATACATCTAATAGATCAACTGGCTAAATCTCTTGGAATAGCAACAGGTAAAATCGGGACGCTCGGAGTTTCGGTTGGGGTGGATAAGCTTTATCAATTTGATCGCACAACGCCGGACGTTATCACACTAACTCATTGTTTAGCACAGCTTTGCGCAAGGAAGGTATCGCTCTGCGCGATGGAGGTGTCTTCACATGCGCTAGACCAGCATCGGGTAAGCGGCATTCCTTTTGATGTGGCTGTCCTCACGAATTTAACGAGAGATCATCTTGATTACCATGTTGACATGCTTACATACGGAAATGTTAAGCGACGCCTATTTACGGACTATGGTGCAAAGATAGCGGTAATTTGTTCGGATGATCCATTTGGAGCGCGGTTGGCCGCCGAGCTTTGCGGGTTTGATTTGTGGACTTTTGGATTTGACCGCACTGCTAGGATTCGCATTACAACGATCGAGCCCATCAAAATTGGGTGTCACGTGGAATTGGTCTTTGATGGGCATCAAGTTGCGTTTCAGCTACCTTTATTGGGGCAGTTCAATGTACTTAATACAATTTCTGCCATGGCAGCAGTCTACGCGGTAGCTCCGGGTAATTTAGAACGGTTGATTTCCGCGGCACATCATCTAGAGCCAGCCGCTGGAAGAATGGAGTATTTTCAGAACCCTCAAATGCCAACGGTTGTAGTGGATTACGCTCACACGCCAGATGCACTGGAGCAGGCATTAAATACTTGCCGGTGGCACTCAAAAGGCCTTGTCTGGGCGGTTTTTGGTTGTGGGGGCGATCGGGATAAAGGCAAACGCCCATTAATGGGTGAGATAGCTAGCCGTTTAGCGGATGAAGTGGTGCTTACTCTGGATAATCCGCGTTCTGAATCACCTGACGCTATTTTAAATAATATTGTTGATGGGATGGAGCGAGCGCCCAGGCTGATCAAGTTAGATCGAGCTGAGGCAGTTCGCTATGTAATAGCTAAAGCCGCACCCGAAGACTGGATTTTAATTGCCGGCAAAGGCCACGAGACTACTCAGTTATTAGAGATGCGAACTATTGCTCACTCAGATAGAGCGATCGTAGCCAGCGCCTATGGATTGTCTGAGAAGGGTGAGCTACATGCTTCCTGATCGCTTGAGTAATCTTGCAGGCGTACTGAAAGCGCGATCAAATGGGCAAGCGCGAGTGACGGGAATTTCGATTGATAGTCGTACCGTTAAAGCCGGTGATTTGTTTGTTGCTCTGAAAGGTGTTCGGAATGGTCATGATTATATTCAGTCCGCTCGTGATCGAGGAGCGGTGGCTGCTCTGGTCAGTGAGCCCCAGCAAGTTTTGCCCGAAATTTTTGTTGACGACACAGTAATTGCTCTGATGGTCTTGGCCCGTCATTTTAGGGATGGTTTTAAACATCCTGTTATAGCAATAACAGGCAGTCAGGGCAAAACCAGTACCCGTGGTTTTGTTTCGTCGATCCTTCGTCAGTCAGCAACCCATTCTGGGCACCCAGATATCTTGGAGACTGAAGGTAATTATAATAATGATCTTGGGTTGCCCCTGACTGCTGCGCGATTGCGTGAAGATCACGCTTACGCGGTTTTTGAGCTTGGAGCATCTAAAGCCGGTGATATAGAGCTCCTGGCAGCCGCTATTCGTCCAAACTATTCGGTTTTATTAAATGCTCGAGTTGCTCACCTTGAGGGCTTCGGCACACTTTCGGCGATCGTTAAAGAAAAGGGTCAAATTATTGATTATACATCCCCAACTGGTGCGGTGATCCTTAACTCAGATGAGCCTGCTTTTGAGTTGTGGAAGCAGCGCGCTGCTGATCGAAAAATTCTTTCATTTGGCCGTCAAAATGCTGATGTTAGTTGGAAGCCTATTGGCAAAGAACGGGTCGAAATAATTCTTTTCAGTGATCGAATAAAAGTGACATTACCTACTCTTGGTCAGCACTTTATGGAAAATGCTGCGGCTGCGGCTGCGGTCTGTCATGTGGCTGGTGTGAGCGTGATCGATATCGCAAGTGGACTGGAGTCTGCGTCAATCGAGCCTAGGCGGATGACACCTATTCGTGTGAATGATTTGCTTGTAGTTGATGATACTTACAACTCAAGTCCGCAGGCCGTCAGAGCTGCTATTGATTGGTTGTCTGAGCAGGCTGGTGACCGCCTATTAATTATGGGTGGGCTGGCTGAATTAGGCGACTCTGCTGAGTCCGAGATGCGTCGCCTGGGTGAATACGCAAAGTCATCAGGGCTTACGCAATTGATTACTGTCGGATCTGCGGAAGCGGTGGCGGCGGGATTTGGCGCAGGTGCTACTCACTTTGAAATCCTTGACACATTTTTTTCTGATTTTTTGGGACTAAAGTACTTGAAAGGCACTGTAGTAGTAAAGGGCTCGCATTCAGAACGCATGGATGGTGTTGTAAAGTTTTTAACACGTAATAAAGGGGCGTAGAAACGATGCTTTTGTGGCTAGCCAATTACCTCAGTGAGTTTGAGCCTGCTTTTTCGGTATTTCAATACTTGACGCTTCGATCCATTTTAGGAGTTTTAACAGCCCTTATTACAGCTCTTAGTATCGGCCCTTGGGTTATCCGTTCTTTGGAGTTGAAACAGATTGGGCAGTCAGTGCGAGAAGATGGTCCTGAATCACATTTGTCGAAACAAGGAACGCCAACTATGGGGGGCGTATTAATTTTGGTGTGCATTACCGCTTCTACTCTTTTGTGGGCTGATCTTGAAAATCAATATATTTGGGTGGCGTTGTTTGTGTTGCTTTGTTTTGGTGCGATTGGCTGGATCGATGATTGGAAAAAAGTTGCTTTAAAGAATTCAAAAGGTTTATCGGCTAGAGCCAAATACTTAGGTCAGTCATTAATAAGTTTAATAGCTGCTATTACTCTTTATCGAATGGCTGAAACACCAGCTGAGACAACCTTATTAATTCCTTTTTTTAAAGATGTTTTAATTCCCCTCGGCGCTGGTTATGTTGTGCTGACGTATTTTGTAATTGTTGGTACCTCTAACGCGGTTAATTTAACCGATGGACTAGATGGGCTTGCTATTTTACCAGCGGTGCTCGTCGCGGGTGCGCTCGGTGCCTTTGCATATCTCACGGGCAATGTAATTTTTTCCCAATACTTGTTTCTTCCTTATATTTCAGGCACTGGAGAATTGACTATATTTCTGGGTGCCATAGTAGGTGCAGGCCTTGGTTTTCTTTGGTTTAACACGTATCCCGCTCAGATCTTTATGGGCGATGTTGGCGCTTTATCTTTGGGTGCTGCGCTCGGGGTTGTTGCAGTCATGGTTCGTCAAGAATTGGTCCTTTTTATTATGGGAGGGGTCTTTGTGCTTGAGACGGTTTCGGTGATGCTGCAGGTCGCTAGTTTTAGGTTCACAGGTAGGCGTTTATTCCGGATGGCACCTATCCATCATCACTTTGAATTAAAGGGTTGGCCTGAGCCCCGGATCATTGTTCGTTTTTGGATCATTTCTGTGATGCTGGTCCTTGTGGGTCTTTCGACTTTGAAGTTGAGGTAGTTAGTGAGTTTGATAGCGACGACGCGACGTCTTGTTTTAGGTCTTGGACCCACCGGATTAGCTATTGCGCGTCATTTACAAACTTTGGGACTTAAATTTGATCTTGCAGATACGCGAAAAAACTTGCATTTAAAGCATCTCGCTGCCACTGAATTCCCAGGTGTTCCGTCATATCTGGGTCCCCTCAGCTCAAGATTTTTAGATCTTTATGATGAGGTTGTGGTGAGTCCTGGAATTCCTCCTACAACGGAGGGTTTGGCCGACACAAGGACTGAGCTGGTCAGCGACATTCAGTTGTTTCGGAGAGCATGGCCTGCCACTCAACCTTTAGTGGCTATTACAGGAACCAATGCAAAGTCGACAGTTACCACCTTGGTCCTGAATATTCTGAAGGCTGATGGCCGAGATGTCCTTGGTGGAGGTAACTTGGGCCCCCAGGCATTGGATTTGCTGCCAAAACGAAAGGAGCACTCTATTGCGGTGCTTGAACTATCCAGCTTTCAGCTTGAGCGGACCCGAGGGCTGAATGCTTCGGTTTCAACTTGTTTAAACATGACGTCTGACCACCTTGATTGGCACGGCTCCATGGCCGGGTATCATCGGGCTAAGCATAGGATTTTTGAGGGCGTGAGCGCGATTGTCGTCAATGCAGAAGATCCCTTGTCGCAACCACTGGTCCCGGACAATACAACCTGTATTCGTTTTTCACTTCAAAGCACTGACTTCGGACGCTTTGGAATCTTGGTGCACGATAACCAAGAATGGATTGGTCTTGGCTCCGATCCTTGGATGCCTGTAGCTGACCTGCCAATTAGAGGACGTCACGTTGTGAAAAACACCATGGCTGCGTTTGCAATTTGTAAATTGCTTGGTGTGAAGAAAACGATCTCATGTGACGTTGCGAGGGAGTTTCGAGGCTTGCCTTATCGCACTCAAGAATGCCAATCGGCACGCGGAATTCGGTTCATCAACGACTCTAAAGGTACGAATGTTGGCGCCTCTAAAGAGGCCATGGAAAGCGCTGACCCAGCAGGCCATCTTTTTTTGCTTGCCGGGGGCGACAGCAAGGATGCAGAACTTAGGGACTGGGTGGTAGTCGCCCAAGCGACTTGCTCCATGGTTTTTGTTTTTGGGCGCGATCGCAATAAATTGGCCAATGCTTTGGGTGATTTTGCAGTGATATCGGAAACTATGGCCGAGGCATTTGATCTTGCGGTAGCTGCCGCTAATCCTGGCGATATTGTTTTACTTAGCCCCGCTTGCGCCAGTTTAGACCAGTTTCCAGACTATCAATCTCGTGGGGCTTATTTTGAAAAGTTGGTGAGGAAACTCAATGAAGCCTAACCTTCGCCGAAATGAATTTATTCCTCTTGGAGCACCAGACTCAGTTTTTTTGTTATGCGTAATAGGACTTGCGTTACTTGGTTTTTTGATCGTGGCATCCAGTTCGATTGAAGTCGCGTCAGATAGATACGGCTCACCGTTTGCCTTGGCAATTAAACACGCTATCTTTGTTGTGGTTGCCAGTGTGGCTGGATTGATTGCGTATTTTATCCCTACGCGCTGGTGGTACAACTATTCTGGTTCTTTTCTGTTTGCGTCAATGCTTTTGCTCGCAGTCATCTTGATTCCGAACGTAGGTCTTAATGTAAATGGTTCAACGCGCTGGTTGGACCTTGGTTTTTTTAGTTTGCAGCCATCTGAAATTGTAAAATTTACGATGATGTTGTTTTTAGCCGCGTATTTGGTTCGGCGTCTTGAAGAGGTGCGTCAGAAATTCAGCGGTTTTATGAAGCCTATGTCAGTCGTTTTTCTTATCGCTATTTTGTTGTTGAAGCAGCCCGATTTTGGAACCCTCTTGATTCTACTTTGTGCCGTTATGGGGGTCCTTTTTTTAGCAGGCGCTCCCTTTACTCAGTACGTCATGATCGGCGCTGCATTGCTTCTTGGCCTCAGCGCTGTTGCTATTCTAGAGCCCTACCGACTTGACAGAATTTTAACCATTTTTAATCCCTGGGCCTTCCGTTACGGCGAAGGTTATCAGCTTACGCAGGCCCTACTTGCATTTGGCCGTGGTGGACTCTTAGGACTTGGCCTTGGTAACTCAGTTCAGAAACTTTTCTACCTGCCCGAAGCGCATACAGATTTTATATTCGCAATCCTAGCTGAAGAGCTGGGTCTTATGGGGGTCTTGAGCACAGTTGGTGTAATGATTTTATTAATATGGCGCGGTTTTCTGGCCGGCCGTAAAGCTGAGCTCAACGGACGTCCTTTTGCCGCCTATTTTGCTTATGGTTTGGTCCTATTAATTACCCTGCAAGTCATTTTGAATCTCCTGGTGAACATTGGCCTCGCTCCTACGACAGGACTTACTCTCCCACTTTTGAGTTATGGCGGAAGTTCCCTCACTATGACGGGCATCGGTTTAGGTGTGATCGCCAGAGTTAGTGCAGACAATCTCTCGGGAGTAAAGTCATGACGGCTCCAGTTGTTATAATGGCGGGAGGAACTGGCGGCCATATTTTCCCCGGTCTAGCGGTTGCTCAAGAGTTAGTAAAAAGTGGGGAGCAGGTCCATTGGATTGGTGGCTCCCATGGTCTTGAGGGCACCCTGATCCCGGGGCTGGGAATCCCCTTGCACCTCATCGCCGTTCGTGGACTTCGCGGCAAGCGAGGAATCGCTAGATTCCTCGCCCCAATCCGTCTCGTATGGTCTGTGCTCCAGTCGATTTATATTTTAATGCGCTTGCGACCCAAGGTCTGTGTGGGTTTTGGTGGCTATCCAGCAGGACCAGGGGGGTTGGCCGCGCGAATTCTTGGAATTCCATTAGTTATTCATGAGCAAAATGCAATCGCCGGATTAACCAATCGTTACCTTGCAAAGTTTGCAAACAAAGTCCTGACAGCTTTTCCTGGTGTTTTGCCAGGGGGTGAATGTGTCGGTAATCCCATTCGACCAGAAATCGATCAAGTGGGACTCCAGCGAATTAAAAATTTATACCAGCCAACAAATCAAACGCGGATTCTTATTCTTGGTGGTTCCCAAGGGGCGCATGCACTCAACCAAAATCTTCCAGCGAAGATTCGAGAAATTGCTGATAAATATGGGATAACCATTACGCACCAAACTGGTGACGCTGGGCTTGAGAGTGTCACTGGGCAATATGCAGCGATGAATCTTGATGCCACAGTGATCGCTTTCATCAACCCAATCGCCCGAGCTTATCAAAAAGCCGATATTGTAGTTTGTAGAGCCGGTGCCTTAACCGTATCAGAATTAGCCGCAGCAGCAATGCCCTCAGTACTGATTCCTTTTCCCAATGCAGTCGATGACCATCAAACTAAAAATGGAGAGCAACTTGTCGCGTTAGGTGCCGCTGTGATCATCCAAGAAACGGAGCTCGATATTTTCGTCGCGAAACTTTCTGATATTTTGCGATCGCCCGCAAACTTGATTCAAATGGCTCAGTCCGCTAGGAACGCCTCTAGACCTGACGCCGCTGTTGCAGTGGCTCATCGTGTGCTGGAGGCCTCTCATGGTTAGTCGAATGGGTCGAATGGGTCGAATGGGTCGAATTCAACGGATTCATTTCATCGGTATTGGAGGAGTCGGAATGAGTGGAATTGCGGAAGTCCTTCTCAATCAAGGTTATCAAGTCTCTGGCTCCGACATTAAAGCCAGTCCAAGTACCAATCGGTTGGCGGCTCTGGGTTCAAAAATTCATATTGGTCATGATCAGGCTCATATAAAAGATGCCGAGGTCGTCGTTGTCTCGAGTGCTATTGATCGAGAGAATCCAGAGGTAGCTAAAGCACTGGAACAGCGAATTCCCGTCATACCTCGGGCGCAAATGCTAGCGGAGCTCATGCGCTTTAAACAAGGCATCGCGGTATCAGGGACGCATGGAAAGACAACGACAACCTCGTTGGCGGCGGCGGTTCTTGCTGAATCTGGGTTTGATCCTACCTACATCATTGGGGGGAAGCTTAATCAAGCAGATAACAATGCTCGCTTAGGTGATAGTGAGTACATGATTGCTGAAGCTGACGAGAGTGACGCGTCTTTTCTTGTATTAAAGCCAATGATTGCGATAGTGACTAATATCGATACCGATCATATGTCGACTTACGATGGTGATTTTGAAAAGCTCAAACAAGCATTCGTACAGTTTCTCCAGAATTTACCGTTTTACGGTCTTGTCATTGCTAATAGCGATGATCTGGTAATTAACGAAATCCTGCCAACCGTTGGCCGAACCGTGATTACTTTTGGGCTTGATTCGCAGGCTGATTACCGAGCGCGTAATGTAGTCATGGATGGCCTTGAAACTCGTTTCCGGGTCGAGCGCCCGCGCAAGGATGATCTGGAAATAAGTTTGTCCCTGCCCGGCAAATTTAATGTATCAAATGCCCTTGCTATAGTGGCTCTTTCTGATCATCTAGGTGTGGATGAGGACGCTTTGAAAAAAGCTTTGTCGGAATTTCAAGGCGTGGGGAGGCGTTTCGAGTTAGCCGGATCAATCCTAAGAGAAGGCGAACGCATTCCAGTTATTGATGATTATGGACACCACCCGAGAGAACTTGAAGTTACTTTTGACGCAGTGCGCCAGGCTTATCCGGGCAAGCGATTAATTAGTGTATTTCAGCCTCATCGCTACTCACGTACACGGGATTCGTTTGATGATTTTGTTTCGGTGCTTATGACCGCTGATGAATTGGTATTGATGCCAGTTTTTCCTGCAGGAGAACAGCCAATTGTTGGCGCTGAATCTAAAGATCTTGCTCAAATGATAAGGCGCTTTGGTCGTTGTCAGCCGGTTGTGGAAAAGGACTTTGCACAAATCATTGAGCGGGTTGAATCTCTCCTGCAGCCAAATGATGTAATTTTAATCCAAGGTGCGGGTTCGATTGGTCAGTTGCCTAATGAACTGCTAAAAAAATTGAATGGTGTGCAAGCATGAACTGGCTTGATGAGCGAGTCGCATTACTCTACGGGGGTTTAGGTTCGGAAGCGGCAGTTTCTAGAGACGGACGGGCAGAGTTAGTAGCCGCAATGCGTACGCGAGGAATTCAGCCGATCGAGTTGGATGTTCAAGCGAACTGGGTGGAACAGTTGATTCAGTTAGCCCCAACGAGAGTTTTTAATTTAGTTCATGGGCGTCTCGGTGAGGATGGCGTATTGCAGGGAGTTCTTTGCGCGTTAAATATACCGTTTACAGGGTCCGGGCTCAGCGCTTCAGCGCTGTCTCTGGATAAGCCTCGCACAAAACAGATCTGGGAGTCTTTGGGATTGCCAACCGCACCCATGGTTGTTGTTACAGAGGTCGGGCAGGCTCAAATCTGTATAAAACGGCTGGGTGCCGACTTATTTGCGAAGCCCGCGCACGAAGGTTCATCGATCGGCGCACACCAGGTTTCAGGTCTTGAAGAATTGAAGATCGCTCTCAGCGAGTCCCTTCGTCACGACACCCGAGTACTCGTGGAGCCGCGTTTGCCTGGCCCGGAATACACAGTTGGAATTATTAAGGGCTTGGCGCTGCCTGTTATCTGTATCAAACCAAATTCAGATTTCTACGATTACACGGCTAAATACCAATCCAATACAACTGAATATGAAATTCCTTCTGGGTTGCATCCGAAGTTTGAGGCAGAGGTCCAGAAAATGGCCCTTGAAGCGTTTGATGCTTTGGGTTGTCGCACATGGGGTCGAATTGACTTTATGGCCGATGGTAATGGTCAAATGATGCTGATGGAATGCAATACGGTGCCGGGAATGACCCATCATTCGCTGGTGCCAAAAGCGGCTAGAGCGGCTGGTATGGACCTTTCGATGCTTGTTGAACAGATTCTGTTGGATGCGGCAGTGTCGCCATGAAGAGCCTAAAAATCGTGTCCTATATTATAAGCCGCTGGAAACTTGGATTGGTTGTCATCGGTCTTGGTTTGACAGGGTCCATAGCAGCTGGAGGTTTGACTCATTTACTCGAGAAAATTCAAATTACACATGTCAAAATTCAGGGTGATTTCAGATATATAGACGCAATCACATTCGAGTCAGACTTAACAAGACGGTTTTCAGGAAACTATCTTGATACAGGGCTGGCCTCCATTGTTTCTGAAGTGGAGACTCACCCTTGGGTCTCTAAAGCAACGGTCCGACGGATCTGGCCTGATACCCTATTAATTGATGTGCTCGAACAGCGCCCTGTCGCGATTTATAACGATAAGCTTTACCTCGGCCTGTCGGGCGATTTATTTGAGCCTCCTGAGACGGTCACAGAGTCACTTCCAAGATTATATGGATTGATATCTGAAACAATGGATGTCCACAGTCATTTTAGGGTTTTTTCTGACCGTTTAATTGACATTTCAAAAGTACTCTCCGTATCACGAGGAAGTGATCTCGGTTGGGCGGTCACTCTAGAAAGTGGTATTCAATTGCAAATGGGTCGATCCGACATTCTAGGTCGTTTAGGTCGTGCGCGCGCTGTGTTAACAAAGCTGCATGACGAACAATTAGCCGTTTTGGCAAAAGTTGATGCGCGTTACAGTAACGGCGTTGCGTTGAGCTGGAGGTCAGATTAATGACCTATCTTCTCGTAGTCGATATTGGATCAAGTCAAATTTCTGCGGCAGTAGCGGAAATCACTAAAGAGCGTGGGATTATCGTACGGGGTCAAAGCTGTGCTCGGTCTGGTGGGTTGAAGCAAGGTGTTGTTATTCAGATTGATTCGGTAGTTGAGGCTGTCTCTCGCGCTGTTGCCGAAGCGAACCAAATGGCCGGTACTAAATTATCTAATCCGCTGGTCTCGATTGGTGGTGCACACCTTGTCGGCCAGGACGTAGTCGGTTTGGTTGATCTCAATAAGCGTGAGGTAACCGACACCATGCTTACTCAGGCAATGGAGCAGGTTCAGGCGCAGGCCACGGTCGCGGATCGTGAAATTCTGAGTGTAATACCTCGTTCTTTTACACTCGACAATCAAACAGGAATCCGGTCACCCCAGGGAATGACAGGAAACCGCTTAGAAGTAAACGTGCATGTGATTACTGGCGCCACTCATGTCGTTCGGAATCTTAAAAAATGTCTCAATTTAGCTTGCCTTGATACCAATATTCTAGTTCCTTCGGCGCTTGCGGTCAGTCAATTGGTTTCATCGGATGAGCGAGAGTTGGGAGTTTGTATAGCCGATATCGGCTCGGGTACGACCGACTTAATATTGCTTTCCGAAGGCGCGCCCGCTTGGATGCAGGTGGTGCCGATGGGTGGGGAATTATTAACTCATGATCTCGCCGTCGCGCTAAAAACCCCGTTGGGTGATGCTGAAAAACTTAAAATTCAGCATGGGTACGCCCATACAAGTTTTGCACCTGTCGTTGATGGAGTGCAGGTAAGAAAAATCGCTGATCGGCCGTCTGAGATGATTAGTTTGCAGCAACTGACTGCCTTTTTGCAGCCCAGGGTGGAGGAGATCGCAGAAATTCTTGGCGAGCGATTGCGTCATTCAGGCTGGTTTGAGGAAATATCTACAGGACTAGTTCTAAGTGGTGGATCCGCGGGTCTTCCTGGAATCGCTGATGTGTTTGAAAGCATTCTACAGTGTCCTTGTAGAGTTCTAAAAGGAGACCATTTGGAAGGGCTCGACGCATTATTAAAGGATCCTGCGAATGCCGTATTAGCTGGTCTTTTGGTATACGGTCGTGATCAAGAACTACGGCCTGGCCAGAATTGGTTGCGCGCACAGAAAGGCATCCTGAAACGGATTCGTCGATGGGTTCAAAGAAATTTTTAACTGAGAGGGTACGCAAGTGTTTGAGATCGTTGATCAAGTAGAGTCTAGCGCGGTCATTAAGGTGATTGGTGTTGGAGGTGGGGGTGGTAACGCCGTAAATCACATGTTAAAAAATGCGGTCGCTGGTGTGGAATTTATCGTGGCTAATACTGATGCCCAGGCTATGCGATCGATTCCAGCGAATCGAATTTTACAATTAGGCAGCGACATCACAAAAGGGTTAGGTGCCGGTGCAAACCCCGATGTAGGTCGAAACGCCGCTCTGGAGGATCGGGATGCGATTGCTGATATTCTGGCAGATGCTGATATGGTCTTTATAACAGCTGGAATGGGTGGTGGCACTGGGACTGGGGCAGCGCCAGTATTTGCAGAAATAGCCAGGGAAATGGGTGTCCTTACAGTCGCAATTGTAACTCGTCCTTTTGGTTTTGAGGGGCGTCGTCGAACGCACGTTGCGGATCAAGGAATCGGGGCTTTGGAAAATCACGTCGATTCACTCATTATTATTCCCAACGAGAGGCTGTTACCGGTTCTTGGTAAAAATGCCTCCCTGACCGCTGCTTTTGGCGAAGCGAATAATGTCCTTCAGGGAGCAGTGCGCGGTATTGCTGATCTGATTATTCGCCCTGGAATGATTAATGTTGATTTTGCAGACGTTCGTACTGTTATGAGTGAAATGGGAAAGGCAATGATGGGAACAGGAATAGCGTCAGGAGAATCTCGGGCAGTCAAAGCGGCTGAAGCGGCGATCCGGTCTCCGCTTTTAGAAGATGTTGATTTGGCAGGTGCGCGGGGAATTCTTGTGAATATCACTTCGGGCCCTGACTTTACGATTGGGGAGTTTAATGAGGTTGGTCAAGTTATGGATGACATCAGTGACGATAATGCCAACGTGGTAGTCGGCACCGTCATTGACCCGGAAATGAGCGATGAAATTTCAGTCACAGTCGTAGCAACTGGATTGGGAGGACAAACTCGAAAGCCTCAATCTGTAATAAATAATAGCGAATATTCTAAAACTAAGCGGACAAGTTATAGTTCAACGCATTCAGATTCGCCGCAGATATTACGAACGCAAGCAGCTGGAAATACCGCCCTTGCGGCAACCGTTGAGGCTGAGGATTCGATGGAAAAAATTCTTAATATTCCAGCTTTCCTTCGTCGCCAGGCGGACTAATGAAAAAAATAAGTCTACAGGGACTCTATTTTGGAGTAAGCCATGCGTAAGCCCACTAAAACCAGCTTCTTATGAAGGAGGCATGAATTGATCGCTCAGCGCACGCTAAAAAACGTGGTTCGTGCTTCAGGAGTGGGCCTGCACTCAGGGGACATGGTTTATCTGACGCTACGACCCGCTCCTGAAAATCATGGCATTCAGTTTAAGCGTGTCGATCTGGATCCCCCAGTATTGATTCGCGCAAATGCCGATAGAGTTTCTCAAACAACCCTATCAACCTGCTTGTCGTCAGATGCCGGTGTGCAAGTTTCTACAGTAGAGCACCTGCTTTCTGCTTTATCCGGCATGGGTGTAGATAATGCATTGGTGGAATGCAATGCCCCGGAGCTTCCAATTATGGATGGGAGTGCATCACCATTTGTATTTTTGATTCAATCGGCAGGTGTGCGAGAACAGACCATTGCACGAGAATATTTGAGAATTTCGCACATCATCGAGGTCGAGCATGAGGGTAAAGTTGCTCGCCTCGAACCGTTTAATGGATTTCGAATCAGTTTTTCTATTGATTTTAATCATCCGGTTGTTGACCAGGGAGCGTGCACGACTACAGTTGACATCGACGAGGCCTCGTTTATTCGAGAAGTTAGCCGTGCGCGGACGTTTGGTTTTATGCGTGATTTGGATTATCTGAAATCAAATAATCTTGCCCGTGGTGGTTCAATGGCTAACGCAATTGTGGTCGGTGATGATCGTGTTTTAAATGATGACGGGCTCCGCCAGAACGACGAGTTTGTTAAGCACAAAGTCCTTGATGCTCTTGGCGATCTTTACTTGGCAGGCCGGCCGATAATCGGGCATTATCTTGGCCATCGCAGTGGCCATGCTCTCAATAATAAGTTATTAATCCGACTTCTTTCGGACCCATCTCACTACGAGGTGGTTACGTTTGATCGAGCCAAAGATTGCCCGATACCCGTGCAGCCAATTTCTGAAACTGACGTTTAAGTTCAGGATCCGCTATTGTTGTTGAGAATTGCTGGAGGTTTTTACCTGCTTCGGGATTTGGCACTATTTTCGAGGCTAATTTTTTTGATGGGTTTTTGGTTTTTGGTCGGACTCTTAGTTGAATCCGACGAAGTCCTCTAAACAAGGACTCGGACTGCAATGAATGGATCAAAGAAGTTTCCATGAAGCGCAGTCGGCTTGACAGCCCACTGTCTGAAACGTAAAGCGTTAGTAAACCAGATTTAAGGTCGCCGGTTGTTACTTTCTCTTTCAACTCGGGCCCGAGGAGTTGGTCTATCATACTTCCCCGTTGTACCTGAATATTGGCCTCTAATTTGAGGGTCTCGAGATGAGTGCCTGAGCGATTCAGAAGACTTCTCAGGGTTTTTAGCTGTCCGGGATGACGCATTTCGCTACAATGCCACTTTTCAGAATTAGTAATTTTATAGGATACGCATGTTAGGGACTTTTGTCCGAAAGATCTTCGGCTCTAAAAATGATCGTGAAGTAAAGCGGATGCTGAAATCTGTGGTTGAAATTAACAGGTTTGAAGAAATTCTTGAAACCGAAAGTGATGAGCAGTTGCGCGAGAAGCGTATTGTTTTTCTTGAGCGGCTGAATCAGGGCCAAACTTTAGATCAGATTTTGCCGGATGCGTTTGCGGTTTGCAGAGAAGTAAGCCGAAGAACCTTAGGACTCCGTCATTTTGACGTGCAAATGGTTGGGGGTATTACCCTATACGAGGGGCGTATCGCTGAAATGCGAACGGGCGAGGGAAAAACGCTGGTCGCCACTTTGCCGGCGTACCTTAATGCTATCGAAGGTAAAGGTGTTCATGTCGTAACAGTTAATGAATATCTTGCAAATCGCGACGCTAATTGGATGCGCCCCCTTTATGAGGCGTTAGGGCTTAGTGTCGGAGTCATTGGGTCTGGTCAAAATGCTGAAGAAAAGCGCGCCGCCTACGGAGCAGACATTACGTATGGCACAAATAATGAATTTGGATTCGACTATCTCAGAGATAACATGGCCTTTTCTCCTGAAGGTCGGGTGCAACGGCCGTTGTCGTTCGCGATTGTGGATGAAGTGGATTCGATCCTGATTGATGAGGCAAGAACACCGTTAATTATTTCGGGGCCAGCAGGAGATCATTCGGAGCGTTATCGTGTCATCAATGAGATCATTCCAAAATTATCTGAAGCAAAGATGTCTGAGGACGGGGAGACATTTGAGATTGAAGGCCACTATCTTCTTGATGAGAAAAATCGTTCGGTCGAACTTACAGAACTTGGACACGAATCGATCGAGTCCGAATTGGCTGAGATGGGTCTGCTTGAAGTTGGTGGCAGCCTTTATAATCCAAATAATTTAGCATTGTTTCACCATGTGAATGCTGGGCTTAGGGCGCACACTCTTTTTCAGATCAACGTGCATTATATTCTTCAGGAAAATCAGGTTGTCATCGTTGATGAGCATACAGGACGGACGATGCCTGGACGGCGTTGGTCAGAGGGTCTTCATCAAGCCGTTGAGGCAAAGGAAGGGGTCGATATTCAGCCTGAAAGTCAAACCCTTGCCAGTACAACTTTTCAGAATTATTTTCGCTTGTATGAATGCCTTTCTGGCATGACGGGTACAGCCGATACAGAGGCTTATGAATTTCGGCAAATCTATGGGTTAGATGTCGTAATTATTCCTACTAATGTTCTGGTAAAGCGGAACGATTTTGAAGACCTGGTTTATATGACCATGGAAGAGAAATTTGACGCTATCGTTGCAGATGTGGTTACAGAAAGAGATCTTGGCCGGCCGGTTCTTGTGGGCACGGCCTCTGTAGAGGCCTCTGAATTATTATCAAGTTTCCTCGATGAGAAAGATGTTCCTCATAACGTTTTGAATGCTAAGCAGCATGCGCGTGAAGCAGATATTATCGCCGAGGCTGGTCGGCCCGGTGCTGTTACTATTGCGACCAACATGGCCGGTCGAGGAACTGATATTGTGCTTGGTGGTAACTGGCAGGCGGAATTAGCAGACCTTATTAATCCATCCGAGGAAGAGGTTGAGAACTTGAAAGGGAATTGGGCTTTGCGTCACGGAGCCGTTCTTGAGTCAGGAGGTTTGCATATTGTGGGTTCTGAACGTCATGAATCGCGTCGAATTGATAATCAACTGCGTGGTCGTTCGGGAAGGCAAGGTGATCCGGGATCATCTCGATTTTTTCTTTCTTTGGAAGATGATTTGATGCGTATTTTTGCATCACCTCGCATGCGATCTGTGATGCAGGGCCTGGGTATGAAGCGTGGAGAAGCCATTGAGCACAAGATGGTGACTAATGCGATAGAGAAGGCCCAGAAAAAAGTCGAGGGCCGAAACTTCGATATGCGGAAGCAATTGCTCGAATACGATAACGTGGCTAATGACCAGCGTACTCAGGTATATGCCCAGCGCAATGAATTAATGGATGCTAGTGATTTGTCAGACCTGGTTGAGGATATTCGTCGCGATGTAATTGCAAGCCTAATGACTACGTACGTTCCGGCTCAGAGTCTAATCGAGCAATGGGATGTGCCCGGACTGACCGAGGAATTGGCAACGGAGTTTGGTCTGACCTTCCCGATTCAAAAGTGGCTTGACAAGGATGAATCACTTTACGAAGAAACCTTGCTTGAAAAGATCATCGGTGAGGCGGCCCTGCTCCACGATGGAAAGGCTGC
The DNA here is from genome assembly GCA_028339155.1 of Litorivicinus sp. GTDB lineage: Bacteria > Pseudomonadota > Gammaproteobacteria > Pseudomonadales > Litorivicinaceae > HIMB30. Next base: position 197,008 of record JAOLBK010000001.1, read on the forward strand.
AGTGGTTGGCGAAGACACCATGAGGCAGTTTGAGAAACAAGTGCTGTTGCAGGTATTGGATGAGCAATGGAAAGAGCACTTAGCTGCCATGGATTACCTTCGTCAAGGTATTCACTTGCGTGGTTATGCACAAAAGAATCCAAAACAAGAATACAAGCGTGAAGCGTTTGAATTGTTTACCTCTATGCTATCCCAAATCAAGAGAGAATCCGTGAAGATTCTGACGGGAGTCCAAGTGCCCAGCCGAGAGGAGATTGAGGCCGTAGAAGAAGCGCGTCGTCGTCAAGCGGTGGAGAGTCTTGCTCTTGCGAAGATTTCTCATGATCAAGCCGATAGTGCCGAAGAGACATTGGCAGATATTTCTGCGCCGATACGGTCGATGCCTTCTATGAGTCATAAAATTGGTCGAAATGAGCCGTGTCCCTGTGGCAGCGAAAAGAAATATAAACAATGCCATGGTCGTTTAGGGTAGTTCGGAAGGAATAAAATCCCGGTTAGCCGGATTGAAATGTGAGGCTTGTATGCGATCAGAACGTGGAGCAATTCCTATTCGTGGCGTTCGACTCGGATCTGTCCGGGCGCCAGTGTATGAAAGAAAAGACCGTGATGACCTAATGATTTGCGCGTTTGATTCAGGGACGGTAGGGTCAGCATTGACCACTAATAATCGTTTTTGCGCGGCACCAGTCAAGATTTTGAAAGCCAACCGTGATCATACGGCAGCAGTATCTCATTGGCTTATTAATGCGGGTAATGCCAATGCCGGGACGGGTGAGTTGGGTATGAATGCGTGTAAGGCGACTATTCAAAAGTTGTCTAGAGAAGCGCAAGTTCCCCCTGAGACAATCTGGCCTTTTTCGACAGGTGTTATTGGTGAGCTGCTTCCTGTCGATTTGATCAATTTAGCTATTCCCCGGGTACTCGACGATTTGTCAGAAACATCGAAGGCATGGGAGAGGGCCGCTGCTGCCATTATGACTACTGATACTTATTCTAAGCTGCGTCATCTAAAGTGTGATATCGGCGGGGTAACGGTGTCTTTAACGGGGATGGCGAAAGGTTCAGGAATGATTCATCCGGACATGGCCACTATGTTCGGACTTATTATGACCGACGTTGCTATTTCATCTGATTGCCTCAACTCAGCACTAAAAAAAGCAGTTGGCCATAGTTTTAATTGCATTACTGTTGATGGAGATACGTCCACCAATGATGTTTGTGCTGTGGCTGCCACAGGTAAGGCAGGTAACCCAATGATCACTGATATCAAGAGTCCCGATGCATTCTTGTTTCAGTCAGCATTGTCCGCGCTTTGCGATGATCTGGCAGAGATGCTCGCCCGCGACGGGGAGGGAGCAACCAAGTTTGTTCGGGTAATCGTGCGGGGTGCGAAAACTAATGAGGATGCCCATGTTGTTGCCAATACAATCGCTTTGTCGCCCTTGGTGAAAACAGCATTGGCGGCTTCAGACCCCAATTGGGGTCGGGTTTTAGCAGCTATTGGTAGGGCGCCAATAGACGATATTGAAATCTCGCATGTTCAGGTCTGGATCAATGGTGTCCAGATCGTGCGGGACGGCAGTCGTTTCCCCGAATATACTGAAAGCCAAGGGCAGGCAGCGATGGCAATTGCTGACATTGATATTGAAATCGAAATTGGTCGAAGTGATGGTTTCTGTCGTGTAATGACTTGCGATCTAACCAAGGAATATGTCCGGATTAATGCAGAATATCGGACCTGAGATACAGGTTGCTTGCGCTATAATTTGGTGCAAAGACCACATCTTATTATCGTATCGTGATGTTGATGCGCATCAGGGTGGTCTGTGGGAGTTTCCTGGCGGAAAGTTTGAGCCCAATGAACTACCAGTTCAATGCCTGTCTCGTGAGTTGCATGAAGAGCTTGGAATTCAAATTGGCGATGCCTATTTTGTTTGTCAGATTCCATGGACCTATGGCGATAAAAAGATTCGATTATGGGTTTATGAGGTCTTTGACTTCGCGGGTGTGGCTGAAGGACGAGAGAGCCAAGAGATCGATTGGGTGCACCGCGATGCTCTTTATAAGAGGCGTTTCCCGGCTGCTAATATGTCTATTGTTCGTGTGGTTGGGTTGCCACGCTTCGCCCGATTTTTTGGTGTTGACAGAACAATAGCCCCGGCTTTCTGGGCCTCACAATTAAATAATCAAAGTCTGGTTTATTTCCGTGGCGTGCCTCCGTCGGATACATTGATTGGTGGTATTGATGCGGCTCTTGATCATGGCCATTCCGTTATTCTGACACTAGATCAACTGCCTTGCTTTCGGATTGGCTGCGGTGTGCATTTTCGAAAATCGGATCATCCGGATGAAGTGTATAAAGCTTTGGATCGGGTTGAGAAACCTTGGCCAGTGACGGCTGGAATTCGAAATCGAAATGACTGGCTGCGGCAACGTGATTTCGGTGTCGATGCATTTTTTATTTCCCCAGTTGGCGATACTCCCTCTCATCCTGGAATGCCAGCGCTTGGGTGGAGTGGATTTCAGTTATTAGCCGAAGAAGTCGGTGTTCCATCGTATGCCTTGGGCGGCATGCAATTGGCAGATCTTGTGACGGTTACGAAGTACAGTGGATATGGCGTGGCGGGGATAAGACAATTTCAGTGATCCCCTGAATCTTCGGAATCCTGGCGATGAACTGGCTCACCTGGAATACGATGAGTCCCATTCACCCATTCACCTAAATCGATCAGCCTGCATCGATCCGAACAAAATGGTCTTGAAATATTCTCTGGATGGTAATTTGTCTTTTTGCCGCAATTGGGGCAGGCGACCACAAGATTTTGAGGTTCAGTCATGAAGAAGCCTATGATGAAGTAGTTCGATTTGAGATTTTAGCGCGTCTTCATTCCCATTGTTATTTATCAAATAAAGGGCTTGCTCCACCCGCTTTTTTTCTGGCATCTGCGCAGCCATTACGGCTTTGATTTGGTCTAACGATTTGTGGTCCCGAAGTTGCGCTCTCTTGAGTTGTTCCGCAGCATTTAGTGTTATCACGATGACACCATCTAAGTTCTGATCTTGTTTTTTTTCAAATAAAAGCGGCGAGCACAGTATGCGGTAGGGTGACGATATTTTCGCAGACAACCAGAGTTTGACTTCGGCAAAGACAAGTGGATGAATTACAGACTCAACTTGTGACCTGAGGTGTGGATCGGCATACATTTTGTCTCTTAAGATGGAACGATCCAATTTTTCGTCTAAAAAAAATTCACCTCCGATTGCCGTTTGTAAAACCCGAACTCCTTCGGTCCCTGGCGCTATTACTGTGCGAGCGAGGTAATCAGTATCTAGCGTAGTAATGCCAAGTGTTTTAAAAACGTCGAGAGCGGAAGATTTGCCAGAAGCAATCCCGCCCGTAAGGCCAAAAGTTTTGATGCGTTCTGCCAAAGGGGATCCTTTTTGATGGAATGATGCGCAGAGATAGGTAGTTAAGTTTGCCTGCATTCTGAAAAAATACCTAGGATCTCTATATTAGTCGGTGAATTTGTGTGCGCTCCGTGATCAAAAAAGGTGACAGAGCCTCTTTTTGAAATGATTCATTTACAATATCGTTAAATAAATAATTGGAGTCCAATTTGGTGAATGGGCCCCAAATCGTCGATGGGAGATAACTTGAATCTCTATAAAGGATATTGGTCGCTGCGTATTTACAAGTGTGACTCGATCGGCGCTTCTTTAAAGGGTTGCAATTGGACGTCGATTGTCTAACCTGATGCACATGAAAAAACTTACAGTTCTTTACAACGATAAATGCCCCGTCTGCTCTTTTGAGATTGATCATTATCGAGACTTGTGCCTGAAACGTTCCCTCCTTCCTGAATTTGAGAAGATCTCTGAAAAGGGTGACATGCTTCGAACTTCTGGGCTAAGCGTAGATGACGCCAAGAAACGGCTTCATGTGATGCTGCCAACCGGCGAGCTTGAGGTTGGTATTGATGCCTTTTTGGCCTTGTGGGCTGAACTTCCAGGATACCGTCTACTCGGTAAAGTGCTCAGGATTCCCGGGCTCTATCACCTTTCCCAGGCCGCATATAATTTCGTGCTTGCCCCATCACTTTATTGGTGGGATCGAAAGCGGTCCTGATTAGCTAAAGATCGGGCTGCTGGCTAAACTTTCGTTGTTACCATTTTATTTTTCCTTTTTGTGAAGGTCAAGTAAGGACCATTGATCAGCCAATACTTCAACAGCAGTTGAGATCTCTCACCGCGTGCAGTTGCAAGTCGAAGAATTGTTGGCACCTGTTGTATGCGGACATCGAGATAGCTTGGTTGGGTTGCTAGAGACCCGAGTTACTCACGTTGCATCGGCTCACTGACAGACGTCCGACGGAGGTTCCTCTTGCGGTAGTTACTCGGTTAATCTGAAAATTTTCTGGTAATCTTGCCACTAGTTCGTCTTCTCCAATCGCTCGTAAAGTATCGATAATCAGAGCTTCTTGACCACGTAAGCTGCCGTCTTCGCATTTAAGGGCGAAGCCAATCTTCCGATCCGGGATTGCGCCACAATAAACTCCTTCCGCGCCCATCTTTACTTGCAGTCGACCTCGTCCGGCTTCTAAGAGAAGGGTATCTAGCCGTTCGGTTCCGGCAACCATAAAGGGAGCATTGGATTGAGCGACTCTTAGTCGGCGGCCTGCCTCATTTATTTTCTCTGAGAAGTGTTCGGCGCCTAAGCGGGCAAATCCTGTTGCGATAGTCTTGAGTGGCATGGCGTAAGTCGGCACTGAACAGCCGTCTGATGCGTGCGGAAGGGTATCAGCATCTACGTCAAAAATTGTCGATAAATGATTTCGAATACGGACTTGTAGGGGGTGGCTGTAATCAGTGTAGCCACAAGTTTCCCACCCATAATGCTGGCACACTGCCAGCATACTAGTGTGTTTTCCTGAGCAGCAGTGGTGTAGTTGATTTGCAATTACGTGGTCATAACTTAATCGTAAGCGCACTGGTTCGCTAAATGGTAAGCTGATACCGCATTCGAGATCGTCGATTGATAGCTTTATCTCGCCAAGCCAGCGGTCCACCGTCTCGGTGTGTTCGGGTTCTCCATTGTGGGAGGCGCATGCGATAGCAAGCTCATTTTCAGAGAGCGATAATTTGTCTGCCGCACCACTAATGACGAGTTCTAAGGCCTGAATCCACTTGATCGCCGAACGAGGAAAGGTTACGCGATCAATGTTTCCAAATTGGAGTGCGATTTTTCCTGAGGCTTCGACAACGACACCATGACCCACGTGACGGCTTTCCACTAAATCTCCACGTACAACCTCGACTATCCAAGATTCCATCAAAATTTCTCCATAAATTCGATCAGTTGTTCTTAGAAAAAAATACCAGCTATCTTAATCGACTTTGTTTACTAAAGTTTGGACGTAAAAAATCCATTTGATCCGACCTGATTCGATGTGAATTGATCAATGCGAGATATTCCGCATGATTGGGTGTGTATGGTAGAGCCAGAAGTTCCATACTGATTTCTTCGAGCATCTTATTTCCTTTGTATTGGTTGCAGCGGCGACATGCCGTAACGACATTCATCCAAGAGTCCGTACCCCCTCTAGAAATAGGAACTAAATGATCACGGGTTAGTTCGTGATCCGAATGTTTTCCACAATAAAGACATAGATGCTGGTCACGTCGAAAGAGGGAGCTGTTAGTTAGGTTTGGAGTCCGATTTGAAAGACTAAAAACACGGCCTCCGCAAGCCATGATTGAATTAAGCACAAGCGTTGATTGTCTCCCGGTCAGTCTGGAAACGCCTCCGCGAACTGTCATGCAAGGAGATCCAAGTGACCAGGCCACCATTCCTCGGGCCTGGAGGGTCGCGGCTTCCTCCCAACTAAGCCATTCGACTGGGGAACCTGCGATATTTAAACGTAATATTCGTGCTTGCATGAAACGACCTCAAGTTGAAGCTACATGTTTTTTATCACAATTCAACCTTGATCATAATAAGGGATGATTAATTACTGAGACCAACTTTTATTGCATCAGATCATAGACGGCCGACCGCAATATGCGAGACAAGCTTTTTCTGGATTAATTCCTATTCTGTAAAGTCTTTTGGGATATTTAGTTTCGCTTGTTTAAGCCAGTGGGCGTGTACACTACGTGCCGAGAAAGAGAGTCATTTTTTCGGGCTTACGTTTATTTCTAAGCCTTGGTAAGCCAGTAAAAATGTTAATCAGGCGATAAGATTGCTTATCTAAAATGCTGGTAAACCTGTCCAATATAAAAAGCAGAGATATTTAGAATAATGTTATTGAACCCTCTTGTTATTAGTTCTGGATTCATTGTTGCCCTTGGTTTAATAGCAGCGATAGGCGCTCAAAATGCGCATGTACTGCGCCAGGGGATTTCTGGTAAACGCGTCGGTGTGACTGTAGCCGTTTGCATTATATGTGACTCTGTCCTGATGAGTCTCGGCGTTTATGGAATGGGTGAGTTGATAAATTTCTGGCCACAACTGGACGTTGTTTCTCGTGTTGGCGGTGCAGTTTTTTTGATAATTTTTGGGGCGATATCTTTTCGTTCGGCCTTCAAAGCTGATGTTCTTGTGGGAGATGGGCCCGTAGTAACGGGATCTTGGTCTGCTTTTTGGGCAATTCTGGGTGTCACGCTCCTTAATCCGCACGTTTATTTGGATACGCTGGTTTTGCTTGGAGGCGTAGGTGCAAATTATGGACCGGCTGACCGGACGTCCTTTGCTCTTGGCGCCATCTCTGCTAGCTGGATTTGGTTCTTGTTACTTGGATATGGTGCTCGTGTTCTTCGACCTGTTTTTGAAAATCCAAAGGCCTGGCAGTTTTTAGATATAACTATTGGGTGCTCGATGTGGGCGATTGCTTTGACGCTTCTGCTGTAGCTTCGAGTAGCTTGTATGCATTCCGCGCAAACAGCATTGCACTTACAAATATTGTCGCGGCGATAACTGATTCCAGTAACCCAAAAAGTTGACGTCCATCGGTCATAGCATTCAGCACACCTATTGTGAAGAATAAGCAAGATATAAAACTGAGCCATAAGCAGGATTTAATGTCTTGTTTGATTACTGGCCAAATATATGCAAAGAGCAACAAAGTTAGCCCGCCGGTGCCCAACATGGATGGGGTGGGAATCAGTATCCAAATACCTATGAGCCTTGTCGTGATCAGGCCTATGAGCGCAATCAAAAGACAGCGAAAGTAACGATTTTTGCGTTTTTCAAAAATTCTAACAAGGCTGGTCATTTAAGGCACCAAGTTGCGAGACGAGCACCAAGTCGCTCTGCCATGCCTTCTTCATGGGGTCGTAATTTCTCTGCATCAAGGTGGGTAGGGCCATAAGGAGTCCCGCCGCCTTCTGTCGCAGCCAGTCCGGGATCTGTATACGGGCAACCCATGATGACCATGCCATGATGTAAAAGCGGTGTCATCATTGACTGAAGTACTGCTTCATGACCTCCATGTAATGAGGAAGCGCTGGCAAAAACAGCCGCTGGTTTGTCGATCAATGCGCCAGAAATCCAAAGGTCTGAGGTGGTTTCTAGAAAGCCTTTGAGTGGTGCTGCCATGGTTCCAAATCGGGATGGGGAGCCAAGTGCTAAACCATCCATCTCGCGAAGATCATCCTTAGTTGCATAAAGGTAGCCCTCGGGGGACTCGAAATTATTGCCGTTAGGGCTCGAATATTCAGGGCTCATGGGGGGTACTGTTCTCAAAATGGCATCCACTCCTTTTGATTCGATTCCGCACGCAATGGCTTCTGCTAATTTCGCGACATGGCCAGATCGGCTATAAAAAAGGATTAGAATTTGAGGCATTCGAGTGTCATCACCTTATCAACAATTTCCTTAAGTAATATACGGACCGGAATCTCTTCGGTCCGCTGCTTTAATTCTACTTCGTTGTTTTCGAGTGTTTTATGACTGACCACAATGCGAACAGGTATTCCAATCAGGTCCATGTCCGCAAAGCGTCCTCCAGCACTTAAGATGCGATCGTCTAGCAATACTTCGAGGCCTTTCGATTCGATGTCTTGTTTTATGCGAGCTGCTTCGATATCTACTTCAGGATTTTTGTTACTGCCAATCGTGATAATGCAGACCTGAAATGGAGCTATACTGGCAGGCCAACATATCCCTCGGTCGTCATGGCACTGCTCGATTGCAGCGGCCACGATGCGAGTGATCCCAATTCCATAGCACCCCATATAAAGAGAAGATTGTTTCCCATTATCATCCAGAACATTAGCGGTCATAGCATCTGAATATTTGCGGCCAAGTTGAAAAATATGACCGACTTCGATGCCGCGACGGATTTGGTAGGTGCCAGACCCATCAGGGGCCAGGTCCCCTTCTATTGCGTTGCGTAAATCTGCAATTATTGGTGCATTACAGTCGCGGCCCCAGTTAACACCAAAATAATGCCATCCATCTTCATTGGCGCCAACAATAAAATCTGAGCACATTGCTACTTGCCGATCAGCAATTACTGGAATAGGACAGTGGACCGGACCAAGAGAGCCTGGTCCGGCATTCATGATTTCTCGAATCTGAGCTTCAGTCGCAAATGTCAGTGGGGCGCAGACCATGGCATGATTTTCTGCTTTGACTTCATTTAGGGTGTGATCACCCCGAATAATCAATGCAATAAATCCTGATTCACAGTTGTTTGCTGCTTTTACGATAAGAGTTTTGATTGTTTTATCGATCGACAGCCCAAAATCTTGAACAAGGGCGTTGATGGTTTTTTGAGAAGGAGTTTCTATGCGTCGCATCACTTCGTTCGGTGATCCACGTTCGCCCACTGCGATGCATTCTGCCTTTTCAATATTAGCGGCTAGATCGGATCCAGTTGAGAATACAATGTCATCTTCACCTGAATCCGCCAATACATGGAATTCTTGTGAACCAGTCCCGCCGATAGCTCCTGAGTCCGCAATCACCGCTCTATAATTTAGTCCAATACGGTTAAAGATTCGGCAGTATGCTTCGGACATGTTTTGATAGCTTCGTTCCATCCCGTCAGGGCTTAGATCAAATGAGTAGGCATCTTTCATGATGAACTCGCGCGATCGCATCACGCCAAATCGAGGCCTGACCTCATCTCTAAACTTGGTTTGAATTTGGTACAGGTTTAATGGGAGCTGTTTGTATGAATTAACTTCTCGACGGACAAGGTCTGTAACCACCTCTTCATGAGTTGGCCCTAGGCAAAAATTTCGGTTATGTCGGTCCTGTAGGCGGAGAAGTTCCGGGCCAAATTGATTCCACCGACCAGATTCTTCCCACAACTCTGATGGTTGCACGCTGGTCATTAAAATTTCCTGGGCACCTGTGCGGTTCATTTCTTCTCGTACAATATTTTCAACCTTTCTGAGTACTCGTACTCCAAGCGGCAGCCATGTATACAAGCCAGACGCAATCTGACGAATCATGCCCGCCCTCAGCATTAGCTTATGGCTGACAACGACAGTATCAATGGGATCTTCTCTGAGCGTTGGAAGTAAGAGTTGTGAGGTCCGCATCGGGTGTCCACTTAATAGTCTGATAAATAGAAATAGTATAGCGGGCTTCGGCCAATAGACGTGAGGCCGATCTTATTATCTTCTCGAATTATGGGCCTTGGTTTGATCTTATCTCTGAATTTTAGGTGGGAATTGGCGTCGTCATTAAAAAAAGGGTAATGAACTCTTTCTCTACTTTAATACGATTGGGGCTTCAAGTTGTTTGAATGGAGTATGCTCATCGCAGTCTTGAAAATAAAGTTGAATATGTTGGCGTTCGCGCGCTACGAAGTCGCTGATAGCATTGTAGAATTCTGGGTTTGCGATCCAGTGTAAACTTTTTGTTTTAACAGGATGAAACCCTCGCGCAATTTTGTGCTCGCCTTGCGCGCCTGGATCAAAGCGCTCAATGCCTTCTGCAATTGCATACTCAATCCATTGATGAAAACAGGTCTCAAAGTGGAGGCAGTCAGCATTAACTAATGCACCCCAATATCTACCATAAAGGGTAGTGCGATCGACTAAGCAAAGTGACATAGCAATTCTCTGGCCATGTTGCTTGGCAAATGCCACCCGAATGGAATTAGGGATCCTATCCCGAGCTAGCTCGAAAAATGATTGCGTAAGATAACCGCGGCGCCCTCGCAACGTATATGTCCTCTGGTAGCACTGAAAGACTGTTTCGATTGCAGTGTTATCGAGCTCTGATCCTTTTAAAAGCTCAAAAGTAATCCCTTGCTCTTTAACGCGCCGTCTTTCGCGCTTGGCTTCTTTTCGTCTTTTCGAGTTAAACAGTGCCAAGTGATCTTCAAAATTCCGAAAGTCTTTATTAAGCCAATGGAACTGCACGCCGTGTCGCTCAACCCATTGGCCATTTTTTAGGATGAGTGATTCGGTTTTTGAATCCGGAAACAAGATATGCCAACTTGAGATTTTTTCTGAAAGTTCATCAAAAACACATTCGAACAATGATCTAGTCATTACTTCAGGGTTAACCTCGGGGCGGTACAGTACCCTTGGCCCCGTCGCTGGCGTGAATGGGATAGCTGTTATACATTTTGGATAATATGAGAGCCCGTGTTTTTGGTAGGCATCCGCCCAAGCCCAGTCAAATACATACTCACCGTAGGAATCGGATTTGATAAAGCAAGCCATGGCCGCTGCTAACCCATTCGAATCGTTGACTGTGACATAGAGTGGATTCCAGCCAGTTCCTTCCCCCACGCTGTTTGAATCTTCGAGCGCTGATAAAAATCCATGCAATAATCCAGGGTAAGCATTTGGATTTAAACTATCCCAAGTCTTTTGGTCAATTTCATGAATTGACGTGTGTAACCTTGTCGAGTTCATAAGGCCCTTGTGTCAGGGATTATTTGATGGCTGAAAAGCGGTAAGTGTTAGGGTTAACAGTCGCTTGTTATCTTTTTTCTCAAGTCTGACAAGTTGGTAATCCAGTGAGGGAGCTAGCCAGAAGTAAAGAGAGCGATAAGAGTCAAAATTGCTGTCGATTAGGCTATATTTTTTTGTTTTTAGGGCGCCCATGGGAGTTTCCAATAGATCACTCCCGCGAACCGCGATTTCCCAGGTTTTGAAATCATCTCCATCAATTATTATGATTTTTTGAGGAAGGGGCTGGCCGCTTTTTAACAAGTGGGCAAGCTGTAAGCGAAATCCAAGTGGGTCAAAAGTTCCGTCTAAAATAGGCGAGTGGGTCTGTTCTGACTCATGCATACGGCTAACGATATCTTTGTTCCAATTGAAACGAAAATGGCGACCAGTTGTCCGGCCGAGTAAGTTCTGCGTGTAGCTGTAGTCCAGTGGCTTCCAACCCATCTTTGGGCTGTAAAGTAAGTTACTGGCCTCAGTGACCGATCCGATACTAGCATCTGCATGCAACACTATCTCATAGAGATCGCCGGTTTTTTTGAGTGTTTCAGTTGCTTTCGCCTCGAGACGGACGCCAATATTCCAGGTCATGTCATATTGTGCTTCATATGTTTGTCCTAGGGCCATTGCACTAAATATTGTGAGTGCGAGTGGGATCAATTGGTGCATTGTTTTACCTCGCCTAGAGATAAGTCGCGAATGACCGAAGGATACAGCGAGTGTTCTGCTTTCAATACTCTGGCCTTGAGTGTTTTTTCTGTATCGCCGGCTATGATAGGGACCTTGCTTTGCCGAATGATCTCCCCGCCGTCAAGTTCTTCGGTGACCCAGTGTACTGTAGCGCCGGCTTCGCTGTCTCCGGCCTCTAACGCCCTGGCATGCGTATTGAGCCCTTTATATTTGGGCAGCAAGGATGGATGAATATTGATGAGTCGTCCCGAATAAGCGCTAATAAAATCAGGTGATAAAATCCGCATAAATCCGGCCAGAGCTAATAAATCGGGTTCATAGATATCAATGGCATTGGCTAGCATGAGGCCAAAGGACTTGCGGTCGGGGTAATTATTATGCGATTGAACTACCGATGGTATTCCGGCTTTTTTTGCCCGTCTGAGCCCTTTGGCATCGGCAACATTTGAGGCTACAGCGACAAGTTTAGCGTTACCAAGAAGGCCTTTTTTTTGCCAATCAATTAATGCTTGAAGGTTCGATCCGCCGCCTGAAATCAGACAAACTATACGCATCAAGAAAATGCTCCAGAAAAGGTTACTGATGCATTTTTATTCTCGATTATTTGACCAATAATAATTGGGCTTTCTCCGAAATCTGAAAGGGTTTGCATTACTAAATTTGCGTCGGCCTTAGGGCAGATCAGGATAAATCCAAGCCCGCAGTTAAAGGTCCTGAGCATTTCTTCGGCCCCTACGTCGCCGTGGTGTTCGAGCCATTTGAAGATCTCTGGACGCTCCCACGTATCTAGATCAATGTGCGCTGCTAAGTTCCTGTCGAAAGAGCGGGGGAGGTTTTCTTGAAAGCCGCCCCCGGTGAGGTGAACGGCGCCAGATACTAGTCCAGTTGCCATTGCGTGGCGTACTGAATTTACATAAATTCGAGTCGGCTCCATAACAGTGTCGATTAGGGAGGTGTTATCGGACAAAAGTGCTATTTCAGGATTCACTCCTGCGTGTTCAAAAATCTTTCGAATTAGCGAGTATCCGTTGCTGTGTGGCCCCGAAGACGGCAGTGCTAGTAGTACATCGTTTTCTGCTACTTTAGAACCATCAATGATTAGGTTTTCTTCAGCTATGCCTACACAGAAACCAGCTAAGTCATAGTCGCCGGCCTGATACATGCCAGGCATTTCTGCGGTCTCACCGCCGGCCAATGCACATTTGGCTATTAAGCAACCATCAGCAATGGACTTAATGACGGTGGCTGCTACATCGACATCGAGTACGCCTGTAGCGTAGTAGTCTAGAAAAAATAAAGGTTCAGCATTCGCAACAATTAAGTCATTAACGCACATCGCGACCAAATCCTGTCCAATGTGCTGATGTCGGTTGTAATCGATGGCAAGCTTTAGTTTGGTGCCGACGCCATCAGTGCCTGACACCAGGATAGGGTTTTTGTACCCCTCTGGAATTTTAAAGAGCGCCCCGAAACCGCCAAGCCCCCCCAAAGATTCTTTGCGGGCAGTTCGCCTAGCGTGAGGTTTGATGCGTTCTACAAGGCTGTTTCCTGCGTCGATATCGACACCAGCATCGCGGTATGAAAGACCTTTTTGATGTTCTCGTGTCATTGACTCGATAGCTTCCTGTGTTAATTACTAGAGGAGTGTATCATTTGAGTTCTTTATAGAACCAATAGAGGACCTTTATGGCTTTGCGATTTATTGCAACCTCGGTGTTTTTAATAGCCTTCCAGTGCGGTGCGGCGGAATATCGTATTCTGGTAGATAATCCGGAGTCATTTGCTGTTGAAACGACTTTAGAGGAAGTTGTTGTGGGCGCGGCGGAGCAGCTTACTGGGATGCCCGCAGCTGATTTAACGGCAAATACTACGGATTTATTTAGTCTTCCTGAAGCTTTGGTCAATTCATATGGGTTTGATGGCGGTTTTTTTTTGGTGGATGTCGATATTGACGGACTGAAGAGTCGATTGGAAACAGCGGGTATTGATATTTGGAGTGGCAAGCGGCCACAATTTCTTGTGTGGGCCACTGAAGAGCGTGGTCTCGATCGTGTGATGGTCGGTAATGAACTGAATTCGCTTATCGATGCACTTTTTTCAGGCGCAGCGAGGTACGCTTTACCTTTGAATCGTCCATTAATGGATCTCGACGATACGCTCGCGCTTTCTCCAGCGGAAATTTGGGGTGAATTTTCTGGTGCGGTGTTGCAGGCTTCAGCCCGCTATAAAGTTGATCATGTCTTAGTTCTCGGTGATCGACCGGATCAGCAGTCTTTGCGTTTTTGGATATACGGAGTGGGCCAGGATTTCACCTCGGGCGAAGTGTCTGGTGCGGACGCTAAGACTCGAGCTGAAGGTTTAATGTCTATTTTGCTTCAGTATGCGAAATCGTTGTCTTTGGAGTCAGTGCCGGAGTCAGTGCCGGAGTCAGTGCCGGAGTCAGTGCCGGAGTCAGTGCCGGAGTCGGAGCTTCTTGTTGAATCCTTTTTGGAGCAAACCGCCAAGGTAACTTTGCCGGAGACCAAACTCCTCTCGATCGATTACGATGAGGTATTGGTTTTGATGGCCTTCTTGGATTATCTCGAAATAGACCCGGCTCAGGTTAAAATTTCTGAAATCTCGATGTATCCGGAATTAGCAAACATTGTGTTGGAAACAGAACTGTCCATGAAGGAACTTGACGGCCTAGTCTCAGGATTTGGTGCTGTCCAATTTGTTTCACCTTTGGTCTATGCACTGCGTTGACAAAGGATCGCCCTATTCAGGAAATACTGCGTCTCGCGACGAGGTCAGCTCATGCGAATCGTTGCTGGATAGAAACAGAAGAGCATCGTTTGATTCGATCGGAATGTGCTCGTGCTATCGACGGATCCGGTGAAACAGTCTGGGTGCATGGGGCTAAGGGCGTTGGAAAAACACATTTGGCCACGCGGATTAGCGCCGAATTTGGAATGAGTTATTATAATTGTCGAGAAATCCCGAAAAGTAGGGTCAATTCGTTTTTAGAGAGCGTTGGAGTCAATCAAGCTGTCGTACTCGATGGCTTTGACGCGTGGCTTGGAGACCCCGTAATCGAAGAATTTTTATTCTCTTGGTGGAAACAAAAAGAAGCTTGCTCCTTAATTATCGCTTGCGCATCACCGCGACTGGACGGGTTGTTTGCATTGCCCGATTTAGCGAGTCGCGCAGTTTCTGGGATGGTGTTGTCCATGATCGGTTTGAATGACTTCTTGTTGATTGAGCTTTTTAACTGCCAGGTCCAAGAGCATGAGTTGGATTTAAGCCCTGAGGTACTGAAGTTTTTGATTCCAAGACTGCCGCGTAATCCTGCGTTAATCACAGATCTTGTTGATTCCATGGATCGAGAAAGTTTGAGAGATCAACGAAAAATCACTATTCCATGGGTCAATCAGCGACTGATGCCACATCCCTAAAAGACTGACAATATTTTCAGTATTTTTCTACTGACAGTGTTATCGATCCTCGTTACTCTATGGACTGTATTTCACTTCCGAGAAAAGGGTAGATAGATGGACAACAACCGCCGTAAAGCGCTCGATGCCGCCTTAAGTCAGATTGAACGCCAGTTTGGTAAAGGCGCAGTCATGCGAATGGGAGATACGCCACGCGAAGCGATCCCAGCGATTTCCACGGGTTCATTGGGTCTCGATATTGCGCTTGGAATTGGCGGTCTACCTAAAGGACGCATCGTCGAAGTTTATGGTCCTGAGTCATCAGGCAAAACGACCCTGACATTGCAAACGATTGCCGAATGTCAAAAGGCCGGCGGCACAGCTGCCTTTATTGATGCAGAGCATGCATTGGATCCGATTTACGCTGGAAAACTTGGTGTAAATGTTGACGATTTACTTGTCTCGCAGCCGGATACAGGGGAGCAGGCTCTTGAAATTGCCGATATGTTGGTCCGGTCGGGCAGTGTTGATATTCTCGTAATCGATTCCGTGGCTGCGTTAACGCCACGAGCAGAAATTGAAGGAGATATGGGCGATACACACGTTGGCCTCCAAGCTCGACTGATGAGTCAGGCTTTGCGAAAAATCACGGGAAATATCAAGCGTTCTAATTGTCTTGTGATTTTTATTAACCAAATTAGGATGAAAATAGGCGTGATGTTCGGTAATCCCGAGACTACTTCTGGGGGAAATGCTCTCAAGTTCTATGCGTCTGTGCGTCTTGATATCCGGAGAATCGGTGCGGTGAAGCAAGGCGACGAAGTTATAGGTAATGAGACGCGCGTGAAGGTAGTAAAAAATAAGGTTGCGCCACCGTTTCGACAAGCTGAATTTCAGGTGATTTATGGCAAAGGAATATATCACATGGGTGAGATTATTGATCTCGGGGTTCAGGAAGGATTGGTTGAAAAGTCAGGGGCTTGGTATTCGTACAACGGGCAACGAGTTGGTCAAGGAAAAGCCAATGCTGCGCAGTTCTTGGATGAAAATCGTGCAATCTCTGATGAGATTGAGAAGATTTTGCGCGAACGACTTTTAGCTAGTCCGGTCGTTAATGCTGACGAGCCAGGCGAAGCTTCGGAGTCGGCACCTAAAGAATGAGAGTTTTCAATTAATTTAAGCCGTTTTGGCTAGAAGAGTATAGAGCCTTTTCGGCTAGCTGATTTCTCAATGCAAGATCTGATTTCTTGCGTTGATGTGGCTAGAAAGGTCACCAAAATTTCTGTCAGTTGGAACGGAATTTTGCCACGCCACACTTGCAGGGTGAAATATGTGGTTTTTTTTGATGGCGGCGGTCGGTAACTCTTGAGAGTAGCGTTTTAGATTACACTTAAATCGTCTTTCCAAGTTTCGGCATGCGCGCGGGCACCATTGTTTATTGCAGATTACATTTTCTTCATTTTCCTCAGATCTGAAGGGTTCTGCTACAACGAGAGTAATCTTTTTTGTCTTTATGCGTATCTGAAAAAAATTATCTTCTTATTGGTTTGACCAATTTAATCTACTGATGATTTAAATGGCATTGATGTTTATTGCTATTTACTCCTTCGTAGGGCCTGAGATTTTGCTTAAATTAGAAGATTTATGATTTTTTTGTATCAATGGAGTTCTATTGCGATAGTCATTGTTTAGCTAATTGGTCTGACCAATTATTTAATGATTACGAAGTTCTGTATGATATTATTTATCTCGTTTTTTTAAATATTTATTTGTCAAATTTCAATTAATCGGATTAGTGATGAAAACAGAGATTCTCGTCGCGGCGCTTGCCGGCGGCATGTCGTCGAATAGAGTGCTGCATAGTTCTCATGAGACTGCGCCTTACGAGTGTGACGGGCTTACAATGTTTAAAGCACGGCCCAAAGTGGTGGTGTTGCCAGAGACTCGTGAAGAAGTTTGCTATGTTTTGAAGGTTTGTCAGGAAAATGGTGTTCCTGTGGTGGCGCGAGGTGCTGGAACAGGTCTTTCTGGTGGTGCGTTGCCGCATGCCGAGGGCGTGTTAATGGTGATGGCTAAATTCAATCGGATTTTAGCAGTCGACGGCGATGCTCGCACTGCACGTGTAGAACCTGGTGTGCGTAACCTTGCGATTTCTGAGGCGGTCAGTGAACTTGGTTTGTATTACGCGCCAGACCCGTCGTCCCAGATTGCCTGTTCGATTGGGGGGAATATTGCGGAAAACTCAGGTGGCGTCCATTGTTTGAAGTATGGATTGACAGTGCACAATGTCCTTTCTGTGACCCTGGCGCTAGCTGATGGTTCAATCGTCACCGTAGGGTCGGACGCACTAGATTCGCCGGGTTACGATTTATTGGCAGTCACCATTGGAAGCGAAGGTCTTTTAGGTATCGTGTTGGAAGCTACCGTAAAATTATTGCCTAAGCCTGAAGAAATGCGGGTCGTAATGGCGGCTTTTGATGACGTGACTAAAGCTGGTGATTCAGTCGGTCGAATTATTGCTGAAGGAATTATACCCGCGGGTTTAGAAATGATGGACGGACCGGCAGTTGCTGCCGTCGAGGATTTTGTTAAAGCTGGGTATCCGTTGGATGCTGAAGCGATGCTTTTGTGCGAAGTTGATGGCACCCGAGATGAGGTGGCCGAAGAGTTGCTGAAGGTCGAGCGGATTTTAAAAGATTCCGGCGCCACTATGCTGCGTGTGGCAAAGGATGAGGCTGAGCGGATACTATTTTGGAAGGGCCGCAAAAGTGCTTTTCCAGCCGTCGGGCGAATTTCTCCAGATTACTATTGTATGGATGGGACTATTCCAAGAAAGCATCTTTCATTGGTATTGACTCGTATGCGAGAGATGTCCAAGCGTTATGCTCTCCGTTGTGCCAATGTGTTTCATGCTGGTGACGGTAATTTACATCCGTTGATCCTGTTTGATGCTAATGATCCAGAGGAATTGACTCGTGCCGAAGCTTTCGGCGCCGAAATTCTAGAGTTATGTGTGGAGGTTGGCGGCACCATTACTGGGGAGCACGGTGTTGGAATTGAAAAAATTAATGAGATGTGTGTTCAATTTTCTTCTGATGAACTGACGCAATTTCATGAGCTGAAAGCGGCATTCGATCCAACCGGAATTCTGAATCCGGGAAAGGCGGTACCAACGCTTAACCGATGTGCTGAATTTGGGAAGATGCATATCCATAAGGGCCAAATGCCGCATCCGGAATTGGAGCGTTTCTGATGAGTGATCTAATTGACATGCTAGCAGCTCGCTTAAAAAATAAGCAGCCAATATCTGTAATTGGCAGCAACACCAAGGGGTTCCTTGGTGGAGCTTTAACAGATGAGCCGCTTTCGATGAGAGAGCACGCGGGCATAGTGAATTACGAGCCTACAGAGCTTGTATTAACCGCTAAGGCAGGGACGGCTTTGTCTGAGATCAATACATTGCTTGCCAAATCGGGTCAGATGCTACCCTTTGAACCACCTATGTTTGGTGAAGATTCGACATTGGGAGGTGCTATGGCGTCAGGACTATCTGGCCCACGACGAATTCACCTTGGCAGTGCTCGTGACGCTATTCTTGGTTTGCGATTGATCAATGGATTGGGGCAGCACCTTAGGTTCGGAGGCGAGGTCATGAAGAATGTTGCTGGATACGATCTTTCCCGGCTGTCGGTAGGCGCTTTTGGAACACTGGGAATACTGACTGAGATTTCGGTCAAGGTTTTGCCATTGCCCGAGCAAGAGCGAACCCAAATGCTCACTTATTCAAATGCCAGGGCGCTATCCGAGATGATTCGTATTGGACGGCATCCATACCCGGTATCAGCAATGACCTGGGTCAATGATATGTTGTATGTTCGTCTGTCAGGAACTGGTCGAGGCGTTGATGCCGCTGCAAAAGCGCTTGGAGGCGAGACTTTGGCCAACCAAAAAAGATACTGGAACAGTATTTGCCACCATATGCACCCCTCTTTCAAGCAAGATCAAGAATGGTTGTGGCGTTTATCTGTACCCCCAACTACGCCAATTAATTCGATTCCGTTTGAAATTCTTGATTGGGCCGGCGCGCAGCGCTGGGTGCATGCAGCGCCCTTTGATTATTCGCTCTTTGAGCTAGCAGAATCTCTCGGTGGACATGCAACTTGTTTTTCTAGTGAGCGGGTTGAAGGGACAGGAATGCAACCACTTAAACCGCTGGTAATGCAGCTTAGTCACCGTGTGAAAAAGGCTCTCGACCCTTTTGGTTTAATAAATCGTGGCCGATTTTTAGAGGAGGCGTCCTGATGCAAACTAATATTGTTGAACGATATGCGAATACGGATGTTGGACGGGAAGCCGAGGCGATTTTGCGAAAGTGTGTGCATTGTGGATTTTGCAATGCCACATGTCCGACGTATCAATTGCTAGGTGATGAACTGGATGGCCCTCGGGGGCGTATTTACCAAATCAAAGGAGTCTTGGAGGGCAATGCGCCGACCCGAAAAGTACAAACTCACATTGATCGCTGTTTGACTTGTCGATCATGTGAGACCACATGTCCGTCAGGCGTTGATTATGGGAGATTGGCAGATATTGGCCGCAAACTGATCGAAGATGAGATTGGAAGGAGTCCTTCGCAGATCTTGATTAGGAAGCTCTTAATCCATGTCATTCCTAATCGTCGTTTGTTTAGTTTACTTTTGGCGATTGGTCAGATATTACGGCCAATTTTGCCAGCATTTATTAGTCGTAAAGTGCCTCCACGGGCTCGCCGCAGTCATTGGCCGAAGAATGCTCATGCCCGCATGATGATTGTTTTAGAGGCCTGCGCACAACCTTCGGCAACGCCGAACGTTAATGCTGCTGCGGCTCGAGTATTGGATCGACTGGGTATACGACTGGAGAGTTCTAAGAAAGGTGGATGTTGTGGTGCGGTTGCTCATCACTTGAGTGATCACGAGCGTGGTCTCCAGGCCATGAAGCACAATATCGACAGTTGGTGGCCATTAATCGAGGCTGGAGCCGAGGCGATTGTTATCACAGCATCTGGTTGCGGTGTTATGGTCAAAGAATACGGGAATTTGCTTGTATCTGATCTAGATTATAGGGACAAAGCAAAAAAGGTTTCCAGTCTTTGTAAGGATATTTCAGAGGTCCTTGCCGAGGAAAATTTGAACCAACTTAAGTGTCGTACCACGGAAACTTTAGCATTTCATTCTCCCTGTACTCTGCAGCACGGGCAAAAGCTCAGTGGCACACCTGAAAAGCTCTTGAGAGAGCTTGGGTTTGAGCTTAAGCCAATTGTTGATTCTCATCTGTGTTGCGGCTCAGCAGGAACGTATTCTATCTTGCAGCCGGGGCTGAGTAAGCAGCTATTAAAAAATAAAATAGCCGCTTTGGAGGCGACTGGTGCTGACGTGATCGTCAGTGGAAATGTGGGCTGCCAGTTACACTTATCGACAGGGGTTCACACCCCTGTTCGGCATTGGATCGAATTAGTCGATCACGCGATTAGCGGGTGATGACGACTTTTCCGATAGCTTTCCCTGATTCTAAGTAAGCATGGGCATCTGCAACCTTTTCAAACTGATAAGACTGTTCATCGATAAGAGGCTTAAGCTCTCCGTTTTCAACGAGTTCGCAAAGTTTTTCGAGGCGAGGCCGGATGGTGTAACGATTGGCGGGATTAGCCAGCTGAGCAACTAAAAAGACTACGTGAAGGGTTAGTGTTCGCGCATGCATAGGGCTTAAATCATGAGTTGAGCGGGCGGCGATGTTAACTACTGTGCCTCCTGGGCGTGCTGCCAAAAAGCTGGCGTCAAGATTTGTACCGCCGACAGTGTCGAACACTACATCGAAACCCCTTCCGTCGGCATATTTATTCACATAGTCCTCAACCGAGTGTTTCTGGTAATTAATTGTTTGATTAGCACCCATATTTTTGGCGTGATGGGCTTTTTCGTCGCTACTGATGGTTGTGTACACGTCAGCACCAAGGTGTTTAGCTATTTGAATAGCCACGTGGCCAACGCCACCAGCGCCGGCATGTATGAGCACTTTTTGACCCGCAGTTACCTGGGCGCGGTCGGCTAAAGCAAACCAGCTAGTCAATGACACTAGGGGTAATGCTGCAGCCTCAGCAAAACTTAGATTCTTAGGCTTCAACGTGATTAGTTGTGCATCGGTGAGCATTTTTTCGGCCAAGGCTCCAGAGGGGAGTCCACGAAAGCCGCCAGCGCATCCCCAAACCTCGTCGCCTACTTTTAAGTGATCAACACCTGGCCCAATCTCGCTCACAATTCCAGACACATCACCATGTAATACAGCCGGGAATTCTTGAGTGGCTAATGGAACCATTCCCGCTCTGATTTTTAAATCGATCGGGTTAACGCTTGAGGCTTTGACTTCTATAACAACTTGGCCTTTTGCGGCTATTGGTTCAGGCATGTTTTGGGCAAAAAATACTTCGGGACCACCAAAGGTAGAGATTGTCATTACTTTCATCGGTATTTCATCCAGTTTTAGCATTATGGGGTGTTAGAATCTGAACTATGGTGATCGATGCAATTGAGATCAATCTCAAAAAACAAATATGTCGGGTAAGTGCGGGTCGAGAAAGTATTGATTATCCCTGTTCAACTGGGCTAAAGGGAGCTGGTGAGCGCGAAGGAAGTGGATGTACGCCACGGGGTTTGCATCGAGTTCGGGCGGTAATTGGGCGAGGTATGAGCGCCAAGACGGTTTTTGTTGGTCGGCGTCCCACAGGTGAATTATGGAACTCCAGCCTGCACTTGGCCTCACCAGAACGCGATTGGATTTTGGGACGAATTTTGTGGTTGTGTGGAAATGAGTTGGGCTTTAACCGCGGAGGTTCGGTAGATTCGCAGCGACGGTTTATATACATTCATGGAACGCCACGGACGGAACCGATGAATGTGCCAAAATCCCATGGCTGTATTCGCATGCGTCCTGACGATTTGATTGAGTTCGCAGACTATGTTTGCCACGGTTGCCCCGTTTTGATTTTGGAATCTTGAAATGCTTGAACTATTAATTGAGACAGTATTGTCTTTGTTGGAATCCCCATTGACGGGATTGGGTGTATCTCCATTGGCCGTTCTTCGTGGTGTGGAGCTTTTTGTTATTGTGTTGCTTACTGTTTTTGGCGCTTACTTCGTCAGGCGGTTTGTAATGACACTAAAAGCGCGTGCGGAGAAGACTAGTTCTAAATGGGATGACACCTTTTTTGCTTCGTTGCAGGGTCCTGCACGTGCCCTAGTATGGGTAGTAGGACTCAGCTTTGCCCTCGAGCGGGCCTCGGTTGGATTGGATATTGAGGCCTTGTTTTCACCACTAAGATCAGCCTTCGTGGTGGCGACCCTGACATGGGGATTTATTCGTTTTATAGACCGCGTTCAACGTCGTATGATGCGGGACACGGGACCAGATGATCTTGATAAAACGACCATTGAAGCGATTGGTCGTTTGATTCGAATTACAGTGCTCATAACCAGTAGTTTGATTGTTCTGCAAACGCTCGGGTTCTCCGTTTCCGGTGTGCTAGCTTTTGGTGGTTTAGGCGGTATTGCGGTTGGTTTTGCAGCTAAGGATTTGCTGTCCAACTTTTTTGGTGGGTTAATGATTTTTCTTGATCGACCTTTTGGTGTGGGTGACTGGATTCGATCGCCAGATCGAAATATTGAAGGAACTGTTGAGTCGTTGGGTTGGCGGCTAACCACAATCCGGACTTTCGATAAACGGCCACTCTACGTGCCTAATGCCACCTTTCTATCTGTCGCTGTTGAGAACCCATCACGTATGTCGCATCGGCGTATTTATGAGACGATTGGCGTTCGATATGATGATGCATCGCATGTGAGAGCGATTGTAAGTCAAGTGGAGTCGATGCTTAGACAGCATCCAGATATTGATTGCGAGCAGACTTTGATGGTGAATTTTAATTTATTTGGACCGAGTTCTCTCGATTTTTTCGTTTATTGCTTCACGAAGACTACTGTTTGGACCGAATACCATCAGGTTAAGCAGGATGTGCTGTTAAAAATTTATGAGCTCATTACTGATTTAGGGGCTGAGGTGGCGTTTCCAACGCAGACTCTGCATCTTGAATCTGATCAGTTAATACAATCGGCTCAGCGGCGATAAGCACTCCAAATGCTGGATGGTCGAGATAATGAATGTCTTTTGAAGACATTTTTCGAAATTCTCGTATTTGATAGACTTCCGGTAAAAGCTCTCCGCTCTCGCTCATACGCACGTCACGTTTGGTCAGTCTAAGATCCACATCGAGCTCAATGTATCGATCGATTGACCATCTAAGATAGCCACGGAGAGTTTCGCCTAACCGCCCAGTTCCGTTGATTTGAAACCAGGGGTTGTTATTCTGATTCTTTGTTAATGGGTGAATCCAGCGTTTGTGAAATAGGACTCGACTTCCCGTCTGGGTAAGAATCTGGGTAGCCGCGTTGTTAAGAGCGTGGCTATAGACCGGCACTGGCCTCAAGTTTTTATAACCTGAATCCAGCGCAAATAGCAGATCAAAGCTTTCGGGAGCAACGGGTTCTTCTGGAGGAAAAGCTTCGGTAATAGTATGCACCGGCTCCGCCCGTGAAAAGACCAGCACTTCTAGCGCGTAGGGTCGGGTGTCCGCTTGGGTGATTGCCGCGGAAAGCATTAATATGCTGATCCAAAGAGACCGTGTCATCATGCGGCGGATTCTCCTCCTAGTAAATGTAAAATGTCCCCAATCAAGCTAAGTCTCTGAGCCGTGCTGACAGAAGACCGAATTACCTTAATGGCGGTTGCACCGTCGAGTTTATATTCATTTGGCTTCGACTGTACCAGACGGATGAGCTTCATAGGATCAACTTTAGTTTTTTCGCGGAACTCAATTCGGCCTGACTGAGGGCCCATAGTGATTTGTTTGATGCCAAGAGATTCAGCTTGTATTCGGACCAGGGCCTGATGAAAGAGATTTTTTGCTTGGGGCGGCAATAAGCCGAATCGATCAATCATTTCTATTTCGATCTCAGATAAGGATTCTGAATCTTCCGCAGTGCTAATCCGCTTATAAAGCTCGAGGCGGATAGGTACATCATTTAAATAATTTGGCGGGATCAAGGCTTGGATTTTGAGGTCTACTTCAGCATGTATGGATTCCGTTTGGTCAAAATCGGGTATTCGCCCCTCTCGAATTGCTGTGACTGCTTCATTAAGCATTTCTGTATATAGTGAAAAGCCAATCGTTTGCATGTTTCCGGATTGATCTTCACCGAGCAGTTCACCAGCACCACGGATTTCGAGGTCATGTGTTGCGAGTTGAAATCCAGCACCCAAATCGCTTGCGGCTTCAATCGCTTCTAAACGTTTCAGTGCGTCCGAAGTCATCGCGCGAGGATCTGGCGTTAAGAGGTAAGCATAGGCCTGATGATGGGATCTGCCAACGCGTCCTCTTAATTGATGTAACTGCGCTAAGCCAAACTGATCGGCTCGTTCAATGAGAATTGTGTTGGCAGATGGAATATCTATCCCCGTCTCGATGATGGTGGAGCATACCAAGACATTATGGCGCTTGTGATAGAAGTCACTCATGACATCTTCGAGTTCTCGCTCCCGCATTTGTCCATGTGCAACCGTGACACGGGCCTCAGGCACCAGTCTTCGCACATCGTCTGCCGTACGTTCGATTGATCTGACTTCATTATGCAAATAATAGACTTGCCCACCACGGAGTAGTTCACGCAACATGGCTTCTTTAAGAAGAGCATCATCCTTTTGCTTGATGAAAGTTTTTACCGGAAGTCTTCGGGCTGGTGGGGTCGCGATTATCGATAAATCACGAATACCTGCCATGGATAAATTTAGAGTCCGTGGGATAGGAGTAGCTGTTAACGTGAGAATATCAATATTTGCCCGATATTTTTTCAGCTTTTCCTTTTGAGCAACACCAAATCGGTGTTCTTCATCAATAATTAAGAGTCCAAGGTTAGGTAGTTTGAGGTCACTTGAAAGAAGTTTGTGGGTGCCGACAATAATATCTATTCCACCTTTGTTGCTTCTTTCAACGATCTCTTTGGTCTCGATTCTCGATTTGAAGCGGCTTAGTACTTCAATGGTCACAGGCCAGTCCGCGAAGCGGTCGCGGAAGCTCTCAAAGTGTTGCTGTGCTAGGAGCGTTGTCGGTACCAATACACATACTTGTTTGCCACTACTGACTGCCGCAAAGGCTGCACGCATCGCCACCTCGGTTTTACCAAAGCCAACATCACCGCAAATCAGTCGATCCATTGGGCGTGGCGCCCGCAAATCTGTGATCGCAGCATCAATTGACGTTTCTTGATCTGGCGTTAGTTCAAATGGAAATCCCTCGGCAAAGCGCTCACATTGATCATCATCAATTTGATGAGCATGCCCCTCTTTGGCTGCTCTTTTCGCATAAATATCCAACAGTTCAGCCGCTTTATCACGAATTTCTTCTGCAGCTTTTTGCTTGGCTTTACTCCATCGATCGGTCCCCAGTTTATGAACTCTTACTGCCTCTAAATCACCACCCGCGTAACGACTTAAAACTCCTAGATTTGTAACTGGAATAAATAGCTTGGCTCCACCTTGATATTCAACCGCTACGAACTCGTTAATGTCATTACCCATATTGATGGTTTCGAGGCCTCGGTAATGACCGACGCCATGATCGATGTGTACGATGGGATCATTGATTTTGAGTTCGGACAAATCTCGAACAATCAGATCAGTAGCAATTTCATGCTGACGCCGCCTTCGTCTTTTGTGCACACGACGACCAAATATACTGCTTTCAGGGATGATTGCGATTTGATCAATTAAGATTCCATGGTCGAGAAGCCCGAGCGTGATCACCACCCCTTCAGAGGCCGGATTAAAGTCGCCAAGCTGATCGATAGATTTGGGACGCAGGCCGTGTTTTGCGAGCAACTCTAGAAGTGCTTCGCGACGGCCAGCCGATTCGGCTACAAAGAGAAGGCTTAAGCCTTGCTCGATTAGTGCTCGAATATTTTTTGCTGGATCTGTTGCTCTAATGTCAAAGAAAACCTCGGGCAAGACCCTAAGTCTTGGGTGTGAAATGAGGGTTGGTTGAATTTCCAAACTAGCCAACGGCTTTAATAATTTGAAGAGCTCTTCGGTCCGCAAAAATAGCAGCTCTGGTGCCAAGATTGGTTTTCTCAAGTCGTGTCTTAGGCTTTCATATCTTGCCGAGACATCAGTCCAAAATTGCTCTAAGGCCGCATGAACTTTGCCGACACTCACGGTGATTATTTCTTCGGGCAGGTAATCAAACAGTGTTGACATGCTGCGAAAAAATAAAGGTGCATAGTATTCAATGCCTGGCGGGGCGAGTCCTGAGGACACGTCTTGATATATGGAACAATCTCTGGGATTGCCCTCAAATGTTTCGTGCCAGTGCTGTCTGAATATTGTAATTCCTGTCTCGGTTAACGGGATTTCACGGGCGGGCAAAAGTGTTACTGAGTCAACTTTGATTAAGGTGCGTTGTGTGTCGGGATCAAAAGATCGCAAACTTTCAATTTCATTATCAAAGAGTTCTACTCGCAATGGATGGTGGGACCCCATTGGAAAGACATCTAGAATTGATCCACGGACGGTGAATTCGCCGTGTCCCCTAACTGATTCGACTGCGTGGTAGCCTGAGGCTTCGAGTCGGCGCCGCTCGGTAATTAAATCAAATCGATCTCCAGTTTTGAGCGAGAAGCTCTGTCCATCCAAATGTGTTTTAGGGGGTAGTCTGTGCGCAAGTGTTTGTATTGGAAGAATCAGGATCCCGCGCGTCAATGTGTTTAATTGACTGAGTGCTTTGAGCCGTTCTGAGATAATGTCCTCATGGGGTGAAAAGCTGTCATACGGCAGAGTTTCCCAGTCAGGAAGGTGCAAAATAGGTAGTTCAGACTGGCCCACGGGCTCGCCATTACCATCGCTAATATGCTGTTGGCCGAGATAACAATGAAGGGAATCCACCAAGCTTTGTGCATCGTGCGAACTTTCTACCAGCACGAGGACAAGCGCGTCGGCTTGTGCTGCAAGATCACTGATTAATAGGGGCGTTGCCGCCTCCGGCGCTTCGGTGATACGTTGTGCAGCGCGACCTGGTTTAGGCAACACTGAAATTAAGTGTGGATCGAATGTCAGCATAAGAATCGTTGTTTGTTCGTCCTTCGTAGTATAAGCGACAATGGTGCAATTCGATGAGAGGAAACTTCAATGTCTGTAATTGTTGCTGACGCAAGCTTACTTGGTTTAGCCGAATTGGCGCCGAATGATTACGAGATTCGCTCGTATTGCGGGCGCACTATTCCCGAAGAAATACTTGATCAGGCAGTTGGAATTTTTATCCGGTCCACAACTCGATTGGATGCGGCTGCTCTGCCAGAGACGGTACGTTTCGTAGGCACCGCAACTGTAGGAGTGGATCATTTGCCAATTGAAACACTCAATGAGCGGGGCATCAGGATTGCTTCTGCACCTGGGTGCAACGCACGGGCTGTCACCGATTATGTATTGGCTACACTCTTTGACTGGGTCGATTGGCGCCAAAAAGATATTGAGACACTTACGTTAGGTGTTTTGGGTGTAGGTCAGGTTGGGAGCCGTTTAATAAGTCGAGCTAAAAAATTAGGTATCACGGTTCTCGGCTCTGACCTACCGAGGGCAGATCGCGGTGAATTTTCTGACCATGTCCCATTGGATGTATTGCTTAGACAGGCAGACGTATTGTCTGTCCACGTGCCTTTGACCAAAGTGATGCCATATCAAACTGAATATTTTTTAACTCATGAGTTACTTGCAATCTTGAGACCAGGCAGCTTATTAATCAATGCCGCGCGTGGCCCTCTCGTTTTGGTCGATGACCTTCTGCAGTCGTTACATTTTGATGTAGTCTTGGATGTTTTTCCCAATGAGCCATTCATTGAAGATGTTTTGTTAGACCGCTCATGGCGAGTGACCCCTCATATTGCAGGGCACTCGGTGGAAGGTAAGTTGAGAGGTACGGAATTGATTTTAAGACAGTTCTGCGAATTGATGGGGGAAAGCTTGCCATCTATGAATCGTCCTGATTTTTTGGACTCTATCGCACGTCAAGTTAGCTCTGGGGGATCTGAGATCGAAAGGGTTCGTTCTAATTGTTCATTGGCTGCTGTCTGCGAAGATTTACGTACTAGTCTGCTTGGATCTGCTGCCAATAAGCGCTCGGAAATATTTGATCGTGTGCGCGCAAATTATCCGCTTCGGCGCGAATCAATCGTCCTGCCTAACTCAAATTTTTATTAATCGATTTTGCTAGGAAAAAGTGATCGAATAACTTTTAGAATGAGCATGGTAAAAAAATGTTCGGCCAAAGATTGGCGTTTCATAGACCTGGCCAGCTCTACCAGTCTCTTGGAAGCAATGTTTCACCTAGCTAAGGATGGGTGATAACCAGCGTGCATTCTCCTCAGTGGTCTCTCTTCTTAATTGACTGTAGCTTGTGAGCTGGTCTTGGCCAATGGTCCCAAGTGTGAAATAGCGAGCATCAGGATGTGCAAAATAGAATCCGCTAACGGATGCGGTAGGCCACATCGCTAAACTTTCTGTCAGTGAGATTCCTGTCGTTGCCTCTACATCCAAGAGTTCCCAAAGTGTTCGTTTTTCGCGGTGATCTGGGCAGGCTGGATATCCTGGCGCTGGTCGAATCCCTCGATATTTTTCACGAATTAAATCATCGTTTGACAGGGTTTCATCTTGAGCATAGCCCCAAAATTCGGTGCGGACGCGTTGATGTAGATGCTCCGCAAAACTTTCAGCAAATCGGTCGGCCAGTGCTTTTAATAAAATTGCCTGATAGTCGTCATGAGCGTCTTCAAAGGCTTTAATATGGGAGTCAATGCCGTGGCCGGTAGTGACCGCGAAGGCTCCAATGTAGTCGATTTGCCCCGACTCCTTGGGCGCCACGAAATCAGAGAGACATAGTTGAGGCTTGCCATCGGGCATGGGTCGTTGTTGCCTGAGCCAATGAGTTTTCGCGAGAATTTGGTTGGGGTCGTTGGGGTTCAGAATGACGATGGTGTTGCCCTCAGAGTACGCTGGGAAGCAACCGATCACTGCATTTGCACGAAGCCATTTTTCTTCAATAAGCGTCTTCAGCATAGCCTGAGCATCATTAAATAGATTGCGGGCTTCTGACCCTTTTCTAGGGTCATTTAATATGTCCGGAAACTTCCCTGAAAATTCCCAGGCATTAAAAAATGGCATCCAGTCGATAGCTGGCACTAAGGCATCTAATGGATAATCCACTAATGCATGCCGGCCAAGAAGCTTTGGAGTTAAAATGGTATTTGAATCAAACCTAAGCTTTGCTTGTCTTTGGTTTGCATTAGTAATTGATAGTAATTTTTTCGGTGCGCGGCCCGCGTAGGCTTTGCGCTTAGCATGATTGTCTCGATCAATTTCAGCATAAAAGTCAACTCTGGAGTCGCCCAAGAGTTTTGATGCCACGCCAACAGCTCTACTAGCATCTTTGACGTAAAGCACAGGTCCTGAGTATGCCGGATCAATTTTTACTGATGTATGGGCTGGTGAAGTCGTGGCCCCTCCGATTAATAGTGGACATGTAAAGCCTTGGCGCTCCATTTCTGAAGCCACGTTGACCATTTCATCCAATGACGGCGTGATTAGTCCGGATAGGCCAATAATGTCCGCATTATGCTCTTTAGCGGCATCCAGAATCGTTTGTGCTGGCACCATTACCCCGAGGTCAATGACCTTGAAGTTATTGCATTGCAAAACCACACCAACAATATTTTTACCGATGTCGTGAACGTCACCTTTGACGGTAGCCATGATAATCACACCATGTTCTTGACTGGTATCGCCTGAGGCTGCTTTTTCGGCTTCTATGTAAGGAGTCAAATGGGCAACCGCTTTTTTCATGACCCGCGCTGATTTTACTACTTGCGGCAGGAACATTTTGCCCGCACCGAAAAGATCTCCGACTGTATTCATTCCATCCATGAGTGGCCCCTCAATAACTCGTAAGGGCCTGTCTGCCTGCAGCCGAGCTTCTTCAGTATCTTCCACAACGTAGCTGTCGATGCCTTTAACCAAAGCATAGGAAAGTCGTTCCTGGCAGGACCCGTTTCTCCATTCTGCAACAGTATCTTCAACAACTTCTTTGCCGAGATTGAATCTTGGAGCTGCGTCCACAAGGTTTTCAGTTGCATCGCCGTTGCGATTCAGTATCACATCTTCAACAAGAATTTTGAGTTCTGGATCAATGTCTTCGTAGATAGCTAACTGTCCAGCGTTGACAATACCCATGGAGAGGCCGGCTCGAATCGCATGGAATAAAAAGGCCGAATGCATCGCTTCTCTGACCGTATCATTGCCTCGAAAAGAAAAAGAAACATTGGAGATACCTCCTGAGATATAGCTATGAACACATTGTGCAGTGATATCGCTACAAGCACCTATAAAATCTTGAGCATAATTGTTGTGCTCCTCGATTCCTGTGGCGACTGCAAAGACGTTGGGATCAAAGATAATGTCTTCGGGGGGGAAACTGACTACTTCGGTCAGTAACTTATATGATTTTTTACAGATTTCAAGTTTGCGAGCACGAGTATCAGCTTGGCCAGCCTCATCAAAAGCCATGACGACTACTGCAAATCCATATTGACGGATTTTACGAGCTTGTTCTAAAAAGTTTGCTTCACCTTCTTTTAAGGAAATCGAGTTAATAATTCCCTTACCCTGGACGCATTGCATGCCCGCTTCGAGAATGTCCCATTTTGATGAGTCGATCATCACAGGCACTCGAGAAATGTCTGGTTCTGAGGCAATTAAGTTCAACATCGTTACCATGGCGCCTTTGGAGTCCAGCATGCCTTCGTCCATATTGATGTCGATGATTTGCGCCCCATTTTCGACTTGTTGGCGCGCAACAGTTAGAGCTTCATCAAATTGAGAATTCAAAATCAAACGTTTGAACATAGCGGAGCCGGTAACATTTGTTCGTTCACCAATATTCACAAACCCAGTAGTTTCGTCTGCCACAAAAGGTTCAAGCCCACTTAGTCTCATGCGTGGTACGAGCGTTGGGATCGCCCGTGGTGTTAATTCAGCCACTTTGTTTGCGATTAGGCGAATGTGCTCGGGTGTTGTCCCACAGCAGCCACCTATAATGTTGACCAGACCACTTTCTGCATATTCAGCAACGATCAATGCCATCTCCTCGGCCTCTAAATCGTATTCACCAAATTGATTGGGAAGTCCAGCGTTGGGATGCGCTGATACATAAGTATCAGCTGCCTTTGATAAATCCGATAAAAAAGGCCGCAATTCTTTGGGCCCTAGCGCACAGTTTAGGCCAACGGTGAGAGGTTTTGCATGACGAACTGAATGCCAAAATGCCTCCGTCGTTTGACCCGAAAGAGTTCGGCCTGACGCATCTGTAATGGTTCCTGAAATCATTATTCGAATTTGAATGCCCGTTTCACGGGCAATATCATCGATGGCAAAAAGCGCTGCTTTTGCATTTAAAGTGTCAAAAATTGTTTCTACTAAAATGAGATCTGCGCCACCTTCCAACAAGGCTCGCGTAGCATCGGCATATGTCTCAACTAGTTGAGCGTAAGTAATATTTCGGGCGCCAGGATCATTTACCTCGGGACTGATCGAACAAGTTCGGGTGGTCGGGCCAAGGACGCCGGCGACAAGGATTGGGCGTTCAAAAGTATCAGCTACATTTCGTGCTAGTTTTGCGGCTTCTCGGTTGAGCTCGGCTACCAGGTTCCCCATTGAGTAGTCGCCCATAGACGGTGAGTTTGAATTAAATGTATTGGTTTCAATAATGGTGGCACCGGCTTCGATATAGTCTCGGTGAATTGATGCAATGAATTTTGGTTGGGTGAGAGTTAGGAGGTCGTTGTTCCCTTTGAGATCTTGGTTAAAATCTTTGAAACGCTCACCGCGATAGTCGCTTTCCCCAAGACCTGCGCCTTGGATCATTGTGCCCATTCCACCGTCGAGAATGAGAATTTGGCTCTTTAGGCTGGCTTCGAGCCATTTAATTCTCTTTTCTCTAGTCATTGGGAACCTCTAACACCGAGTGCGTGACAGACGGCGAATGATAAGTCCGCACGGTTTAGGGTATAAAAATGAAAATCTTCCACGCCTTCACGTCCCAGCGCCTCTGCTTGATCTACAGAAACGTGTGCTGCGATTAATTGGCGGGTAACCGGATCCTCGTCGAGCCCTTCAAATAAGCGAGCAAGTGAGCTGGGGATGTTTGTGCCGCAAGCGCTTGCAAATCTGAGTAAGGATTTGTAATTGGTGACAGGTAGGACTCCCGGGATTATATCCACTTCGATCCCAGCTTTCGCAACTTGATCGCGAAAGCGAAGAAAAATATCGTTATCGAAAAAGAACTGGGTAATGGCGCGTCGACTTCCTTTATCGATCTTGCGCCGTAAATTATCAAGATCGGCGTCAGAAGATAATGCCTGTGGATGGGTTTCAGGATATGCGGCTACAAAAAGTTCAAATGGGTGGAGTTTCATTAGGCCCTCGACTAGGTCAGATGCATACGCATAACCATCGGGATGGGGGCTGTAACCGGCGTCGGAACCACCTTCGGGATCGCCGCGGAGTGCGACGATTTGACGTACCCCCATGTTCCAATAACTATCGGCGATGGCATCAATTTCATCGCGCGGAGCTCCGACGCAAGTCAAGTGAGGGACCGGAAGAAGAGCTGTTTTGTTCAATAATTTTTGGATAACTTGATGAGTCCGTTCCCTTGTTGATCCGTCGGCACCGTAGGTAACGGACACGAATTCAGGTTGTAAAGGTGCGAGCCGATCCACGGTGTTCCATAGGCTTCGTTCCGCCTCCAGGGACTTAGGCGGGAAAAATTCAAACGAGACACGCGGTGGACTCATGTTGCATCCTTAGCTTTTTCTGAGACTAACAGGCTGATATCGAGCGAATCGCCCGGCAGTATGTTGGTATTTGTGATTTTGAGTCCGGCACTCTCAATCCATTGTTGAATATCTGATAGCTCGATACCCACTGATGGCGGCGTTTTAGCCGTTTTAGAGGCCGTGAATGCGACTACTAATAAACGACCCCCATATTTTAATACGCGAGCAGTTTCTTTGATTAAGGCATCAGGATTAGTCGCGAAATAGAGTACCTGATCAATGGTGATGGTGTCGAAATACCTGGCAGCGAAGCGCATTTGATACATATCTTCCTGTCTTACCGTTAGGTGGGCTAAGCCAGATTCTGCGAGAACACTTCGCGCAACCGTTACCATTTTTTTTGAGAGATCAATGCCTACTCCACTGGTGGCCAATGGGCCTACGATTTTTAGCATCCGTCCTGTTCCTGTTGCAACATCTAAAAAATGCCCAACCGTTTTTTCAGCGAGAGCGTCTTGGACGGCACTTTCAAAACGCGCTGTGTCTCCATGGTATTCGTGTAGACGCAACCAATCAGGAAGCTCGGTTTCGATAAATGTCTCAGATAGCGTGGCGCGCGCAGCTTGGAGCTCGATAAGCCGACTTTGATCTAATTGTATTATGGTCTCGTTTTTTTCGATTTGGTTTATCAGCCCTGAGACTAACAACTGATAGTGTTCCTCTTGCACAACGCGATAAAAAACCCAATGCTGTTCTCTGAATCGCTCTAAAATGCCGGCATCTTGTAGTAGTTTAAGATGACGCGAAACACGAGGCTGAGACTGCCCCACAATGCGCATTAATTCAGAGACGGTGAGCTCGCCTTGGGCGCAAAGACGAACCAAACGAAATCGTGTGGGCTCGGAAATTGCTTTTAAAGCGTCTATGTAATTGTCGTATGATGTCCACATTCCGAACATAATAATATAAAGATATCCTTATATTCAATGGAGAAAGCATGACAGAGCCTTCTATTCAATTTTCGACTCGTCCTCTTCGGGGTATCGATGGCCTTTTAGCCGTCGCCACTTTAAATCGTCCTGAAGCACTTAATGCTCTTGATCATAGGATGATATTTGAATTGCTCGAGATTATTAAAAGAGTGGAATCAGATCATTCGATCTTTGGTTTATGGATCGAATCATCGATTGAAAAAGCATTTTGTGCGGGCGGTGATGTTCGAGATGTCACTAATTTTGGACAAAAAGGTGGTGTAACCGATCTGAGCCATGCGTCAGATTACCTTGCTGATGAATATTTGTTGGATCTCTGGCTTCGGAAAATGCAAAAGCCAGTATTTGCTTGGGGTGATGGTTATCTCATGGGCGGTGGCATGGGTATTTTTCAGGGCGTAGATGTCCGATTTGTGACAGAACATTCGAAGCTCGCGATGCCAGAGGTACGGATCGGATTTGTGCCAGATTGCGGTGGTAGTTGGTTTTTGAACCGTGCAACTAACGGCTTGGGGATATGTTTATCTATGACTGGGGCGACGGTATCAGCGAGTGATGCATGCTGGTTGCAGTTGGCAGATTGGTTATTGCCTCGGCAAGAGAAGGATGCGGTCCTTGACACTATTTGTGGGCTTAATTTTTCAAGTAAATACGCGGCTCTATCAGATCTTGGTTCTAAGCTTTCGGAGGTTACAAGTCGGTCGCCTAGTCAAGGTCCATGGGAGGCAGTTGGGTCTCAATTGGTCAACCGCATACGTCATCAGACCCCAGAAGGAGTGTGGAGAGCTATAGAATTCTGGTATCAAGCCATTCCCGAACTGTTCGTTGGCCTCGAGCAGGCTAGTCCGGGCGCCTCATTGGTGTCGGGCCATCAGTTTCAGCGCAGCCGATTTCTGAGTCTTTACGAGTGCGTTATTCAAGAGCATGATCTAGCGATGCATATGCTCGGCGATGGTGAATGGTGCGAGGGTGTTCGAGCACTCCTCGTCGACAAAGATAAAAATCCTGATTGGCGATTCGATAGCGTCGAGCAGGTCGAGTCTGACTGGATTCATGCCATGCTTGCCCCCATGAATTGGGAGGGTGTTCATCCTTTGAGAAAAAAGCTGGCTGAGCATGGTATTTATTCTTAGTTTATTTAAATTAAAGGCGGGGTTTTAGATGAAGGTTGCATTTTTAGGTTTGGGTGTCATGGGATACCCAATGGCGGGGCATTTAGCCAAGGCCGGTTATAATGTTACTGTTTATAACAGAAGCGAAGCCAAGGCGAAAAAGTGGGTAAATGAATTTGGTGGGAATTCTGCTGCAACGCCTCGTGAGGCCTCTGTTGGACAAGATATCGTCTTTGCCTGTGTCGGCAATGACGATGACTTGAGGAGTATTGTATTGGGCTCCGATGGTGCTTTCAGCGGCATGAGCGAAGGCTCGCTATTTATTGACCACACCACGGCGAGTGCCGAAGTGGCCCGCGAACTTGATCAAAAAGCCAAGACTTTGTTATTGGGCTTTATGGATGCCCCGGTTTCAGGTGGACAGCAGGGAGCGGAAAACGGAGCTCTTACGGTTATGGTTGGGGGCGATCAAGCTCACTTCGCTTTGGCGGCCCCGGTAATAGATGTATTTGCTCGCGCTTGTTCATTAATGGGCCCAGTTGGATCTGGCCAGCTTACAAAAATGGTGAACCAAATTTGCATTGCTGGTTTGGTTGAGGGCTTGTCCGAAGGTTTGTCCTTTGCGAGGGCTGCTGGACTGGACGCACACAAAGTTGTTGATGTCATTAGTAAAGGTGCTGCGCAATCGTGGCAGATGGAAAATCGTTACAAGACTATGCTGGCTGACGAGTTTGAGCATGGGTTTGCAGTCGATTGGATGCGTAAAGATCTATCGATCTGTCTGGCTGAGGCGCGCAAAAATGGTGCTGCATTGCCCGTAACAGCAATGGTTGATCAACTGTATAGCGAAGTGCAATCCATGGGCGGTGCTCGCTGGGATACTTCTGGCTTGTTTGCTCGACTGGAAATTATGCGTAAGAGTAGTGGCGGCTGATCCTAAAAATACATTGATTGAGTCACTGGTTCGCAGAGAACATTCTCGGGCCGAACTCGATCGAAAGCTTCGTAACAAACATCCGGAGCTTTCGCTCATCGAGCGTTTATCTCTCTTGAATTGGCTCATTACTGAGCGTTTGCAATCCGATGAGCGATTTTCAGAAGCACTGGTTCGATCGCGACTCAATCGAGGGTGGGGTCTTAGGCGAATTGAGCTGGAATTGCAGACACACGGCATTGATAGTTCTAGGATCGATGACTGGTTGGGTTGTGATGTTGCTTCTGAGCAGGACCGGGCGACCGAAGTGCTCAGGAAGTGGCTTCGAAGTAAAAAAGATCCAACTCGGGACAAGGCGCTGCGGTTTTTGGCGTCTAGGGGTTTTAGCTTTTCTGATGCAACTGAAGCAGTCGACTCAATTATGGGCTAGGATTGTTTTTTTATAGAATGCTAGACACTTGACAGACCATGAAAAGCGCTGAAATACGTTCACAATTTCTTGACCATTTCCGGGAGCATGGGCATACCATTGTTAGCTCCAGTTCATTGATTCCGGGAAATGACCCGACGCTTCTTTTTACCAACGCAGGGATGGTCCAGTTTAAGGATGTGTTTACGGGCGAAGAAAGCAGGCCATACAATCGCGCTACGACAGCACAGCGCTGCGTTCGTGCGGGAGGAAAGCACAACGATCTCGAAAATGTGGGTTATACGGCTAGGCACCATACATTTTTTGAAATGCTTGGAAATTTTAGTTTTGGTGACTATTTTAAAGAAATGGCTATCCGATTGGCCTGGGAGTTCTTAACGATACGTTTAGGGTTGCCGCCCGAGAAACTTTGGGTGACCGTCCATGATAGCGATCAAGAAGCAGAGGATATTTGGCTTCAGAAAATTGGCGTTGATCCTGCTCGACTCTCTCGGCTTGGTGATAAAGATAATTTTTGGTCTATGGGGGATACGGGTCCCTGCGGCCCTTGTAGTGAAATTTTTTACGATCATGGGCCTCACGTGCCCGGTGGTCCTCCAGGCTCAGATGGAGATGATTTAGATCGTTATATTGAAATATGGAATTTAGTATTTATGCAGTTTGAGCAGGCTGCAGATGGCACGCGGACACCTCTACCAAAGCCATCAGTAGATACTGGAATGGGTCTTGAACGAGTTGCTGCTGTAATGCAGGGTGCGCATTCAAACTATGAAATTGATTTGTTTCAGACCCTTCTCAAGGCCGCTGCAGAAGTTACTAAAACTGAAGATCTTGAGGCTAAGAGCCTAAGAGTGATTGCTGATCACATTCGAAGCTGTTCATTTCTGATTTGCGACGGTGTGCTTCCTGCCAATGAGGGCCGTGGGTATGTATTGCGAAGGATTATTAGGCGTGCCATTCGGCATGGACATAAACTTGGATGTGACCACGTATTTTTTCACAAGTTAGTTCATGTGCTTGTTGCCGAGATGGGTGAGGCGTATCCGGAGCTCCGTGATGCGGAAGATAGAATTGTGGTTGCGTTAAAGCAAGAGGAGCTGCAGTTTGCAAAAACCCTCGATGCTGGCATCAAAGTGCTAGACGTAGCGATCGCTTCATTGGAAGGAAATACTCTTTCTGGTGGTTTGATTTTCAAGTTATATGACACGCATGGATTTCCGGTTGACTTGACTAACGATATCGCCCGAGAACGTGGTTTAAACCTTGATATCGAAGGGTTTGATCGAGCGATGTCGGAGCAGAAAGATAACTCACGGCAAGGCTCGAGTTTTGTAGTCGAGGGGCGAGTCCGGCTGGATTTAGATTGTGGTACTGAGTTTTTGGGTTACACGCATCTTGAGGCGAGTGCGGCAGTGGTTGCTCTTGTGAGAGATGGTAAGTCGGTGGATTTTTTGGCGGCTGGTGATCGAGGCATGATCGTGTTGAATCAGACCCCATTTTATGCAGAAAGTGGAGGCCAGCAGGGAGACTCTGGGGACTTAGTTTCTATTAGTGCTGCATTTAAAGTGGAGACGACTCAGAAGTCGGGACCGCATTTCTGTCATGAGGGTAGCCTTGAAACGGGCAATCTAAAGATTGGTGATACGGTGTCAGCTCGAGTCGACGGGTTGCGACGAAATGCAATAGCGTTGAATCATTCGGCAACTCATTTGATGCATGCGGCATTGCGTGAAGTGCTGGGTGAGCACGTTATGCAAAAAGGGTCGCTAGTAACGCATGATCGAACTCGCTTTGATTTTTCGCACCCCGGGCCGGTTACGGATCTTGAGTTGAGTCGAATCGAGGATGTAGTGAACGAAGAAATTCGTAAAAATTCACAAGTTTCCACTCAAATAATGGCAATAGATGAGGCCAAGAAAATTGGTGCTATAGCACTTTTTGGCGAAAAATATGATGCCGAGGTCCGCGTTCTTTCAATGGGTGATTTTTCAATAGAACTTTGCGGCGGAACTCATGTCGCTCAAACTGGCGATATTGGTCTTTTTAAAATCATCGGTGAGAGCGGCGTCGCTTCTGGCATTCGTCGGCTGGAAGCCGTCACTGGCCATCGAGCGATTACGCAGATTCGTGACCTTGAGCAAATACTGCAACAAGCCTCCAGATTATTGAAAACTGGCACTGATTCAGTGAATGGGAAGATAGAGCAATTAAATGATCGCTTGAAGTTTGCTGAACGTGAAGTAGATAGCTTGAAAATGAAATTGGCCACTCAGGCCGGTGGTGATTTACTCGATAATTTGATTGAAGTAGCCGGTGTGCAGTGTCTGGTGGCGACACTCGAAGGGCAGGATCCTAAAGTTTTAAGGGATACCATGGACCGCATCAAGGATCGCTTGGATCGGGGGGTGATTGTTTTGGCAACTGTTCGAGAAGATAAGGTTAATTTAGTCGCTGGGGTGACAGATAACTTGACTGGGCGCATGAGAGCAGGCGACCTTGTCGGCTTTGTAGCTCGCCAGGTCGGTGGCAAAGGTGGTGGTCGGGCAGATATGGCCCAGGCAGGTGGATCTGAGCCTGCATCATTGCCAGGAGCCCTGAAGTCAGTGCCAGGCTGGCTCGAAGAACAACTGAGTTAAGGAATTCAATGGCGTTAATCGTTCAAAAGTTCGGCGGAACCAGCGTGGGAACCGTGGAGCGGATTTTAGGAGTAGCTCAGAAGGTTAAAGGTTTCGTGGATCAAGGGCACGAAATTGTCGTCGTGCCCTCAGCGATGAGTGGTGAGACCAATCGATTAATTGGGTTGGCGCGCGACATCAGCGAACGGCCCTTACCCAGAGAGATGGATGTCCTACTCTCAACTGGAGAACAAGTCACTATAGCGCTCTTGGCAATGGCTTTAAACGAGCTAGGTTGCCCGGCAAAAAGCTATACTGGTGCACAGGTATGCATTCGCACGGACAGTGCGCATACGAAGGCGCGAATTCAGGCGATTGATGATGCGAGTATGCGCATTGATTTAGATCTTGGATATGTGGTTATTGTGGCGGGCTTTCAAGGTATGGATGACGCTGGCAATATTACGACTCTTGGTCGAGGCGGTTCAGATACGACGGCAGTTGCACTTGCTGCGGCACTCAAGGCTGATGAATGCCAGATTTATACAGACGTTGATGGCGTCTATACGACTGATCCTCGGGTAGTTAGCTCGGCCAGGCGATTGGATAAGGTCACCTTTGAGGAGATGCTCGAAATGGCCTCGCTTGGTTCAAAGGTATTACAAATTCGCGCGGTAGAATTTGCAGGAAAATACAATGTGCCGTTGAGGGTGCTTTCCACTTTCGAGGATGGTCCTGGGACATTGATTACCACTGAGGAGTTAGATGCGATGGAACAACCGATTATTTCAGGGATCGCTTTTAGTCGAGACGAGGCTAAACTCACTTTAGTAGGTGTGCCAGATGTGCCGGGTGTGGCGGCGAAGATATTGGCGCCTGTGGGCCATAAAAACATCGAAGTGGATATGATTGTCCAGAATGTTGGAGTGGATCAAACTACTGATTTTACGTTTACAGTTGATCGTAATGATTTAGATATTGCCTTTGAAGTCTTAGAAGGCGTGTCTACAGCGTTAGGGGCTCGTGAGGTGAGGCAGGACGCTAAGATTTGTAAAGTTTCAGTGGTTGGCGTAGGAATGCGTTCGCATGCGGGCGTTGCTACTCAAATGTTTGAAACACTCGCTGCTGAGGGCATTAATATTCAGATGATTTCTACTTCGGAGATCAAAATCTCAGTCGTCGTTGATGAGAAGTATTTAGAGTTAGCGGTCCGTTCGCTGCACACAGCCTTTGAATTATCGGAAAAGGATGTCCAGAAAACCGCCTGATGCCTTTGCTGGCATCGACAGATTATATGGCGACGGGGCTTATGCCCGCCTGAATGAGTCATGCGTCTATGTGGTTGGCATAGGTGGGGTTGGTTCGTGGGTTGTTGAAAGCTTAGCAAGAAGTGGTGTAGGTGAGATCCGAATGGCGGATCTTGATGATATTTGTGTTACCAATACCAACCGCCAAGTTCATACTTTATCCAAGACGATCGGGTGCTCTAAAATTGCGGTAATGGCTGAGAGATGTCGTCAAATATCTGAAAATATTCGGATTCGGATGGATCATGTTTTTATCACCGAAAAGACATTAGATTCCTATGTGGATAGTGCGCTTAGTGTGATCATCGATTGTGGCGACAGCCAATCGGCGAAGGCATCACTAATAGCTCACGCGAAGCGCATAAATGTTCCTATTATTACCGTTGGCGCAGCTGGTGGTCGGATTGATCCGGCGAATATTAAGGTTCGTGATTTATCTAAAACTAATGGAGATGCGCTGTTAGCTGCTGTGCGCCAAACGTTACGAAATAGGCATGGGTTTTCGCGAACGCTGGGTAAGCGTTTTTCGGTGACTGCCGTTTACTCTGATGAGCAAACTCGTTATTTTCAACCAGATGGCTCAATTGGTCAAAAAAAGCCCAGTGCTGGTGGTAATCGACTTGATTGCGCAGGCAGTCTTGGCGCCGTCACTCATGTTACAGCGAGCTTTGCTTTCCGTGCTTCAGCAAAAGCTATTGACTTGATGCTTAATTAATCGGCAACTTCTAATGTGAGTGATGGCCAGTGACTGATCCAGTTATTATCTGATTCGTAATCAGGTCGGATGACTACACCGCTGATCATGTATCGATCAGATGAAGGTAAAGTTAGATTGATTTGTCCAGCGGCGTTCGTGACGTTTTCATCCACGACCATCCGATCTTCTTGGCGGAATGCTTTTACTAAAATGCCAGGCATAGGTCTATCCTTGTCATACAAAATAAAAGTATGTGAGCCAGGAAGGAGTCGAGTGAAGGGGCCCGCGCGCACGAATTCAAAGGGAATTCGGCCGGTTAGCTTATCTTGGAATGGTCCGGCGCCCACTGTAATTAATGTTTTGACTGAGCGAACATAGCGCTCGCTGACGGGCGTCTCTTTTGGTAGGTCTGGAAATTTATTTAATTGATTGGCCAAGCCATCGAGTGCAACGTAATCTGCCCAGCGCTGATCACCAGTGTCAAATGCAATCGAGTATGGCGTGGTGTGATGGATCACCCTGTTAAGACCGGCTTCTGGGGTAATTTTTGCCGCTGGTCTGGAGTCTCCCATGAGCCCCTTGATTGCAATCGTTTTCCGCTCAGTAATCAATTCAAAACGCGCAATGTCTGTGGGAAGATATGGTTGAGCGTTACCTCTGAAGTTTTGCCCCACCTTTAATAAAATATCAACACTGTTAGGCGTATCAGCGTGATGAAGTGAGGGTTCAATCCAGAACTCGTGAGCACTGGATTGAGCGGAAAAGAGAAAGACAGCAATGCATGTCCAAACACTTCGGTGTATCTTCATAAAATGTCCTGTTGTTGATTTTTCATGAGTGTATAGCTAATGCATCGATTTCTCGCTGTGTTTTTCTTTTGGGTACTGAGTCTTTCGGTATGTGCTCACGAAATGCGCCCGGCCATTGCGACCTTTCAGTTCGGAGAAGATATTTTGAGTCTCCAGTTGGAGGTGAACTTGGAGGCTTGGATGGCAGGGATAGATCCAGGGCTGACCGATACCGATGACTCACTTAATGCACCGATGTATGACCAATTGCGTGCGCTTTCATCTGAAGAATTGGGTCAAGCATTTGCAGTACGATATTCAGATTTTGTCAAAGTAATAAAAGTCTCTGCTATGGAGCAGTCTCTGCAAATCACCATTGATGATCTTGAGGTATTACCAGCTGATGATGATAAGTTGTCGCGAATATCATTGGTAAATCTGTCCGTTGACTTACCTGTTGGAGCAACCAATTTTGTTTACGAAGTCGACCTATCTATGCCAAATACTGCGGTACGTCTTTTTCTGGCTGATGCCGATCCTCGCGTCGAATTTGTTAAGACAGGTGAGGCTACCGGCCCGATCTCACTCGATAGTGCTGTATCTCGGTCATTTCTGACTATTGTGCTTGAGTACATGGAGCTTGGATTCGCCCATATCTTGCCTAAGGGATTGGATCACATTGTCTTTATTCTTGGGTTGACGCTGATCTCTAAGCGAGCAGTCGATCTTTTAGTTCAGGTAACAGCATTTACGATAGCGCATTCAGTAACTTTGGCGCTTGGTCTATACGGCGTGATCAATTTGCCGGCTAGTATTGTTGAGCCGTTAATAGCGGCCTCTATTATCTACGTTGCTGTTGAAAATTGCTGGCATGAACGAGTAGCGGCGCAACGTACGCTGGTTATATTTTTGTTTGGGTTGCTACATGGCCTAGGTTTTGCTGGCGTCTTGATCGAGCTTGGGCTACCTCAGCGAGATTTTTTGGTGGGGTTACTGTCATTTAATATCGGGGTTGAGTTCGGGCAACTGGTAGTGATTGCTGTGGCTTATTTAGTGGTTGGTATTTGGGTTCTGAATAAATCCTGGTATCGAACCCGAGTTGCGATACCGGCGTCTATCCTAATTGGGTTAATAGGAACTTTTTGGTTCGTGGAGCGTGTAGCTTGGTAAATGGCGTAAATTTTCAAGAAGTAAGGCTTAAATTAAGGTTCGTGTGTAATTAATAAGTTTTACTCCGAATTTTTAATTTTTGCTTGGAATGATGGTATTTACTGATCATTGAAGTAAGTTTGTTCGGACGTTCCGACCTGAATAATAGAGGGGCTCAGTTGAGCTTTAAGTGACGTTAGGCCATTTGTTTTGAAGCTTAATGATGCTAGCTTTTAGCTGATCTCTTTAGAATTGAAACAGGCGCTGTTATAAAGAGGAGCAAGGGTATGAAAGTTGTAGGCCATTATAGTTTATTTAAAAGTAGTTCTCAGTGAGCGAACTGTTTACATGAAATTGTGGTTGAGAGCTTTGCTGAGCACTATGTCAGCCTTCTTAGGCGTTCAATCTAATGAAAGGCGCGAACGCGATTTTATAGATGGAAAGTTCCCGGTATTTGTAGCAGCCGGGATCACTTTTACGTTGTTGTTCTTGTTGGCTGTTTACGGGCTTGTGCAATTTGTACTATGGTCTGTAGACTAAGGTCTTGCAATCAAGAGTAATACGCCCAAATTAAAGTTATTAATAACGCAATTAGGTC
This sequence comes from Litorivicinus sp., assembly GCA_028339155.1. GTDB lineage: Bacteria > Pseudomonadota > Gammaproteobacteria > Pseudomonadales > Litorivicinaceae > HIMB30. The sequence continues at coordinate 240,610 of JAOLBK010000001.1, forward strand.
TCTTTAACGAGATGACAAAACCGCCACAATACACAATCAAAATTCAGGAGGTGTGCGGATGACCAAAGCTATGGTTTTGGCCCTCTCGCTATTTGTTTTGCCCGCAAAGGCAGACTGGCAAGTGAATATGACTCAAGGCGTGACCGAATTGTCGCGTGAAATTTTCGATCTGCACATGCTGATTTTTTGGATTTGTGTAGTAATCGGTGTCGCTGTTTTTGGAGTGATGTTTTACTCGATTTTCAAGCATCGGAAGTCTAAGGGTGCAGTTGCTGAACATTGGCATGAAAATACAACCGTTGAAGTTATTTGGACTGTTGTTCCATTTGTAATTCTGATTTCGATGGCGGTACCAGCGACTGCGACATTGATAAATATGTACGACACATCTGAAGCAGATGTCGACATACAGGTGACTGGCTATCAATGGAAATGGCGTTATCAATACCTTAATGAAGATATTGATTTTTTCTCGAATCTTTCGACGCCGCGCGACGAGATTAACAATGTCCAGGTTAAAAATTCGAATTACCTCCTCGAAGTTGATAAGCCGTTGGTCATCCCTGTGAACAAAAAGGTACGTTTCTTGATTACTTCAAATGATGTAATTCATTCTTGGTGGGTACCTAATTTTGCTGTGAAGAAAGATGCCATTCCAGGCTTTGTAAATGAGTCTTGGGTCCGTGTTGAAGAGCCAGGAATTTACCGTGGCCAATGCACGGAGTTGTGCGGTAAAGAGCACGGTTTTATGCCGATTGTGGTCGAAGTCAAAGCTGAAGCGGATTACGCCCGATGGGTCGCCGATCAAAAAGCCATGAAGCTTATAAGTGCTGGGGCGGCGTCTCAAAACTATGCTGTGGCTGATTTGATTGCAAAGGGTGAAGGCGTTTATAACGCGGCCTGCGCCGGATGTCACCAGGTCAATGGGCAGGGAATGCCGGGTGCATTTCCAGCTATTACAGCGTCCGCAATCGCGACAGGTCCTATCCAGAAGCATTTAGATATTGTGCTGAATGGTAAAGCAGGAACCGCAATGCAGGCATTTAAACAGCAATTGTCAGCCGTTGATCTAGCGGCTGTTGTTACATTCCAGCGAAATGGCTTGGGCAACTCCGTGGGAGATTCCATTCAGCCAAGCGCAGTTCAGCAATAGGAGAAAAGCATTATGGCTACAGTGGACATTGATCTGCCGCATGTGAAAGATGACGATTCGCATCATCACGGCCCAGCCAAAGGGCTGGGGCGTTGGTTGTACACCACTAATCATAAAGACATCGGATCGATGTATCTCATATTTAGTCTGTGCATGTTCATGATCGGTGGGATGATGGCATTGGTGATCCGTGCTGAATTGTTTCAGCCTGGACTCCAATTAGTGGAGCCAGGTTTCTTTAATCAAATGACGACTATGCATGGACTAATCATGGTTTTTGGAGCCGTGATGCCGGCTTTTGTTGGTCTTGCGAATTGGATGGTGCCTCTACAAATTGGCGCACCTGATATGGCTTTGCCGCGGATGAATAATTGGAGTTTTTGGATTCTTCCTTTTGCATTCTTAATTCTTCTTTCCTCGCTCTTTATGCCGGGTGGTGGTCCGAACTTTGGATGGACTTTCTACGCGCCATTGTCGACCACATACGCCCCTGATTCGGTCACCTTTTTTATTTTCGGTGTACATATTATGGGTGCGTCATCGATCATGGGCGCGATAAATATTATTGCCACTATTTTGAATATGCGGGCTCCTGGCATGACGATGATGAAGTTGCCGCTTTTTGTATGGACGTGGTTAATCACCGCATTTCTTCTAATTGCTGTTATGCCGGTTCTCGCTGGTGTGGTCACCATGATGTTGATGGATATTCATTTTGGGACGTCGTTTTTTAATGCGGCCGGCGGCGGCGATCCTGTTCTGTTCCAGCACATATTTTGGTTTTTCGGACATCCCGAAGTTTACATTATGATTTTGCCGGCTTTTGGCATTATTAGTGAGATTATTCCAACGTTTGCGCGTAAAAGACTATTTGGCTACTCGTCGATGGTATATGCGGTCGCATCAATTGCATTGCTATCATTCGTGGTGTGGGCTCATCATATGTTTACGGTCGGAATGCCTCTTGTTGGCGAAGTATTCTTCATGTTTGCGACAATGTTAATTGCAGTCCCGACTGGTGTGAAAGTATTTAATTGGATCGCTACAATGTTCCGCGGGTCTATGACTTTTGAAACACCGATGCTGTTTGCGCTTGCTTTTGTTGTGCTCTTCACCCTGGGTGGATTCTCTGGACTCATGCTTGCGATTGCCCCAGCTGATTTCCAGTATCACGACACGTATTTTGTGGTGGCTCACTTTCATTACGTATTAGTTCCGGGAGCAATTTTTTCTATTATGGCCGCTGCGTACTATTGGCTGCCCAAGTGGACAGGGCACGTACTTAACGAAACTATGGGTAAGACTCATTTTTGGTTGTCCTTTGTAGGTGTGAATCTTACTTTTTTCCCCATGCACTTTGTCGGTTTAGCAGGTATGCCGAGGCGTATTCCTGATTACGCGTTGCAGTTTGCTGACTTTAATAGCATGGCGTCTGTCGGAGCATTTATTTTTGGCTTCTCACAATTAGTTTTTATTTACAACGTTGTGCAAAACGTGCGGGCAGGGCAGAAGGCAACCGACAGAGTATGGGAAGGTGCGCATGGACTCGAGTGGACCGTGCCGTCACCCGCGCCGTACCATACCTTTTCAACGCCCCCGAAGATTGACTAATGCAGGCAAAGCCAACAACTAATCGTCTCGTAATACGGCTTTTGGCGGGAGCCGTATTTATGTTTGGTTTTTGTTTCGCACTCGTCCCTCTCTACGATGTTTTCTGTGATATCACAGGCCTCAATGGAAAGAATTTCAATCGAGGGCCTGCTGCCGATACTCGTGTGGACAGTTCTCGCACAGTCAAAATCCAATTTGTGACAGTCAACCCGTCCGACATGCCCTGGGAATTTCGGCCGACGGTGCGTGATCTTCGCGTATTTCCAGGTGAAGACAAGGTGACTTCTTTTTATGCGGCTAATCCCACCGGCAATTGGATGGTAGCGCAGGCCGTGCCCTCCGTTACGCCGTTTGAAGCCGCACCATACCTTAATAAAATAAATTGTTTTTGTTTCGATCGGCAACCTCTCGAGGCGGGTTCTGATGTGGAAATGCCGCTCGTTTTTGTAGTGGACCCTGACCTTCCAGAGCATATATCAACGATTACACTGTCGTACGCGTTATACGATATAACGGGCAGCGCGGAAGTCTCCAAAAACTCTACAAGTGATGACAAAGGACCAGCATCGTTATGAGTAATTCAACCTATTACGTTCCAGAGCAGAGCAAATGGCCAATTCTTGCATCGATCGCGCTGGGGCTCATGGCATATGGGGCAGCGATGACCTTCAATGCAATGACGGCGGATCGTGAGTCGACCGGACCATTTGTCCTGGGGGGCGGATTTCTGATCCTTTTTTATGTGATATTCGGTTGGTTTGGCCAGCAAATTGAGGAGGAGGCGCAGGGTCTTCATAATGCCCAATTGGATGGTTCGTATCGTCAAGGAATGTTGTGGTTCATTTTTTCAGAAGTGATGTTTTTTGCGGCGTTTTTTGGTGCACTTTTTTATGTGAGAGTACTGTCAGTGCCATGGATTGGTGGTGAGGGAGCAAAAGGCGTTACGAATATGCTTTGGGACGGCTTCGAAGCAACTTGGCCGCTTCTGGTGACACCAGACATGAAACAATTTCCAGGAGCCAAAGGCGTTATCGATCCATGGCACCTCCCTTTGCTGAATACAGCTCTATTGATCACCTCCAGCGTCACGGTCACGTTCGCGCATCATGCATTGAAAGATAACAAGCGGAAAGCCCTTGAATTCTGGATGGCACTGACCATCATTTTAGCCGCAGTATTCTTGTATTTTCAGGCAACTGAGTATCATGAGGCATACGCGGAGCTTGGCCTAACATTGGAGTCAGGTATTTATGGCGCTACATTTTTCATGCTGACTGGTTTTCATGGGTTTCATGTATTGTTGGGTACGGTCATGCTATTTACTATGCTGATTCGTTGTTTTGATGGTCATTTTACTCCAGGGAATCATTTTGCATTTGAGGCTGTGTGTTGGTATTGGCACTTCGTTGATGTAGTTTGGGTTGGGCTCTTTTTGTTCGTTTATATTCTCTAGCCACTTATCCCATGAGGTTCTAAGAGTCCGGTTGCGACGCCAATCACAATTAAAGCCACAAGAGTGGCTGCTAATCCTACGCGCCATGACAGTGCGGTAACAATGCGCTTAGAGCCGTCTCGATCCTTCATTAGAAAGTAAAGCCCGGAAAACAGTGCGACGACCACAGCGAGAAATAATAAAACAATTAATATTTTGAACATAACTATGTATTTCTTTAAAGGATGAGGCATAGGAGACCACAATGCGTGTCACAAATAAATGGTGGTTTTTAATTGTAGTGATACCAGTCATCGCTTTGTGTGTGCAGGCTGGTCTTTGGCAGCTTGATAGAGCGAATCAGAAAAAAATATTAATTTCGACATTAGACGTGAGCGGTCGGATCTTAACACGTGCATCTGATCTAATTATTGAGCGTAGCGACATGAAAGCGCATCGAGTAACTTTCCCTGTTAGGCGAACGGATGAACCTCTTCTGTTTTTAGATAACCGAGTGAGTGATCGAGTGGTTGGGTACGACGTAGTCGGTTCGGTTAAGACCATCGAGGGTTCTATGAAGCTTTGGATAAATTTTGGTTGGGTACCCGGCCTTTCTTCCAGGGCGGAGCTTCCGTCGATTGACTTACCGATGGACTTTGTTCTGAGGGGTCAGTGGGTACCGTTGACTGATGGGTATCAAATGGGAGAGCCTGGCAAAGAATCAATCGGTGCTCATGTCCGGGTGCAATCACTTAAGGGGCTATTGGAGCAGAACGCAGTTGAAGGATTTTTTTTAGCGGAGGGTGTTTTAGCGCGCGATGCAACAGGGCCAATGCCTAGAAGTGGTCCAGAGATGCATTATGGGTATGCGTTGCAATGGTTTTTGATGGCCGTGGTATTAAGCGGACTTACAGGATGGATGGTTCGAAGAGGATTTGAAGCATGAGTAACCGAATGACATTTTGGGCTATTTGGTTGATGGCACTCATACCTATTGTTGGAGCATTTATCATGTATTTCGGTGATGTTGGTATTCCTGAGGGGCGCACACATCATGGGGAATTGGTGGTGCGAGGCACTCAGGCGTCTGATCTGGGATTTCCTGATAGGCTGGTTGAGAAACCTGTGTGGCAGGTCATACTTGTAAGCAGTTCTGATTGCTCGTCTTGTGAATTATTTGACTCAGGGCTTGATAGTTTTCACACAGCAGTGGGCCGCGAGCGGGACAGGGTGGCTGTGTTGCAAGTTGACTTAGCTACGACCACCACCCTGGAATCAGCAATCTGGATTATTGATCCACTCGGTAATGTGGTGTTGAAGTTTGAGCCTTCAATTAATCCCACGTTAATCTTAAGAGACTTAAAAAAATTACTAAAACTTTCGAAGGTTGGATAATGGTAAATCAATTTCCTTTAAAGCTTGTCACGTTTACTTGTATCTTGGTCGTTGCTGTGATCTGGATGGGCGGATTTACCCGAATCACTGATTCGGGTCTTGGTTGTCCTGATTGGCCAGGATGTTTCGGTGAAATGGTCATGCCGACCGATGCGGGGCGACTTGCTTACCTTCAAGAAAGATATCCGGACATCCATGTGGCTGCACATAAAGGATGGATCGAAATGATTCATCGATATATTGCGACCTTTCTTGGTTTCTTGATTTTAATTGTGGCTGCGATTGGGGTGCAACGTCGGTCGCTGCCCGGATACCCGACATTACTGTCGGTCATGTTGCTTGGTCTTGTCTCACTGCAAGGAGCCTTTGGGATGTGGACGGTAACGTTGAAGCTATTGCCGAAAATCGTGACTGCACACTTGCTTGGCGGGTTAATCATTTTCTCAGTGCTTTTATTTCTCCGTAATAGACTTCAGCGCTTTTTTGATGGTGATCTGGCCCAGCGAAAGATGCGGCCGGTGGTGCTTGTTGGAGTGGCCCTGTTGTTCATCCAAATTGTGTTAGGCGGCTGGGTCAGTTCTAACTATGCTGGATGGGCTTGTCCTGGGGTTTGGAGTTGTGCCCCTGGTGCTGAAATTCAGTACGACTTTCGAGAGGGTTTTGATATTTTCATGGCAGTAGGGCCTAATTATGAGGGTGGATCTCTCCATTTAGAAGCGCGGGCAGCAATTCAAATGGTGCATCGAGTTGCGGCACTGATTTTAGTGCTTTATTGGGTATGGATGTTGTTGCAATTGGCGCGGGATAGCTTGGTTAGACGTGGTCAGGTTATTCATTTTACAGGGCTTTTGGTCGTGCAAGTTCTGTTCGGATTCGCAAATGTCGTATACGCTGTGCCGGATAGTCTCGCTTTTATCCACCATGTTCTTGCAGTTCTACTCTTGTATTCTGCTTGGTCGATTGCATTTTCGACATCTTCTTTGGTAAATGAGGTCGTTTATGGCGGTATTGAGCGCAAATAAGTCTCGGATACCGACGTCGGCTTGGCGTGATTATCTGATATTAACTAAGCCGAAAGTTGTTGCGGTTATGATTCTGACCTCAATTGTCGGAATGCTACTTGCTCGACCTGTGTTACCAAGTCTTGATCTTTTTATTTTGGCTAACTTGGGTATTGGATTGGCTGCTTCAGCTGCTGCGGTTATTAATCATGTTGTCGACCGAAGGATTGATGCTGTTATGAACCGGACAAAACACCGTCCGGTATCGGTTGGCACGGTGTCACCTGCCAGCGCACTGGTCTTCGCTTTTTTGCTGGGCAGCAGCGGACTGTCTCTTTTGGTGATTATTGCGAACCCACTTACGGCCTGGCTTACATTTGCGTCAATTATTGGCTATGCAGTTATTTATACTCTTTATTTAAAACGAGCCACTCCCCAGAACATTGTTATCGGTGGGATTGCTGGAGCGGCCCCTCCGTTACTTGGTTGGGTGTCTGTGACCGGGTCCGTTGATCCGGGTGCGCTATTACTTGTGGCTATTATTTTTGCTTGGACGCCACCTCATTTCTGGGCGCTTTGTATTGCTAAGAAAGAGGAGTACGCCAAAGCCGAAATTCCTATGCTGCCGGTAACGCACGGGGAGGAATACACTCGACTTCAGATGTTCCTCTATTCCATCTTGATGGTATTGGTAACGATTTTGCCTTACTTAGGTGGGATGAGTGGACTGTTTTACCTTGTCGGAGTGACGTTGATTAACATACGTTTTTTGATGCTATTAAAGCGACACTGGGACACAGAGTCAGCGGCAGATGCAATGACGCTTTTTTGGTATTCTATTCGTTATATAATGTGGTTGTTTTTGATTTTGTTGGTGGATCATTTCGCTGTAGTGTGATCGGTTGATTCGGTTTCATTACTTATTTATTGGGTCGCCAACTGACCCCAGTAGCTTGCATGTAGAACAACCATTCCAAGTGCCAAAGTGTCAATGGTCCGCTTGTATTTCAAAAATAGTGAGATGGCCACTACGGCAGCTATCCAGCGCGGATCAATGGCTACCATGCCAAATTCTTTAATCAAGCCAATTTCACCTTTGAAAATCCCCGGTACTACCAGTGCGCAGAGTACGGCCGGTGGTGCAAATTCAAGTGCATCCCTGAACCATTGAGGCAGTTGAATATACTTAGACCCTTCGATAAACGATCCTTTCAAAATAAGAGTTACGAATGCAGCGCTTATAATCGTTAAGAAGAAAGTTTCATTCATGAATGAAACCGTTTGACTAAAATTCCCGAGATGATTCCGGCTATACCACCACCAATGAGACCCAAGTTCATCGGAGCATCGAGAGCCAACCATGAGACGGTTGTGCCGACAACAGCGGCAACGCGGTGAGCTCCGGACTTCAGAGTTCCCAGTGCTAGAGCTAAAAATGTTAGGGGGATCATGAAGTCAAGGGACCAGTAAATGGGTACGATTTGGCCCATTAAGGCTCCGGTAAGAGTGCAAGCCTGCCACAAAATCCATAGTAAAATGGTCCCGCCTGCATAATAGGCGATTCGTTCTGATAACTGCCAACTGTGTAGGGGATAGTCTCGCTGACACACTGCATAGATTTGGTCAGTAAGTCCGTAGCTGGCCAATAGTCTAGTGGCTCTTGGTGCGGCTGAGAGATAAGGCGCCATAGATGCGCTATAAAGTACATAGCGTAGATTGATGGCCATCACAGTCACGAGAATTACCCAAATGGACGATTCTTGCCCGAGTAGCTGGTATGCGGCAAGTTGTGAGGCGCCTGCGAACATGAATAATGATCCAAGAGATGCATCGATCCAGCTGTATCCTAGGGTTATTGGTGTTAAGCCGGCAATCAATCCGAACGGAATTATACCGGGAAGAAACGGTGTTATCGCGTGCATACCGAGAAGTAAGCATCTACGGAGGTTAACTGGTGGGTGATCATGCATTTTCAAAATCTTACAGTAGCTGTTACTGAATGCGCCAACATTTGATTATAGCCGACGTATTAGAAATTCATGGCTCGTGCGGATAATCGTGAGCACTTTTTTATAAATTTCTTTTCAAGAATTTTTTAATGCTAGACATATTTTTTCGTCGTTTGGCCAACTTTATTTAACCTATGCAAATCGTTTATTTACGATTTTATCGGCTTAATTGTTTAGCGAGTTCATAATTTCTATCTACTTGAGACATTCTGTTTCGAAAGGCAGTGTTGATATGCAGATAGTCTGGATCGCAGTGAATACATGGAACAATGCCTGTGACTCTTATTTTATAGGGGCCACAATGGATTATCAGAGCCAAGAGAGCTCTCATTCTTTTAGGGGCTGGCTATCAGGTCGAACAATGCTTTCAGGACAAAAATGGTGAAAACTAGAATTAGTATGCCAACCAATAAGCGGAGCTCAAATTTTATATTTCCGGATCGTCTTGTTACGTCGAAAACTATAAAAAATATATAAGCGAATGAGCTCAGCACGCATAGTAGTGCGATGATTGCCTCAAATTCGATATTGGTCATAATGGATGCCTCCACGACCATTTGGCATATTTGACTGTAGTGATTGTGAATCCTTGAATCACATTATTTGGAATTCTTCTTCAAAAGACCTCGGTTTGGACGTTCGGGACCGAGCAATATAGCCAGCCAGTAATAGCGAGGAGACTCTTCAAACGCCAATTTTGCTGTCATAGTTAATGGAATGGCTAACAGAATACCCACAATTCCGAGAAGCCAGCCCCAGAAAATTAACGACAAAAAAACCACCATTGGAGATAAACCGAGCCCTCGTCCTTGCAAGCGTGGTTCAATCACTTGGCCGAGGCCGATATTTACAAACACATAGGCGAGTGAGGTCATGCCGGCTGAACCTAGCCCGAACTCGAGGAATGCTAAGGTGATTGCGGGAAGGGCGGCAAGAATTGAGCCGAGTGTTGGAATATAGTTAAGCAGAAAAGCAAGTAAACCGAGTACAAACGGAAAATCTATACCCTCCGCTAAAAGATAAAAGGTGATTCCCACTCCCGTGATTGCTCCGATAAGTGTTTTGATCGCCAAGTATTTGTTTAGATGGGTCATGAACTGTGCAAATGCAACGAATGGCTCTTGCCCCTCCCTACGGAAAGCAATGCGAACTTTTTCGGGCATGGATGCGGCTTCGGTAAGGATGAACACAACGATCAGCAAAATAAGAAAACCATTTGTTAATAGGCTGCCAAGAGCTGTCAATAGATTGGAGACAAGAGTGAATACACCTGTCGTATTGATTAACTGGCTTAATTGCTTCCCGTCAATTGGAATATCGTAGCTGGCGGCTAAGAGCCATATTGAATCTAATCGGTCATTGAGTCTTGCCTCATAGATTGGTGCTGCCGCACTGAACGCATTCACAGATCCTCCAATCACCGCACTTACCCCTACGATCACAGCAAGTAACAAGGATAAGACTATGAGGACAGAAAGTGTTGTAGGCACACCCCTTCGTTGCAATCCGACCGTTAGAGGTGCCGATATTAACGCAATGAATAGTGCGACGAGAAGCATCACAATTATGGTGCTGGCTGATTTAATTCCGGCAATTACTACAACCAGTGCGGCCAAATTGAATAGCCATCTTTCGCCCATGTTCACTTTAAAGACCTTTTGCGTGATTTATAGAGTTTGACTTTAACAAAGACGGAGTAAGTTGTTTCGAGTAATTGCTACTGATTTCTTTTTCACGGTGATTTGCAGTCCAAATTAAATTTTGAGTATTGGTATGCATACGACTATCTCGCTTTATTTAATTGTTAAGCTTATTACTTCAGGCATGTTCTTAATTGTAAGTAGCCTCATCTTCACAACATGAGTAAGTCAAAATTGAATCGAAGAGAGTGAGGTACTATTGCTTTAACGCTCGTTTCCGAAAAATTTATGCCCGCATGCGATACGGTGTTCGGGTACAGTGTGTCTTGTAAAATTGGGAGGGATTCTAGGTGCAAGAGCTTAAATATCCTTTTTTTAATCCACAGTGTTGGATTCGCCCTGGATTCAATGCATTTGGGTTGTTTCCATTTGTTTCTCCAAAGCTAATCGAGAATATTCACGAAGAATTATCCGAATCAATCGACTGGCAGCAAGGGCAGGTTTCTTTGTTTGGACATGATTTTGATGAGCCGAGGCTAACGAGCTGGCAAGGTGTTGTTACCTATCAATATAGTGGCCGCAAGCTTGGGCCGAGCCCGTGGACACCTGCGATAGATGAATTGCGATTCATGTTAGAGGCCTGTCTTCACAAATGGGGTATTGGAACGGCCCGTGGTTTAAATCATTGCTTGTTAAACTGTTATCGAAATGGACAGGATGGTATGGGCTGGCATCGTGACGATGAAGCATCACTAGGGCTAAATCCTGTTATTTGTTCTGTATCATTTGGTGCTAAAAGGCGTTTTGCAGTGCGACCTCGTTTAGATCCGAAGAGATCCGAATGGTTGGTCTTTGAACTTGGCGAGGGTGATTTATTGATTATGTGCGGAGAAACTCAAACCCATTGGGAACATGCATTATTAAAAACAAAAAAAATGATAGGTCCTCGCTTTAATTTGACCTTTCGTTCGGTGATGGGATGATGAAAAAACGCGTGCTTTGCGTAATGCATCAACGCAATTCCTCTACAGGTCAGGTAGGTAAGGCTCTAAAGCAGTTGGGCATCGGTGTTCAGGCTTTGCGCCCTTTGTGTGGGCAGCGAATCCCACGAGATCTTGGTCAATTTGATGGATTGGTGATTTTTGGCGGTCCAATGAGCGCCAATGATGATCACTTTCCGGGAATTCGGTTGGAACTTAAATTAATCGAACGCTGGATGATGATGGACCGGCCGATTTGGGGAATCTGTTTGGGTGCGCAATTAATGGCTCGAGTGCTCGGAAGTCTTGTCAGGCCGAGCCATGACAAACGGGTGGAGATTGGTTGGTATCCAATTAAGTCTCTTGGTCATGGCAAAGAAATATTTCGATCATTGTCACATGTATATCAGTGGCATCGCGAAGGATTTGAATTACCAAAAGGAACGGAACGTTTGGCAACTGGAATTCAGGGCGCTGCATTTTCAGAGCAGGCATTTGGGATTGGACGTCATGTGCTTGGGACACAGTTCCATCCAGAGATGCATTCGACCATGATGCAGGGCTGGTTAACTCGAGCCGGCCACATGCTCGACTTGCCTGGCGCCTTTGGCGTTGATAACCACTGTATCGGCATAAAGAAGAATTACGCGAAACAATCGGCTTGGGTGAAATCGACTTTGGGTCGATGGCTTGAAGGGTGACTTGGCTTGGAATGATTCAAAGAATTTGCAGTTTTGGTCGATACTGAAAGAATTGTTAATTAGGTGTCGTAAGGGTCGAGGGATTTTATGCATTTATTGTTATTAGGCTCTGCTCTGGTGTCTCTCGGGTTTCTGCTTTATGGCATGTATCGTTTAAATGAACGCCTTGGGAGGCTTGAATCTAATCGACATAAAGTCGGTCTGCAAAATGAAAATGCTCAAGCGCCCGCGGGTAGATCCTCCAAAGAGGATGTCTTTCTTGGGCTACGTGCTGAACTCCTATTCCGAGCAATGGCAGGGGAGGATGAGGTAAATGACTCGTTTTCCGAAGACGCCAGAAAGAGATTTGAATTGATTGTACGCAAGCATATTTTAGCAATTTTGGAGGCGGCACAACAAGAGAATCAGGATGAGATAACCCATCTCAAAACGATTCGAACACTGCGTGGACCTTTTGAATCATGGTTGCCCCAAGAATTTGTTGAGCAGATTGCTAGCCTTGGAGCAATATTGAGCTCGGGTTCTGAGGATGAGAGTGCCAAAATTGATCTTAATCGAGTTATTGAGGATTTATATCTGCGCCTCCAATTAGAACCGCCATCATCCTTTTTAGTCGTTGCTGAACCTGATGGGGGGCTTGGTCAAGAAGAAAAAACCGACGACGATGATAATGATGAGGGCGAGCCCGAGCATGCTGGTGATGCTCCTGAAGATAAGCCCAAAACCTGATTAGTTTTTATTTCGTGCAGAGGCTTTCAGTATCAGAGGTTTCATCAATATCCGACTGTGAATCTGGCGGCAGTAAGCAACTTCCTTTGTGGGAATTTGCCGATGCTGATGCCATTTAATCATTCTGGTTTTAAAGGGCACCGGGAAGGATGGTAAAGAAAGTTCGGTGAGCCTCAATATTTTTTTATTCCGTAAGCAAGTAACTGATCATCTTCATGGACATTGGGCTACTCAATATTACTTGGAGGAGCTCTAGGGTCGATCTTTTCATGGGCATCGTTGGGTTTGATCGCCCTAGCGAGCACGTGCAACGCGTTTGTGGCGACTAGGTGTATAGAGTTGCGGTTGATATGCCTGCGGCCGAGCAATTCTGACCGCAGGTCGATAGTGAGATATTTAAGTCTCTGGATTTGCTTTTATGCGGTGGATTGATAGATCGGCACCGTTGAACTCTTCTTCTTCAGTCAATCTAAGCCCCAACGTTATTTTGATAATCCCATAAATGATGAGGCCGCCAATGAGCGCCATAGATACTCCTGCCACTGTACCAATTAATTGTGCAGTGAATGAAACGCCACCCAATCCACCGAACATGGTTGTTCCAAAAATACCACAAGCAAGGCCGCCCCATGCACCACATGCACCGTGCAATGCCCAAACGCCTAGTACGTCGTCAAAGGACTTTTGCTTCGAGCACCACATGAATAACCAGACGAATAGTGCTCCTGCGATCAAGCCAGTTGCTAAGGCACCTAATGGATGGAATACATCTGAGCCAGCACATACCGCAACAAGTCCAGCTAGGGGGCCGTTGTGTATGAAACCAGGGTCATTTCGACCGACGATTAGCGCTGCGAATACTCCTCCAACCATAGCCATCAGAGAATTAACAGCCACAAGACCACTAATCCCTTCAACAGCTTGAGCGCTCATGACGTTAAAACCAAACCAACCTACGGTTAGGATCCATGCACCGAGAGCTAGAAAGGGTATTGAGCTTGGAGCAAAACTAACAATACGATCTTCCTTGACACGGCCATTTCTGGATCCGAGCATTAGAACCGCGACAAAGGCAAGCCATCCGCCCATTGCATGAACTACTATTGATCCCGCGAAATCATGAAATCCTGACCCGGTTAATTCTTCAATCCAGCTTTGAAAGCCAAAATTTCCATTCCAAATCATCCCTTCAAATAGGGGGTATACGATGGCTACGATAAGAACATTCGCAAGCATCATTGGCCAGAATACGGCGCGCTCTGCAATGCCACCTGAAATAATCGCCGGGATTGCAGCTGCGAAGGTTACGAGGAAGAAGAATTTAACTAATGCAAATCCGTTTCCAGCCACCATATCCTCAGCGCCCATTAAAAATCCAGTGGCGTAAGCGACTTGGTAGCCTATAAAGAAATAAGCAATAGTTGATACACCAAAGTCGGTTAGTATTTTCACTAATGCATTGACTTGATTTTTGTGACGCACTGTTCCTACTTCGAGGAAAGCGAAACCTGCGTGCATAAAGAGTACAAGAATCGCTCCAAGTAAAAGAAAAAAAGTATCCGATCCGGAAACGATTATATCAATGCGTTCGGCGAGACCTGTGAGTGTCGGCTCCATAATTATTCTCCATCATGTGCGCTGTTTTGGTGCATTTTATGCCAATTAGATTGTGATACGCACCAATGTAAATCCGAATTCACGGAAGTGGGGCATATTTTTATATTTTGATGAGGAAGAGCGAAAAGCATGCCAGAACTAGATGTTGTTACGCTGGTATCCTTTTCTAATTAAACTCACTAGCGTTTGTTTTACGATCAGCGCATTAAAAGTTGTTTTTTTGCCCTACTCAATTTGTTGGTAAATTACTATATTGTCGGTATTTTTTTTGAGATCGATCGGGATTATTAATGCGCCGTACGAAAATTGTAGCTACTTTGGGGCCAGCGTCTGATCGACCGACCGTCCTTCGTCGAATGATTGAGGGCGGGGTAAATGTTTTTCGACTTAACTTCTCTCATGGGGAGGGAGACGATCATAGGCGACGCGCTAATGAGGTGCGGAAGATAGCTAAAGAGTTAAATGCGACGGTCGCTGTCTTGGCCGATTTGCAGGGTCCTAAAATTCGAATCGCCTGTTTTAGAGATGAATTCGTCAACTTAAAGAAAGGTGCTTCCTTTGCACTGGACTCCTCAGTCGACAAAAACGATGGTGATGTTGATCGAGTAGGACTGGATTATCCGGAGCTGTCAAAAGACTGCTCAAATGGTGATTTTTTACTTCTAGATGACGGACACATAGTCCTCGAGGTGATTCAGGTTTTTTCCACTGGCCGCGTTTGTACGGAGGTTGTCCAGGGTGGTAAGTTATCAAATAATAAAGGAATTAATAAGTTAGGTGGTGGCCTCTCAGCGCCAGCGTTAACTGAGAAAGATTATGCTGACATGGACATTATTTCCGAGATCGATGCTGACTACGTGGCCATCTCATTTCCTCGTGACGCCAGAGACATGCAGCTAGCTAGAAAAGCGCTCAAGCAGAGGGGTTCTGATGCGTTTTTAATGGCGAAAATCGAGCGAGCTGAAGCTGTCGCTACCGACATTGGATTAGATGGTCTTATTTTAGCAAGTGATGCTGTGATGGTTGCGCGGGGGGATCTTGGCGTCGAAATAGGTGATGACGGTCTAATTGGTGTTCAAAAAAAGATCATCGCCCGGTCCCGTGCTTTGGATCGACCAGTAGTTACAGCAACTCAAATGATGGAGTCCATGATTTCTAGTTCCATGCCAACTCGAGCTGAGATTTTTGATGTAGCAAATGCAGTTCTTGATGGTACTGACGCTGTTATGTTGTCGGCTGAGACGGCGATTGGGGATTATCCGGTTGAGGTAGTTCTTGCTATGGCTAAAACTGCTGAAGGTGCTGAGTTGACTGACGAGGCTCAGGCCCTTGGAGCCCGCGTAGATGCGGAATACGGCCGGCGTGATGAGGCGATCGCTCTAGGTGCTATGTATATTGCAGGACACTTGAAGAATCTCTCAGCAATTATATGCATTACTGAAAGTGGCTCCACCCCTTTATGGATGAGCCGCTCAGGATCTCGGTTGCCCATTATCGCATGGTCAAATCAGCCTAAAACTCTGAGTAAGATGGCTCTTTTTAGGGGCGTAAGTCCATTGCGATTTGATCCGCCGCCGAGCCAGTCGATGAGTTATGTAGATAAATTGGTCGTAAGAATAGTATCGTCTCATTTGAAGCTGCCGAACGATAGTCAAGTAATTTTAACTCGAGGTGACCGGCTAAATATGCCTGGTGGAACGAGTACCCTGAAAATTATGGTAGTAGGGGACGCTGAAAATGCAGCAGAAAGCACTAGCTAATTCCTAATGAATAATCGAAAATAAATTTTATTAAAGATTTTTTTCAAATACTTGGTAATGATCTGTTGTAAAGCCAAGCACGAGATATGTTTCGTGAGCGCGTACATTAGCTGTTTCTGCGTAGAGCCTGAGCTTAATAGCACCCTCAATACGCGCTTCATTTTCGACGTGCTTGAATAATCTGCTAAATACGCCCTGTCTTCGATATCTTGGCCATACGTATACACTTTGGATCCACCAGATCAGGCCATTCCGCCAGTCTGACCACTCATAGGTTATCATCAGTTGTCCGACGACTTCATCATCTTGTTCGATAACCCAATAAGTGCCTTTATTAGGATCCTCAATAATTGCGCGAATTCCTGACGCGAGTATTTCAATGTCGAGAATCAGGTCTTCGGTCTCTAAGGCAATTCCTTGATTGCCTTCAATGATTTTTGGAATGTCCTTTTTTCTAGCTTGGCGGGGTCGATTCATGCTATCCACAAGGGTTCAAATATAATTAAATGGTAAAAGATACGTGACGTTCGAAGCTCGCAATAGTCAATTAGAGCATTACATTCGCGAGTTGTCAGACGCAAGCATTTTGCCAAGTGTGATTTTTAAACAAAATCTATGTGAGCGTTTGTAAGATTATTTCAGTATCGCTGAATTGGATTCTATTCCGTCAGGAAAAGCTCAGATATCCTGGCGCTCTACGAATTCCCATGTGTTTCCTGCAATATCCCTTACTAGTACGCAACGTCCAAAATCTTCGTGACGCGGCCCATCCGTAATGGCTACGTTTTTCTCGCTAAAACGAGCAATATCGATGTCTAGGTCCTTGGTATCAACGAAGGCAAATACCCTTTTTCCTGATTGACGACCGACAAGTGACTCGTCTCCGATTTTAGGAGTCACAAGGCTGATGGTTGTGCCATTTTTGTTGGCTGCTATGCGCACAATCCGCTTGTTCTCAGAAACTAGGCAGTCTTCGATGAGATTGAATGCAAAGGCGTTGATGAAAAATTGCTTGGCTTCTTCTATGTCTAGAACTAATAAAGTGATTCGATTGAGGTGCATACAAAACTCCAATGTTTTTTAAGGATATTTCGAGACCTTAATAAAGAAAATTAGATGATATTCGCAGTTAATCCATTTGATACTTTTGTGAACGCCACTGCCTAATATTATGAAAATTCATTTATCAATAACGGGCTTATTTTTTTAGCTTTAATAGTTGCATGTATTTTGAGTGAATCAGCTCAAGGGGGGGCTTTATTAAAAATACCCACTCTGAAGAGTGGGTTCGGACCATTATTCCTAAAAAATCAGTCCCAAGACAGTGCGCCACCGACTTGGTATTCAGTGACTCGAGTCTCAAAAAAATTCTTTTCTTTCCGTAAATCCATGATTTCACTCATCCAAGGGAACGGATTTTCTACGCCAGGAAACTGCTCGGACAGACCGATCTGCGTCAGACGTCGATTAGCAATGAACTTCAGGTAGTCTTCCATCATTTGGGCGTTCATCCCTAGTATTCCACGTGGCATAGTGTCGCGAGCGTATTCGATTTCTAGTGCCAAGCCCTCAAGAATCATTTGTGTCATTTTTGCCTGGAATTCAGCAGTCCACAACTGAGGATTTTCGTTCTTGATCTGATTAATTACGTCCACACCAAAATTTACATGCATTGATTCATCACGCAGAATGTATTGGAACTGCTCGGCTACGCCCGTCATTTTATTTCTGCGGCCCATCGACAGGATCTGCGTAAAGCCACAATAAAAGAACAAGCCCTCTAGAACACAATAAAAGGCAATCAGATTTTGTAGCAATTCCTGATCAGTTTCAGTCGTTCCTGTTTGAAAATTTTGGTCGCCAATTGCCTGTGTGTACTTCAATGCCCAAGTCGACTTTTTGGCAATCGCAGGAACTTCTCTATACATATTAAAAATCTCACCCTCATCCATGCCGAGTGATTCAATGCAGTACTGATACGCGTGAGTATGAATTGCTTCTTCAAATGCTTGGCGTAATAGATATTGCCGACATTCTGGGTTGGTAATCAGACGATAAATTGATAAAACTAAATTATTGGCAACCAAAGAGTCTGCGGTAGAGAAAAAGCCGAGGTTTCTCTTAACTAACATTCGCTCATCGTTCGATAACCCGTCATTTGACCGCCACAGCGCAATATCTTGTGTCATATTGATTTCTTGAGGCATCCAATGATTGGCGCATCCGTCTAGATATTTGGTCCATGCCCAGTCATATTTGAACGGTACTAGCTGATTTAAATCCGCACGGCAGTTGATCATGCGTTTGTCATCAACGTGAATGCGGTCTGCACCCACCTCAAGTTCTTTAAATGCTGGGGTTAGATCCATCTTTTCGAGCGCTTTTTGAGCGATTTCAAACGCTGTCAACCCCTCCTGATTATGTTGTGTTGAGTTAGATGACGGTACTTCTTTGATCTGATCAGAGACAGTTCCAATCGTGGCCCTCAAATCTTGTTTTGGTGACACGATCGGCTGATCTTCTGGTTCGTTAAATGCATTCCAATCAAGCATAATTTTTTCTCCTAAAGCGCTTAAATAATTACTGGCAGGCTTCACAGTCAGGGTCGTCTAGACTGCAGGCCAAAGGCACAGCAGCCGGCGCGGCGACCTGCTGTGCCTGAGCAGAGACAACAGCGTTTAGATTTGACTTGTTAATAGTAGATTTTTCAGCAGATGTAGCTCCAAGTGCTCGGAGATAGTAGGTCGTTTTGAGTCCTTTGAACCAAGCCATTCGGTAGGTAACATCAAGTTTCTTTCCGTTGGCATTGGCAATATAGATATTAAGACTCTGTGCTTGGTCAATCCATTTTTGTCGACGAGCAGCGGCGTCAACAATCCAGCGCGTCTCGACTTCAAATGCAGTTGCATATAGCGCTTTTAGGTCATCTGGAACACGAGCAATCTGCTGGACAGATCCATCATAGTATTTGAGATCATTGACCATGACATTATCCCAAAGTCCACGTTCTTTAAGATCGCGAACTAAGTAGGGATTGACAACCGTAAATTCGCCTGACAAATTCGATTTCACATAGAGGTTTTGGTATGTGGGCTCAATCGACTGCGACACACCGGTGATGTTTGCGATCGTGGCTGTTGGTGCGATGGCCAAGACGTTAGAGTTCCGCATGCCGTTCTTAGCTTTTTCACGGAGTTTGGTCCAGTCGAGTTTGCAGGTGGTATCCACGTCAAGGTAATTTGCTCCACGTTCTTCCCTCAGTTTTTCCAATGAATCAATCGGTAAAATGCCTTGCGACCAAAGGCTGCCATTAAAGGTTTGATATGTACCACGCTCGCGGGCCAGCTCACTTGAGGCCTCAATCGCATAATAAGAAATAATCTCCATAGACTCATCTGCAAAGGCTACCGCTTCATCTGAACCATAAGGAATCCCTAGTTTATAAAGCGCGTCCTGGAAACCCATAATCCCGAGACCGACCGGCCGGTGTTGCATGTTAGAGTGTTTTGCTTGAGGCACAGCGTAGTAGTTGATGTCGATTACGTTGTCGAGCATCCGAACCGCTGTCTTGACTGTTTTACTTAATTTCTCACGGTCCAGCCCGACACCCTTAGATACATGCTTACAGAGGTTTACTGAACCTAGATTACAGACGGCGATTTCGTCAGCATTCGTATTTAATGTAATTTCCGTGCAAAGATTTGATGAGTGCACGACCCCAATGTGTTGTTGTGGACTCCGAAGATTGCAGGAATCTTTGAAAGTGATCCAGGGATGGCCTGTTTCGAAAAGCATAGAGAGCATCTTTCTCCACAAATCTTTGGCCTGTACCCTCTTAAATAGTGTGATTTCTCCACTTCGGGTCATTGCTTCATAAGCCTCATAACGGGCCTCGAATCTCTTGCCAAAAAGATCATGAAGGTCTGGGCAGGTTGAGGGTGAAAAGAGAGTCCACTCTCCGTCTTCAAAGACCCGTTTCATAAATAGATCAGGCACCCAGTTCGCTGTATTCATGTCGTGCGTTCGGCGGCGATCATCTCCTGTATTTTTTCGGAGCTCTAAAAACTCTTCAATATCCATGTGCCAGGTTTCAAGATAACCGCAGACTGCACCTTTGCGCTTACCGCCTTGGTTCACAGCTACTGCTGTATCGTTTACTACCTTGAGAAAAGGTACGACCCCTTGGCTCTTGCCATTTGTGCCTTTAATATATGAACCTAGAGCCCGTACGGGCGTCCAGTCATTACCCAGACCCCCCGCCCACTTCGACAGCATCGCGTTGTCCCGGATAGCCGAATAAATACCATCTAAATTATCAGGAACGGTAGTTAGAAAACAGCTAGAAAGTTGGCTTCTCAAAGTCCCAGAGTTGAATAACGTCGGGGTAGAGGCCATGTAATCGAAGCTAGAGAGTAACTGATAGAACTCAATTGCTCTTTCTTCTCTATTTTCTTCTTTGAGTGCCAATCCCATAGCAATTCGCATAAAGAATACTTGCGGTAATTCAATGCGTATTTCATCGTTATGAATGAAGTAACGATCGTATAAAGTTTGAAGGCCTAAGTAAGTAAATTGATTATCACGCTCGGCAATCATGGCAGAAGCCATTTGGTCGAGGTCGTATTCCAAAAGCTCTGGACAAACCAACTCGTTTTCAACGGCAAGAGATAAAAAAGATTTTAGGGCTGCTGGATACAGTGTTTCCATTTCAAACTGCGTTGCTTTTTCCGCTATTCCAAGCCTTGACAATGCCTTGGCTCGGATGTCGTCTAGCAGTAAACGAGCTGTCACATAGGAATAGTTAGGTTCTTTCTCGACTAATGTTCTGGCACTCATTATCAGAGACGTGTTTACGTCGTTTTGAGTCACCCCATCGTAAAGGTTTTTTAGCGTCTCGTTGAGTATTACCTCCCCGTTAACATCCAATAAACCATCGCATGCTTCACCAATGACTGTTTTTAAGCGGCCAACATCTAATGGCTCTTTTGAACCATCTTCCTTGACGATTTTAATTTCGGGGTGCATCTCCCGAGCGACCTCAGTCTTCTCAGATCGCAATCGTTTGCGTTCTTCCCGATAAAGCACGTAGTCACGGGCGACACGGTGTTCCCCGTTGCGCATCAAGCAGAGCTCCACTTGATCCTGGATATCTTCGATATGCACAATTCCACCTGAAGGCATTCTGCGTTGGAAGGTGTCAATTACTTGGGCAGTCAAACGTTCTACGGTTTCATGAATCCGATTGCTGGCTGCCGCTGTATTTCCTTCGACAGCGAGGAAAGCTTTACTTATTGCGACAACAATCTTGGTTGGATCAAATACTACTACTGCACCGTTCCGTTTCATGACCCGAATTTCGCCTGGTGATGGTGTGACTTGACGAGTTAACGATGCCGTCTGCGATGAAGCTGATTGTGGCTCCGTCTGTCCACTTACCCGACTAGATTGATACATTAAGCCTCCACCAATTCCTTGGTTCTTGTTTTTACTATAATCCCAAGATCTTGGGGTTGGTACCTTATATAGACACAAGATAGTGTGGTTGAGTGTGAAGTCAACCCAAAAGTTTTGTGGATAAACTGGGGACAAATTTCGAAGGTTTACCGAAGCCTTATTACTCAAGGCCCCGGCTTTGATGGGGTTGTGGATAACCCTGATTATTTAAGTAATTAAATTGAATTTTTTTCGCGATCATCTAAAATTTTGTCATGCTTTCATTTCATTTCTAGCTGTCTTTTAGCTCTGAAATTGCGGCAGTAATTTTCATTAATTGAGTATGGGCTTCATCGAGCCGCCCGCGCTCTCGGCCTACTACATCAGTAGGTGCTTTGTCAATAAATCCTGGATTACTCAATTTTTGTGACAAGCCCTGTATGTCCTCGTTGAGCCTTTTGAGTTGTTTCTCAAGCCGAGCTATTTCTGTCGTGACATCAATGAGTCCTGCGATGGGGACATGAACTTCGAGTGACCCCACTAATTGAGTGGATGAAGTTGGGGAGCTTTCAGTATTCTTGAGAAATCTGACGCCTGACAATTTAGCTAAGGGTATGATCAGAGCCTTTAAGCGCCCCATGCGGGCACGGTCATCGTCTGAGCCGCCAGAGAGAAGCATCGGGATGCTCTTGGCCGGTGAAAGATTCATTTCGCCCCGGATGGTGCGCACAGCCGCTATCACTGACTTCGTCCAGGCGACGTCCGCTTCTGCTTCCGAATCTTCTTTGTTTAAATTGGCCAAAGGATAGGGGGCTTTGGAAATGGTATCGTCACCTTTATCGATCAATGGCGCTACTTTTTGCCAAAGCTCTTCAGTGATGAAAGGCATCAATGGGTGGGCCAGGCGTAGGATGGTTTCAAGGACGCCGACTAACGTTTTTCGTGTGGCTGCTTGCGTATTAGCGGATGCGCCACCTTCTGCAAGAATCGGCTTGGTGAGCTCTAAATACCAATCACAATATTCGTTCCAAATAAACTCATAAATGACCTGGCTCGCGATATCAAGACGATAACTCTCGATAGCCTTTGCTACTTTGGCTTCTGTCTTTTGTAGTAGCGAGACAATCCAGCGGTCAAATACGGTGAGGTCGGATGGGGTGGTGCCGGTAAGCCGTTCTCCTTCGACTCGCATCAACACGAATCTAGTTGCATTCCATAACTTATTACAAAAGTTTCGGTAGCCCTCAATTCGACCAACATCGAAATTAATATCTCGACCTGTGGATGCCAAAGAGCAGAATGTATAACGTAGCGCATCCGTTCCATAGGATTCAAGACCCTTTGGAAACTGCCGTCTTGTTGTTTCTTCGATCCGATCTTTCATATGAAGCTGCATCAGAGAGCCGGTCCGTTTTTTTACGAGATCTTCCAGGCCAATGCCGTCGATGAGGTCAATTGGATCTAAAACATTGCCCTTCGACTTTGACATTTTTTGACCTTCAGAATCACGCACTAAGCCATGTACATATACGGTCTTAAAGGGCACGTCACCTGTGAACTTTAGAGTCATCATTATCATTCGAGCGACCCAGAAGAAAATGATGTCAAAGCCAGTGACCAGAACGCTTGTTGGGTGATAGCGCTTTAAAGCATCGGTATTATCAGGCCAGCCAAGCGTCGAGAAGGTCCAAAGCGCAGATGAAAACCAGGTGTCTAAAACATCTTCGTCTTGAGTTAATTCAAAGTTATCACTTAGGCCGTATTTGACTCGCGCTGCGCCCTGGTTTTCAGCAACGTATATCTGACCATCTTGGCCGTAAAATGCAGGAATTCGGTGGCCCCACCATAACTGTCTGGATATGCACCAGTCTTTTAAGTCGCGCATCCATGCAAAGTAGGTGTTTTCCCATTGTTTGGGAACGAACTGAATGGAGCCATTCTCGACGGCTTCAATTGCTGGCTTAGCAAGTGACTCCACCGCTACAAACCACTGATCCGTCAATAAGGGTTCAATTACTACTCCTGAGCGATCACCGCGGGGCACTTTTAATGTATGCGGATCAGTTTTTTCGAGCAGCCCTAGTGCATCTAAGTCGTCGACAATCTTCGTTCTGGCATCAAACCGATCTAAACCGCGATAAGGTTTTGGAACTAGATCGTTGAGTGTCGCATCTTTGTTGAGAATATTAATAATCGAAAGTTTGTGACGTTCGCCCATCGCGTAATCGTTGAAGTCATGTGCGGGCGTGATCTTTACGCAACCAGTCCCGAATGCGGGGTCCACGTAGTCATCCGCTATAATGGGTATGATGCGATCTGATAATGGCAAACGGATCGTTTTGCCAATTAGATGGTTGTAGCGTTCGTCTTCTGGGTGAACTGCAACTGCAGTATCTCCAAGCATGGTTTCAGGTCTGGTGGTGGCGACGATTAGGTGGCCTGTTTCATCAGACAACGGATATCGGAAATGCCACAGCGAGCCTTGCTCTTCTTCGCTTGCAACCTCCAGATCTGAAATTGCGGTCAGCAGCGCTGGGTCCCAATTGACTAGGCGTTGGCCGCGGTATATCAGTCCCTCATCAAATAGACGTATGAATACTTCTTGTACTGCCCGGGAGCAGCCTTCATCCATCGTAAAACGTTCACGCGAC
Source organism: Litorivicinus sp. (assembly GCA_028339155.1). Classification (GTDB taxonomy): domain Bacteria; phylum Pseudomonadota; class Gammaproteobacteria; order Pseudomonadales; family Litorivicinaceae; genus HIMB30. Next base: position 264,722 of record JAOLBK010000001.1, read on the forward strand.
CAGTCAGCGCTTGCGCCCATGCGACGAAGTTGTTGTGTGATCATGCCACCGGAGGTTTGCTTCCATTCCCAGACTTTTTCAAGAAATTTTTCGCGACCCAGTTCATGACGAGAGATGTCGCTAGCCAGTAACTGACGCTCAACCAGCATTTGAGTTGCGATACCGGCATGATCTGTTCCGATCTGCCAGAGAGTATCCCGCCCTTGCATCCGGTGATATCGGATCAGTGCATCCATAATGGTGTCCTGGAAAGCATGGCCCATATGCAAGGATCCGGTCACATTAGGTGGTGGGATCATTATAGAGTACGGTAAACCCTGCTGAGACGGGGCAAAGTGGCCATTATCTTCCCAGAATTGATACCATCGAGTTTCAATCTTGGCAGGGTTGTATGTTTTTTCTAATGTATCAGTCATGAGCGCAGATCGTGTTGTGTAATTGAATAGCCATTAAATTTCAATTGTTTCCAGTTTGCTCGGGTATTCGCAAGGACTTCAGGTACTTGGACCACTATTTCCACCAGGTGTTCAAAATGTGAAAACCATTGTGGTAGGGGCCCTGAAAGATTAATCAGCATCCCGAACTGACCCCTCGGATCAGTCCAGCCAATTCCAACGGTTTTGGCTGGCGTCCCACTTTTGTTGTCTTGGACTGCATGAGGAATGAAGCTTTGATCGTCCGCCCAAAGCATATGATCCAATAATTCAGCGTCTTTAGAGTTTGCTACATGGCAATGTATTTGCTGTCCTTTTCGCCATGATTGTCGCACAAACTTGACTGCAAATCTGGTCCGTGCATCGAGGGTTTCATCGCCGAGGATGTAGTAAGATATTTTGGTCATTTAATGAGCCAGCTCACTAATAAGGGTACAGGACGTCCAGAGGCTCCTTTAGCCTTGCCTCCACTGAACCAGGCGGTTCCTGCAATATCTAAGTGTGCCCAGCGATATTTTTCAGTGAAGCGAGCAAGAAAGCAGGCGGCGGTGGTCGCGCCGGCATCTCGGCCACCAATGTTAGCAATATCAGCAAAGTTGGAATCTAGTAACTTTTGATAAGGAGCTTCAATGGGAAGTCTCCAGCAAGGATCGCCAGTCTCGCGACCGATTTTAATGAGCTCATCAGCTAGTGCATCGTCCGTACTTAGTAGGCCCGAATTATGCCGACCCAGGGCGATTAGGCAGGCGCCCGTGAGTGTTGCGATATCGATCACGGCTTTAGGCTCAAAGCGTTCGACATAGGTCAATGCATCGCAAAGGACCAGCCGCCCTTCGGCATCGGTATTTAAAATCTCAACTGTTTTTCCTGATAATGTAGTAACTACGTCACCAGGTTTGGTCGCTTTCCCTGATGGCATATTTTCAGCCGCAGCGATGACGCCAATGATATTAGCGTCAACATCCATTTCACTTATCGTTTGCATGCAGCCCATGACCGTTGCCGCTCCGCACATGTCATATTTCATCTCATCCATTCCGGCACTTCCCTTAATGCTAATGCCGCCGGTGTCAAAGGTGACTCCTTTGCCGACTAATACTTTTGGTTTTGAGCTGACATCCTTAGCTCCTTGATAATTCAAGATGATAAATCGAGCAGGTTCCTCGGAGCCTTGTGATACTGAGAGCAAGCAGTGCATTCCGATCTCGCGTAAGGCGTCTTCATCAAAGACTTCACAACTGAGTTTAGGAAAACGATCTGCTAATTGAACGGCTTGATCTGCGAGGTAACGGGGCGTGCAGATATTGGCAGGAAGATTTCCCAGTTCCCGGGTTAGGTTTGCACCCTGTCCCAATATGATCCCATTGAAAACCTCATCTTTTTGTTTTTCTGTTCCGAGGATTGCGAGCGTTGCCAACTGTTTTTCAGGCTTGCCTTTATTATCTTTTTTTGATTTCGTTGCTGTGTACTCGTATTGCGCCCATTCAATACAATATCCGAGTCGGCCCAGAGGGCTGTTGGCCTGATTTGAAAGAGATTTTAGGTGTAAGGCAGCGTCAGTAATTGGAAGGCCTCTCAGCAACTTTCCCAATCCAGAAAAAGCTTCATTTTGTGCCAAAGCATCAAAATTTTCGGGCTTGCCGAGCCCCAAGAGCACTAGTCGTTTGGCGGACAAGCTATTCTGAAGTCGAAGTACCAGTGTGCTGCCGTTAGAAGGCTTGAAATCACCACTTTCGATTAATTCCACAATCAGTGTATCGAGTTCTGTGCGAGTAGGCTCTACACTGTCGGTGTCAGGAACGCCGATGATGAGGCATTCAGTCGTTAAATCGATGAGTTGGGATGTTTCAAGTCTTAGCTCCACAGGAGACTCCTTTTTGGTTTTCGATATCAGTTCGCGAGTGTAAGACATTTGGTCATTCTCAGGTACTTTAGTAAAGAAATTGTGCAGACTACTGTCGTGATTTCGGTGGTTCTTTTGCTGGTCGTATTGAGCGGTCGATTCATTCAGTTTTTGGAAAAAGCGGCCAACGGTGAATTGTCAGTTGATCTTATGCTGACGATGATTTTGTGGCGTATTCCCTCAAGTCTTGAGCTTATTATCCCGCTGGCTCTGACCCTCTCTGTATTAGTGGTTTTGGGCCGAATGAATCAGGATTCTGAACTGACGATTCTTCGTGCTTCGGGATATTCGGACAAACGCCTCATACTTGTTGTGCTGGTACCGGCAAGTTTAATCGCCTGCTTGGTTGCGTGGCTCTCGTTATTTGCCTCTCCGGATGTGGCTCGTGAGCTCGATAGGCAGGTGGCAGCGAAAGAAAATTTGACCGTATTCGATACGGTCGTCCCCGGTCGTTTTCAAACGGATACGTCAGGTCGATTAATTTATGCGGAGGGAATTTCTGCGGATCGACAATCTTTGATTGACGTTTTTATCTTCGAATACTCTAAAACACAAGACATCGAAGTCTTTTTAACGGGTAAGACGGCTCGATTGGAATTGAATCAGGGTGAGAAATATTTGGTGCTCGTTGATGGTGTTAAGCACGTTGGTAATTCCAAACGCTTGGATTGGGAGATTTCGAAGTTCGATCGCTACCTCACACGCCTCCAACCAGATATGGCCGATCGGCCGGATTCGCTCGATACTAAATCGACCAAAGATCTACTTTTATCCGGAAATGCTGTAGAACTTGCCATCGCATCCTGGCGAATTTCTTTGCCTGTTGTTTGCTTACTTATGCTTCCTTGGGCTTTTTTGATGGGGCGTGGATCGCCCAGGCAAAGCCGTTTTATTTGGGTTATTCCGATTATTCTGATCCAGTTTTCCTACGTTACGGCTTTGTCGTTCGCGCAAAAGGCCGTAACGCTGGGTCAAATTGCGCCATGGCCGGGCGTATTTTGGGTACATACAGCTGTTTTGGGTATCGGGCTGGCAATGTTAATCTTGGTCCGCCTTGCCGAGCGGCGAGGTCTCTTGTGAATCGCTCTACATGGCTGATAACGCATGCGATTTGGTCAGCTTTTTTGATTGTTTTTTCGGTTTTTTTCGGTCTAGAGCTAGTCTTTCGAGTCTTGGATGAGGCAAAACTTCCTTACCTTTATTACATGGCTGAGGATATTATTTTAGTATCTATTTCTGGCATGCCACGACGACTATATTTGGATTTACCGCTGATTGTTTTGATTTCTGTTGCAGTTGGTCTGGGTGGACTAGCGCAAACAAGTGAGCTTACTATTCTGAGGGCGGCTGGACTGAGTATCCGGCAAATATTTTTTAAAATTTGTCTTGTCTTATCCCCAGTATTGGTCTTGTCCTTGGGAATAGCTGAATATGGAATGCCCGAATCTGAGCGTTATAGTCAAGCACTAAAAGATGACAAGGTTTCGGATGGAGTAGTGGATTCTATCTGGACAAGAGAGTCAGGAAATTATATTCAACTCGAGGGTCGGCCCGATGGCTCGGTAAGACGCTGGAAGCAAGTCGAAATGCGTGAATCTAAAGATGAAATAGTGCGATTAATTTCATCTGATGCAATCTTTTTTGGTGATCAGGTTGTCCAGCTATTTAATGCAAGAACCCTCGATTTTGGCTCAAATGCGATTATTGAAAGGGTTGAAACAATTTCCCAAGACACTAGCTTGTCAGCCCACCAAGTTCGCTGGTTGATTCAAAATCCCGAAGCTTTATCTTTGACTGAACTCTGGGATGCTTCGGCCTATCTAACCAGTGAAGGCCTCAATGCGCGAGCGCATAGCCAGCTTTTTTGGCAGAGATTGCTCCTGCCCTTTACCCTGATTGCTCTTGCCTTGTTGGCGTCGGCGACTGCGTTTGGATCGATGCGCTCGTTGGGAATGTCTACCCGAGTATTCTTGGCAGTATCAATGGGTTTGGTCTTTAAATATGCCATGGATATGGCATCTCCGGCGGTCTTTTTGGCGGGCGGTCATCCGTCACTAGCGATTGTGTTGCCGCTATTAATTCCGTTGCTTCTCACGCCACGCTTACTGCGCTGACTCAGCAGGCTTTGGCTCAGTCACCACGCGGGTATTAGAGAGTCGATCGTAAATAGTTTGCTTGTTTGCGGCCAAGTAGCCGGTGAATAATGTTAGGAACAGCGGTGCGGCGGTCGCGATACAGACCATGATCCGAGTGAGGGCTTGGCCATGACTCAGAGGGTCACCCTCTGTCGTTACGACCCGGAGTCTCCAGGCTCGCATCCCGGCTGTTCTACCGCCCTTACGCCAGGACACCCAGAAATAGCCGATGGTGAATATGGTGATAAATATTTGTGTTAGCCAGGGCGGTGATTGCCCGCCCGCTAGGACTGCGGCGATCAACGTTGCGAATAAAAATAAGGCTGCAACGATAAGCGCGTCATAAATCCATGCCAAAGCCCGTTTCCAAATGGGAGCGCTGTGGACGTGCATTATTGGGGCGCCTTGGCTGCTAACTGTATGTGGTCTGATCGGGATACAGATTTCAGTATTTTGAGGTATTCTGCGCCTTTTTCTGAATAGGCGCTGAGCGTGGGGATCAACTGCTCTACTGTGATTTCTTCGCGCTGAACACGCAGCTCGGCACGCTTGGTTCGGAGTTTTGTATACGCTCTGTGAGAGTTTATATTTTGATAGTAGGCGGCAACAGCATCGCCGGTGCTGTTAAAAGTTCTAACCTCGAGGTTAGGATTTGTACTCTGTTTCGGTTTGATCCCGCAGCCTTTTGAGTAGCATTGATGCCCAAAAAAATTATTACCGTTGACCGCAAACCGAGATGTGCCCCAGGCTGATTCAATTGCCGCTTGGGTCGCTACGAGCCGAGGCGGTAGTCCATCGACTCTCATCATAAGTTCATGCTGGATCGTATCGAGTGATGTATTTGCAGGCACCCCAAAGTACTTAGTCAAATAGATGAGAACCGCATCGGTCTCACTTTTTTTGATTTGGCGATTAATGGCGGCGTTTATAAATGTGCGGGCGGCTTCAAGGCGTTTATTTTCTGATTTAGCATACTGCATGATCTGGGATGCAAATCGTTGGCGCTGACTTTCGATGCTCGGTTCGGCTGGGATAATTGGCCGCGGATCTCCAAGTAGTGCCTTTAACTCGCCGAGGTCAAATGCTTCTAGATCCGTTTCGTATGTTAGGACTGCGTATAACAAACTTGTCGTGACGACAAATATGATCGCTATGATAAAGCGAGTCATGATTCGATTTTTTCAATGCTTAACACTAAAATGCTCCGTACGGGGATCGTTTAATCCTTAGGATTGAAGTTATCAGTAATTATTTTCACATTTGAAAAAAAATTCATAACCAGAAAACTTATAATCTTTGAGTTTGCTGCTCCGCAAGATTTCACAATTTCTTTTGGTGTGGTCCAAATGCTTTTCGACTATGTCTTTGTACTGATCGAGTGGCGCCGTTAAATTCAATCTATTCATAGTGAGACCTTCTGCAACGGCTTTTGCTGGCCCCCATCCGCGAGCCTCCGTCACAAAGGCAGATGACGATTCTTTGTTTTCTCGTAGCAGAAATAATTTATTGTTGTAATACACTCGTTGCTCCGTGCTGGTTCCGTATTTAACGGGCGACTGAGCGATACAGGATATCAGTAGAAAGCAGGATAGAAGGGCCACTACAATTCTCATATTGACCTCTGAGGCGAGTTACAACATCTATGAACTGTGGCCGAAACCCAGCTTTTGATCAACCCAATTTCAAGAAATTTTTTTGGATAGTGCGGGGTTTGATTAGTCGTCAGCCTGTACCTTAAGCAATGATCGGCGAAGTCTGAATGCATTTTTTAATCAATTATAAATTGGTACCGAAGGGGGGACTCGAACCCCCAAGCCCGCAAAGGCAACGGATTTTGAATCCGTCGTGTCTACCAGTTCCACCACTTCGGCATCGACTGACTTAAATGATTTTTAAACTAGGCAAAGCGCTAAAAAAAATGTTCATTCAAGATCACGGGCAGAAATATACTGTTGGGGATTCGATTTGTCATTACAAAACTGACTTGCGTTCGTGTGCCGTTCTCTGTGCACGACTCATTATTTGTTTGTGGATGGTCCTGGGATTGTTACAACCAGCATCCTGATTCTTGGTGTTTTTATGCATGAAAACGATCAGACTTTGAATTGGGGCGGCATGCCAACATCCTCCTATTTAGGGCATAAAAATATTTTGGAGCTACCCTTTAATAGTATGTTACCCGCCAAGAAAGAGATGATTGAGACTGAATATGATTGGACGAAAAATATATGCCCTTGGCCGAAAAGGCATTCGCGCGCACTTTGGCCAAAATGGCGAGGATATTTTGATCAAGCCATATTTGCGAAAGTTTTCTCGAGCACATTACCTTGATCTTGGTGCACATCATCCTTTTAGGTTCAGTAATACCGCACTCCTTTGGATGAACGGATGGCATGGAGTAAATGTGGATGCAAATCCAAGATCGATCGAAATTTTTTCTAAAAAAAGAAAATCTGACACCTCAATTCATGCGGCCATCGTGACCCATAAAGAGCACACTGAAGGAACAAAGGAGGTCATTTTTTATTTGGATGCAAATGAAATAGGCTCTTCAAGAAATCAGATTTCGGCGCGCGGGAGCACACAACCAACACGTCGAGATCAAGTTCAGATCAAAGTGCCCGCAATGACCGTTGAGGAGATCTTGTTCGCGTGCGATTTGGAGCAAACAGAATACTTAAATGTCGATTTAGAGGGTATTGATGAGAAGATCATAAGGGAATTTGATTTTGAGAATTTTCGCCCGACAGTGATTACTATTGAGGATCATCAGTCTTGTATCGAGCATGTCATTAGTTCCCCGATTTCCGATTATATGTTCGCTAAGGACTATGCTCTGGTCGCCCGTTGTTTCATGACGTCTGTTTTCGCTAAAAAGTAAGTTATTCAGAATTTATAACTAGGCGGCCTGAAAGGTACAGTGTGTTGGTCTTACAATGCCTTCTAATGAGAGTTGCGCTGTCTCTAATTCGGGCACCTTGTGATGTCCGAAGCATGGGAGTTTGGTTGGATGGCCATGTTTGGAATAAGACTTGATATGCGGCCTCTTCCGCGTGTTCTGGTGACGTGAATAACATACGAATTTAAATTTCATATCGACCAAATTCTTGCCAATTTTTGCGTAATCCATAGACTCCTCATCAATTCTCAAAGAGCTTTGCATGTGAAACGTCAAGATTTTGCTTACACATTACCAGTCGAATTAATTGCCTCAGAGCCACTCAAGTCACGAACAGATAGCCGTTTGATGATTATTACCCCTGATCGATCAATTCAACATGCTCAGGTTTCCGACTTTGCTGAGTTTGTTCAGCCGGGAGATGTTGTTGTTGCAAATAATACCCGAGTTTTTCCGGCCAGACTTTTCGGCCAAAAGGTGTCAGGGGGTTATGTTGAAGTTTTGATCGAGCGGTTGCTTACTGATGAATCGGTCCGTGCTTTTGTGCGCGCCTCCAAGTCCCCGGTCCCCGGCGGAATTCTTTTAATGGACGGTGGTTTTCACCTAACGGTCACTGGGCGTGACGGCGATTTATTTTTGCTGTCGTCAGAACCTGGTGTCCGGATACTTGAGATGGCTGAATTATACGGCCATATTCCATTGCCACCTTATATTAAGCGTGATGATACGGACGATGATCGCACTCGTTATCAAACGGTTTTTGCGAAAGATGCAGGTGCCGTTGCGGCGCCAACTGCCGGATTGCATCTTGATCATGCATTGATTGATCGGATTCAAGCTCGGGGAGCCACTTGGTGTGAAATAACGCTTCACGTGGGTGCGGGCACCTTTAATCCGGTTCGCGTTGATGACCTTTCGGATCATGCAATGCATGCGGAGTGGTATCAGATTTCGGATGAAGTGGCATCACTTATTAATACGGCTAAAGCTGAGGGACGTAGGGTGATTGCAATTGGCACGACAACTCTGCGTTGCCTTGAGGGTTCAGCCTTGGCGAATGCTGGTCGCGTTGCGGAGGAATCCAATGAAACGTCGATCTTCATCACGCCAGGTTATTCATTTAGTGTGGTGGATCTGCTGTTTACAAATTTCCACTTACCAGAATCGACTTTGTTGATGCTTGTGTCTGCTTTTGGTGGTTACGCGCGTTTGATGGCGTCATACCAAGACGCCATCATTAATCGTTATCGCTTTTTTAGTTACGGTGATGCGTGCTTAATTACTTTGGATCGGGGAGCGGGTTCGCATGCGTCCTGAATGCCATATGACATTTACCGTAAAGGCTACTGACGGGCTCGCACGGCGTGGTGAAATTACATTTCCACGGGGGGTGATTCAGACGCCTGCGTTCATGCCAGTTGGCACGTATGGAACTGTAAAAGGTGTCACGACCGAGCAGGTGGCTGAGAGTGGTGCTGAGATCATACTGGGGAATACCTTTCATTTGATGCTGAGACCCGGACATGACCAGATAGCAGACCTGGGCGGGTTGCATCAAATGATTCACTGGAAGCATCCAATTCTTACCGATTCAGGTGGCTTCCAAGTATTTAGCCTTGGCAAGATGCGGAAGATCACGGAGGAGGGTGTGAAATTTAGGAGCCCTGTCGATGGTTCTGAGGTGTGGCTTGATCCTGAGCGCTCGATGATGGTTCAACGTAAACTGGGTTCTGATATTGTCATGATTTTTGACGAATGCACGCCGTACCCGGTGTCCTACGAGGATTCAAAAAAATCAATGGAGCTTAGTCTCCGTTGGGCAAGGCGGTCGCTTCAAGCGCATGGGAGTTCACCCTCAGCACTGTTTGGGATCGTACAGGGTTCAATGTTTCTTGATCAGAGAGATCAGAGTTTAGATGCACTGGTTGAGATGGGTTTTGATGGATATGCCATTGGCGGTTTATCTGTTGGGGAGCCGAAAGATGACATGTTTAAGGTCTTGGGCCACGCAGCCCCTAAGTTACCTCAGAATCAGCCGCGTTATGTGATGGGCGTAGGAAAGCCCGAGGACTTGGTCGAAGGCGTCCGTCGTGGCGTGGATATGTTTGATTGCGTTATGCCAACCCGAAATGCTCGAAATGGACACTTGTTCGCTGATCGTGGTGTCGTGAAACTGCGTAATGCAGTGAATCGAAGTTTTGATGGCCCAATCGACCCCGCTTGTGATTGCTACACCTGCCAGCATTACAGTTGCGCCTACCTTCATCATTTAGATCGGTGTCGTGAAATCCTCGGATCTACGCTCAATACCATTCACAATCTGAGGCATTACCAACGCGTCATGGCTGGTCTCAGGGACGCGATTGCGGTTGGTAGTCTTGATTCGTTTGTGGCTGATTTCTATGAAAAACGTGGGTTGGCAGTGCCTAAAATAAGCTAATAAGTGATTCACAGTTGATTGGGCGGCCGCCACACTGTAGTTTTACGCGACTTTGAACGTACAGAGGATGAATAAGAAATGATTTCTAGTGCTCATGCAGACACTGCGGCGGCTGGCCCAGATCCGATGTTCCAAATTCTCATGCTTGTTGGCTTTGTGGCCATCTTTTACTTCCTGCTATGGCGGCCTCAACAGAAGCGTGCCAAAGAGCATCGGAACTTGATTGATGGCTTAGCCAAGGGTGACGAAGTGGCAACTGGCGGCGGTTTAATGGGCCGTATTACTCGGGTGTCCGATGACTTGATTAAGTTGGAAATTTCTGAGGGCGTTGAAGTCGTGATTCAAAAGCCGGCAGTGGCTCTTCTTCTGCCGAAGGGAACCATGAAGGATGCTGCGAAAGCATAAATTGGGTTGCTTGTGATTCAACGTTTTTCTCTCTGGAAGACGGCAGTCGTTGTCGTCGCGCTGGTGCTTGGTGCCGTTTACGGGTTGCCGAATGGCTTTCCAGATGACCCGGCCTTGCAGGTCTCTGCGTCGCGCTCGACTGATGCCCTTGGTGTGCCTGATCTAGAGCGTGCTCGGTCTGCCTTGACCGAGGCAGGTATTGTGCTGGTGGGTGAAGAATTTTCCGGCGCTCAGTCACTGATGCGATTCGATTCGGTCGAAACACAAATCACGGCCAAGGCGATCGTGCAAAAAACGCTCGGGCCTGAGTTCATTGTGGCCCTTAATTTAGCCCCGACGACACCAGAATGGCTTCGGTCAATCGGAGCCAGTCCGATGAAGTTGGGCTTGGATCTCCGCGGTGGCGTGCATTTTCTTATGGAAGTCGATTTAGACGCCGCGGTTTTGCAGCGTCTTGATACTTATGCATCAGAGATCAAGCAAACACTTCGTAAGCAACGCATTCGGTTTCGGTCAGTTTCTGTGGTCGAGGGTGGCGAGACCGTGATTCGCTTCTTAGATCCCGAGACGCGGGCTCAGGGTATTGAAAGTATTCGGAAGGATTATCCTGGTATCTTTGCGTACCGAGAACGCGAGGAAGATGGTGCGGCATTTCTGAGTCTGCTGCTCGCGGAGGGTGAGCGCGCGAATATCGAAAATTATGCGGTGAGCCAAAACTTGACGACGCTTCGAAATCGCGTCAACGAATTGGGTGTTTCCGAGCCATTGGTGCAGCGTCAGGGCGCAAACCGGATCGTCGTTGAATTGCCTGGTGTGCAGGATACGGCGACGGCTAAGCGCGTTCTTGGTGCAACTGCCAATCTCGAATTTCGTTTGGAGGCATTGCTGGATGCCCCGGCCCGCGATACTCAATCATTCAAATTTCGAGACAGTCTGAGAACGGCAAATCTGGAACGTGACATCATTACGACCGGAAATTCTGTGAGTGACGCCCGGACAAGCTTCGATGAGAATGGAGTGCCGCAGGTCAATATCAGCCTTGATGCGACGGGCGGCCGTCGAATGAGTGACGTGACGAAGACCTCGGTTGGGCGACGTATGGCGGTTCTATTTATTGAATCGAGAACGCGTAGTGAGGTTGATAAAACGACTGGAGAAAAGAAACAGATTCGTTTCAACGAGCAAGGTATTATTTCCCTGGCGACCATCCAGTCAGTACTTGGAAATCAGTTCAGGATTACCGGCCTTGATGACGCGCGTGAGGCATCTGAATTGGCCCTTTTGTTGCGCGCAGGTGCGCTGGCTGCACCCATTTATTTTGTTGAAGAACGGACGATTGGGCCCAGTCTTGGCGCGGAGAATATTCGATCTGGTCTGAACTCAGTAATTATTGGGTTCGTCTTGGTGATGCTATTTATGCTCGCTTTTTATCGGGGCTTTGGGCTCATTGCCAACGTGGCTTTGGCGGTCAATCTTTTGCTTTTGATTGCGGTCATGAGTTTGTTGCAGGCTGTTTTGACACTGCCGGGAATCGCGGGGATCGTGCTGACTGTGGGCATGGCTGTGGATGCCAATGTATTAATCTTCTCACGAATCCGTGAGGAGAGAACGCGCGGACTTATCGATCCGCAAGCGATTAAGGTCGGCTTTGAGAAGGCGTTTATAACGATCTTGGACGCCAATGTTACGACCCTGCTGGTCGCAATTATTCTGGCTGGGATTGGTACGGGGCCGGTCAAAGGATTTGCTATCACGTTAGCGATTGGTATTTGCACATCTTTGTTCACTGCGACACTCGTGACCCGATTATTGGTTGAGGGTGTTTTTGGTGGTCGTCATCTTCCGAAGTGGGCCCTGTAACCGTGCAATTTAGTACACCATCAATTGATTTTATGGGGCCGCGAAAAATTACTGGTGGACTCTCGTTGCTGGTTGTTTTTGCGTCTGTGCTGTTGCTTTTTTTCAATGGACTGAGCTTTGGCTTGGACTTTACCGGCGGGTCATTGGTTGAGCTTCAATTTTTCGAGGAGCCCAACCTTGAGGTGATCAGGAGTACGCTGGTCACAGCAGGATTCCCGGACGCGGTCGTTCAGGCATTCGGTGCGCCGACGGATGTGGTGATCCGGCTTGCTCAGGATAATGCCCCGAAGGCGGGTGATGCGGTGTTTTCTGCACTGCAGGGTGCGGGATTCGAACTTGAATTGCTGCGGTCTGAGTTTGTGGGGTCAGCAGTCGGCGAGGAGCTGAGAGAGCAGGGTGGCTTGGGTCTTTTATTGGCCCTTGGCATTGTCATGCTGTACGTGACGTTTCGATTCCAGTTTAAGTTCTCTATTGGTGCCGTCGTAGCTCTGGTTCATGACGTCTTGATTGTGCTTGGCGTATTCGCGTTGTTTGGATTAAATTTTGATCTGACTGTGCTGGCCGCCATCCTGGCCGTGATCGGTTATTCGCTGAATGATTCAATCGTGGTCTCTGATCGAATTCGAGAGAATTTTCGAATCATGAGGACGGATGATTCAGCCCATGTCATCAACTGCTCGATTAACCAAACCCTGAGCCGGACCATTGCCACGTCGATGACCACGCTATTGGTTTTGGTGGCACTGCTTATTTTCGGTGGTGAGCTGATTTATCATTTCTCGTTAGCACTCACCGTAGGTGTTGCTGTGGGCACGTATTCATCGATTTATGTGTCGTCAAACTTGCTGCTTCTGATGAATATTTCCCGTGATGATCTCCTGACTCCAGAGAAGGAAGATGACTTAGACGACCGTCCCTAAGTTCTAAATACGTGATTTCAGGCCAGAAAATAGTTAATTTCACCTCGTAATACGCGTTTTTTTTTGCGTAAAAAGCATATTTTTAAAAAAGTTCCGAATTTTCTTATTAGACATTAGTCTAATACCAAGGCATTATTTTCTTTGTCATTTGGAAGGGCTCTGACGAAGGCCTCGTACTCGTGGCTTTTACGGACCGTCGTTCACCGTGTATTGGCCCCCTTTTTGCCAAATACAAAAAGGCATTAATTTAACTTAAAATATTGATTTTAATGGTTTTTATTTTTATTTTTTTTTGTAGGTCTGGTTTATTCAATTTTCAGGTTGAAATCAGCGACGAATTTTTCGACAAAAAGTTCAATTGAAGTGTAAAAAAAAGTTTAAAAATTTGCCTTCTAGGTTTGAAACTCCCTGCGCCTCCTAATGATTGCGGTTGTTCTGTGGTCCGAGTTTCGTTAACGTACGCAGTGTTGAGGTCCATGTGGATCGAGACGCCTCGGCAAGGATAGCTCCCGTGCCACCGAGCATGCTCGGAAAAAAGAGGATACTTAAGTAACCTTTAAAACTAATTTAATGAGGGAATCTCAAATGAAGAAAATTATTGCTGTTGCAGTTGCTGCTGCATTCGCTGTACCTGTTTACGCTGATATCAACGTAAGTGGCCAGCTAGAGTTTCAATACAAGGCTACTGATGGTGCGGATAACGTTATCAATGATGATGGCCAGCTCCTTACAGTTAAAGGATCAAGCAAGCTGAACAACGGCATGACTGTTGGTGCTGACATGACTTTCATGTTGAACGACGGAGATGCTGGTAATGGTAACTCTGACGGCGGCGAGAGCATCAACATTAAGGGCGACTTTGGTAGCTTTTCAATGGGTGATGTGAGCGGTGCGTTGGATTCAGTTGGTGATTACTCAGACGTGTCTCCAGAAGAAGGCGGATTCGCTGTAGACGGGAATGATGCGAATTTTGTTGTTTCGACTAAGTTAGGCGCAGCCACTGTATATTTATCGCATGCGCCAACTGGCGGGTCTAACCTTGCTGGTGGAACTCGTGGAGATTTCAACGCGTACGCAATTAAGATGCCTGTTGGCCCTGCAGAAGTTTATGTTGGTGCTGAGTCACACGGTGCAGATTCTGCAACTCGAGACGTAATCGCTTATGGCGCTAAGTCTTCATTTGGTGGTGTTATGGTCGCGGCTGAGTATGCGGATTTTGACAGCGGCGCATCGTCAACTGGTCTTGCGGCGACATATAGCATGGGTGACATTAAGTTGGCGATTGAAAGCCAATCTGTCCAAAGTGCTGCTGACGTCACGACTGCTGACGAGACAATCCTGTCTGCGACTTACAACATGGGTGGCGGTTTAAAAGTCTACCTAGAGTCAAGAGATGACGATGCGGCAGGCGCGGCTACCACTGGTATCAATACCTTCGGTATGCAGTACTCGTTCTAATCGCTGTTACGGTGTAACACGTTAGAGAGTAGATAGTATAAAAAGCCCACTGCGTTTGTAGTGGGCTTTTTTTTGCCTAAAAAATGCTAATCGTGACGGGCCAGACTTTGTATTGTTCGACTTGATCGAGCGCATGTGACGACCACCGTTCTTCTTAATGGTGATGCCCCGAATCCAATGAATTGAGTTGGTAAGGTTGCCTGAATTCCAACTCATCCCCGTCCATTTCGCTTCGTTCTTTCAGATCATGTCTGTTAAACGCCGAACAGCGTTTTGCTCCGCCGGCTTAATCTCTTACTTGGCGGCACCACGGACAATTGTGTACCCTTTTAGCACATCAATTTTAGGTTGGTTTTTTGATCTGGCCGCCGTTTCATCTACCGCCTCGACGGAGGCATCCTCGAATGAAGTCAATGACGTATACCCGCTGATTTTTGTTTGCCCGGCGAGTGCTCTAAATTCTTCGTCTGAAATTTGACCCAGTGAGTATTGGTCATCCAATGCCTGATAATCAGCTTTTTGTTTGAGTTCTTCTAGGCACCGTCTTGTTTGTGGGTCAATTGTCTTGCTACTGAACAGCCCTGCAAGGAAACCACCTGAATCAGCTAAGCCCAGCTGTTCCGAGCACTGTTCGTGATACGAGTCTGGGTATTCGGACGCCTGGCAGGTTGTGCTAATGAGCGCACCCAGAACAATGGCTGATAGGAGCTTTTTTGTCATAGTCTTCTTTGAATCTCTTGTAAGTAAAATATAAACCAGGCGCTGACACTACCATTCATAGTGTTGGTCGTCTTCCATTAGGAGATGCTGCCTTTAGGGGGTTGAATCTGACCAATTCCATGTTTGAGGCGTTCGTTGTGCGATCAACCACTCTCGTTTGTGCTGCTAGACTACCATCGCGAAATATCGATCAGCCACTATTTTTGCAAGCGCGAACTGTTTGTCGAGTTCCGTGAACTGGCTGATAAATTGTTTTGATTCAGTATTGATCTCGGCTAACAGTTTGGGTTGTCCTAAATAGTATTCGATCGTGTCATCGATATTGGAAAAATCATCGGCAATCTCGATGAAGTGCTGGCCTGCTACTAACAATCCTTCGCAAGCCCAGGTCTCGAATCTGGGTCTTGGCATGACTGGTATCGAATTGGAGTGCATGATCCATTTCAGGTTGGAGGCAACATCATTTCCTTCAATTGCAAAAATGAACTTTGATTTAAGTTGCTCCTCGATTGACAAGAAATTGATTGATTGGCCAAGCCAATTTTTTGGGGTGTGGAGAGAGGTGTCGCAAACATCGCAAAATGGAGACTTTTGGGTACTGCCTAGAAATTTTTTTCTGTGATCCTTGTAAACAGCGCCTCTCCAAACCGCGTTGTTCCTCTTTTTTTCAAAGGGCAAACGATCGTCCATGAATTTAAGGTGTCTCACCGTATTTAGGGGGAGTAAAACATTGTTATCATTCAGTGATCCAAGTGGCCGGCTTTTACAAAAAGTAGGTTGTTCAGGGGTGTACTGGATATCCCCAAATAGATAGAGACACGCTCTATTGTCGGATCGGTCAAATATGCGGTACCAATCGTAGGCGTATCCTGTCTTTTTAATGAGCGGTACGTGATTCACCGGGACTCCTGCATTTAGCTGGAATGGTGTACTGATTTTAAAGTAGTGATCAAGTCTCTGATAATCTTGTTCATTGAGTTTGGGCACGCTGAGTGGCTCAGTTCTCGTTAAGAAGTCAATCCAAAATGAGAGATGGTCTTTTATGTACATTTTTTTTACCTAACGGACGGACTTAATTATGACCGAAATTTGTTTGATTCGTCGAAGTTTCCGTTTTGATGGTGGTGCTGAAAGGGCGGTATCTTCTTATATCGATATTTTACGATCGATCTCTCGGTTGACACTCTACTGCGAGTCTTGGGACCTTGAGAACAGGCATGACGTTGAGTTGGTCATGGCTTCAAAAAAAGGCTGGACGCGCGCGTCAACCTATCGAAACTTTATTCAGGCTGCTTGCGCGCACTGCGCGCAATACGCGGGAATTTCTCAGGCTCACGAATTTGTCCCAGGCGCCAATGTGTTGAGACTTGGTGACGGTTTGCACTCGTCTTGGCTCCAGTTTTCTGGAATGCCTCAATGGAAGCAGTTCTTAGACCCCTTCCATCGCAACAAACTTCGGTTTGAAGCTGAGTCATTTGCCAGTGATCAGCTAAAAGCGGTCATCGTGAACTCGGAGATGATTGGCCGAGAAGTACACGATTTATACAATCTCCCCGATGAGCGTACTCACCTGATTAGAAATATTGTTAGAGCAGATTTCAAGGAACGGTTTCGCTTTAGTCGTGAACGGAATAAAAAAATGATCTTCGTGGGGTCTGGTTGGGAACGGAAAGGGCTGCGTTTAGTCATCGAGGCACTCCAGGTTCTTGGAAAGGATTGGTCTTTGAGTGTTTATGGTGGGGACAAGCACGAGCGTCGGTTTAAGAATCTGGTCAATCAGTCGGGGCTTTCCAGTCAGGTCTCGTTTTTTGGCCGATTACCGGTCACGCCTGAAATGTACCAGGAGGCCTGCGTTCTCGTGTTGCCCGCGATTTATGAGCCATTCCCGAATGTTGCAATCGAATCACTGAGTCAGGGGGTTCCAGTCGTGTCCTCTGTAAACTCAGGAACCTCAGACTTTGTGGAGGAACAGGGTGTCTGGACGACCGAGTTGACGGGCTACGCGATTGCACGCAGTGTGCTCGAGTCAACCCAGAGCTCAGACTCACAGCGTCAGTTATTTAGGGAGCATGTTTTGCAGTTTGATGAGGTCTACCTGAAAAAAAGACTGACGGACATTTATTCAATAATCCCGAATTGCTAAGTCACTGTTCTAACTGTACTTAATGAAGGTAGTGCGTGCATTCATTAGGGCAATTTGGTAGCCACTGACCCCGTCCAAGCAGCCCGCCCGGAGTATAAAGGTTCGAAAAAAGGACCAGGTAGCTGCCAGGTAGCGGTTTTTTTTGCGCATTCGTGAAGACCGGCCTAACGTGCCGTAGAGTTCTGTTTTTTGGATGACGTGGGCCCTGGTTGGATAGCTGTAGTGCAATAGCCGACCATTAAGTCTGAGGATGGTTGAGTAACCCGTTATTCGCTCGTGTACCGGATCACTTGTGAATTGCGATACCTGTCGATTGGCAAGGCGGACGACCCAGTCCGGATTCCAGCCTGAGTGCCTGATTTCTTTCCCTAAAAAAAATGAACGGCGGTTCATCGCGTAAGCTGTATTTCGATCAGACAAGTCTGCTTCGAGGATTGATGCCGCCAGATCGGGAGTCAGACATTCGTCCGCGTCGATACTGAAAAACCAGTCATGCTGACCTAATTCAACGGCCTTTTGCTTTTGCGGTCCAAATCCAAGCCAATCCTGGGAAATGACTCGGGCACCTGCCGCCACAGCGATATCAGCTGTTCGGTCGGTACTTCCTGAGTCCACAACGACGATATCGTGAAAAAAATGACACGACTCGAGGCACCTCTGTAGATTGTGCTCTTCGTTTTTCGTGATGATTACGACAGAAATGTTTCGGTTCTTGTTCATGTGGTATCAGGTTAAAATAAATCTTTGCCAAGTTCTAAGTAGCTTTTCATGTTTCACGTATTAAATCGATTGTTGTTATCAAAAGCAGTCTTCAAAGCCTCCGACGAAGGGCCTTTGCTTGATCGGTTCTTTGAGGGCATCGAGCAGGGCACTTTTCTGGATATCGGAGCAAATGCGCCTGAATCGGCGGTTACACTGCCTTATCTGCAAAGAGGCTGGTCGGGTGTAGCAATTGATCCAATTCCTCAAAATATAGAGCGCTTAAAAAAGGCTGGCTTTAAGACTTGGTGCGGTGCGGTGACCAGCGAGTTAAAAGCACTTCAAGAAAAAGCGGTATTTCATATCGCAGGCGGGGGCAGTGGACGCAAGTCTTCACTCGATTCAGGATTGATCGACCCGCTCCTTGAGCAAAAAATCATCGAGGTGCCGCTGAGCACTCTTTCTGACATCATTGATCACTCTGATTTGCGAGTGATTGATTTGTTGTCGATCGATGTTGAGGGGTGCGAGTTCGACGTTTTAGAGACGCTCCCTGTCTCTTTTCCGGTGCGTCTGATCTTGGTCGAGGATTGGGCGCGGGACTCTTTAATCCATCAATTGTTGTTGGAGAAACAATTTAAACGCGTACGAAGAACGGGCTACAACTCATGGTATGTACCAATCGACGCGACTTTTAATTGTAGCCTTTGGGGGCAACTTCATCTTCACGCTAAATTGTCCTGGTTTGCGCCCGTCCGACGATGGCGTTTCGATCGGAAGAAACGCCGCATCTTGAATCATGACTGATCACTCTACAATCCGTCCTCAGAACCATCGCCTGCAAGGACTTCGGGGTATTGCCGTCATTGCGGTTCTTATTTTCCATCTCGAGCCGAACTGGCTGCCTGGTGGGTTTTTGGGGGTCGACGTCTTTTTCGTTTTGAGTGGGTTTTTGATTGGTGGCATGTTGTGCAGAAGCCTACAAGACCATGGTCGGATCAATGTTTTAGATTTCTATAAGCGAAGATTCACCCGGATAGTGCCGGCAGCACTGGTGGTCGCTTTATTAGCCTTCCCATTATCTTACTTTGTCTTATTACCCAGTGACATGCGTGATTTTAGCGCCTCTATGGTGGGAGCAGTCACGCTTACGCTCAATAAAATGGTCGCCAACAATATTGGGTATTTTTCGCCATTGGCTGAAACCCAACCCCTACTACATTACTGGAGCTTGATCGTAGAGCTTCACTTCTACCTACTCATCCCTTGGATTTTTTCGGTGTTTAAACACCGAACCCGTTGGTTAATTGCTTCACTGCTATTACTCAGTGTGGTCAGTCTGTTGTACTCAAACTACTTGTCATTTGAAGACCCAAGAAACAATTACTATTTATTGCCATCGAGGGCCTGGGAGCTTTTACTAGGCGTTATTACCTTTATCTTATTTCAGACGTTCTTTAAGAATCACTTTACTTATTCCAGCCTAGGACCTCTTTTTTTGGTCATTGTTTTAGGATGCTTCCTTTTATTCAATCCGACTGTGAATCATCCATCTTTCATTTCCTTGGTTCCTGTTTTGTCGTCTTGTTTTTTAATCGTGTGTTTAATGAGTCAGACCGAACGGGCTTCGATGCAATGGCTGGGAAGCCCTATCTTTGTGTTTATTGGGAATATTAGTTTCAGTCTTTACCTTTGGCACAATGTGTTGGTGGTGATCTTGAAATCATCGGGCGCGTTGGATCAGATTTATTTGACGCTCTTTGTGGCTTTAGGGAGTGTGCTTCTTGCCTTTATCACGTGGGTACTTGTTGAAAAGCCGTTCATGGGCCAAGGAATGTTTTCGTTGTCGCAAATGACCGTATCGACGGCCTATGCTGCCACATTAGTTTCGTGCATTTGCTTGGGTGTTTGGGGTTATTTTTCGTTAGGGTTCGAGTCGCATTGGCTTGCTAGGCAGTCGGCTAATGTCGCTCGCGCCTACGTTCTGTCCAGCGAGGCATCCGAATATGAGTCAGTTGATCACGCCAGTGAATGTAGTTTCCGAGAAAATCAGTTCACGGATGATCTGAAAAACCGAGTGGAAGCCTGCTTTACAAAATATGGAAAAGGAACGCTGGTGTTTGGTGACAGCCACGCAATCGGCTTTTGGCGACTGTTGAATTATTCGGCGTCCGTGACACCCCTAGATAGCCCATTTGTGGTCGGGATTTCGCGAGGTGGATGCAAACCTTATCAGGAGCGACAGGGTTGTTCATATCAGCGCTTAATCGCGGAATCGGAGTGGCTTCGTCAGAATTTTTCTCATTTGACTTATGTCCAAGCTGGTTCCTCTTTATTGGGAAGTGATGCTGAATTCAGGGTTCATGAAAAATCTATTGCCAAGGTGTTGTCCTATTTAAAGATCTTAAATCAATCCGTCAACGTCTCTTGGGTTGGCCCACGCATTGAACCAAATATTAATCCACGATCATTTATTGCTGACGGCTGCGATCGCAAGCAAGCGGTTGATGAGGATCATCAAAACAAGTTAATAGTTCTTAACAAATACTTACAAAAAGCAGTAAATGATAGCGACGTTTCGTTTGTGGATGGTCGAGGATTCGACATTCCCCAGTACAGCTCATGCGAATTCTTATTCTGGCGTGATGAAAATCACTGGAGTGCTGCGGGCATCCACTATCTTTCAGAAAAAATTGATACATCACGATATTTAAGATGATCTTAAATCGATCCGTTCAGTCCAACACCCATTCGTTTCGACCAGATATTCAGGGTCTTCGTGCCATCGCTGTTTTGAGCGTGATCTTATTTCACCTTGATTTTTCATTTTTTGAGGGCGGATTTATTGGGGTCGATATTTTTTTCGCGATTAGCGGATTTTTAATGGCCCAAGTTATTTCTCGTGATCTTCAGTCAGGAAATTTTTCATTTAGCTCGTTCTATATGCGTCGAATTCGGCGCATTCTTCCGGCCCTTTATACAACACTCATATTCTCAATTATTGCATCTTGGTTTGTATTATTTCCCAAGAATTTCGAGGATTTTACCGATGTCTTAGCGGGTTCTACTTTGTTCCTCTCGAATGCCATTTTGATGAACCAGAGCAGTGGTTATTTTGCTGAAACTTTGGCCAATCATCCGCTCCTTCATATGTGGAGCCTTTCTGTCGAAGAGCAGTTTTATTTATTTTTCCCACTTTTATTTCTTGGCTTATGGCGTTTTTCTGTAGTCCTTCAACTAATCGTTTTATTGCTCTTGTCTGCAGCAAGTTTGGTTCTTGCGGAATACTATTTTTCTATCAGTCCATCCGCTACCTTTTTTCATTTACCTGGACGAGTTTTCGAGTTTTTAATTGGCGTGATGGCCTTTCTTTCAAAAGATGTGGTGGCCTCCCGGCTCAACAGGAGTCAGTTAATTGCGCTAAGTTCTCTTGGCTTGATCCTAATTTTAGGGTCGATTTTATTATTTAAGGAATCCACGCCGGTACCATCGACGTGGATCCTTATACCTCTGAGTGGATGCTTTTTAGTTCTTTCGTGCGAAATTGATAAGGACTGGTTTAATCCAGTCCTATCCAATAAGTGCCTCGTTTTTTTGGGCGGGATTAGTTTTTCATTGTACTTAATCCATCAGCCGATTCTTGGTTTGGCTAGATATCAAGGAGTCGAGTCTTTCTATCTGCTCTCCGGTCTCATGCTCTTTTCTGTTCCACTGGCTTATGGCCAGGCTCGGTTTATCGAAAATACGTGCAGAAATGTGGACTTAGTCAGCGGCAAAGTCCTGTTGAGCGTTTTATTTATGCTTACCAGTCTTTTTTTGGGGCTTGCAGCGTTATCAAACCAAAACAAGGGCATTCCAGAGCGATTTAATGGCTTGACCCGTTTAGCTGTGGAAACAGCCGCAGGCTCGCCTGTCAGAGAACGCTGTTCTACTGATGGTGTAAATTATGTTCAGCCAGAAGAAGCGTGCTGGTTTCAGCCCAGTCAAAAGAATTGGGTCGTGTTTGGCGACAGTCATTCCGTAGAGCTAGCGTACGCCTTTAAAGATGCAGCAATTGCTCGTAACCATGGCGTTTGGCAACTGTCGTTTAGTGGTTGTAGCATCGCTTTTGGAAAGTCATTGTCCGATCCATGTAATCGTTGGACTGCCGATGTTTTCAATGCCCTGCAAAAGAATCGGGCAGAAATTTTGGGCGTCGTGATTTCTATGTCGTTGCAGTCAGGTCTTCATGGGCGTCATGAGGATGTTTACCCGGGCATCCCTAATAAGATTTCCAAAGAAAAAACGGAGCTACATTGGAAGCGATTTAGAAAACTTGTTAATTCAATCTTAGACCTCGGGTTGCCCGTTATCTGGGTTAGGCAGGCACCCGAACTGGATGACACAATCAATTCAAAAATTCGGCAAGTGACCGCAGAGAATGATTCGATAACAGGTGTGTCACGCCACTGGTGGGAAGAACGGCGTCATTTTTCGAGCGCGAAATTGATGAAAGACCCGCTGTTCTCAAAGATAGTAATCATTGACCCGGCCGATACTTTTTGCTCTTTGGAAATGTGTTACGCGATTAGGAACGGAGTTACTTATTATCGCGACAGAGGCCATATGTCAGTTTCTGGTGGGCGCATTCTTGCCGAAGAGGCTATTCAGAAATTTCTAAATGCCAAATGAGGGTGATTCACCAAAAAATTGATTTACATATTATGGATTAAAGTTTGACTATTATTTCTAATAATCGATGACATAGCTTAATAGGGACTTTTTCTTTCGATTTTTAAGGCGTTGGCATAATTAGCCGAGTTAAAATAAAAAACGGGTGTGCTCGTTCTATCAGCGTTCACTAAAGGCGAGTCGACCCATGAGTCCAGAGAAGTCATCATTAAAGTGCTCGGCAGATGTCAGTGCTTTTGCAGTATCGATATTATTTTTTAATATTTTTTCATCCAATGATTTTAGGTTTCCATTAAGGTCAAGGGAAATTTCTTCAATCCAAAAAAAATGAAAGCCATATTCTTTGAGAAAATCAGAGACTAAGTTTTCTGATGAAATATAGATTGTCTTACCTAAACCGATCAGCATGATTATTGTTTGATAGCCTTGTTGCCTATCATTATTAAAAAGAGCTATATCTATACTGGAAAGATAGCTAACGTAATCTGCTTTTGATAGAAAAGTTTCTTCAAATGTGAGATTTAACTTATCCGAATAAGATTCCCTTAATTGGTCAATATAGCTTTTGTCACCGTATGCGCATGGTATTGAAATCGAGACGTCTCCCAATTTTTGTCGGAGGCGATTTAAAATATCTTCATGACGTTGTGACGGGTATCCATTATTACCAAGCATCAATGTTTGAGAGTCCCTTTTTTTCTTATCTCCCTTCTCGGTATTTAATGACGAGTTGATGAGCCCATCAATAGGTTCACATTTATCGTCCATTACAGGGAAACTGATTTTGAGCGTTTCTATCCCATACTTTTTTAGGATGATTTCTTTTTCTTCTTTTGACACAGCAGTGGCAACATTCATTTTTCTAATGAGCTTACTCTCCAGAATTCTTGAATATTTTCTATTATGAATGTCCCCACCAAAGGTTAACCAAATTTTTTTATTTTTTCTGAATAAGCAACTTGCATACAAATATTCACTTGGGTGTAAAAGTGAGAAATATAAGAAAACTGTATTTATTTTTACTAATTTGAAAAAATTAATAAGTGTCGCAATCGATCTTTTCTCTGTTTCAAGAACCTCAATGACCACACCATTACTTTGGCCCCAGTCTTTTATTAACTTAATCCAGCCCAGTGAAAATTTTCTTTGATTTTTTGGACTAATAATCAGTATTTGATAATTCATGTTTTCTATCGCCTTAGTATTGGTGCGAACAGCTTTTGTCATAGCTATTTTCATTGTAGAGCATATAAAGATCCTCGTCGTGTTTGAAGACATGGAGGTAAGCGAGCATTTCTGAGTCCGATCCATCGGGTGCTGAATTAATGGAGTATAGATGATCTAATCTATTCCAGTTTTTCCTACTCAATATTTTAAAACGTCTAAGTCATTGTTATTAATCATTTCTTTTTCAGAATTTCTTACGGCTTGCTTGCATTGCTATTTGAAGGCAAGCAAAACTGACTGCTGCGTGACTATTGAAAAGCAATAGAGACGTTGGGAAAGTGTTAGAAGATTTCAAGCGCTTATATTTTACTTGTAAAAATTCTCATTGAAACCGTTGCATCGCCAATCCACTTAACTCGTAATTACACTTATTGTAAAAAGAAACGTTATGTTCTTTGCATTGCAAAGCTACTTTGTAGCAGTCATTTTCTTTTGCTATTTCGAACAATGCATTAACAATGGCTTTGCCAACGCCTTTTTTTCGAAACTCACTATGAGAAACAATGTCTTCAATGTGTCCCATCTTTCCACCACGTATCTTTATTTCCACAACAATTGCACCATACCCAACAATAAGGTTATCTATCTGAGCTACAACTGAGTAAACGTTTTTTTGATCATTGAAGTTTTCCCAAATTTTGTCGAATAAAATTTTATTCGGCTTATAATCAGAGATTCCTTGCAAAAGCCCTACAATTTCAATCATATCAGCTTTGACTGTTTGCCTAATTTTCAAACTCATTTCATTCATTATGGCTCCTAACTATTTTTATTCACTTCTGTCATAGTTCAAAAATCTCTATTTTGGCAGTCAGTATTTTTCTACGCTACTGACGGCTTCGGTGGGGCCTCGTGAGCTATGATTTTCGAAATACCTGATGCCCACTAGATATTCCTGCATCTCGATTAGTCGCTCAAGACCGTCATGACAATTGTGATTCTATAGGGTTGGAATAGAAATTTTAGTCTTGAAATATTCTCTCGATAACGGGTTGGTGATTGTAGAAACCAAAAGGGTTTAAGTAGTTTTCGGATAGCTTTCGACCAATGCATTTTTTGAATTTCCTCTAAGTAGCTCCCGGCCTCAATCACATCAGTGAAGCACCATTTGTGACCAAACAAGACCGTCAAGTCTTGTGGGCTTGGACGAAACATCGTATCAATGGGGTCCGCATGAAATGGATACTGGAAGGGGACTGACACAACCAACGCGTCACCCTGAGAAAGACATTTATTGATGTTGCTGCAAATTTTAGGAACCAGCTCTGACGGGATATGCTCCAAAACGTTATTGAATAAAAATAACCGAGGCCCGTCAAACGTGGAAAACTTTTGATCGACTTGGGCGCTTGTGAAATCTGCTAAGACGTCGATTCCATCAAAAGAAAATATGTCCGTATGAACAATTTCAGCCCCTTTATCTTGGAGCGAATTGAATATGCACTGCTGAATCCAAGGTTTATTTTTTTTTTGCTTGATGACGTCACCCGCGCCAATATTGATGACTGTTTTAAACTGGTAGGGCTCAAGCAGCTGGCCGATTGTTTCGGCTTCTTCCTTTCTCATGATTTCGTCCTGTTTAAATCAAAGCCTTTTCGAATTGAGCATATCGAAGGTCTCGAATAATTCTTATTTTCAATAATTGGCAGATTGTGATTTGAGTCTGTTTTCTTTTGAATGCTAAGTAGACGTTTAGATACTTTAATCGGATAGATAATTTTTGGCGGCTAGCACACTAGAAATTACTTGATTGATCTGATCTGGTTGCATGTTGTACCAAAGTGGTAGTCGAAGTATCCGAGCGCTCTCGACGGAGGTGTGTCGATCTTCCCCATTAAACCTGCCCACGCTTTCTCCTAATCTGGTGGCATGGAGTGGTTCATAGTGTGAAACTGCTGCAACGCCATGGTCTTTGCAATGATTGATAAGTTTAGAGCGGCTGCTGTTGTCTTTTGCCTTGAGATAAAAAATATGTGCGTTGTGTTTTCTACCTTTGGGTATTGCGGGCAATGCAGTGCGGCTAAAATCTGCTTGTGAAAATGCAGTGTGGTAGTTATTCCAAGTATTTATTCTATTCTGGGTAATTTGTTCTATTTGCTGAAGCTGCCCCCACAAATAGGCCGCTTGCAATTCGCTAGGAGTATAATTACTCCCGAGATCTTTCCAAAAGTATTTATCTGCAAGACCTTTGAAAAATTCGGCTCGATTAGTGCCTTTTTCTCGAATTAGTTCGGCGCGTTCCGCGAACTGTGCATCATTAATAATTAAGAGACCACCCTCTCCGCCACTGGTTATATTTTTTGTGGCATGAAAGCTGATGGCGCCAATATGCGAGTTTGTACCCAGCGCACGCCCCTTGTAATCCGCGCATATTCCTTGCGCAGCATCCTCTATAACAATTAATTGGTGTTTCTTGGCAATGCCGTTAATTAAATCCATGTCGCATGAAACACCCGCGTAATGAACTGCCACAATCGCTTTGGTGTTTGGCGTAATTGCCGACTCTATCTCATTTTCATTTATGTTCATGGTGCTTGTTTTGATATCGACAAAGACGATTTTTGCCCCCCGGAGGGCGAAAGCATTTGCTGTACTTGTAAACGTGTAGCTTGGCATGATGATTTCGTCGCCGGGCTGGGTATCAATTAGTAATGCAGCCATTTCTAAAGCGTGTGTGCACGACGGCGTCATCAATGATTTGACGCAAGGAAGATTTTTTTCGAACCATTTTTGGCAATACTGTGTGTATTTTCCATTGCCACACAAGTCTCGACTTTTTATGGCATCGAGAATAAATTCATTTTCTAATCCGGTCACGCATGCGAAATTGAATGGAATCACGATTACGAGGTTACCTTTGATTTGAGCAGGGCCAAGGATCCTGAAAATGCCAATAAAAAGCAAGGTCGCGACCGTTCTTCTTGGTAAAACGATGAGATTTCGTATTTAACAGTTTTTTGGAGATGGATCACTGGGGCGTAGCAGACACAGGCGCCGATAAAGAGTTATAAAGCATTTCGTTTTTATCGCGAGCGCGGTGTGGATCAGTAAATTGAGTGTGAGGTTTCTTGGGAGGATTCTGGTGAGTGTGAATCCTTGGCTATCTACGTCTTTAGTGATTGAGTGGCTTTTTCGGAGTATTTTTTATGAAACTTAAAACGTTTATTTGATATCTAAAGCGACCAATTTTCTACAGTTACATGGTTGAAGAGCTCGCTCGAAAGTTCAGAAAGCCTCATCGTGGAAGCAAAGCTGAACAGAAGTCGGCTACGGATCGGTGTCACGGGTTGGCGATGAGTCTTGAGAAGTTCTTAATTAATGAGGAAATTGAAAGGATTAATATTCCAGCGCATTTGATGACCTACGCTTGGGAGAGGGAGCATGAGAATGTAACGGGATTGGGTGCTGGCGGTCCGTTCGAGGGATTGCTGGGATCGCTTATAATTTCGAAAAATTATAAGAAGATTTTGGAGACTGGGGTTGCAACGGGCTGGACAAGTCTTGAAGTTTTGTGGGCCCTTGGTGAGTCTGGAAATGATGGGGTATTGGTGAGTACTGACATGCCGTATCCGACTAAGAATTTTGAGAAATGGGTGGGCTGTGTAGTGCCTCCTGACTTGGAAAAGAATTGGGTTTTAATCAAAAAACCCGATCGATTCGGGCTGTTTGGCGCGCTAGAAAATTTGGGGAATCAGCTCGATTTAGTCCATTATGATTCCGACAAATCCTATTGGGGGCGTATGTGGGCGTACCCAATCATTTGGGATAATTTGAGGCAGGGTGGAGTATTTATATCAGATGACGTTGGCTACAATCTTGCCTTTTTTGAATTCTGAGAGAGCATCGATCGGGAATTTTCGATCGTGAGGAAAGGAGAGTCGAATCATTTCGTGGGAGTGGTCAAAAAATAAAATACTCACCAAGACTACTTCGATCGTTTTCTGCCTCTCGATTTGCCCGCATTGGTTTTTGATAAAAGAATTCAGATATGCCTATTTTGTCTTTTACGCAGAGCCATTTAGGAATTCAGGCGTGCCTCAGGCAATAAATGGGGCAGCTGTAAGTGTCGATCTTGATGAGGATTCACAGGCGCTGGAATGAAGCTATTTTGACGAAGTCAGAATAACGACAATGGAAGCGGGGCAATAATGGTTTCATCGGAGCTGTGCTGTTTTTAAGTTTTGAGTTGAAAAAGCTGTTTTTAGTGTCTGTTTGGTATTGTTTACAGGGTACGTAACCCACGTTCCGGGAAAAAGAAGAGCTTGGAATTTCGGGTGTTTTTTTGGAGCCTGATTGGTGAAAAAAGTGTGTGTACGTTTTACGCTTTGGATTTTCCGGGTAATTTGCCTGGCCCCAATTAGTGTATCACTGCGGTTGGGCCGTTTATTGGGAAGAGCATTATTCATTTTTGCACGCCATCGTCGAATGGTGTGCGAAAAGAATATACGTGTCTGTTTCCCCAATTTATCTGCACAACAACAAAAAGATCTTGTCCTGCGTTGTTTTGAAGAAAATGGTGTCGGGCTTATTGAAACGGGTTGGGCCTGGAATAGAGGTCCCAGTTTTTTTGAGAGCAAACTCGTCAGTGTCGGTGAGGATAAAGTTAAGCAGTTGCTGGCAAAGAACACAGGCATTTTATTGCTGTGTCCTCACTACAGTATGCTGGACATAGTGGCACCCCTTCTTCATCAAGTCGTTGGTAAATTTGTAATCAGTTACCGCCCTAATGAAAATCAGGCCTTGGACCAAGCTATTTGTGACGGGCGCGCGCGCTACGGAACTTTGGTGAACGTGAGGTCAGTGAGAGCGATGGTAAATCATCTGAAAAACGGGGAATTGGCGTGGTTTGGCCCAGACCAAGACATGGGCCCAAAAGGATCGGTGTTTGCTCCGTTTTTTGGCAACCCAGCATGCACTGTCACTACGCCATCACGCTTGGCTAAAATGAGTGGCTGTGAGACTTTCTTCCTTGATTTGCATCGTGAGGCTGGGGTTTATCACATGAGTTTTGTGCCAATGCCTAGCGGTTATCCATTCAGTGATGAAGTCAGAAACGCGACAGAATTAAATAATCTGATTGAGTTGGCGTTAACGAAGTATCCAGAGCAATACATGTGGATGCATCGGCGATTCAAAACCAATCCGGATCAGACAAGGCATACTTTTTACTAGTCACCGTTTCCTTTCTTTAGTTTAAAGTAAGCGGAATGCGTTCCGTCGTAAACCCTCTTGGAACCCTGGTATAATTGGGCTAAATTTAGATTTACGGGATACCCGTCGTTGTTTGCGCGCTTTAAACTATATAAGACTGGCAATGGGTTGTTTGGTCTGAGGCAGGCGGTTCGACTCGCCATCAGTTTTTCAAAACAGAAATTTTGAAAATAATTAATGGGAGGCAATGCCATTGGCAGTAACTATCGATAGCGTAGCGTATTCGGAAATCATCGAATACGATGTAACTGTGATCAATAATGGTACGCGTAATGTGTATGCATTGAATGGCGTTGAGAATCCGGAGCTGAAGCTGGCTCCTGGCAAGACTTACCGGTTCGATCTCTCTGATACGTCAACATCGAATCATCCATTGGCCTTTAAAACAGAATCAGGAACTGGATTTGAGAATGGCGTTTCGTTTTCAGGTACGCGTGGATCGAATCAGGTGATTACTTTTCTCGTGCCGGATGATGCGCCGTCAGAACTCACCTACTACTGTACATCCCATGCCGGCATGGGAAATGTGATTTCCGTTCTCGACCGCCTTGGCGTGGCACTAGATAAGGTGATGGTCGGCACGTCGATTATGATCGATCTCTCTGAGCTTGATACGTTATACGGACTGGATGCCTCAGATCTTACCGTTGCCTGGGAAGTGTCAACCGACCGTTCGGTATGGTCTGAAGATTCTTCATTGACCGGAGTTAGCCCAACTCTTGACGCGACTTATCAAGAAAAATTTGTGCGGGCGTCGATTGAGTATGCCGTGAACGGTACGAATACGATTCTCACCACGGACCATCATTTGACGAAGCCTGCTGGCAATAATCTATTGGTTGGGCGATTGCCAAATTATGAGAAGACGATCGTTGGTTTGGACTCGGCAACGTTCACTGCGAGTCTGAGTGTGAGCGGAGAACTCCTGTCAACGACGGCCGTCGTGGGTGAGGCCGCGACATTTCTAGCAGAGCAGGTATTCAGTGATGGATTTGGCGTTGCCCTCACATCGGAGACACTGACCGCGGTCGTCAATATTACCGACGCCGTGTCGGTGCTCAAGCATATTGTGGGGATCGATGCGTTTGACGCAAAACAGCGTTTTCTCGGCGACTTGAATGGGGACGAGCAGGTTAACATTTCGGATGCTGTGACGATCCTCAAGATGATCGTCGGTTTGGAGTCTGCGCCGACGTTTTTTGGGTACCAAGTAGATCAAAATGACGTTTATACTGAGCAGGTACTCGCTGAGAATGGGTTAGTGGAATTCCAGGTTGGTGTGCTGGGCGATGTTGATGACAGTAGTTTGTCACCGTTAATTGCCGAGTTGTTATAACTGAATAGTACTACTTCTTCTTTGTCGCTTGAGTACCTCACTGTGACGGTACTTGTATTTATCTAGTGCCGGGGAGGCCGCGTTGAGCGATTACATTATTTCTTTGGGTGCGTTTGAGGATCAGCAGTTTGGGACTCAATTGGCAGCCCTGGATTCAGACTACGAGTACGAACTGCATTCGGCATTTGCCGGTGTTGCCGATTTTTTTTCGTTATCGGGCTCGACCTTGTCTCTCGCCTCAAATGTGTATTTCGATTTTGAGAATAGCCGTCTTTCCAAGGTCGATGTGAATGGCTCCCCGACTTCTTCGTTCGATATTTTTGGCGAAGATTGGGAGGGACTCTACTTGGTTGAGTCAGGATCTTCTGATTCTTTTGCAGTAGCGCCCTCGGCAATTGATGCCGATGAATCGGCGTGGTTCACGGATCTGAACCCAGAAGAGCATCGGGTCGACACGGCCGCTGCGCGCATTAACGCGGAAGTGCTCAGTGGCGTGTCCGAGTGGCGCGTACAGGGTTCATCTTTGCGGTCTTATTTCGAGGTTGTTTCGGACGAACTGATGCTTCGTGATGGATGGCACTTTGATTACGTTGCGGACAATCGCTTGGATCTTGTTCGGAATGCGCTTGATTCTGAGGGTTCCGTGAGTTGGTCAACGGTCAGTGATCTGGGTAGCTCGGTGACGGTGGTCGGTTACGATGCCGACGATGACCCGATGTACTTGGTTGACCTGTCGGTTGCCGTCGAAGACATTAACGAGGCGTGGACCTTCAGTGGCCTGGAATTTGTTGACTATACCTATGGCGCGGCGTTTGCTTCGTTAACCGGATCCGAGCTGAGCGGTGGTGAGGTGCGGTCTACCAATGATTTGGTTTCGGTCACGGAGGGTGTGTGGTCCTTCGCGGATTCTGCGCGGTTCGCCTCGGAAGAAAATCGGGTTGAAGATTTTCTGTATCAGGGATTTGATCTAGATTCTGGGGCGTCCGTGGTGACTTATCTCGCGCAATTTGAAACGGGGCAAACGCGCCCTTCTTATATTCAGGCCGTGTCTGCCGATGAGTTGGATACCTTGATCAATGGCTCGGCGACGTCACTGATGCGAGCGGGCATTGAGGACAACGCCGTATTGTCCTCGCTGGTCTCAAATGTCTGGTTTTTGGATACTGAGGTGACCTACGTATTTGCGGGGGCCGGGCAGACGCCGTCCGCGTCCGAAAGTTATTCGCTGTCAAGCCAGACGTCTGCCTGGCCGGCGGCGCAAAAGGCGGTTGCGTTGGAGGCGATGGCGTTAATTTCATCCGTTTGCGGGATCACCTTCAGAGAAATTGAGTCGGCCGCTGATGCGGATAAAAATCTGCAGTTGGTTGAGAGTATTTCGACGTATTCCGGTTACTCAGGCTACCCGTACGACAATACCTTCGTTGTTGACATGGATGACTTTGATCTGTCTGTCATGGTTCATGAGCTCTGCCACACGGTTGGCATCGCGCATCCATTTGAGGTTGGCAATGGGACCACGGCCCTGTCTGGCGTTGTCCAGCCCGCTGATCCTGGCGACAATCAATTGAATACGTCGTACTGGACCGTCATGTCCTACGGCAACGTTTTACCTGATGCGCTGAGCGTGCCGCTGGGGACGCCACCACCTGCGCTGAGTACCTTTGATATCGCCGCGCTGCAAGCCCTTTATGGCACCAACGGAACCACGTACTCAGCGGACACTGTTTGGACGGCGCCTGATGAAATTATTGTGATCTGGGACGAGGGGGGCACCGACACGATCGACCTATCGGCCACCAGCGGCGACTGCGTGATTGATTTGAGGTCGGCGTTGGTTGACGGCACGGCGGATGGTGGTGGTTATGAAACCTACAGCACTGAGTCCGAGTTTGATGGCGCATTCCTGATCGCGCGTGGTGCTGAGATCGAAAATGGAACGGGTGGATCTGGAAATGATCGGATACAAGGCAACGACCTCAGTAACCAGATCAATGCGGCCGCTGGCAATGATACGGTTCGGCCGGGATTGGGTCTCGATTATGTGTTGTGTGGGGCGGGTGCTGATTCGGTGTATTTAGAGTCAGACACGACCTGGAGTACGGGTTACGTTGCTGAGAATATTGGTTATGGCGAAGGCACCGGAACAGGCCAAGCAATTGCGATTACGGGTTACGTGAAATTTTCTGAAATTTTGGATGGTGGTGCAGGGTCAGACTCATTAATTCTGACTGCGGGGAATGATGCGTTTTTTTACCATGACGCATTCACTGGGATTCATGATCAGGTCACGACAACCACTGACTACCAGTCAAGGTCAACTGCGCCGAGGGTCACGGAGATTGAGACGATTGACGCGGGCCAGGGTAATGACCTCATTGATCTGACGTCTCCCGATTTCTCATTGGCAAGTGTGGACATGACGTTATTGGGTGGAGACGGCAACGATGTGCTCTGGGCCTCGGGTGGTAACGACCGTGTTGAGGGTGGTGATGGTGACGACGTGCTGTTCGGCGGCGATGGTGATGACATCCTTGTGGGAGGCCAAGGTGCCGACGAGTTCCAGTTCACGCGCAGTTCCGGAAATGATGAGATTAGTGATCTTGATCTGGCCGAGGACTCAATCACGCTGTTCGCGGCTTCGGGTGACCCTGACAGCTGGATAATGGATGGCAGTATACTGGTGTGGGGTGACGTGAATATCACGCTTTTGGACTTCTCTGACAGCAATTTGAATGATTTGATTAATTCGCTTGTATTTGAGGTGATTTGATGGTCCAGATCCAAGTCGGAATCGCCTCTAAATAAAGTTGGATCCTGGGTTCAAATGGTGTAACTTCGTAACCTGATCGAGCTCAAAAAGGATGGATCGTACTTGATTGTCCGAAAAGAAAGGATAAATATCTCGTCATGCAACGACCGACGAACGCCGTGTCATGCCTCAAATTTGGCAGACTTTGCGCGTGCGGCTTGCGTTCTTTTTTTATCGTTTGATCATCGATTTTTCGCAACGACCACGTTGGTCGTTTCTCTTATTCGCTCTTCCCGCGTAACGGGATCGGAGCAAATTTCTCGTCTATTTAACGAAATAGTTTGTCAAGGGCGTCATGCCTCAGGAGTGTCAGAATGAGTCTTATAGAGACAGGTACATCAACAAGCACCGTAATCGATCTGGGGACCATTCCAGAGGGAGCGGGGACCATTGGCTCTGACGCGCCAGGAGCGCCGACGTCAGGCGACACAGCTGATCATTCAGGTGCTGTGCTTATTGGGGTCGAGTTTAGCGGGGAAAACCCGCCACCGGGTGCTGCCGACGTGGCTGCGGACTACCAAGCACAGTTGGTGGCCGCAATTGATGCAGCTGACGCGGATCCAGCACTTTGGCCCGGGGTCTATGAGATCATTGCTGATCTAAATACTGCAGGATACGGCGAGACGATGGGGACCAATGTCGGTTCGAGTAGTGAGCCTGAGCTTGTTGAGCTTTATTTTGATTTTAATGAGACCGGCGGTGGCCTGTTCCCTGTCATGGCGACTAGTGACGGCAGTGGTCCAAACACCGGTTCTGGTGGTCCTGATGCGGCGCCAGTTTATGCCAATGACGACGGTATTATCATTACCAACACAGGCGCCAACAGCGCTGGTGGTTTCGGCAACAAGATTCAATTGCTCGCGGCTGACGTGGAGTCTGCGCGGCAGTTTAGAGATGTTTTTGAGCCGATAAAGAATGCCGGTGGCGTTGCGATTTTGTCTGCAGACGCTGACACGACGATGACGTTTGGTGCGTCAGGTGCGGCCATTGATGAGTTTGGCTTTGAGGCTGGTGGCGGTGTTGCCATGGCGTTCATTAAGAACCCAGAGGGCGGGAATGGCGCGGTCGAGTTGATTGCTGAGGAGCCGGGCACTAACTGGGTGAAGGTCGCGATTCGTGGCACCGAGTTCGAGCAGATCATTAAAGAGAACGCCGAGCCTGGCCAGACATTTTCGTTGTACGAGCTCGTTAGTGCATCGGGCGAACTAATGTACGCGGTGACTGATAATTTGCTGGACGTTGCGATCAACGTGACGGCCGATGTTGATGCCGGAATTGAAGCTGCGTTTGGCAGCTTTTACGGCGTCACAAGTTCCGAGGATCTTCTGGAGCTTGGAATTGGTTCGGCTGCTGCTGCAGGACTCACTGAGGGTGATGATACATATACGGCGACCTCAAGTACGGGTGAGTTCATTGAGGCCTTGGGTGGTAATGACACCATTACGGGCGGTTATGGTGATGATCATATTGAGGGCGGTGCTGGAAACGACACGCTAACCGGTGGGTATGGTGCGGATCGGTTCTACGGTGGCGAAGGCGACGACACGATTGCTGGTGGTGCCAATGGCGTAAGCCAGGATGCCTGGATGAATATGGACGTTGCCATGTTTATGGGCCATGAGAGTGATTACACGGTGACTCAGGCCGTTGATGGCACGATCACGGTCGTGCACGCGTCAAATACGACTGAATTTAATGAGGGCACGGATACCCTAACCGGAATCGAAATGATCCAGTTTGAGGGGGGTGGAGAAGTCCGTCTGTCGGTTAGCGAAGATACTTGGTCTTATCAGAACTGGGACGGTACGGAGATTACTGAGAGCTTCTATGGTGGAACAAAGTTCAATGACACCATTTTTGGGGCCGCCGGGAGTTCATTTCTGGAGGGAAGGGCCGGTAACGATATTTTAATCGGTGATTACAGTGCCGCGAATTCAGTGATCCTGATGGACAGCACGGCCGGTGGTGACGTGATCATTGGTGGCAAGGGTAATGATTTCATTGATGGTGGTGGTAAGGGCAGTTCTGGTGATAACTGGCGTGATATGAACGTCGCCGAGGTGCACGTGTCATCGAGCCGTTACAAGGCGAGCATGGACGGGATCTCGGAAGGCGTTCTGAGTGCGGCGAATGTGGACAAGGGATTGGTTGCGGGTCTGGGTGTTTATGATGTGTCTGATTCGACCGCGAAGTCGGCTCTGATCACGTTTTTGACCGATAATGGATTTAATGTTGACGCGATCACTCCGTTGATTGGTAGTACGGGTCTGTACTACGCGGTCCAGGATTCTAAGGCAGACGGGCAGGGCATTGACGTCTTCACAAACATTGACGTGATTTACCTCGATGACACCGACGTTCGTTTGGGTGTGTTTTATGAGGAAGGGTTTGTCGAGGGCACAAGTTTCAGTGACGTCATTGACGGAACTGGCGACAAGGGCGAGTGGATCGAAGCGGGTCGCGGTAACGACTACGTGCTCGGAAAGGGCGGCGGCGACAATGCAATTTTGGGTCGTGGTAACGATTTCTTTGATGGTGGTTCAAATAGTTCGACAGATGGCGACTCGTCAGACTCGAGTACGCCAGAGACCTCGGGTGACATGCATACAGGTGCCTTGACAGGTGATGCAGGCGGTGAAGGTGCCTCGACAGGCGGTGAAGGTGCCTCGACAGGCGGTGAAGGTGCCTCGACAGGCGGTGAAGGTGCCTCGACAGGTGATGCAGGTGCCTCGACAGGCGGTGCAGGTGATGCAGGTGCCTCGACAGGCGGTCATGGCGAAATGTCGCAGCCATTGTACGACACGGTCCATTATCAAGGTGATCGCGACCGGTTCGTGATCGAGCAGTACAAAGGCGATGACCCAGCGTTATCCGATTTCTTGACGACGAATGTTTTTAATTCTGCCTTACAAAGCTCGGATCTCGTTGCAGACAGCACGTACACGGTGGTGATTGATGGCAGTCGCGATGGATCAGGAGATTTGATCGTCAACTCGAAGGGTGTTGGTGTTGATATCTTGGTTAACGTTGAGCGCATTCAATTTAATGATACGGATCTGAACCTCGCGGTTACCTCTGAAAAAAGTTGGTGGTCTACGGACGAAGTCAATTGGAACGGTACCTTCTCTGACGACGTGATTCGTTGGAACTCGGTAGACCATGAGATTACTGGTGATCAGCGCGACAATATGTGGGGCTACGAGGGCGACGACGTCTTGATGGGCGGGTCTGGTGGTGACCGTATGGTTGGTGGCGCCGGTAACGATGTTCTGGATGGCGGTGCAAACGGCTCTGGTAATGGATTCTTTTATGATCCTTGGTACAACAATGATACGGCTGAGTACGCGGGCGCGATAGGCCGTTACGAGATTGAAAAGCAGGTATTTGTTGGTAAGCCAATGACGATCAGTGATGACACTGGTACTGCAATCTTCACGATTAAGATCGCGACCAAAGGTGACGATACTTTTGGTGAGGTGTTCATGGCGGGCACAACCAAGAAGGTGAAGGTCTTGGAGACAGGAG
Source organism: Litorivicinus sp. (assembly GCA_028339155.1). Classification (GTDB taxonomy): domain Bacteria; phylum Pseudomonadota; class Gammaproteobacteria; order Pseudomonadales; family Litorivicinaceae; genus HIMB30. The sequence continues at coordinate 301,517 of JAOLBK010000001.1, forward strand.
ACACGTTCTTCCAGGTCACCGACACGTTGCCGGATAGTTACGGTGGTACCGGAACCGACTTATTGTTTGATGTTGAGTCGGCATTCTTTGGTTTCGCTCCGGGTGAAGAAGGCGAAGCCGTCGATTTTCAGGTCGAGATTAATGTTGATGCGTGGGGTGGTCCGACTGGTCAAGGCGAGGTCCGGGCTCATGGAACGCAGTTCAATGATGTGATCGATCTTCGAAAAGGAAAAGACTCTGAGTTCGCTGGAGGATTCGATGGCTTTCAGGACTTTAACTCTGGTATGAATTTGGGTGAGGGCTTTTTTGATGAGCCAGTAGTCGGTGTGGATGGCTCGGCTGATGGATTTGATATTTGGTCATGGAGGCCGGGTGCGGGTGATACTGCGACGGCAACAGGTAAGACAGTCGAAGTACCGATGGGTGGTGAGACAACTCAGTACTTCACGCGATGGAATATGACCACCGAGAGTGAAGAAACGGTTGAGTTTGATATCTATACACCGAGCACGGGTGTCACCGTTGGATACTGGCAAAACGACGAAGATGAGTTTGACTTCTTTGTGATTAAAGTGGTTGAGACGTCTGAAGGTTCGGGTGTTTACAAAGAAGACTTTGGTGATGGATATACCCCACCAGCAGAGGGCCAAGGGTCGGATACGGATGATATTTATGGGTGGACTCCGGCTGCTGACTCGGTGCCTGCAGCGACCCAGGTCTCGGTGACTTACGACGATGGTTACGAGGCTGGAGTTTTCGATATTTATCAGATTGCGGGCGCAGAGACAGCGTCAGACGCTTCGGATGACAAGTTTATCGCCTGGGACGGGTATGGCGTATTCGATACCGTGGCCCAGGTCGATTCGGCATGGCAGATCAGCTTTAATGCAGAAGAATTCTTCGATTATCAGTCTGGTGACGAGGGTGGGTTTGACTGGGGTTGGATGCCAACTGCAGTTGATACCCCGGTAGCAACTGTTACCAAGATCACAGAAGAGTTTCCGGATGCGAACGGTGATACTCAGTCATTTGATGTTGATGGTAATTTCGCTATTTATCAGGTAGCGGACGGTCAGTATGCGGCGTGGGATATTGATGGTGAGTGGGTGTGGGGCGAAGTTGCGGGAAGCGGCGACACCTGGAAAACAGTTTATGGGGACTTTGAAGCGCAAACCCAGGCTGGAGCGACGATGGCGGCGGCAGGTGATGTGCGTGTTCATGACAGCTTCATTGAGGGTGGTGCGGGTAATGACATCATTCTTGCAGGTCAGGGCACGGATGTAATTCTTCCTGGCCGGGGCGATGATTTTGTGGACGGGGGTTCTGAGCAGGAGTTCTTGGTCGCGCTGTACTCCGATTCGTCATCGACTTTGAACGCGTCTCGTCAGCAAATATTCAATCCTGAGACCTTTAAGGATGGCGTTTACGACGTTTATACGATTGGCTCTAAAACTTACGCGGTGGACGCGAAGTGGCAGAACAAGCTCGAGAGTGGTAAAGACGTAAGCTACTTCGAGGTCGAACTAGACGGTGTAAGTAATACGTACCGGTCGCCGCAGGGTTCTGAGGGTGGTCGTGACTACGGGAGCGCTGGCATTGACAGGGTTGAGTACAACGGCGCAGCCGTTCGTTATGAAATTAGCACCGGTTACTTGGAAATGGACGCCGCGGGTGGTCGTCCTGCGCTAACTGCGGGTGGTGATTATACGTTCCTTGATGGGACTGGTTACTCAGCGTTGTCTGCAGACGTACGTGGTGACTACGTGTCCGTGGTCAAGGTTTCGGATCAGTTGCCTGCGGCCGCGGGTGGTGACGGCACTGACTACCTGATGAACATTGAAGAGATTAACTTTGAAGACGGGTTCGAGCGGCTGACCGTCGAGTTCCATGGTAATGCCTGGGAAGAATGGGGTGCTTACGTTGGTGAAGGCACAGCAGGCGCCAACGAATGGGGTTACATCGAGACTAAGGTACTCAATGGCGATTACTTCGGTACTTTGTTAGACGACACGATTGGTTACTCACGTCGTGGAAGCCAGTCAAACGACCAGATCTTTGCTGAGAGTGGCAATGACGTGGTTTATGGTGGTGCGGGCGCGGATCGTGTCCTGCTGGGTGCGGGCAATGACGTATTTATTGGTGGTACCAACGAATCCTCAAGTTCGTGGGGCGATGACCTCGATACGGCCTTCTTTACGGGTCCTGATGATCGGTACAAGATTATCCGCGACACGTTCGTCAAGCTTGATGAGTCGGGTAAGGCAGAACGGACTGACTCAGGCAAGGTGAAGTTGTATTCAACCGATGCTGATTTGGTGATTAATGCGCGTGGCGTGGCGTTGCAGGCAACCGAAAGCTCGATTACTGAGGCAGCGGTCGACGCGGCAGGATTTTATGCGGCTGACATCGTGATTGATTCTTTGTCGGGTGATCAAGGTGGTGAGGGTGTTGATGTCCTCATCGGCATTGAGCGATTGGCGTTTAATTATACCCCTCAAGGTGACTGGGCATGGCTCCCTGAGTCCGATTACGGGGATATGCAAGGAGGGGCAAGCGGGCCTGACTTCCAGTTATTGTCAGTTGGCGCGACTGCCGATCAGTTATACGGTTGGACCGAGGCGAATTTAACGGTTTATCAGACAGAAGGCGCGGGCACTGCCAGCGACACGTCTGATGACGTGTACTGGGGTGTTGATGCCTCGATTAACGTTGCGATGTTGATGCAGGCAGACTCTTGGTCTTACGAGGGTTGGGAGTATGATGAGGGGGCAGATGAATGGTCTGAGCAGACTATTACGGAAACTAACTTCTACTCTGATTGGTCATTCACTGATTACATTACGTATGGTTCCGGGGCGACTTGGCTAACATCTGAGCAGACATCAGCCTTTGATAGTTATGGTTACACCACGTTCGGTGAGGCGTACACCGCAATTTCCACGGCTGTGGACGGTCAGGCACCGGCGATTGATTATACGGTTTGGGGTGGCTTCTCGAGTACAACACCGTACGTCGTATTTGAGGACACCGCGTTCAATGACGCGATCCGCTGGTCCGACTACTCTACGTTTGATGTTAAGAATTACAGTTCGTTATCGGGCCCGGTTGCGGCTTCTGATGTTGTTTATGGTGCAGTTGCGACTGGCGTTGGTGATGATCTGGTCGATTTCACAGGTTCTGGTCTTACTAAGACAGTTGCCTTGTACTCGGGTAAGTTTGAAAACTACGCAATTGATACCTCTTCGTATGCAATTGATGGTTCTGTAACCGTGAAGCACTTGGTGCCGGACGAGGTGGGTGGTACTGGTGTCGACACGTTCTTTGGTATTGAGAGCGCGGCGTTCTTCAATAGTTCTGCCAGTAGCTCTTCGGGCGGTAGTACGGGCGAGGGCGGGGCATTTTATGACCACTACTTGCACAGTTTGTTCTACGACGCGGATGCCGCCTATGGCGGCGTTCAGAACTACGAGCAGGTCTTTTTTGCGCCGCAAATACAAACGTTGGATTATGGTGAGGAGGCAGGCCAGCAGTTCATGTTCGGTACGCCGTTTGATGACACTGTGGATGCGACCGTTAATAGCGGTCAGTACGCACCGTTCCTTAAGGGCGATAATTTCTTCGAGATGAATGTCGGCACTGACAAAATTGATGGTGGTGCCGGTGCTGATACGTTGTTCCTGCCTGGTTTGTGGATGCGTTATGACGTGTCTGTGGAGCTGGCCGGAGACCTTGCGGGTTACCTGAAAATAACAGACAGCCTGCCAGGAGATATTGGCGGTCAAGGCGTTAAGTACGTGAAAAATGTTGAGACGATCCAGTTTGAAGGACCATTCTCATTGAGCGTTGCGACCAGTAATCCGTACTGGAGCGATCCGTCTGCCTCAGGTGCAACGACGACTGATTTAGTTCGGTTTATGGCTGAGGGCTCTGATGATTCGCCCAGTGTCGTAACAGCGGTTTCTACAATCGGGTCTGCTGGTGAGCTGCTGGCTGCTAATGGAAAAAACCTGATGGCGATCGAAGCCAATGGTTCAGGCTGGGCAGTTGCTGGAACAGTGACCGGGACTGCTTCTGATCTTGTGACGTTGACTGATTTGTATGGCCCGTCGGTTAGCGCGGACGCGAGTAACCTAGTAACTGATGATGGGACTGGATACCTTGAGTTAACCACTGACCTTAACTGGACCTACGCTGAGGGCGGGCAACAGCCACAAAGTGTCGATTATGGTGATGGTGTCGACGGTTTCGATGTTATTGCTGTTGACCGTTCGACCTATGTGAATAATGAAGAAGTGCGTCGGTACGACTTCGAAATGGGTGGAATGGGTAACGACGATGTCCTAAAAGGAAGCGTTGGTAACGATACGTTCTCAGCCACACCGGGTCAGGATATTTACGTTGGTCGTGGTGAGGTTCAGGGTAGTTTCTGGGAAGCGATGTACGGTGGAACGTTTGCCGGTGATCAGGTTGAGTATTACGGGATTAATTCTGGTCGCGCAACGGTCGCATTCGTTGAGGCGGCTGGGGCTGATCTGGCCGCAGTTGGTCTGACAGTTGCAGATTTTGATGCCCGAGACATTATTGGCTCGGACTTGTATCGATACATCACCGTCACTGATTCGTTGGCGCATGAGTCTGGTGGTTACAGCCAAGACGTGCTGGTCGGAATTGAACGGCTCGTCTTTGACGATATGAACGTCAACGTTGCCATTACAGTGAGTTCCGATGTTTGGACGTACCAAGATTATGACACTGGTTTAGATGTTACTGGCGGTCAGTCGTCGATTTCGGGTACTGGTATTGGTGACAGCTTGGTGGGTTACGCGACTGAGCCGGGTGTCGATTATACGTTCCTGCCAGACGCGGGCGATGATCTGATTGTGGGTAAAAAAGAGTCCGCAAACTTTAACTGGGTTCGTGACTTTGTTCAGTTGACAGACGATCAAAAATTCTTTGATGTTCAGGTGAATGATGTGGCTTACGGCGACATTGAATCTGGCCTTGCTAGCACGTTGTGGTCTGAATTTGGCTCTGAGGGTGCACTTGATGCAACCGCGACAATTCAGCAGATTGTGGTCTCTGATAAGCGCGCCGATTCTGCGGGTGGCTTGGGCACAGATACGATGTACGGGATTGACGAGCTGCGTTTCGGCACGGGTGATCCTTGGAGTCTTCCAAGCGTTAGTGTGAAGTCATCGTACGATTATTGGCAGGACACATACAATCCAGAATGGTCGAGCGAAAATTTCAGGGGAACCAGTTTCTCGGATACGTTTATTGCGACCTTAAAAGACGGCGTGAACGTTCGTAGCTGGGTTGATTCTGGCGACGGTGACGACGTGATCGTGACCGATGTTGATACTGTGGGCAATTTAGGTTCTCAGGATGATATCAATCCGGGTGCTGGTAATGACTTTGTCAATGCTGGTGATAACGGCGAGGTAGATAATTGGGGATGGGGCGGTGAAGACACCGTGTCGTTCTGGGAGATTCCGTTCTCACGTGCAGAAGTTGTCTCGGTTTCTACCTATCTAAACAGTGACGGTACGCCAATCGTTGATGCGGATGGTCGTTGGTTGGTTTCGGGGTACACCGGAGAGGCTGCACTTGACAGTACCAAGGTCAACCTAAGCCCGACTTCTGCTGATTACGGCTCGAACAGTGCGGTTACAGCGATGTTGATCTCAGACACGTTGCCTTCGTCGGTGGCAGGTTCGGTCGGTGTTAACTTGGTGGTTGGTGTTGAGAAGATTTCGTTCTCGGATCAAACAGTTGATATGGCGCCGAAAGAAAACACTTGGGAATTCTTCGATTTCGGGACCGGCCAAATGGTCCAGGAAACCCACATTGAGGGCACGGCCTTTAATGATACCGGGACGACTGCGCTGGTTGGCGGCGATGGTAATGACAACCTCAACGGCGGTGGCGGAAATGATTCCGTGATTGGTGGTGCTGGTGGTGACCGTTTGCGTGGCGGTACTGGGTCTGATCTGATCAATGGTGGTGATAACGGAACGTCTGGTGATTCATGGCGTGACATGGACGTCGTTGAATACAACGGTGTCGAAGCGCGCTTTACGGTTCAGCAGGTCCAGGTCGTTGTTGATTCTACTGGCGAGATTGGGACAGATTCGAGCACAGGTGACTGGCTCGTGTATGGCACGGTCGCGTCCGATACTAGTGACGGTTATGAGGATGTGACGGTTTTATCGACCGATACCTCGACCCTGACGTTGGCCGCGGGCAGCGTGCTAACCACGGCGTACGTGGTCGATGATGCGCTGGGAACGGCTTTGGGTGGCTATGGTACGGATGTTCTGGTGAACGTTGAAGAGATTCAGTTCAGTGAGAGCAACCGTGAGCTTGGTCTTCGTGTGAATTCACAGGACTGGGATCAGGACGGCACATTGGATTGGGTTGAGGTTCGTGGAACGTCGAGTGCGGATGACTTGATCGGTACGTGGGGTACGACCGCTCAGGTGGACAGCGACAGTGAGATCTTCGGCAAGGACGGTGACGACATTATTTTCGCCGGGGCCGGTGGTGACCGAATCAGTGGCGGTAAGGGCAGTGACTTTATCGACGGTGGTGCGGATGGTGTTACTGAGTATGGGTATACGCCAAAGGATGAAGTGTCCTTCAGTGGCAGTAAGTCGCGTTACGTGATCGAAAGTTTCGATGCGTCCGACGACGCTGCGTCTGGTGGTCTAGCCAGCTTAAATGCGTTGCTTGAGACCACCTTTGGTAGTACGCGAGCGGCGACCATTACTATTGATACGACTAAGACCTATTACTCTGTGACTGATGATCTGCCCAGTGACTTGGGTGGTAACGGCACGGACATTCTTGTGAATGTTGAGTTCTTGAACTTTAGTGACTTCTTTATGCCACTGAGTCAGGAAGTGTTTATCGAAACGAACTCGGGTGGTGTTGAGGTTCGACGCTACGTGGCGGGTACCTCGACGGCTGAGACGATTAACGCGAATGACGAAATCAATGGTAACGACGACCTGTGGGGTAATGACGGCGACGACATCATCTCTGGCTTTGGTGGTGGTGACTACATGGTTGGTGGTGCTGGTGACGACACACTTTACGGTGGCGAAAATGGAACTGATAAGTACTCAGGATTCGAGATCGGCGACACCGCTGCCTTCATGGGCGAGTACAGTCGTTACACGGTCGAGTCGGACACGGACAGTGCTGGGCTTTCATTTATTACAGTGACTGACTCGGATCCAGATGGGGACGGAACGGACACGCTTTATGGTATTGAAAACCTCCAGTTTATGGATCAAAACGTACGTGTTGGTTATGAGAAAATTTCTCGCTACGCACCGGACGGCGACACGGTTGAAGGTTACGACTTCTTTGGTTCCGTTTTCGGTGACACCATTGATGGTCTTTCAACGGCTGACTTTATTGAGGGTGGTGCGGGCGCCGATACACTCAGCGGTAACGACGGCGCAGACACGCTAGAAGGTGGCGCCGGTAACGACACACTTTACGGCGGCGAGAATGGTCTCGGTCTGGGCGGTGCAGTTGGTGAAGATACGGCCAATTTCTCTGGCAATGCCAGCGAATATGCTGTGACGTTCTATGCACCGAATGCGGATGGTAGTGGTTACACAACCAGCGACACATTCACCACACGTGGTTATGTTGAGGTTGCGCACTCGAATCCAGCAGACGATGAAAATACCGATGGTACCGATACGTTGTACGGTATTGAGGCGATCAATTTCGCGGATCAAAAAGTTAGTTTCGTTGCTTCCTCGGGCTTCCAGGACTTCGATGGCGACGGCTTGCCTGACAGTGGTCAGATGTTTGGTACATCGGCCGCAGATATTCTCGGTGGTACCGAGATGAGCGACTTGGTTGATGGTGCTGGTGGCGCGGATATCCTCTTTGGCGGCAAGGGCGGTGACCTGCTCAACGGTGGTGCTGGATCAGATCTTTTGATTGGTGGCTTGGACGGTGCTCGTGACTTGTTCGGGTTCACACCGCGTGACGTTGCTCGATTTGAAAGTAGTTCCGATAACTTTACGGTCGAGTCTGGCTACAACTTAGCCATTGATTCAACGATTGATATGACTGGTGCTACGTTTGACGCGAATGAGCTGGCAGTGTCTGGAGCATTTGTGACAGAGTCTGATGGATCGTTTACGGTCTATGCTGACAGCGCAGTTGGAACAATTGGCACCGGTTACACGGCGTTGCCGGTCACCAAGGTGACCGACAACAATGGCACACCGAGTGATTCAAGTGATGACGTTGTCGATTACTTGTCGGGTGTCGAATACCTTGAGTTCTCTGACAACTTTGCACGATTAGACATTGAGGTCCGTCAATTTGATATGGATCAAGATGGCGTGAAGGAAGCGGCTGATATCAGCGGTACGTTCGCGGCGGATGTGATTAGCAATTCGAGTTCGTTTACCAGTGGTTCTGAAAACGCGACGGCGCTGCTTGCGAAGGACAACTTCATTGAGGGTGGCCGAGGTGGTGACGCAATTTCTGCGGGCGCCGGTAACGACACGATCGTTCCTGGTTCCGACGACGGTGACTGGGTTGACGGTGGGGACGGTGATGACGTTGTGTTCTTGGCTGGAAACAAGGCAGATTGGACTAATTCGGGATCGGACTGGACTCACACAGAATCCAGCGCGATTGTCACGATTACCAACGTTGAGGGCATCCAGTTTGACGACGCCTTTACAGCGACAGTACTGACGACGGTTGAGGTTGATACCGACGGCGATGGCACGGCGGACAAGTTTAATACGACGGGTGCTGCTGCTGCTGAAGTCATGACGGACTCGGCTGACAAGGTGCAGTCCGATGTCTTGGACGGCGGTGATGGTAATGACACAATCTTCGCTGGTGATGGTGCGGATATGTTGATTGGTGGTGCTGGTGATGATCTCCTGATTGGTGGTCAGAACAATGGACTGGACTCCAAGGGACGGGCTCTGAAGGACACGGCTGTGTTCGAGGGTTCTGTGAACGCAACGACTGACGCAAGCGCTGACTACACGGTTACTCAGTCGGGTTATGCAATTGTTCTTGCGGTCGACGCGACAACGGGTGAAGAGACATTCTTCGATCCAGGTGGTGATGACTTGCCTGATGTGGTCACGGCGGCACCTGCGCGGACGTATGTGGTTGAGATTGACTCAACCGAGTACGTGACTCAGGACGTTAATGGGGCAGATCAGACTCTGACCGTGGATGGTGGCGAGCAAATTTATATTGCCACGATTGATGGGAAGACGTATCTCGCGGCAAATGCTACTGATGCAGGAAATAATGTGGCGAAAACCTTCGCGACTGTGACCGCACAAGATGAGTTCTTGAGTGATGACTCGGCGACTGAGTCTGTGGGTGAGATGGTTATTGCTTACACCGCAACCGTGGGTTCGGGTGACAGTGCGGTCGATCACCTCTTGATTGAACCGATGAACATTGAGAATGTCTATCAGGTTGCTTATGACTCAAACGGTGACGGATCCGTGAACGAGACTGATACATTGATCGGTGTTGAAACGATCGAGTTCAGTGATGGTGTCGTTGATCTAGCCCTTGAAAAAGTGACTGGGTTTACCTTTACGGACGAGGGTGGCTTTGCAGAAGTGACCGAGATGAATGGGTCGGGTTTCGCGGATCATTTACACGGCACTGCCAACAATGACTCGATGGAGGGTGGTGCTGGTATTGATGAGTTCTGCTTTGAGCAGATCTTTGATACGGATGGTACGACCATTATCGGTAACGGTAATGACGTGATTGCAGACTTCTTAGTCGACGCGACGAAGGATGATGCCAATGGTGACGCGGGTGATGTGCTTGAGATTGAATACGGTCTCAACTCGTTTACAACAGAACAGGCTGTTCGTGACGCGATGACTGCGTCAGATGGGTTCGTTGTTCTTAACTTGGGCGCGAATGCGGCTGGTGAGACGAGCTCTGTGGTCTTTGAGGGATTGGTTGAAGACGATATTGCAAATATCAATATCGATATTATCCAGGCAGACATGGTTTAACGGTGTTATGTCAACAAAAAAAATGTACAACCTTTCATGGTAAGGACAACTGATGGCTACTACGGAATCAGCAAATAACAACACCATTACGAATGCCGACGCGCTTGAGCTCGGCACCTCGTTAACGGCAAGTCTAACGTCCACTGACGTTGATTATTTTAAAGTCAGTGGGGACGATATTTCGGTCGACTCGTTGGTAACAATGGTATTTACCCCCTCGGTTCTTGGTGTTGGTAAAGAGTGGACCATTGATCTGGTGAATGGCGCGGGCACTTCATTGTTAGGGTCTGGTGCACAGGGCGTGACTGCGGTCACGACCTTGACTGCTCGGGTTCAGGACACCGACGGTGCGGTGTACCTCAAAGTCACGCCCTCTCAGTTCTCGGGTTCGATGGACTACACGGTCCTCGCGACTGCGGAAAAGGCCGTTGAAGCAGAGGATAATGACACCGCCGCAAAAGGAACGCCGTTAACGAAGGGTGTTTCTGTTGAGGGTGCACTGGGCACGACGGCAGCACCAGATGGTTCGGACGTGGATTTCTATGTGTTCACGGTTGCGGAGTCAGGGACGGTCTCGATTGCTTTGTCAGGGACGACATCGACTGCGACCTCTAATATTTATACGGCCTCGATTCAGAACGCGGCTGGACAAACGCTCACGGATGATGGCCAACAGATCGTTCAAAGTTTTGCGACCACAGGAACGATGGCCTTTGCTGGCGCGGCTGGTAGTACGTACTTCCTGAAAATGATTGTGGCCTCTGGCGAAGAGACTGATTTTAATGCGTCCGACGATGGCCGTGCCGACTACACGCTCACGTTTAGTGGTACCGCCGTGTTGAACGCAGTGCCGGTGATCACGGTCGGGTCGAAGTCCTCGTCCTCTCGTGACGTACAGGTTGACTCGGGTGTGTCTCAGTCCGTTAAAGTGGACTCGACGATTAACTTGTCTGATGTGATGACGCTGTCTGACGCCGATGGCGACGCAACGATCGCATCGATCAAGGTCTTGTTGGTCGATGCCGCCAACGCGGGCACCGCGGATGGTGGTTATCTGACCATTAACGGGGCGGATATCAATCCAGTGTCTTCGGCCAATGGAAACGTGTATCAAACGATTACACTGGCGCAGTGGGCAACGGCAACATATACCGCTGGCGCTGCAGCCGATGTGTCAACGCCACAACAATTGTATGCGTACGCGGTTGATAACTCGGGCGCGACGGCTGCGGTTTCTGACGCAGGCGGAAGTCTCGCGTTTAATAGCCGTGTCGATACTGGTGGCACGATTTATATGGAACTTGCCTCGGTTGATGCGGATGTTTTGGTGACCAAGGGCACGACGTCAGTCTCGGCAGGATCTTCGTTGGGTTCGGTGACAGAGGGTGCGGGTGACGCGTCAGGGTATGTCGATATCAATTTTGCGTATGAGGGGACACTTGCCAACGATGCCACGGTGAGCGTGATCTTGACGGCAAAAAATACCGCAGGTGTTGCGGTCTCGGATTTAGAGTACTACGTTTCTGATACGTTGCTTGATAGCAATCTGTTCAACCTAACCGCGACGAACGACTCGACCAGCCCGGTCGTGGTGCGTATTAAAGCCACCGATGACGGTGAGTCGGATGTTGAGGATTTGACCTTATCATTTGTCACCAATAGTTCAGCCGCCGGATTCGATAACCTGACAAACGGTTTTGGAACGCTGGCAGTTGCCGAGCAAAAGGCCAGTTTTGTGGTCAGTGATCCTGTTTTTTCAGCCGGTACGTCACTGACTGAGTCGGACACGGACCGGACCGCAACGTATACCATTACTGCTAACGACTTAGTTGTTGGCGTGCCGTTAACGGTTGATGTCTCGACGTCTGGTGGCCTCAGTCTTACTCCAAGTACGTGGGAATTCGAAGCGACGGCGGCGGCCGGGGACGATGAGGCTGTCACGTCTAAGTCTCAGACGATTGTTGTCAGTGCGACCGATGATACCGATGTTGAGGTGTCGCCCCACAGTGGTACGCTGACGTTTGCTGTGTCAGAGGGTTCCAACACCACCAAGTATGCGGGTGCGGTGTCGACGGTGTCCGTTAATATATTGGATAACGACGCGACCGGTGGAGCGACCGCTAATGTCGTGCTTTGGACTGATGGCACAAGTATTGTGAGTCAGGCTTTTACTGTGAGTACAGGAACGGACGCCGATTCCGATGGCAAGGGCGATACGACTTTTCCGGAAACGAGTACTGCGTCAGGACAATTAACGTTAACTGATTATATCGCTGGTTCGGTTGAAATTGATGCCACTATTGACACGGCTGCAAATGCCGGAATCACGATTACCGATGCGGTTCTTGTCTTGAAGAGTATTGTGGGTCTTGTTGATCTCACGACTGATCAGACGCTTTCTGCGGATGTTGATCAAAGTGGTACGGTGAATATTTCGGATGCAGTCAGTGTTCTGAAAATTATTGTTGGCTTGAGTCCTGCTCAGATGTCGCTTTTGGACTCAACAGGTAGTGAGGAACTTGATATTTCGGCTGGATTGTTTGACTTGACGGCGGTGATACTAGGTGACGTTGATGGAAGCTATGCAGATATAATTTGATAATATCTGTTGTAACTTGATAAGCTTACAGATTGAATGTGCTTGGTTGTAGGGCTTATGCACGATATAGTGCATTGTATTGTATTGAATTTTATAAAAAAATTGGGGCAGTTTGATCTGAAATCGGCTGCTGATGAAGAGTACTAAATCGTTCGTGTTCGGTGAAATAAGGGTTAATTAGATGGTAAATGCTCAGGTTGTTAAAGCGGCGGCTGGTGACAAGATATTTGAAAATGTCTTACTTGTTAGTGATGACGCGATTGCGCAGGCAGCGTCCGAAAAAACAGCGACAAAAGTCAGAATTAGTTCAGACGGAGTGCTCTCTAATATCGCGAAAGCTTTGCAAGGATTTAGTTCGAAGCACAGCGGAAAGTCCACTTTATTTCTTTTGCTTCCATTGGCCGGGTGCGGTAGCGGTGGTAGCGGCAGCTCAGTCGTAACGGGCACAGCCGTCGATGGTTATATTGTTGGCGGTACAGTCGCGCGTGTTGACGGTAGTAACACCGTCACGCTGACGACGAACGATATTGGTGTGGGCAATGGACCGGGTACGTTTACACTGAGTTCTCTTGATGGATCAGGTGCGTATATAGTCAGTGGTGGTACCGACATTGGTACGCCAGCCGACGACACTGATGACCTGACTTTCTCCGGTGCGTTGATTGCGCCTGAGAGTTTTACGGTCGCCACTCCCTTGACGACACTGGTACACTTTTTGGCGCCAACGGGCGACGCGGCTGAGTTAGCAGCGGCAGTTGATGATGTCCTAGCGTCTCTGGGCTTAAGTGCAACGTTTGACTTGTCTGCCGCGGATCCATACGCGCTTGCGGTGGCAGGCGATGACAGCGCATTCGCTGTGTACAGCTCGGGCGTGCAGGTCGCAACTTTATTGAGTCAGGCGTCTGGTGGTGATTTGGCTGGCTTTAAATTGATCGCTGAGCAACTTGCAATCCAGATGGAGACGGTATCAGCGGCGATTGATGCGGGTACGTCAACCGGATTCGATCTTACGAGCTCAGACGTTGTGTCGACCTTTTTGTCGGATGCAGCGACAGCCATCACCGCAGGCGGATCGACCTTTGTTGTTGATCAGACGGCGCTTGACAATATCATGGCCGTCTTGGCGGAGATTCAGTCGTATACCAGCGCTTCCGAACTTGGGGATCTAACGGCAGGTGTGTCAAGCGTTAGTGGTGAGAACGGTATTGCTTCGAAGGGACCTTTGCATCAGGCACTTGTTTTTGCAGATTACAACGGTGATGGCGAACTCACTGCTGGTGAGCAATACACCTACACCGAGAGTGACGGGTCGTACGTCTTAGGTGCGACTAAGATATACGGCGACGATATGGCGGCTAGTTATGGCACGCTCGCATCCGATGCGGTGGCTGGTGATGGTCTTGATGACGTGACTGGTGTTGCAATCGATACCACTGGGTTTGATCGTGCGGATTACAGCATCGTGGTGTCTATGGGCGCGGATACGATTGACTATTCAACCGGTGAAAGTTATGCGACCAGCGCCGTCTCTTTAAAGGCCGCTCCTGGCGGAGGTATGATTACCCCGATGACGACGGTGCACGAGCACTCAAAGCAACACTCGACCGATTTTGAATTGTCCGAACTGACAGCGGCACTGGGACTCCCGGCCGATGTCAATATCCTAACGTTTAACCCGCACGCGGCGGGTGTTGATGAGGCCACGGCGCACGAAGTCGAGAGTTTACAGCAGCACTTGATGACGACCACGATGATGGTCCAGGCAGCGATTAAGGGTTCGGGTACGCCTGCAACCGGAGTTGCAGTGTCGGACGAGGTTGCGCACGACGCGGCACTGGATTCACTGATCAAGTTAATCATTGAAGTTCACAAAGCGAACAACGAAGAAGGCGGCAGCGAAAGCTCGTCGATTACAGGCGACCTTGATTTGGCTGATGTGGCGCATCTTGAAGAATTGGAAGCGCTCGTTGAAGCCGATCTGGCAGATACGAGTGAGGGTGCTCTTGGAGCCACAATGGTGGCCAATGGGTCGAGTGTTCCGGCACCGGTTCTTGAATATGTTCTTGAGCACGCTGGGCATGCAATTAGTCTGGTGAATGGTGAAATTGATAAGTTGGAGTCGTCTGACCACAACGGTGTTAATCAGGCAGCGACCTCACACTTAAAGCACGATGTTGCCGATCAAATCGAGTTAATGGCGACGGCTGCGCGTGCTCACTATGATGCGTGGTTGGCTGGTGACGGTGCCGTTGAGGGCGCTGTGTTTGAATCGGGCGTAGCTGACGAGACCACTGGTGTTCTGACGGGTGGTGATTGGGCAACCTTTAATCCGGATACTTATCTCACGTTGAATACGCAGTCGACAATTGATGCACAGTTGGATCTCAATCGAACCGAATATCTTCAGCATCTTGCAGATACGGCAGTATTAAACGAGACCACAGGCGCGCATTACGCAACGCTTGGAGCAGCCGTCGCGGCTGCAACGGCGGATGATGTCATCAGTCTGCGTGCCGGTACGTATGCTGAAGACGTCACGATTGATAAGGCGTTGACCATCAAGGGCGCTAACCAGGGTATTTCGCTTTACAACGATGCCAATGGTGACGGTACGCTCGTGAACTCTGAGATCGATGTTGATACTACCACCGACGCGCGGACGGGTGGATTTGAAGAGTCGTGGATCAATGGCACAATTACGGTGGCTGCTGACAACGTGACTCTCGACGGTTTGCGGATGAATAACGAGGACGGACCGCTTGTATTTGATGCGGCTTCGGCTGGCGCAAATAACAGCATTGATGAATTCACATTAAAGAACTCGTACGTGACTGGATATGCGGCCGAAAATGCACCTGATTTAACAGGGTCACGCGACTCGGCTTACGTTGGGGGTACACTGGGTACCGACTGGTTAGTCAAGGGTAACCTGATTGGTGGTGTCGTGTCCGGTGTGGGTGGTGCGATGTATCTCGGTGGTCTAAACAATAGTGAAGCGGCAACCGCTGGTGATGCGGCTGGCTTAATCGAGAACATATTCTGGCGTCCGGCTGCTGGACATTTGTATGTCTCATCACTGACTGACGTTAAAATAGCGGATAACTTCTTCTACCATGGCCTGCACGCCGATGGTGCGGATATGGACGGTAACGGGTCTGCATTTGTTGGGAGTAGCGGCTACGGCTATGGCTATGGTTATGGCTATGGTTACGGTTCATCTGCGGATGGATTCGGTTTCGAAGGGATCAGTGATGCTGATGCAGCGCTTCTGGCCGATAACTCAAACAATTTTTATGGAAGAAACTACTGGTTAGAGCTGAAAGGTGTCAACAGTGGTGTCACGATCGATGGTAACGACGGGGCATATAACTCGGGTGGTATCCAGTTATACGGAGAGACCGGTACAGGGTTTTTTGACGATATTACGATTTCGAATAACACCTTTACGAACCTAGTCAACGCCGATCCAAACGGTGTCATGATGAGCGTGTTTGGTAGTTCTTACGATCAGCTGATGTCGCCGATTACGATCTCATTGAAAGACGGTGTGGCGACTGGTAAGGATATCATTATTACCGGTAACACCATCAATATGCCCGTTGATCAGATTGTCGGTGGATGGGACCAAACGCATGCCATTCAGGTCCGTGGTGACGTGGAAAACTTGACGATTTCTAACAACGATATTGACTTTACCGAAGCCGGCTTGGTTATTAATACAGCAGATTCGAATATGGCTGACTGGGCTTTACTCTCGGGATATAGTGCCTTGAGTGCTGACGCGATTTTCCTCGTTGGTGATATTTCTGGCGCCATATCCATCGATGGCAACACGATCGATAAGGCCTCAACGAACACGTCTACGCTTGAGTTACAAGGTGTCGTTATCGTGAAGTCCGACGCTAACTATGGTGATATGGCTACGGCCGACGTGACGTCTTTGTCAATCACCGATA
>JAOLBK010000010.1 GCA_028339155.1 Litorivicinus sp.
TTCGCATCTCTGAACATTTGTATTAGTTTTTTAGTTGGCTCGATCGCAGCGTATGCATGCTCACCGCATCCTGATGGATTGATGTCCAGAAGCTCACGCACGGGTCGGTTTCCGCCTTTATATGATAAATTGTAAAGATCGATTAACAGCAAGCACGGTCTCTGGCCCAACTTGGGTGTCGTCTGATAATGACTGTACATCTTTTCGATGTCTTTATTAATGAACTGATCCCAGATTGGCATTAACTTTATCCTTAGTTTTTTACAGCATATCTTTCTTGTTGGCGCTGTCAGTTGATTAGCCAGATTGTTTTGTTTTCTGGGCTACTCCTTTCGGGTATTAGGCTAGTGATGATGATCGGGGTGTCCGTGCTCATGCCCTTGCCCATGCTGATGATCAGAGGAATTGGTTGATTTTTGTTCGATGTCTCGCCCAAGGCTGAATCCTTCAAGAAATTTTGAAAGACCGATCCTTTGAAGTGTTCCGTCGTCAAGGAGTAGTCCTGTAAGTAAGCCCGAAGCGAGCGCGTACACTTGTGCGATTTGCGCTATATTTTCCGGCTGGTCATTATCCGGATGATGCATGGTCAGAGATTTGGTCATAGTAAGTACGTGAGCCAGTAGCTCCCGATTACTTTGACTGGCATTCATCTGTGCCATTTCGGAGGCCCAGGTTTTGCTGGCGGGTATGCTGGGTGTGCCGGTTGTTCGCATTGTTTCCGCTAGAAGCGATTCCACCGAGACGGGCCCGTTGTATTCATCGAGGTCACCACACATTTGAATTATCCTTTGTTGTTAATTTTGATGGTTGAGTTTACTCGCTCGAGCCATGTCGAGCATTCTTTGTGCAAACGCGTATTCATTGTTGTACCAGGCACTAAGGAACAAAGTCATATTGCCGATCATCCGAATGGACGTAGCATCGACGACACAAGATCTTGGGTCTGTAAGGTAGTCACTGCTTACAAGCGGCTCTTGATCAATACCCAAAATGGATGTTGCAGTTGCCGAATCTGAAAGAGCTCCAATGACAATTTCTTCTGATGCTGGGTGTTTTAATTCCAGTGATAGGGTCACGTAGCTCGTGTGTGGTACCGGAGCGCGTACTGTTCTTCCTATAAATTTATCCTCCAAATGAGGGAACATTGTATAGATGAGGCCGGGTTGATCATGAGCGATAGGAATAAGATTTTGACTAGATGAGCGAGACCATCGCAAATTTTTGCCAGGACGATCAAGACTTGGCTGGGTATTGGTGATGCTGTGGACGGATAAAAAAGTGCCTTGTGTGATCTGAAATGTGTCGTCTAAGCACTTTAATAGTGGAATTAGGCAGTTATTGAGGCACCCGGGATTAATTAATAGCCGGGACCTCTGCTTTAGAATCTGGGAGTCGTTGACGCCGTAGATCCATGTATTTACTTCTTTGATCGTTTTTAATTGATCATTGTTTTGAGAGAATATAACAGTTTGGTTGAACCAGTCGTCGCGGTTCTCGATTATCTCTTCGACAATCTTGTCACACCCTGAACATTCTAAAATGATGTCAGGATTGCATTCCTCGACTGCGTCACTTAATTTCGTGAAGAGTGGAATTTCTTGTTCGTTAGCAGCGACATAAAGGGAGCCTGATTTCCCTGTAACAGGTGCTGTTAAACGGCCGTAAGTCGAATCATTGTTGATTAAATAAGAAAATAATTCTGCGTTGGCCTCGACCTCGACCGCACCAACGAGTGTTGCTTTTTGATGAGGATTTTCGATCAGCTCCCTCGCTACAAGCCGCCCGATGCGTCCCAGTCCGACAATCAATATCTTGCATTTTGATTCTTTCATGGGCGAGCCGTAGTCAGATGATCATGCCGCTAAACTAATTCGTTTTTGGACAAGGATAAAGGGTAATAGCACTATGAGTGTATAAAACGGGTGGATTGAAGGACTGAAAGATGGTGCAGATGTATGTCGATAGGCTGGCCGATGAGCTGACGAAATCTTTGGACAAGTCTCCGAATTCGAGAGGTCTGATGAGCGAAGAGGGCACTGCGTTAGTGACGAAATTTGTTCAGGAACCCGGGGTTCGAGAGTGGTTAAATGGATTGGATATTCTACAAAAAGTGAGGTTATGGGGAGCGGGAAAAGATGGACTGCAAGTTCTTCTTCATGGGGCTGAGACTGCAAAAAAAGGAGGTCCTCATGATCACGGTTCATCCTGGGCTCTGTATTATCAAGTAACCGGAATTACTGTGATGACGACTTATCGTCGAATGACAGGACTTGATGGGGAGCCGGGTGAGGCTGATTTAGAAGTATCTGGCGTTCAGGAATTAACTCCTGGAAATGCGATGTATTTTGGTCCGAATGTTATTCATTCGACGGAACATCCGAGCCCTCCGGCTCGCTGGATTCGATTGACAGGTGTCGATTTAGACCACGCGACCCGGCTTCGTTTTAGTCTGGAGCGCAAAGAAGCGGTCCTTGATTGAAAATCAAATATTAAGTTTAAAAAGGAGTGTCAGAATGAAGAGTTGTGTTGTGGGTATCGGAGCTATGGGCGTTGAAATGGCTCTGCATATCAAAAATAAAGGGCAGGATGTAATTGGTATTGATGTCAACTTAGAGCAGGTCGAGTCAGCTAAAAAACGCGGATTGCCATCTACTTTAGATCTCATTTCTGAAGTGCCGAATTGTGATGTATTTATCGTGATCGTGGCAAGCGATGCTCAGTCTGCATCTGTAGTTGATCAGATTTTGGACAATAATCCAAAGCCGGGGTCGGCTATCGTGATCGCGGGAACGAATCATCCTGATACAATGAAGTCATTGTCAGATAAATGCGTTGCCAAGCAGATTCGATTGGTCGATGCCCCTGTAGTGTTTGGGATGCAAGGTGCCCGGGATGGTAATCTTGCCAGTCTTTGTGGGGGAACTGCAGAAGACGTAGAATATGTCACGCCAGTACTGATGTGCTACAGCCGAGCAGTTCATCACGTGGGTGCAGTCGGCACCGGTCAGCTTGCAAAGACGTGTAATAATATGATGCATTGGGCAGCTTGTTGCGCAAATTTTGAAGTCTTGGCGTTGGCTAAGCGGTATGGTGTTGATGCGCAGCGGATGAGGGAAATCTTGTTGCAGTGTCCTGCAAAAAATACGACGCTTGAGCGTTGGGACAATACGCGTTTCACCTGGCAAGAAAAGGACATGGACGTTGCAATGGACCTTGCTCAAACTGCATCGCTTCCTCTACCTCTGTTTGGCACCATCGATCAGTTAGTCAAAATGTTTAAAGCCGATGATGTAAGCGCGCTATTATACGGAGAGAAAGCTCATTATTTGGGCGTTGAAATTTCTCCCTTGAATAATAATGATTAATTTTAACCATAGATAAACCGGAGTTACCGTTGGATATAAAAAGCCTCAGGCTTTTCCTTGGCATTATTAAGCACCGAAGTATTACAAAAGCGTCCAGGCATCTGTACATCGCTCAGCCCGCTCTTGGGCTTTATCTTCGTCGGTTAGAAGATGAGTTAGGCGTCGAGTTAGTCACGCGGCATGCGAGGGGAGTCACACCAACAGCCGCTGGTCTTAAGTTGGCTGAGCATGCGGAACGATTGCTGAATCAGATGTATTACATCAAGAATGAGTTGCAAAATCTGCGTGATACACCGTCCGGACCTGCGCTGGTCGGTTTGACTCATGGTACGGGCCAACTAATGGCGGCCAGCTTAGTAAAGCGGATCGCGATTGAGCACCCTGATATTGGGATCTGTCTGCGGGATTCGATCAGTGAATCCCTCGCGAAGATGTTAAATGATGGCCGTTTAGATCTCGCTCTCAGTTATGTGCCATCTGATGATCAGGACCTGCGTTTTAAGGCGATTGCTACCGAGTCCTTGTATCTGGTCTACTGGAAAAATGCGGTTTTAGAGGCTGTTCCAGATGTCATTGAATTCAAAGATTTGGTTAATTATCCATTGATTCTTCCCACGGTTAAGTTTGAGTACCGTAGGCTAGTAGATAAATTCGCGGCGGAAATTGGAGTTGACCTAGATATTGTTCATGAGGTTGAGTCTGTGCAGCCGATTCGATATCTGATCCGAGAAGGGTTGGGCTTCTCGGTGGGTTCGATTGGTGCGGTTAAATGGGAAGTGGAGGAAGGTTACGTTGGCATCTCTAAGATTGTGAATCCGACACCTTATCGGACGCTATACCTTGCAGAAAATATGAGCCGGCCGACGTCCAGGGCAGTAGAGGTGGTCAGAGACCAGCTACTTACGCTCGTTACTGAGGTCGCCCATGAATTTCCTGAAATCCTTTCTGTTGACGGATTCGACCTTGGTGATGAGGTGGAACAAGGATGACCCGACGGCCAGTATGTAAAAATGCTGGTAGACGTTTCGGGCATCCCGAAGAGTCGAAATTTATATTTCTTGGTATTGAGTAAATTTCACTACCCTAGTCTTAATATTTAGTGAGGGTATCTAGTGGTTGACTCAATTACAGAAGAAATCTTGAACGCATCGCTTGCGGGTGTGGTGAAACAGATGCAAGAGGCGCTCTTTAGGACCGGTTTTTCGACCATTATTCGTGAAAGTCATGACGCAAGTTGCGCTGTTCTCACTCCCGACGGACGCGTCGCCTCACAACACATTGTGTTACCTCTGCACTTGGGTGTCTTTCCAGTATCCGTCAGAGCAATAATTGAGGCTTATGGACCTACTGGGATAGAACCGGGCGACGCGTTCTTGATAAATCATCCGTACATCGGTGGAAGTCCACACGCCCCCGATATGTGTGTAATTGTTCCAGTCTTTATTGACCGGAATTTATCGTTTTTTGTTGCGAGTATCGCGCACAAGAGCGATATCGGCGGCCCGGTTCCGGGTAGTTGTTCCGGTAAAGCGACTGACATTTACAGTGAAGGCATGCATTTTCCAGCAATTCGGTTTGTCCAGAACGGGGTGGTCTCCGTTGAAGTCGAGTCAATTATTCGCACAAATAGTCGTACACCGGATCTGGTCATGGGGGATATTCGTGGTCAATTAGGTTGCTGCCATGTTGGCTCCGGTCGATTGCAAGAACTGTCTGCAAAGTATGGTTATCGTAAATTAGTCGATGCCATTGAACAGAGAATTGTGGCTGTTAAAAAAATCATTCACTCGGAGATTAGCTTATGGCCCGATCATGAAGCGGTTGGCGATCGATTGATGGATGATGACGGAATCATAATTGGAGTCCCAATTAAGGTTGCGGTGGTTGTAAAAAAACAGGGATCAAATCTGAGTTTCGATTTTTCTGAGACTGCTGATCAAGCAAAGGGTCCAATTAATATTCGACCATCACTAGTTAGGGCGGCTTGTGCTTATACTGTGATCGCGTCGATTGGTCGATCGATTACGGTCAACCAAGGAATTCTGGATGCGTTTGATGTGATAACGCGACCCGGCTCACTTCTAGAGCCTGAACTGCCTGCGCCGATGAATACTTACAACCCAACAGTTCATGCAGTGATTAATGCTGGCCTCGATGCGCTCGGACAAATTGCTCCTTCATCGCGCCGTGCAGATGGTTCGGATTCAAGATCACTTATCTTTGGATTTCAGCGCAAAAAGAATGCTCCAGGTTCAGCAATTTCGTATGAAATTTTCGCTGGGGGGTCTGGGGCAACTGCTGAAACTCCTGGTTTACCTGGTTGTCACGTAAATCAGACAAATGGACGGATTACGCCCATAGAAATTCTCGAGACCGAGTATCCATTGCGCATTCGCCAGTTTTCCGTACTAAAAGAGACTGGGGGCAAAGGTTCCTCTCAAGGCGGTGATGCCTTTCGGCGTGAATACGAATCATTGACCAACGGCACTCAATTTTCAATTCGGTCATCACGCCACCAGATTGCCCCAAGAGGAGTGAGTGGTGGTGAAGATGGCCGTCCTGGCCAGGCTATTTTGAATCCTGGTTCGGAGCAACGAGAATTAGCGTCGCGAGAGATTAATATCCCACTCGATGCGGGTGACATCGTCCGGCTTGATACACCAAGCGGCGGCGGGTGTGGTCAAGTTTTTAATATGCAACAAAAGACAGCTGAAGCTTAGTTAAGGAGTATTCGTATGTTGGCAAAGGTCCAGATCGCTGTCGATACAGGCGGCACGTTTTCAGACTTTACCTATTTTGACGTTGCGGGTGATCTTCACTCGTTCAAGGTTCCCTCGACCCCTGAATCACCAGAAAAAGCGGTGATTAATGGGTTGAGAAAAATTATTGAGTCTGGAGTGGTAGCAGATGATGTAGAGATCTTTATTCATGGAACTACGGTGGGAACAAATACGCTCTTACAGGAGCATGGCGGACGAACAGCACTCCTGATCACCGAGGGTTTTGATGCTGTTTACGAAGTTCAAGAGCAAGCAAGGCCGTATGGAAGTGAAATTTTTAATCTGAAATATCAGCGCCCAAAATTGCTTGTTGATAGATCTGATGTTGTCGAGATCCCTGAACGCATAGGATCTCAGGGCGAAGTAGTGCGCGGTCTCGATTTAGCAGAGGCGAGAAAACGTATTGAAGCCCTAAAGGGACAAGATATTGAGGCAATCGCTATTTGCTTTCTTTTTTCCTTTATTAATTCCGATCATGAAAAGGCTGTGCAAGCCATTGTTGAGGAAGTGCTTCCCGGAATCCCAGTGACTTTATCGAGTGGAATTTGCCCATTTATTCGTGAGTACTATCGATTGTCTACGACCGTTATTAATGCATATCTAACGCCGAAGATGGATCGTTATTTGTCGGGTCTAGATAATGAGATGAGTGGCCTCGGAATCAAGACGAACAAGCGATATGTAATGCAGTCGAATGGCGGTGTTGCCTCTATTTCGAATACTGCGCGGCGGCCTGTATCGACTCTGATGTCGGGGCTGGCTGGTGGCGTCATGGCTTCCTTGAAAATCCTGGAGCAGGCTGGAATTTCTTCAGGTATCTCCTTTGACATGGGTGGAACCAGTTGTGATGTGGCGGTTTCTGAGGGCCGGTCGGCTGAAATTCGTGACCGCTTTGAAATTGATGGTCGTCACATTTGTCTTCCATCAGTCCAGGTAGAAACTCTGTCGGCTGGCGGTGGAACGTTGGCTTGGGTCGATGATTTATCACAGCTTCATGTTGGACCCGAGAGCGCTGGAGCTGTGCCCGGTCCGGTCGCTTATGGTCGTGGTGGTGATACCCCAACCGTAACAGATTGTAATGTGGCGTTAGGTTATCTTGGTAATCGTGCTGAGGTTGCTGAACACCTGACGCTAGATGTTAGTGCGGCAAAAGCCGCCATTTCTGAGAAGTTAGCGATTCCCTTAGATTTAGATGAGGCCACAGCAGCTCTCGGCGTTCTTAAAGTAATTGATATTAAAATGAGTGAGGCAATTCGAGCACTTGCGACTAGTAAGGGATTGGATTTACGCGATTTTACTTTGGTCTCTTTTGGGGGTGCTGGACCTCTTCACTCGTCAAGGATTATGCGTGAATTAAATCTGAAACAAGTATTGGTCCCGGCCATGCCTGGGGTGACGTCTGCGCTTGGGCTTCTTGAGGCTGATGTAAGGCATGAATTTATCCGAACCAGGCCAAACGCATTAAATGATTTGCAGCCGTCTGACTTTTCCCAGACTCTTGGGAAGTTGAGAGCTGAGGCCATTGCTCAGCTCTCTGTGGATGGGTTCTCGGAAGAACAGATGCGGATGGAGATGCAACTGGATCTTCGGTATCAAGGCCAAGGCTATGAGCTTTCGGTGGATGTTGAAATGGACACCATCGATGTTGCATATATACGGAAGCAGTTTGATGCCATTCATGCCAAAAAGTTTGGCCATGCTGCACTCACGCAACCGGTAGAGTTGATGGCTTATCGAGTGATAGGGATAGGTGTTACTGAACGTAAAAATTCAGCCTTTAATAAAGGACCGCTCAATTCATCAGAAGCATCGCAAGCAATTATTCGTGAAGCAGTATTTGATGTGGATGGTGTTCCAACCAAATTTGAACTGCCCGTTTGGCAACGAACTGATTTGAGTCAAGGAAGTAATTACGATGGTCCATTGGTCATTGAACAGGCTGATACAACGACGTTGATCGTCCCGGGACAGTATGTCTTCATTGACGATTTTGGAAACCTTATCGTTCGCGAAACCGATTAAAAAAGAAAATAATTAGAAAGGAGTACCGTCATGTCTATAGAAACAACTGCATTGTCGGGAGCACTTGGGGTTCGGATTTCGGGTGTTGACCTGAGTCAGCCCATGGATCATAAAACCGCGCAAGAGGTTTATGCGGCCTTTGTGCAGCACAAAGTGATCGCATTCTCGAATCAGTCGATATCATCGGCTGAACTGATCCAGTTTTCTAAATCATTTGGACCACTTGATATACACAGTAACAGCGACTATCTGCTCGATGGATTTCCTGAAATACTCATTCTGTCTAATGATCTAAAGGATGGGCAGCCAATTGGCGTTGTCGATGCTGGTGTTGAGTGGCATTCAGATTTGTCATGGCAGTTGGATCCACCGTTAGGATCTATCCTGCACTGTTTAACAACACCAACGACTGGTGGACGAACGGGTTTTTTGAATATGTCTGCAGCTTATCAACTGCTACCGAAATCATTGCAAGAGCGACTACTGTCTCTCGAGGGCAGTCATTGCGTGAGTAAATTAGTGAACTCACGGGTCACAATCTCTGAAAATCGTGTCAATGCTGCGGCTTTTTATGCAGAACAACTGAAGAAGCATCCTCCAGTCTCTCACCCAATGGTTTATGAACATCCGGACACGGGAGAGAAAATCTTATTCGCGAGCCCCCGGTTTACAATTGGGATTGACGGATTAGACGAGGAAGAAGGGCAATCACTCTTGGATGAGATTTTTGCATACTTTGACGACGAAACGATCCGTTACGATTATTCCTGGTCTGAAGGGGATATTGTTATGTGGGATAATCGAAGCGTGCTCCACTGCGCTCTTGGTGGTTATCAATACCCAGATATTCGACTAATACATCGCACGACTGTCCTTTGTGACGATGCCACGAGACTTCGGCCCGTAGCATCGTTATAAAGATATATTCGTGTCTTAAAATTCAGCCTTGTTAGGCTCGGCGTCGTACGCTCTGTCGGCACGCCGGGCCCAACGTTCCCAGGCACGCTCGATTGTAAATGAAGTTCGCGTACCAAGAATTTGCTCCACTTCTCCTTCGCTCAGAAAAGTGATGTCATCACCAGCGAGCATATGCGACTTCAACTGAATTTCAGCATTCATCTCAAGATAAACCGAGGCAAAAACAGCTAAACGAAGAGTTTCTGCAACGACCACGCATCCGTGTCCTCGCATCAAGGCCACTCGCTTATCGCCAAGAGCTTCAGCAAGGTCATAGCCCATGTCCATGCTTCGTACTAAGAGGTTTGTGTCACCGAATTTATCACGTGAATCCCAGACGGGAACATCACAACCCATGGACGCGCACATATGTAAAATTGGTCTAATAGGTGTTTTTGTTACACCGAAGGGGATGACATTCATGCTGTGGTTGTGCACTACTGAATGTACATCAGGTCGTTGAGCGTATATCGCACCATGAATATGTCTTTCGGCATAAGGAGAACGACCCTGCTGGTCGATCGCTTCACCATCAAGAGTGAATTCCATTAAATCATCACGTTCAATTCGCTCTGGAGCTCGTGACCTGGATACAAAGTATCGATCGTCTCGGTCTGGGTGCCGAATACTTACGTGGCCAAAAGCATCGCAAACGTTCTCTCTACCAAGAATACGGTTTGCGGTAACAAGCTCATCTAGCTTGGCTTCTAAATAACTATTTGGTTTGCTCATTTTATTATCCTTAACTTTTGCTGCGACCAAATCCAGTTGCGACTTGCGTGATTTCAAGTGCATTTGTTGGTTCGTAAGTTCCTCGCCAGGCGATGTGCATATCTGGCCTGAGTAGAATTAAATTGCATTCATACAGATCACGTATTCGATCTGAGCTGATGTCAATTTCTGTAAATGGAATTCCTCGCGCTTCAAAAATTTCTCTAAATAATTTGGTCTCGAGTAAATCTGAACCAAGTTTTAGAAGTACGTAGGTTTCGGGTATAAGATCTTGTATTGGTTGACTATCCTTGACCCAACAATGCGGTAATCGCACGCCAGGCCAGGTTGTTGGGTTGTATTCACCCACTCGTTGTTCGGGGCCACCGGGTATGTTGTCGATACATGGAGAGTCGATGTATCGATAACCAAGCTCGGCACCAATCATCCGATTACCTTTACGCTGCTCAGAGTCTGCAACTTCGAGCAGTGCCTTTTTTACAGCCTTTCCCGATTCTGAATCATCGAAAATCTCAGGAGACGACATTGCTCTCCATTTATGGCGCCCAATGTTAGCGTACCGTGAAGCTCCAACATTTCTTTCACCAACTTGGCGACGTTCAACTTCATAAGAGTCAAGAAGTTCAGGGCCTGCCCAGCCTTTAATTGTTCCAGCTAGTTTCCAAGCGAGATCAAAGGCATCGCCGACGCCGGTATTCATGCCAAGGCCACCGGTGGGAATGACCAGGTGTACTGAGTCTCCGGCCAAGAAAACTCTGCGATCACGATACTTGTCAGCGAGGAGTAGGTTTTGATGCCATGGCGCGCAAGAAATCATTTCATACTTGACTGGGAAGCCGACCACTTCTTCGAACTTTTTTTTCATCGACTCTGCATCGGGAGCGACCGCGTGCAAACTCCAGTGCTTTGTAGAGTCCTGCATAATCAAAAATGTGTGTTCGGTATCTGCTCGATGATAATGACGGCCCTGTCCAGGACCATCACCAATCGGCAACTTATCGAATAGTTCTTCGCAATAAAATAAAGCTTGCTGAAGTTTTATGATTCGTCCTTCGCCACGCAGTTTGATACCTAACTGCTTCCGGATAGGGCTTGATCCACCATCACAACCCACGAGATACGCACCCTCAAAATCGGCTAAAACCCCATTTGAATCGCGCGTTGTTACAGTCACTTGATCATCGTTTTGTACAAATTTGACGAATTCGTGTCCAAATTTCACGTCTACACAATCAAGACTCTCAGCTACTTCTTTGAGTAAGGGCTCTAAGGTGTATTGAGAGATTAGTTGGTATGGTTCAAGCGCCATTGAAAGATCAGTGCAGGTAGAAATTTTTGCCTTGAATTGGTCAATAGATGGATGCCTTTCGACCAAGAGAGGCGGCTTTGTTAGATCTTCAACAATGAATACGTCCATTGAGCAATCTGACCGAAGACCGGCTTTACGAATAGGCTCAGACAAACCTATTCGTCGAAACATTTCCATTGAACGGGCGTTGCAACGTTCCATTTTGGGCAAAAACTGCGGCTTAGGATTTCTCTCCAAAAGGAGTGTTTGTATCCCTTGTCGACCCAGATTTATGGCTAAGGTCAAACCTACAGGACCCGCGCCGACGATAATGACACTCGGGTTCATTAATAATAATCTCTTTTCATGAGTGAATAATTCAAACGTCTCTAGTCTTCAGAAATGCCCATCAGTTTGCAGGCATTGCGATAATAGATTTTTTCTTTGGCTGATTGGTCCATATCTATTGCATCGATAGCCCGAATGGTTTCTCGGATGTACATTGGTCCGCCCTCAGGATCAAATGGAGCATCCGAAGCAAAGACCACGCGATCTTCCCCAAAAAACTCAACAGCGTGCTCGATCGCTTTTTGAGAACCAAAACTCGCGGTATCAGCGTAAAAATCCTTGAAGTACTCGAGGTGGGGCTTCTTCAAGGCATCTTTTATGGCGCCCAGGTCTCTGTCGCTCGTACGCTTACCCATCTGATCCCATCCCGGTCCAACACGTCCCTCAAAGTAAGGAATCATGCCGCCGGCATGATGTGTGATGACATTAAGATTGGGATAGCGGTCAAATATTCCCGAGAACACGAGTCGTGCCATGGCGACGGAGGTTTCGTAAGGCCAGCCAAAAGTCCACCAAATCTCATATTCAGACCGATCCTCTGTTGGGTAGTCAGCAAATTTTTGACTCCGCGCTGGATGCATCCAGATTGCCTTTCCCGTTTCGTTCATATACGCGAAAAAAGGCTCAAAATCGGGATGATCAAGTGGCTTGCCTGCGATATTTGTATAGATCTGCATGCCGGCAGCACCAAGATCTTCAATCGCCCGTTTAGACTCAGAGACCATACCGTTTGGGTGGTTCATCGGAACGGTTCCTACAAAAGCGGGGAAACGTTCTGGATATTTTTCGCAGAGTTCTGCCATTGAATCGGAGCCGATTTGACTTAGTTCGAGCGCTTTCTCAGGGTCCGCAATCTTCTCGAGAGGCGGCGATGCCAATGTAAGTACTTGTTGGTAACCATCACCAAAAGTATCCATGACCTCGAATCTCCGGTCGAGATTTGTGATCATTGGAACGGCTCCGCTTCGGAGTGTGATGTCTGTCATTTGACCAATATGACCGATTAACGCGTCATAAAATTTGGTCGGCCAGATATGATTAAAAATGTCTACTTTACGCATGAATTTATTCCCTTAAATACAGCTAGTTAATCATCTATTTCGATAAATACTTTCCCATCTTTTCGGACCACAACATATGATTTGACGGGGTCCATGCATGGGGGTGCAGTAACTTCGCCAGTTCTGATATCGAAAGCCCCGTTGTGAAAGTCGCATTCGATGTTAAAATCTTCAAGATAACCTTCACTAAGAGAGCCAGGACCGTGACTGCACATGTCGTCAAGTGCATAAAAGTTATCTTCGACCCTAAAGAGGGCGATATCAGTACCATTTGCTGTGAAGCGAGATGCTTCGTTATGTGTTAAGTCTGTTTCTGAGCACAATTCTATGAGAGCCATAATAAAAAAGAATTACCTTTAGATTTCTAAGTACTATTATTCTAGCATGCTGTTGAGGGGCTGGGATTACACAACCAGACTTTTTTTGAATGAAAGGGATTAGGAATAGCTATGCTTTCTCAAGATGATAATGATCTATTAACTCAAACTGGCCCAGGCACGCCAATGGGTGAGGTATTCCGTCGGAACTGGTTGCCGATACTAATATCGAGTGAGCTGCCAGGGAATGATTGTCCGCCGGTTCGCGTTCAAGTTCTTTCAGAACGATTGATCGCTTTTAGAGATTCCGACGGCAAGCTTGGATTGGTCGATGAGTTTTGCGCTCATCGAGGGATTTCGCTTTGGTTTGGCCGGAATGAAGAGGGCGGAATCCGTTGTCCTTATCATGGTTGGAAATATGACGTAGAGGGAAATTGTACCGAGATTCCGTCGGAGTCAGCAGATAGTGGTTTGTGCGATAAGATCAAGTTGACTGCGTATCCAATGATTGAGAAAGGTGGCGTAATTTGGGTGTATATGGGGCCGAAAGAGCTGACTCCGCCAGAACCGGAGTGGGAATTTATTTGTGTTCCTGCTGAGAATACTTTCTCGTCAAAGCGCATTCAGGAATGCAATTGGCTGCAAGCGATGGAGGGTGGTATTGACTCGTCACACGTCTCATTCTTGCACCGCTTTACAATGAATAAAGACCCGTTATTCAAAGGGGCTAAGGGAAATCAGTACAATCTGAAAGATTCAAAGCCGGCCTTTGAAGTGAAGCAGGTCGATGGTGGGCTCTTGATCGGTGCGCGAAGAAATGCCGATGACGAAAATTATTATTGGCGAGTAACACCGTTTATTGCGCCAACGTTTACGATGATCCCGCCGCGAGGCGATCACCCCGTTCATGGGCATTTCTGGGTGCCGATTGACGACCATACGAATATGTCTTGGAGTTACGACTATCATCCGGCTCGGGCGCTGAGTGCTGATGAACGAGCGGCAATGGAGCGTGGAGAAGGTATTCATGTGCCCTATATTCCAGGCACATTCAGGCCACTCCAAAACAAAGAGAATGACTATTTAATGGATCGTGATGCCCAGAAAAATGGGGGTAGTTACAGCGGTATTGACGGATTTGCGATGCAGGATGCGTCGGTCCAGGAATCGATGGGGCCTATTGTTGACCGAACCAAAGAGAATCTAGTCTCTACGGATAACGGAATTATCATGGCACGTAAGGTTCTCAAGCGAGCGGCACTAAATCTTCGGGATAAGGGAATTCAGCCGCCAGGAGTTGATCCAGAGCATCAAAAGATTCGCTCAGTGGCTAAGTTGATCCCGAAAAGTGAGGATTTTTTAGAATCTGCAGCTGATGACTTTAAGGTTAAGCCAGGCATTCGTCAGACGTCCGTATGACCGAGTCAATCGTTTCCCCTGATCAAGGTGGAAGGTGCGCGGAAAGGCATTCCGCGCAGGCATTGACGTATCGGATTCAAAAGCCTAACAGTCACCCACGTTCGTATGCGTTTGTTGTTCATGATGAGTGCAGAGGCTTGTTTGAAAGTCTTCTGCCTGCGAGTTCTGATATTGGCTCATCGAAGGATTTGGTTTATGTGTCAGGTCTTGGATTTGCTGGGATTGATGAACTCTTCGCTCATGACTCACCGGATTTTCTGACGCTGCTGTGTCCCGCAAGTCCCTGCGATGCGGAGAGTTTTTCTTTAGTCATTCGCCGGCTTTCTTCATGGATGAGTGAGCGCTTTGTGACCACTGTACTGTGGACGCAGGGAAGTGATCCTTCTTCATCAGCCTCCAGCGCACCCAAGTTAATTGAAGATCTCAGAGCGATCTCTTCGCAAGTCGTGTGGGTTGATGGGCCTTCAGATCTGCAAGAGATCTTGAAGGCGCTGAGAATACCTGTTTGGTGAGTTACTTTTGATCGAATACGTTTATCAAAAAGTCTTTTGTCCGATCAAATGCGAGTTCTGCCGAAGGTCCGTGATAACGATCTTCGCGTGAGTCATTGAAAAACGCATGTCCTGCATCAGTATAGATGTAATGAGTAAAGTCGATGCGATTCGTTTCGAGGTCACTGAGGTACTTTTCACGGCCCGCGTTGATCCTTTCGTCATTTTCTGCGTAGTGCAACTGCAGCGGAGCTTTGATTTTTTCAACAAGGCCATCGGCAGGTGCGCTACCGTAAAACATGATGACGCCTTTTAGATTGCTTAGTTGGGTTGCACAGTGATTGACCACGCCGCCACCCCAGCAGAAGCCTAGGATAGCTGTCCCAGTATCTGGCTGAAGGGTTTCTAGTGTCTTAATCCAGTGTGCAGTAGTTTCTGTCACGTGGTCACGGCTAATTGATTTAATGGCCGCAATATTGTCATCTGCGTCAGCGACTGATCCGCCAACGGGTGACAAATAATCTGGGGCAATCGTATTCAGTCCAATCGCGGCAAACCGATTCGTAACATCGCGAATGTGGTCATCTAGCCCGCGATTTTCGTGGACAATAATAAGATTGCCGATTGCTGGGCGATCTCCGTGGACGGCTATATGAGCTTTGTGTTCCATAAATTATCTCTCCTTATGAGATCAGATGTGTGACATAACCTGCAATAAAAGGGATTGGTAGGGCCACGGTGCATCGCACCAGTAAAAACTTTGACCCAGCTAGATGTATCTCGTAAATAAGAATCCGATGGATTGCAAAAATACACCATGCTGTGATGAATGCCACTAACGCAGCGGGTGCTGCGCCGGATCCTGCGAGTGTCGCAGCTGTTGTGAATGCAATCGCAGGCCCGGCCGGGACAAGCATTCCTGCGATGCCCCCAATAAAAATTGGGGTGATTCCTGCGTCGGCTCCAAGATATTCCGAGATTAAAGCGGACGGAATAATTTGCAACAAAAAGCCGGTCCCGATCACAACAAGAACCATGCGTGGTAGGAACTGAATCATTTGTTTTTTAAATCTAGCGTAGGCGCGATTGAGTGACCCATCGCCGCGTTTTCCTGCCTTGTAACCAAGAACAAACAAAAGAGCTAATAGAATTAGTAGTGATGGACTGATCATTTAATACTCGCCGACTGCGCCTTACCGAAAATCCAGCCAGCTAAAAGACCGGCGAAAGCGGGCAGCCAAAAACTAGCAATAAACCTGAAGCCAGCTTGCTCGGCACCCATTAAAGGGATATCCCAGATTAGTATTCTTTGAACTCCAAGCATTGACCATGCTGTGATGTACGTGATTCCGACCACATACCCCAAACCACTCGACAAAAATAAATTTAAAATTGAAAAAGAACTAGAGGGTCCGCCCGGTGTAACCGCACCTAGTATTGTAGCGTAAACGAGTTTGACCCATCCCTTACGGTTTTGGATCGCTGCCTTGAGTTTATCAGCATCAAGAATTACCCAAAGAAGAGAGGCCACGCCGAGTGCCATCGTTATTCGAGGCAGCATGCCGGTGAGCATGTGAGCCTGCACGTCAAGTGCGTCAGAAAACCCTTCGGGCCCTTTTTCAGAAAAACAATAAGCTCCAGTTGCCACGCAGAACAATCCATACGCCATCAATTCAATGATCTGTTTTTTCGATTTCTTCTTAGGAGTGGGTTCGGCTTTTTCTGTCATGAACGATTTCTTTGTTGTGATCTTAGATATACATATACGCTTTGATACCAGATTGTTCATTATAAGAAGTGAAAGGATTTCGTTATGGGACTGGATCGGATTTGCTAGAAGATTCATTGAGGGCATTCGCGTAAGATCGGTGAAACTTTGGGAGAATTCTGATGACAGAAAAAACTGACTTGGTAGCAGGCGGCTCGGATGGCGAGGTTGTCTGGGAACGTTGGCAGAAAAAAAGGGTTTTTGTAAGAGCTCTTGAGGGTACTTACGGAGAATTAGTATCAGAACTTTTCGAGCAACCCCGTATTTACAGAACTCCAGATATGGAGTGGAAAGGGGGCCCGCAGAATTTTGGTAAGAAAGTCATTAACCCCCAGGCAGCTAAAGTTTCGCAATCAATCGAAACGCATATTGATGTATATGCACCGGGTGGTTACGGGCAGAAGCATGGTCATATGAACTCGGCGGTTTTCTTTGTATTAAAGGGTAAGGGTTACGATGTTCATGATGGCCGTCGTATTGATTGGGAAGCAGGCGATGCTTTAATTGTTGAGAATGGTTGTGTTCACCAACATTTCAATAGTGATCCTGATGGTGAGTCGATTGTTCTGATCATGAAGGCAAAGCCGTTATTTTTGTTCATGCACATGATTTTTCAGAAGATGGTCGATTATCCGCCTAAGACTCCGGTACCTGGGCACGAAGATTACGTACCACCAACAAATATTTGAGAGGGCGAGAGATGTTTGTAGATCCAACAGAGCGGGCGCGCTCTAAAAATGAATCGCTAGATGCTGACTTTTACAAGCAAGCATTAGAAGCTTCAAAAGAGTTTCGTGAAGAGTATGTGAAGCGAAAAAATATTGTGAAATCCAATGAAATGCCAATGGAGCGTTCAGCGGATGGATTAATAAAGCATATTATTCGTGAAGAGATGGACACCAAAGAATGCTGTCTTGATTTGTACATGCAGTTTATTGCTTCGGGTAAAGCGACTGGTACCAGTCGTCATATATCTGAAGAGGTTGCTTTCGTGATCGAGGGTGAGGGTTACGATCATCACTTTGATGTTAATTTCCATTGCGCTGATGAGTTCATTTGGGAATGGGAAACGACGCCAAAGGTGTTTGAGTGGAAGGCCGGTGATTTTATCTACATCCCCCCTTACTGCGCACACAAGCGGTTTAACACGTCTGACAGCGAAGCTCGGATCGTTGTCATGAATAGTCGTATGACTAGGTTAATGGGCTTTGATTGGTTTGATCAACTAGAGCCAGCCGAAGGATTCGAAGAGTATTGGGTACCGCCCAAAGATTAGGGTAAAAATAGGCCGCCTTCTCTGCTTGTTTGCGAGAGGGCGGTTTGCTGAAAAAGGCCCGTTTGACTCTACGAGTACTGGTTAAGAACTTTCACTGTTTTTTCAAGGCGAGTTTCCGGATCGCTTTCACTATCAAACGTATCTCTCAAATCCATTGCTAACTGAATTGTTTTGGACATTGTTGCGAACCAACTTTTCTGGTGTCCGAACAGGCCTGCAGTGATTGGTGCTACAAATACGCTCATAAATTCCGTCCTTTCAAATTAAATTCTTGGTATTAGACTTAAGTATATGATGCGCAGCCGTAATTAGCAATAATATTGTGTATATAAGGAACGCAAATGGCTTATTTATGTTCCTTATAGTTACACTTTTTGCGTGGTCAGAGTGAGTATGATTCCATTGATGATGGATGAAACAATTCTGATGCATTAAGTTTTTTCGTCGAAAGCCCTTGTTCGTGGTGATAGCGAAGAAAAGTGTCTATTACGTGTTGGTTCTCAGAAAAACCATACGTCCAGAGTTCGGGGCCTAGGTTTTGCCTTACGTAATCGATTTGCTCATCCAGCATCGGCAGCGTCATTTTGCTTGCTGAGGTATCAAGAATTGCTTCTAGTGCGATTTCCCGGGCTTGCTCAAACGCTTTGTATAATGAAGCAGGCAACCATGGGTATTGTTCGACCAGAGTTTTCTTAATGCCAAGCACATGCATGATCGGGAAAATCTGGGTGTCGTTGTAATACTTGGCAACTTCGCCAAATGTGTCCGGGAATAATCGCCCGTAATTACTGTTGGAATAAAAGTCTCCGGGAGGCCTTGGCCCGATCAAACCGTCTATTTCGCCGTCTTTCATTAGTTGATTAAGCGTTTTTCCTTCAGGTGCTTCCTGGTAGTCCAGCCCTTCGGGTAGTTTGACCTTAATTTTTTCAGGTCGTTTTGGGTCAAATAGACCACCGCGTATCCAATGGACGTCAGTTTGCGGGACTTGGTAGTAATCTTCCAGAATCCCTCTTACCCAGACATTCGCCGTGAGTTGATATTCGGTAACTCCGAGCGTTTTCCCTTTTAAATCGGCTGGTTGTTTAATTCCGGCATCATTTCGAATGAAGACAGCGGAATGTCTGAAGGATCTTGATAAGAAAACAGGAACCGCGATGTAGGGAAAGTCGGGATTCCCTGCGCCGACGCAATAGGAAGAAAAGGATAGTTCGCAGACATCAAATGATTGGTATCTAAAGGCCCTATAAAACATCTCTTCAGGTGAGAAAAAAAGATGGTTTGGATCAACACCCTCAATTTGCACTCGACCATCAGAAATTGGCCTGGTCCGATCATAATTACCAGTAGCGATTGTAAGATTAATTTTTGACATCGTGTTTCCCTCCGTTGTCAGATTCTAAAAGTTCTATTTCCGCCCAATCCCGGATTGCAGTCACGCCATTATCTACTTTAAGATCAATGCCTTGAATCGATTGGTTGGTTGGGGATGCTAGAAACCACGCAGCCGCAGCCACTTCGTCTGGTTTTGTGATTCTGCTGACTAGTTTGCGGTTGCTCACGCTTCGTGACTGAAAAGCGGTTCGAAATAGAGGCGTTAGTCGTGTTTCAACAGATGACGGGCTAACAGAATTGTACCGAACGAGTTGCTGACTTGCCGCCATCATCTGGGTCCATGCAATCAAAATTTCTTTTGATAATTCATACGCGCGTGCTGGTGTCATGGGAGCGCTTTGGATTAGGTTTTGAAGGTCTGTACTGGTATTGCATTTCAGATAGCTGCGGATCTCTCGGTAGTTACTCTTCCAGCCCGCGCCCGCCCGCGAAGCGATCGTTGTGACTGAACTGTTCGGAGATAATTTTTCGTTCAGTCTCGTGGTGAGTAGCTTAGTACCAAGCCAGTTGATATTTAATATGTCTAGCTGGTTGTCGTTTTGAGGTGCGATTCCAGCACAATTGATGAGTCCGTTAATTGACTTGGGAAGTGACTCGGCCGCTTTTTCTATGGAGTCTACGTCCATTAGATCTAGGTAAATAAAACGTTCGGAGTCCATTGATTGCCTATCCATCATGAATACTTGATGCCCATGCGACTCGATCAGTTGGTGGATCGCCATGCCTATTCCGTTTGCTGCGCCGGTGACGACAAAATTGAGAGCTTTAGTCTGTTTCATTGGTCATCCGTGTGTAAGCTATGGCTCAATTTCCCGAGAAGATTGCGGAGCTGCTCGGTTTCCGTGTCTGAAAAGTTCTGTAGAGCCTTGTTATTGACTGCTTTTGCGAGAGGAATAAGGACGGATTCTAGTTTTTTTCCTTTTGGGGTGAGTGTCACAATCATCTTCCTTCGATCCCCCACATCTCTTTGTCTTTGCACCAATTCGAGACTTTCCATGCCTGCTAGTGCTGTAAACGTGGTGGACTCTTTCATTCCAACCGCCATCGCCAGTTCGCGCTGAGTAATGCCGTCTTGTTCCCACAATACTCGAAGAAAGTGGTACTGCCCGAGTAGAATTCCGTACGGAGCAATGTCCTTTTGAAGCGTTCGACTGAACTGCCTGGTCAAATCGCGGATTAGATAAGCGATTGATTGTTCTGTTGAAAATTTCGAATTTTTCCTCGATTTTTGAGTCATGCTAATTCTGCGTCAGATTTCATAAGTGTCTTCAAAATAAGTTGATTGCTGATTGGTAGATTAATGACAGGGCAACAGACCCAAGTGTCAGCATAACCGCTCGTTCGAATAGGTTCTCGGAAATTACTGAGCGCAGGCGTTCACCATAGTAAACGCCTGTCAGCATTGGAAGGCAGATTGCTGCAGACCCAGCAAGTTGTTGCCAAGTGAACGCGTCTAGTACGGCCAGCCCCCCGTACATGGGTATAAAGCCTCCGAGATAGAGAAAGGCAATCACTCTTACGAAGTCATCTTTTTTTAAGTTCTCGAGAGACGATAAATACAGCACTAAAAGTGGTCCCACAAAGGATGTCGTTCCTCCGACAAAGCCAGCCACTAAGCCGCCAAATGGCCCGAAGTAACCTTCCTGAGCAGATGGGATACGGAGTTTTAGCTTGAAAATGCGTAGGCAAACATTGCAAATAACGATTAGACCTAAGCCCAGTTTTAATAGGTCAGTATTAGCAGATACTAGTATTTGAACTCCGATAACAACGCCAGCAATTTGAAACAGCCCAAGAGGCCAAAATCGAGAGAAGTATTGTTTAAATGGCTTGTTTAATTTTGCCTGATAAATATTCGAAAATAGAACGGGAACTGCCATCAGGGGAATTACTGCAAGCAGCGGCATGAAGAGGGCGAGCAGCGGTGTTGCAAAGATTGGCATACCGAAGCCGAGAAATCCTTTAATCATTCCCCCAATAAAAACGATCAGAGCAATAATGAGTAATGATTCTGTAGAGAGTGCAAATATTTCAGGCATTTTTTTTGCTTTTTATATAAGTTTGAACTGAGTGCCTGACAACTTTGCCCGCAACCAAAAGAATTCATGTTGACGATTAGATACCTAAGTAGTAGCGTCAAGCAAGTGATTAATCTGCAAAACAAAAAATATAATTCGCAAGGACAAGTATGTTAGATCTCACCTTCGCGTGTCATGACTATGACCACGTCAGAGATATTTTTAGCCCAGACGTGGTTACCGAGGGCATTCGACTCAATCAATTAAAGCTTCAAGTGGAAGAAATTTTTTTCCGTTTTATAAAGTTTGGTGAGTTTGAGATTTCGGAACATTCTTTTGCCAAATACGTCAGTTTAAAATCAAAGGGATTGGCAAAAGGAACCGCTATTCCTGTATTTCCTTCGCGAGTATTTCGCCATTCAGCGATTTATGTGCGTTCTGATTCGCCTATTAAATCGCCCTCAGATCTGGAAGGGAAACGTATCGGGATTCCTGAATGGGGGCAAACTGCAGGTGTTTACGTGCGCGGAGCATTGGCAGACCAGTTCGGCGTCGATCTGGGCTCGATTGAATGGATTCAGTCCGGAGTACACCAGCCAGGGCGCGCTGAAAAAGTAAAATTCAATCTTCCTGATTGGGCCAACGTGACACCCAATACTGAAAAAAATCTTAATGAATTATTGCTTAGTGGTGCGGTTGATGCGGTCATTACAGCGCATCCAATTCAGTCTTTCAAAGACGGTGATTCAAGAGTCAAGCGAATGTTCGAAGATCCTCGGGAAATTGAGATGGAGTATTTTGATTTGACGGGCTGCTTTCCAATTATGCATACCATCGTAATCCGAAATGACATCCTTGAGAGCGCTCCTTGGGTCGC
Organism: Litorivicinus sp.; assembly: GCA_028339155.1. Classification (GTDB taxonomy): domain Bacteria; phylum Pseudomonadota; class Gammaproteobacteria; order Pseudomonadales; family Litorivicinaceae; genus HIMB30. The sequence continues at coordinate 22,112 of JAOLBK010000010.1, forward strand.
TCAAACCGTGTTCAAAGGTCTGGATCAGGCACGACAACGGTGCGTTAATCGGTTGCGTGATGCGACGGCCTCAGCCGTGCCGATGCCATGGATATTTGCCGCGTTACAGGATTCGAAGAAATTGTACGGTGAGCATGACTTTTGGTCGTACGGAATTGAAGCGAATCGTGCGACCCTGGAAACCTTCGCTCGCTACTGTTATCAGCAGGGCGTCGCTGATCGTTTGATGGGCCCGGAAGACCTTTTTTTCCCAAACACTTTTGAATCTTTTAAGGTTTAATCATGAATTTAGGTGGTTTATTTAGCTCTGGAGTTTCCAGAAATCCGACTGGCTTGGTTGGTTATTTACTAACTGGTTACGGCGCATTATTTATGGCTTGGTCGGTGTATGCGGCCGTGTTCGCAAAACTTGATGCATTAGTTTTGGTCACGTTATTTTTATCTTTTATGCTGGTCTTGGTGTTTTCGACGATCTCCGCAAGCTCGGTTAGGTCGGATGACAACACGGAGACGGTGGCAGTAATCGATTACCTTTTGATCGCTTTGAGTATCTCTTGTGGTGTTTATTTTGGAATTAATTCTGAAGCAATTGCGACCCGAATTACGTTACTTGATCCACTGACTCAATACGATGTTGGATTTGCTTCTTTGCTGATTGTTTTGTGCTTGGAAGTTTGTCGTCGGACTGTCGGATTAATGCTGACTGTAATTGTCGCTTTATTCATGGCTTACAACCTGTATGGCCACGTACTGCCGAACCCGTTTTCACATGGGTACATTAGTTACGAGCATTTTTTAGACATTATGATCTTTACGACTGATGGTCTATTCGGCACGCCACTTCGAGTCGCAGCTACTTATGTGTTGCTGTTCGTTTTGTTTGGTACGTTTCTCGCTAATGCTGGAGGTGGTGAATTCTTCAATGATTTGGCGGCATCGGTCGCGGGTGCAAAGGTCGGTGGACCTGCTAAAATTGCTGTTGTTTCTTCGGGCCTTTATGGAACGATCTCAGGCAGTCCGACGTCCGATGTAGTCACCACAGGATCGATCACGATTCCGATGATGAAGAAGATTGGTTATCCGGCTGTTGTTGCTGGTGGTGTTGAGGTTGCTGCGTCAACGGGTGGTAGTATTTTGCCTCCAGTTATGGGGTCTGCTGCTTTTATTATGGCTGAATACACTGGAATCCCGTACCTCGATATTGTGATTGCGTCCACGATTCCGGCTCTACTTTATTATTTTTCGGTCTATTCCCAAGTCCACTTTACATCGGTTCGACTGGGTCTGAAGGGGCTTGACAAGGACGCGGTACCACCACTTAGTCAGACATTAAAAAATGGGGGTTTATTTTTAATACCCCTGGGGGCAATCGTGTGGGCCCTTATAGAAGGCTATAGCCCAACTTTTGTTGCATTGTTCGGTGCAGTTGGCGTCATTGGAATTTCGTTTTTGAGAGCATCGACGCGTATGTCGGCTCGGGATGTTGTTAATACTTTGTCTGAAACGGCCCGTAGAATGGCTCCGGTTGTGGGTGCTTGTACTGCAGCGGGATTCGTTATTGGTGGAATTACCATGACTGGATTAGCTGCAAAGCTGTCTGCGCTTGTATTTTTAATGACGGGGAATATGGTTTGGTTGACCCTTGTCGTTGCAGCGATTATGACAATAATTCTTGGTATGGGTATGCCAACCGTTAGCTCCTATATTCTAGCTGCAGTTCTGATTGGTCCATTGCTGATCAAACTGGGTATTCCTGAAATGTCTGCGCATTTATTTCTTCTGTATTACGCGGTTCTTAGTGCGATTACACCGCCGGTTGCGGTTGCTGCTTTTGCGGCGGCGTCGATTGCCAATGCTAATCCAATGCAGATCTCATTTAAGGGCGTCCAGTTTGCGATCGGCGCATTCCTTTTACCGTTCTTTTTTATTCTTGATGCCGGTTTGTTGGGTGAAGGCTCGGTGATCGATGTTGTTTGGGCCACTGTTCGGGCAGCACTTGCATTTTTGATTATATCGATGGCTGTTGCGGGATGTTTTGTTCGGGCCTTGAGTGCGATTCAGCGTATTACTTGTTTGATCGTGGTGTTCGCAATTTTGGCGCCCATTATTTGGGTCCAAGTACTAGGATTTATCGCGGGAATACTGGGTTTGTTTTTACTCAACCGTGAGCAGCGTAAGAGTATCGAGTACGAGAGTGTAACGGGGCATTAGGCCTTATAAAAAAGAGGGTAAATTCATGATAAATATAAGTAAATCATTTAAGTCGGCCGTTTTTGGTTTGACCGTTGCGGTCTGTGCTAGCACGGCTATCGCGCAAGACGGTTATGTAATGGCTGGTGCAAGTCCTGGTGGCTTGTGGTCGTTGTTGGGTGCGGGTGTTGATAAGGCGATGCGTGCGAGTCACCCAGAAGCAACTGTCACCTACCAAACCTCTGGCGGTGGTTTTGCTAACGCAGTGCAGGTCTCTTCAAAGAAGGTTGATTTTGGTCTCATGCATGATGCGGAAGCAAAGATTGCTGCCACAGGTGGTGCCCCTTTCAAGTCACCGATTAAAGATATTCGTGCATTGGCGGTGATGTATAACTTTGCCGCGTTTCATCCGATGATTACTAAAGATTTTGCGGATAAGTACGGGGTTAATAGTTTTGAAGACCTCGCGGCCAAAAAGCCACCAGTCCGATTGATACTGAACAAGCGAGGAAATATCGCGCACAACCAGGCGGTCGAGGTGTTGGCAGCCTACGGCATTAGCCTAGACGATATTAAGGCTTGGGGTGGAAGCATCCAGTACTCAGGGTCGAAAGGATCTGTTGAATTGATGAAAAATCGGCAAGCGGATTTTGTGGCGAACAACATCTTTGTAGGCCATTCCTCAATCCGTGAAGTGCTGAATTCGATGCCAATGGTACTGCTTCCTCTGACGCAAGCCATTAGAGATAAGGTCAGTGGTTCGATGGGTACTGGTCAAATGACTATCCCAGCGAAGGCGTACGATATCTTAAAAGGTGATCTTCCAACCTTGGCTTTGACAGCTATGTTAGTCGTTCATGCGGACACGTCAGATGCTGAGGTGTACAAAATAACAAAGGCATTGGTTAAGAATGTTGGTGAGATTCAGAGTGCTCACAAAGCAATGCGTTCGCTAAATCCTGCGATGATGGTGAAACAGAATGCGATTGCGTTTCACCCAGGCGCAGTTAAGGCATACAAAGAAGCTGGGTTAATGTAACTCGTTTTGGAGCCTCTCTAAGCTCTCAGTAGCTTAGAGAGGCTCATTTTCTGCTACCTGCGTCACCAACCAATGTGCAGTTATTATGTTCTTTGCTGTACACGCCTTCATCTGACCGAATCCAAATGTGGCGTATTGATTCTGATCCCATCCCAGTTAATGAATTTCTGGCGAAAACAGTGTTCGCCACATCCATCATTAATTTCTGAATGTTAAATCCCATTATATGAAGTGCACAACTTGTCATGGCGGCCAATTGGAGGCTACAGCCTGACCTAAGCTGCATTGCCGGCCGCCGTTGCAATGATTGCAGATTCATTCCTGAATTTTGAAGATGTTGAAGCAGGATGAGATTACGTTGCATCCTGGCGCAGTTAGGGCATGCAAAGAAGGTGATCTAATGTGTCTTGTTTCGTAATCTCTCTAAGCTGTGAATAACTTAGAGAGGTTGATGTTCCGCTATGCACGGCACAATGTGCGCCAATCTGTTTCTTTGGTGTGCACGCCCTCATATGACCTAATTTGAACGTGAGAGAGTGATTTTGGCCCTGTTCCAATGGCTGGATCTCCAGCGAGAATAGTTTTGGCCGCATCCACCATTAATTTTCTGAATTCGACAACCGCCTGATCTGAGGCACCCAACTTGTCAGTGGTTCGATTAACAACCGTTCCCATCGATACCCACATAATGACATCCTGGTTCGGAATTCCTGGAACACCCGTAAAGTTACCGTTTTTCATAGCCTCACGGTCTTGAAGAAAGCGGTTGTGGGGCTGTCTTTTCGAGAGCCAGTTATTGTCAAGGTCGACACCAACGACGGCATGATTAAATTGTCGCCACTCGTCGGTATCTGGACATGTTTCTCCGCCCCACGCGATGAAATTGAGCATTGATGTGGAATCATCGACTGGAACGACTACCGTCGTCACGTTGTAACTAGAGTTGGGCGGGATTAAGCACGTGAAGGGTGCGATAAATTCAGTGATTCTAAAGTAATCATTTACATTAGCTTGTTTTATCGGGTGACGGATCGCCGCGTAATGAAAGCCGTAGTCTGTTCTTTCGACCTGTAACCGGGGTGATCGATCTGTGGATGGGCGATACCATGCCTTGTTGTCTGCAGCCGCAGCTTCGACTCGAGCGGGTAACATGTCGGACGAGTGAAGACTTGATGAGTGAGACGAATCAATCTGGCCTTCCATGATTTGTGCCCAATTAGCTGGAATTCGCATTCGAGTCACTGATACTTTCGTGTCTTCTTTCGGAGCAAATGCTGGCGGTTCAAATGTGGATTCTTTGCTCGGATCGCCAAGCCATGCCCACACAAAACTGCCCCATTCTCTTGTTGGGTACGCTTTGTGAAGCACTTTGTTAATTAACTGACTTCCCTCAGGTTCTGAAGGCATTTCGGTGCAGTGACCAGACGTGTCAAATTTCCAGCCGTGATACAAGCAAACGAGACCGCAATTCTCACTTCGGCCATACAGTAATGAGGCATGACGGTGCGGGCACAGCTCGTCAAGGAGACCGACGTTTCCGTTACTGTCCCTGAACGCAACTAATCGCTCGCCAAAGACCTCGACCAAAAGGGGAGTGCAATCTGCCTCCGGAAGCTCTTCGATTAGACACACAGGAACCCAGTGCTGTCGCATGAGTTGCCCCATCGGTGCATCACCAGTAACTTTAGTTAGCAGCTCGTTTTCTTCGATCGTTAACATTATTCTTCTCCTAGCGCCATCGGTAGTTTCTGAATCCGGTAGCTACTTGATCAATGAGTCAGTAAAGCTTAGATTACTAATTATATTTGTTTAGATGCCGAAATCAATGATTGATGACAAACCACTCCGACTAGTAATTGCTTCAAAAACCGTGGTCGCCGAAGATATTTGCGAATTTACTCTCGCATCTATGGATGGCGGTAGCCTCCCTGAGTTTGATCCGGGTGCCCACGTGACGATAGAAACCCCGCATGGATCTAGTAGACGATATTCGCTGATTAATGCTGGGGTTGCGCCAAACAAATACGTTATTGCCGTTAAGAAAGAACTAAACTCACGGGGTGGTTCACGATCAATGCATGACAATCTTCAGGCAGGTTCTGAGATCTCCGTGTGGCCCCCTGAGAATAGTTTTCCACTTGCTGACGCTTCGCGATATTTGTTTATCGCTGGGGGTATTGGCATTACCCCGATTCTTGCAATGGCCAATCACTGCGTCGAAACCGGTCAAGAATTTGACATTATTTATTGTGCGCGAAGTGCAGAGTCAGCCGCCTACCATGAGACGATAGCGAGCCAATTCGGTGATCGTGTCATCATTCATTTGGATGGCGGAGACCCGGAAAAAGCCTATGATTTTTGGGATTGGTTTGTGACGCCGAGTAATGTGCACGTTTATTGTTGTGGGCCAAAACCACTCATGGAAGAGGTAAAGGCAGTTAGTGGACATTGGCCGAGTAAGAATATTCATTTTGAGGATTTCAAGCCTGTTGAGGCGGTGGGCCAGGATGCAGAGGCATTTGAAGTTCGATTGACTTCGACGGGCCAGACGTTTCAGGTTGAAGGGAATCAATCGATACTGGAGACTCTGCGAAGCGGTGGAGTCAGGGTCCCGAGTTCTTGTGAAAGTGGATCATGCGGTTCATGTCGCATGAAACTCGTTTCTGGAAAAGTGATTCATCGTGATTTTGTTTTGACATCAAGCGAATACGCATCGGCGCTTATGGTTTGTGTTTCTCGAGGAGATGGTCTCATTGAAATCGACTTTGAAAGTTGATGATCCAATTCGATTGGGTGTGGTCGGGCTGGGCCGAGGGTTCAGTCTTTCAGCCCCCAGTCTTCTTGAAGATCCGCATGTCTCGGTGGTTGCTGCCTCGGCGCCTAGGCAGGAATCTCGCGACTCATTTCAGAAACAGTTTGGTGGTCAGGCCTATGCCAGGTACGAAGATTTGCTGGCAGATAATCAGGTCGAAGCGATTCATGTGGTAACGCCGCATGGGTTGCACGCAGAAATGATCGAGCAGGCAGCCGCCGCAAAAAAACACCTTCTCGTGGATAAGCCGCTATCGATCCAGCTTGAGGACGGGTTGCGCGCGATCAAGGCCTGCAAAAAATATCAGTCAACGCTATTAATTGGTCCGTGTCATTCATTTGATCGGCAGATTCTTGATGTCTCGGACTGGATTCGATCCGGTGAATTCGGGCCAGTATTGGCTGTGCAAGCCATGAATTATACGGATTTCATGTACCGCCCAAGACGACCAGAAGAATTTGATACGTCGGCGGGTGGTGGTGTGCTTTTTTCACAGGGCGCTCATCAGATTGATATTGTTCGCCTTCTTTGTGGTGGGATGGTGTCACAAGTTTTCGCGGTCACCGGCCATTGGGATCCGTCACGACAAGGCGAGCATTCGTATCAAGCCATTCTTAAGTTCGAGTCTGGTGCCACAGCCCAATGCACATATTCTGGTTTTGCGCATTTCGACTCGGATGAATGGCAGGATTGGGTGAGTGAGACGGGATTTCAAAAAGATCCTGACCAATACGCAAAGGCCAGGAAGCTCCTGTCGGAGTCAACAGATGATGAAATAACGCTGAAGCGTGGCCGAACGTTTGGGGCCAATGATTTGAGCCCGATTCCGCCATTTAATGAGCATTTTGGTCCGTTACTCGTTCAGTGCCAAAAAGCAGATCTTCGGGTCACCGCGCAAGGTGTTCATGTGTACGCAGACTTAGATCGATCCTTTCGTGATGTGCCTGTCAAGATTTCTGCCCGGGCCCCAGTTTTTGAGGCTCTGTATTCTGCGATTCGCCGCGGCACCTCGCCAGTTCAAACAGGTGACTGGAGTCTTGCGACGTTAGAAATTTGTCATCTGATCATCGAGTCAGCACGGCTTGGTGAGGCCGTGAGGCCGAAGTTGCAGGTACCCACGCCCTCACTATAAAAGGATCTAAACATGAATATCGAATTGCCTAGCATTCTTTTCTCTGAGGATGTGCAGAGGAGTTTACGGGAAGATTTGGGCCGGGCAGGTGACTTGTCGACGCTCGCAACGATTGGTGCAGATCAAATGGCTGATGCTGCATTTGTTGCACGTGAGGGTGGTGTTGTTTGTGGTTTAGTGCACGCGCAAAAAGCGTTCGAATTAATTGACCCGGCTCTTAAATTCGAAATCTTAATGCCTGATGGTTCGATCGTGAGTCCGGGCGATGCGGTTGCGCGAGTGACCGGTCGTGCCAGACCGATCTTATTCGCTGAGCGTACTGCTTTGAATTTTGCCTGTCATTTGTCGGGGATCGCAACGATGACGGCCCGGTACGTTTCCGAAATTGCACACACGCATGCTCGGATGTGTTGTACGCGGAAGACAATTCCTGGAATGCGAACATCACAAAAATATGCCGTTCGATGCGGTGGTGGTTGGAATCACCGGTTTGGATTAGACGATGCAATTTTGATCAAAGACAACCACATCGCGGTCGCTGGTGGTATTGAAGCAGCGCTGCGAGGCGCGAATGCGTTTGCCGGCCATTTGGTTAAAATCGAGATTGAGGTGGATACCTTGTCCCAGCTAGATGAGGCGCTAACCCATGGTGCTGATTGTATTTTGCTGGACAATTTTGAGACTGCATCACTAATTGAGGCAGTCCAATTAACAGCAGGCAGGGCTAAGCTGGAGGCCTCAGGTGGCGTAAGGCTGAGCTCGGTCAGGGAAATTGCTGAAACGGGTGTGGATTATATTTCTTCGTCTCAGCTTACGATGTCTGCTGAAACGTTTGATATTGGTCTTGATATCGCAGTGAGTTGAGAGGATTCGATGAAATTAATTAATAATCAGGATGTCGCTTCGTTGGTCAAAATGGACGAGATTATCGATGCATTAGAAAATGCGTATCGTGCATTTTTCGATGGGAGGGCTGTTTGCAGACCACGTATTGATATCGAGATCCCAGGACAGCGTTCGGATGCGCTGTATCGATGGGGATCGATGGAAGGTGGCATGCTGGGCGGTTACTTTGCGATTCGATGCAAGTCGGACATGATTTTTCATGAGGAAAAAGAAGGTCTAATTACGCAAGAAAAGTATTGCGTTGAACCGGGCACGTTTTGTGGATTTATTCTCTTATTCTCAATTGAAAATGGCGAGCCTCTGGCCTTAATTAATGATGGTGTCATCCAGCACATGAGAGTGGCAGCCGATGGCGCGATTGGGATTAAGTACGCGAGTCGTCCTGATGCTAAGCACATTGGTTTGTTGGGCTCGGGTGGGATGGCTCGGGATCATCTGCGGGCGGCCGTCTGTGTTCGTGATATTACGTCGGTTTCTGTTTACAGCCCTACGCGTGAAAATCGTGAACGTTTTGCGGATGAAATGTCGAAAGAATTGGGTGTGCGGGTTATGCCTATGGATACGCCTGAGAAAGCAGTCCAGGGTGCTGACATTTTGATGGGGTGTACGGATTCGGCGATACCAGTCATTAAGCCCGAATACCTTGAGCCGGGCCAGCATGTCATCAATATTGGTGGTGGTGGTGGTATTCCGTCAGAAATTCAGTCTCAAATCACTCGTTTTCTAAGATTTGGAAATACTGAATCACCCGTTGGTTGGGAAGATCAAAAGTTTGATGATGAGCATTTGACGTGGAGGACGCGGGCCGGCTTCTCTGACTCGATGCGTCCATCGAAAAAGCGTGCCCACCGAGAAATGGGAAGTAGTCGACTGACTTATTTATCCAGCATCATGAGCGATGAGCCATTTGCGCGAAGCACAAGCGATATCACCTATTCAGAACGCGGTAATTTACAGGGCAATCAGTTTCATGCGGTGGCCGGACTTGTTTATGAAAAGTCGATTGCTGCGGGTCGTGGTTTCGAAATTCCGACGAGTTATTTTTTGCAAGATATTCGCAACTGATCAACCTGATCGGGCTGTGACTGAGTGGTGATGACTTAAAAAATCGTTAACAGGGGTGATGTAAATGTTGCGTGCGGGCTTTATAGGAATGGGCCGGATGGGCAAGCTGATGGCGTCTCGGCTTGAGGGTCACTGTGTTGTGTCCGGGACGGACGTCATTCCATCAGTGAAGGATGGTGTTGAGGCGGCCGGGATCGCTTGGTGTGATTCGATTCAGGAATTAACGCGATGTTCTGATGTTATTTTTGTGGTGGTCGGTTCTGAGGATGATGTGACGTCCGTTGTTTTTGATGCTGAAGGAGTGCTTGCGAGTGCGGACAACCGCAAGATTTTGGTTGTCTGTGCGACGGTCAGACCGTCATACATGCAGGCCTTATCAGAACGAATTTCGCGAGAGTCATTGATTCGTTTGCTGGATTGTCCGCTCGCTCGTGGTGAGTCTGCGGCGGCCAACGGCGAATTGCTGATTTTTGTCGGTGGCGACAAAACCGTCCTCAGCGAGGTTGAGCCCATGCTCCACCGTTTAGCCTCAGACATTGAATGGCTTGGGCCGCCGGGTTCAGGACAAGTCGGAAAAATGATCAATAATTATCTCTTGTGGTCCTGTTTAACGGCCTCGGTTGAGGGACTTGATCTTGGCGAGCGGTTTGGAGTTGACCGAGAGAAATTACGCATGGTTCTTGAAAAAAGCAGTGGCGCCAACTGGGCAATGAGCACAAGGGCCGATGAAAGACCTGCTCTTTGGGCTGAAAAGGATATGGCCTTGTTTCTTCAGGAAGCCGATCGAGTTCGGATGCCCGTGCCGATCGCTGGTCAGATCAGAGAATCAATTAAAGCGTTCAAGTTAGGGCGGGATCTTCCCAAGGCTCCAACAGGCCATGATTATTTGTTTCCTGACTAGAACAGCTTTGCGTCGAGGTCCAAACGGAACTGCTATTTCTTAATCGCTTTAATCGAAGATCAGCACATGCTAGCTTGCACTTAACGGATTTATTACAGGTTATTTGCAGTGGAAGTCTCTTTATTAGACGTCGCGTTTTCGGCTCTTGGTGTACTGATGGACCCGGAGCGATTATTTTATCTCGGTTTTGGTACGTTAATTGGATTGGCACTCGGAATTATGCCGGGCGTTGGCGGCGTTGCTGGTCTTGCTTTACTGCTGCCATTTACTTTTAATTTGGATGCTTACTCGGCCTTTGCATTTATGCTGGGACTTGGTGCGGTGACGTCCACCAGTGACACGATTCCTGCCGTACTGTTTGGCGTACCTGGAACATCGGCATCCCAGGCGACGGTCCTCGATGGGCACAGCATGGCTAAAAATGGTGAGGCTGGTCGTGCCCTGAGTGCGGCGTATGCGGCGTCATTGATCGGTGGCTTGTGGGGTGCCTTTTTGCTGGGGCTGACCATCCCAGTGCTTCGGCCGATCCTCATGGCCATCAATTCCCCCGAATTACTTGCCTTTTCGATCTTTGGAATTTCAATGGTGTCTGCGTTGTCGGGATCGATGCCGTTGCGTGGACTGACGATGGCAGGACTTGGAATCCTCTTGTCGATGGTTGGTGGCGATCCGACCACGGGCCAGGACCGTTGGACACTTGATACACTCTATCTACTGGATGATTTACCGCTACTTCCTGTCGCACTGGGTCTGTTCGCGTTGCCAGAAATTTGTGATGTGGCTGCAAGACGAACAGCAATTTCGGAAACCAGCAAACACAATTTAAAAGATGGCATGGTCGCCGGTTTGAAGGACGTGTTGGAGAATTGGTGGCTTGTTGCGAAGTGTGGGTCGTTAGGCGCCATGATTGGTGCAATTCCTGGCCTCGGGTCGGCCGTGGTTGACTGGATTGCTTACGGGTACGCGGCCAAGACGTGTAAAGGCGCTGAAAAAACATTCGGAAAAGGAGATGTTCGTGGTGTGATCGCGCCGGAGAGTGCGAACAATGCGAAAGAGGGTGGATCACTGGTTCCGACGATTGCGTTTGGTGTGCCAGGATCGGCCTCGATGGCCTTGCTACTAGGCGGGTTCATGATCCATGGCCTAGAGCCTGGCAAATCAATGGTCACCACGAACCTAGAAGTCACGTACGCGATGGTGTGGTCAATTGCGTTGGCAAATATTTTGGGCGCGGGTCTGTGTTTTGCGTTTAGTGGCCAGTTTGCAAAAATTGCGACACTTCGTTACACGTTGGTCATTCCTGGCGTTATTTGCATCATGATGGTGGGTGCGTATCAAGCATCCGCTGATTGGGGTGATCTCGCTACTTTGCTGATTTTTGGCTCTGTTGGCTGGGTGATGAAGCACTTGCGATGGCCTCGACCACCGCTCATTCTTGGCTTTGTTCTTGGCGGCATTATTGAAGATTATATGCGCATTTCATATCAGCTTTATGAGTGGAGTTGGATGCTTAAGCCGATCTGTTTCGTGATGTTGTCGTTGGCTGCGATTAGTTTGTTTCAGCCACTTTTCAAGAAGATTTTCTTTAAAAAAGACGGTGCCCAATTGTTGAAATTTTCGCCGGCTGTCTTTAAGAACGTTGATTTCTTTCCGATCGCAGTGATTACCCTCTTGTTATGGACGCTGTGGCAGACATTTTCTTGGGATTTTGAATCCCAAGGAGCGCCGCAGGTGATTGTTCTAGTCACACTTGCGTGTGTGGTCACTACCTTTGTCCTGACCATTTTCAATAGGCCAGTAAACCAAACCGTTAATGACGAAGATGGTGTGTTGGATCTGGCTGTGGATCTTGGAAAGATCGGGCGAGCCGCGTACAACATCAGAGTATTGGAGTTCTTTGGTTGGTTGGTTGGCTTTATTGCGGTCTGGGCGTTTGGTGGAATTTTGCTTTCGGCAATAGCGTTTGTGATTGGCTATATGCGATTCAGAGGCCGCGAATCATGGAAGGCAACCCTGATTTACATGATGGCTATTACGGGTTTGATTTATTTTGTGTTTGACCAGGGATTTCACATTACGTGGCCGGTAACGGTTCTTGGAACGTATTTTCCAATATTGCATGACGTGATTCCAACCATGTAAGAAAGACGTTGATGCAAGGCAACCGAGATTAAATCCGTATGAGCGCACGGTTACAATTAGCGCTGAATTATCTAGTCTGTATAGGCAGGCTTTAACAAACGAGGAAATATAATGAAAAAACTTCTCCAGACAGCGGCTATTGGCGTTGCATATGCGGTTGCATCAGTTGGTGCACAAGCGAATGTACATGCCAATCAAGTGGCTGATTTTTACAAAGGCAAGGATATCGAGCTACGGATCGGTTACAAGCCAGGTGGTGGATATGACAATTACGCGCGCTTGTTAGCGAGACATATTGGAAAGCACATTCCAGGAAATCCGAACGTGATTCCTAAAAATATGCCTGGTGCAGGAAGTGTTAAACTCACAAACTATTTATGGGAAGGCGCGCCGCAGGACGGCACAGTCATTGGCGCAATTTCGCGTGGTGCTCCATTTGAGCCATTGCTTGGTAACTCCAAAGCTAAGTTTTCTGCAGACCAGTTCACGTGGCTTGGATCTGCAAACAACGAGGTTTCAATTTGCGCCACGGTTAAGCGGACCGGGATCAAGTCATGGACAGACTTGAAGTCTCAGACCGTAACAACTGGCGGTAACGGCAGTGGTTCTGATACGGATCAGTTTCCAAAGCTTCTGAACGCTGTTCTTGGAACAAAGTTTAAAGTTGTTGGTCCTTATGGCGGCGGTTCTGACATCGTAAAGGGCATGATTGCTGGTGAGCTAGATGCTCGTTGTGGTTGGTCATGGTCATCGATCAAGTCAAAAAACAAGGAACTGCTTGCGAGTGGAGACTTGGTCTTGTTGATGCAAATGTCGACAGAAAAGCATCCAGACCTGCCAAACGTGCCTTTGGTTATGGATCTAACAAAAGACAAAGAGTCTTTGCAGATTCTGAACTTAATGTTTGCAAGACAAGGTCTTGGTCGTCCATACGTTGCGCCTCCTGGCGTCCCCGCAAAGCGTGCTAAGGCGTTGCAAGATGCCTTCATGAAGACAATGTCAGATCCTGAGTTTTTAGCTGAGGCTAAAAAGGGCGGCGTTAACTTGTCTCCGATCTCAGGTGAGCGTGTGGCCGAGTTAGTTGCAGCGGCTTACAAGACCCCTAAGGCGGTAATCGCGCGTACTATTGACGCGATTCGTTAACCGTCCTAAAAAGGGGATGTTTTTAGGCTGATTGCCTGACATCCCCTTTTATTTTCGAAATTCAATTAGGTATCTAAGTGATAAAGGTTACAAGCAAGTGTTGAAGCTCCATGACGGTCATCACCATCATCCCTCCAGTGTGGGACAGCAGGCTAACGCTGACTCAATTTGGGAGCAGGAACACATCGAATTAGTGACGGTTGGCATTGATATCGGTTCGTCAACGTCGCACCTTATTTTTGCTAAGATTCACCTGCAACGCAAAACACAATCACTGTCCAGTCGTTATGAAGTGATTAGTCGTGAAATCTTGTGGGAATCTGAAATTCAATTCACGCCATTTCTGGCATCAGGTCTGATCGATTCTGATGCCCTTGGTCTGTTTATCAAGAATGCATACGCACAGGCAGGACTGGCGCCCACAGATATCGACAGTGGTGCCGTGATTCTCACTGGGGAGGCGATCAAACGCTCGAATGCCAGACTCATTAATGAGCTGTTCGCCAAAGATGCTGGGAAATTTGTGTGCGCAACGGCAGGTCATCGACTTGAGTGCGTACTTGCAGCGCACGGATCAGGCGCAACAGCAATGTCGAAGTCACGGAAACAGCCAGTACTTCATGTCGATATTGGTGGTGGCACGACCAAACTTGCGCTGATTGATGACGGGCGCGTTGTATCGGTTGCCGCGTATGCGATTGGCGGACGATTAATCGCGTCTGCAGACGGTGCGGTTTGGGACCGAGCGGATCAGGCCGCGATTGATACGGCATTGGATATTGGTGCAGTGCTCGACGAAGATCAGATGCAGTCACCGGAATTACGGCTTCAGATTACTGAGCGACTTGCTCAAGTCTTGTCAGGGGTTATTTTGCGGGCGTCTCCAGACTTGCTAACGCAAAAATTAGCATTAACAGAGCCCTTGAGTTGGTCAGTTGAGCCGACGATTATCAGTTTCTCCGGTGGCGTGTCTGAATATATTTATGGTCGAGAGACACGTTCTTTGGGCGATATCGCAATGGACTTGGGAGGATTGATTTCTCGATCCCTAACCAGCGAGTTGGATGGCTTTGATCTGGTTCCTGTCTCCCACGGAATTCGCGCCACAGTGATTGGAGCGTCCCAGTTTACGGTCCAGGTCAGTGGAAAGACAATCTATGGCGAAAGCTTGGAACACCTCCCCTTGAGGAATGTTCCGGTCATTAACCCGGACTTGGATTTGGCAAGAGATCGTCTTGATCGTAAGGAATTGTCTGATCTAATCTCGAGTGCGTGTTTGATGCGCGACCTTGATCCAAAAGAGACACTTGCGCTCGCCTTTGTGTGGGGCGGAATGCCATTGTACGAACGGTTGGCAACAGTCGCGGGTGCGATTGTTGATAGCTTTTGTAAATCGCCACGAGAAAATCCACTGATTATTGTGATTGATGGCGATGTTGGGCGCTTGATTGGTAAAATTCTTGTTGATGAATTGGGCGTTTCGAACGTTTTATCATTGGATGGCGTTCTTTTATCAGATCTCGATTATATCGATGTGGGCGAAATGATTTCTCCACCCGGTGTCATTCCAATTGTCATCAAATCATTAATTTTTGACGCAGAACAAAGTTAAGTAATTACATAAAAGGAGTAGTGCTATGTCGGTCGGTGAGCCGCGTTATGGGGTAGACCCTTACCTTGAGTGGGTTGGCAGGGAAGGTGTTCCTGTTGTTGAAGATATTGGGATCGATTTGTTCTCAGTGCCGGTTGCGAATTGGGCGCGGTTTGGTTGTAAAGGTGCTGCCGTCCATTTGACCGGTCGTGGTGATTTTTCAAGCATGTTTTTGTTTGAGCTTGAGAAAGGCGGTTCAACGAGTCCTCAGCAGCATCTGTTCGAAGAGGTGGTGTATGTATTGGAAGGGAATGGTTCGACTCAGATTGAGCTGGCCAATGGCCAAACACACTTATTTGAGTGGTCTCCACGCAGTCTGTTTGCTATTCCTCTGAATGCTAAGTACCGCCATTTTAACGGCAGTGGGCAGAACAGGGCCTTACTAGTCAGCACGACGAATTGCCCAACGATTATGAATCTATTTCACGATGAAACGTTTGTATTTAAGAATACTTATGATTTCTCAGGACGTGCCGGAAAGGATGGTTACTTCACGGGCGACGGTGATTTCCATGAAATTCGTCAGGGCAATCATATGTGGGAAACCAATTTCGTGCCTGACCTTGGAGAGATCGAACTCCAGTCATGGGGCGATCGTGGTGCCGGCGGATCAAACATCATGTTCGTACTCGCGGATGGCGTCATGCACGCACACATCTCAGAAATGCCAGTCGGAACGTACAAGAAAGGCCACAAGCATGGGCCTGGATTCCATGTAATGTGTGTGACGGGTCATGGGTATTCAATGCTGTGGCGTGAAGGTGACAAGGACCTCAAGCGGGTCGACTGGAAGCATGGTGTTGTATTCCCGCCAGCCGATCAGGAGTTCCATCAGCACTTTAATACGTCAACGAATCCAGCACGTTACCTGGCAACAGGCATTGGTGGTACGCGGTATCCGTTCACAACGGCTAACCGTCGTTCTTTGCTGGGCCTAAAGCCCGGTGAGAAGGGTGCGGTGTCAACCAGCTTGAAAGAGGGTGGTGATCAAATCGAGTACGAAGACCAAAACCCAGAAGTTCATCGCGTCTGGTTGGAAGAGATGAAAAAGAATGGTGTCGAAGCGAAAATGGAAAAATTCATTCCGACGTCATGAGTGGGCTCGTCATCGATCCAATCTGTCCTGAGTTCGGCGCGCGTGTAATCGACGCCGATCTTCAGGATTTAAACGCCGATTGTGTTCGCGATCTTAACGCGGCGCTTGACCGTTATGGGGTCTTGGTATTTCCAAATCAGAAGCTGTCTGAGGCAGATCAGATCAGCTTCGCGAAGGTTTTTGGAACGCCCTCCGAGCGGTCTCGGCCGGCTGATCGTCGAGCTGAGCAGTCTGAGTACGCGCATTTGATTGGATTGGTCACAAATGTTCGTGAAAATGGCGAACCAATTGGGTCATTGCCTGATGGTGAGATGTGGCTCCATCATGATGGATGCTTTATTGACGAGCCTTATCGGGCCACGCTGTTGTATGCGCTGCATGTCACAAGCACAGGTGGTGAAACTCGATTCGTTGATATGAGGCAGGTCTATCGGGATCTGCCGATTGAGATTCAGTCTGAATTGATTGGTAAGACAGCAGTTCATCAATTCGATTACCGAAATATAAATGCCCGCCCACAATCGATTCCCTCCAGTGGTTCGGCTCGGGAAGCAGAGCACCCGGTCGTGATTAAACACCCCAGAACGTCAGAGCCTGCGCTTTATGTGAATCCGTTGTGTACGATTCAATTTTCGGATGCGCCGAATGATGATTTATTGGATCATCTTTTCTCCGCGATTGAAGAAAATGCAGCAACTTTCCACCACCGTTGGTCGGTGGATGATCTTGTGATCTGGGATAACTGGTCTTCATGCCATGCGCGTTCTGATTTTCCGGCTGCAGAAAAGCGAATGCTCCGCCGTTGCATCATCAAGGGTTGCGCACTCGACGCGCACTAACTAGCGAGGGTTGTCTGAATGAAAGAATTGAATAAATTCGTTTACTCATTCTTTCTGATTATCAAACGAGTAGATCAATCTAAGGCTTAACTAGCTAAATAATTTCGACGCCCTTCTCAGAAATCCATGGGCTTTTCGGGAATGCGTCGAGTATGTCTGTCACGCTACTCAGTGGACGGCACAAGTATGTACCTCTAGGCGTTACCACGATCGGACGCTCGACAAGGATGGGATCCGCAAGCATCGACTCAATAATCTCGGCGTTTGTTGGTTGGGGGCTTTGCTTTTTCATGTCTGCTTGGGCATTGGGTCTGAGCATCTCAAACGGCGTTTTATCTAACGCGGATGACAACTGCTGGATGAGTTCTTTAGTCCAGCCAGACTGAAGATATTCTATAATCACTGGATCAAATCCGGCATCCTTACAAAAGCGTACGGTATCGCGAGAGGTGCTGCAGTTTGGATTGTGATAAATAGTGATAGCCATTGACTGAGATCTCCAGATTCAATGTATTAAACGAACAGGTTTCAATTTTACGCGAGTTTTCAGGCAACCTGCCTTTTTTATTCCAGAAAAACGAAGACATAATAAAGGAAATACCATGACGCTGATCCTATCAAACGAAGACATTACCTCAGTCCTTTCGATCAAAGACTGTATCGACGACTTGGAGGCGGCGTATCTGGATCTGGATCAGGGGATTGCGGTCACGCGACAGCGCTCCGACACGCTCGTTCCGAGTGGCGATCGAATTTATGGCTTAAAAACAATGGACGGGATCGCGCCGTCGGCAGGTGTTGGTGC
This sequence comes from Litorivicinus sp., assembly GCA_028339155.1. GTDB lineage: Bacteria > Pseudomonadota > Gammaproteobacteria > Pseudomonadales > Litorivicinaceae > HIMB30. The sequence continues at coordinate 39,833 of JAOLBK010000010.1, forward strand.
GGTCCGAATTAACTCAGATATTGTGACGTGGCCCTCGGTCGGGGACACCATCCGCCGGGTTAAAGTGCCGGCCGCACCAAATAATCGTTATACCGGATTAGTCTTATTGTTTTCGATCGAAACCGGACAACCATTGGCGATTATGCCTGATGGTGTGATCCAACGAATGCGTGTTGGTGCGACCAGTGCGATTGGCGCTAATTTACTGGCCAACCAGGGTGTTCAGGAAGTTGCTGTGCTTGGATCTGGGTGGCAGGCAGGTGCGCAGGTACTTGCGATTTGTGCGGCCCGTCCAGAGATTCAAACGGTCCGTTGTTTTAGTCCCAATCGCGACAATTGCGAGGCCTTTGTTCGAGAAATGTCTGACCAGGTCTCGGCTCGTATCATTGCTTGCCGCGATTCAAAGGAAGCGATTCAGGGTGCGGGTATTGTGTTGTGCGCGACCAATGCAATTGAGCCGGTTTTTCAAGAGGATTGGTTTGAGACTGGGATGCACATTGGCTCGATTAAGATGTCAGAAATCACCCCAGATGCATTAACAAAAGCAGACGCAGTCGTGATGCATCTTGGTCATGGTGCCCCATTACTGACAAAGGCCGCCGGTCTGGAAGTGCCTGATCATAGCCAGGGACGGGGCTGGGAAATGCGTGATCGCTATGATTTTAGCGAATGCCTGACGCTGCCGAGCCTGGTTGCAGGTCGTGAAGTCCCCCGCAAGTCGCCAACGGATCGCACCTGTTTTGTGAATGACTTGGGTCTAGGACTTCAGTTCGCGGTGGTTGCTGCACGGTGTTTGAAGGAAGCCGAAAAGAAGGGCCTTGGCCACGAATTACCGACTGATTGGTTTACCGAGAAAGAGCATCCCTAATCAGTCGCAGATGGCTTAGCCTGAGATCTTTGTTTGTTGCATTGATGGCCGTTCCTTGAATTCTTGGAACCATTTGTGGATTCTAGGGAATTCGGCTTCCCATGGTTGTTCTGGGAATCGAACATATAGCCAGTCCATTGTGCACCCAAGACCAATCGTCACGAGCGAAATCTCGGATTCAAAATCAGCCCAATTGGCGTTGATATGCGTAATGCTTCGTTTGATTTTATCGAACTGAAACCATGCCGCCTTTTCTTGTGGCGGCTCTTGACCCAACAACTTACGCATTTGGGAGCCGGCGTCACTGGTCTGGTTCAGTTGGGACAATCGTGTCCGGTATTCCCATTGAGAAATGTTGTTTGGTTGTCCCCATCCCGGTTTGAATTGACCGACTAGGTAGTCACAAATAACCAGTGAATCAAAAATGGCCGATCCGTCATCCAGTTTTAAGGTCGGTACTTTTCCGATCGGATTGAGGCGCCACAGGTCTTTGGATTCTCGTGGGCTTACTGCGGTGACTTGAATCATTGATTCGATGCCAAGTTCAATTGCAAGAACCCGAACACGGCGTGCGTAGGGTGAAGTCAGTGAGCAGATTAATTCCATGTATTACCTCATGGCCCGATCGACGATATGCTTCGATTTAGTCTGGGCCAGTTATTTTTAGTATATCCATATCAAATAAGAATTTTTTGCGATCCACGCCAGATCAGAAGTCCAATAATTAGAGCCAAGCCGGACGCGGTGGCATTGATTAAATGATCTGGCCATGCGCAGCCAATCGCGACAAGTGCGCTCAAGGCGCGTAATGAGTGCGATACCCAACTGATTCGGTACGCTTCAAGAGCAATTGAACCAAAGATTACAGCAATAATTGCGAGACCAACATCAATTAAGATTAAATTAATTGGCCCTTGGAGTAATAGTGTTGGCTTGTAGGCGAATAAAAAAGGCACGATAAATGCCACAAAGGCAACCCTGGTCGCGTACATCGCCGTCTTCATGACCGGCGATTTTGCAATGCCTGCGGCTGCGATTGAGGCCAGTGCGTCGGGTGGTGTGAGCACGGCCAGTGAGGCGTAATACATCACGAAAAAATGGGCAACAATTAGCGCGACCTCTGGCGGCAGTCCGTCGGCTTTTAAGAACCCAATAACGACAGGAATCGTGACCGCAATCTGAACGATGTAGCTTACAGAGGGTGGCACGCCCAATCCAAGGATGATCGAAATCATCATCGTCAGAAGGAGTCCGCTGAAAAGACCAATCGCGAGTGAATTGATTTCCTGAGCCACGCTGAGACTCAGCCCCGTCATCTCGAAGACGCCAATCACCATGCCGGCAACGGCGGTGGTAATCGCAACAAAGGAAATGCCCTTTGCTGCTGAATACAGGGCATTTGCAATATCTTTGAGGCCCATTCCTGTGTTTGGTCGGAGCCAGCTCAGTACAATGACCGCAATGGTTGCGTAAGACACCGCGTATTGTGGTGAAAATCCCTCGACCAAAAAACCAATCAGTACAAAGATTGGCAATATCAAATGTCCACGACCAATAATCATACGTTTAATACTGTCTGTGCGGTCGGACACGCCACCTATATTGTGTCGAACCGCGGTCCAGTGGACGGCAAGAAAAATACCTAGGAAATAGAGAAGTGCGGGAACAATAGCGACAGCCGCAATAGTCAGATAAGGAATGCCGGTGTATTGAGCCATGAGGAATGCAATCGCGCCCATAATCGGCGGCATCAGAATCCCACCGGTTGAGGCCGCGGCCTCAATGGCACCTGCCCAATGCCTTGGATAACCGGTCTTGATCATGAGTGGGATCGTGAGTGTGCCGGTAGTCATGACGTTGGCCGGAGCACTTCCAGAGATCGTCCCCGTAAAGGCGCTCGCCACAACCGAGACCTTCGCCGGTCCGCCACGGTAATGACCAACTGCATAATTGGCAAGGTCGATGATGAGTCGACCCAGTCCGGATTGCTCCATGAACGCCCCGAAAATAATAAACAGCGCAATGTAGCTTGCGGAGACACTGAGCGGGATGCCAAACGCACCGGCAAAGGTCAGGAACTGAACGTCGGCCAATAGACCCAGTGAATAGCCCTGGTGCTTGAGTACGCCGGGTAGGTCTGGAACGAAGCAATACAAAAACAACACACCAACAATGACTGGCAATGCGATTCCAATTGCTCTTCGACAAAGTTCGAGAATTCCGATAACAAAAAGGCAACCCAAGATAAGTTCTGTGGTTGTGAGTGGCGACACGAATTCAAAACGTTCAGCCGCTAAATAGTCTTTATGAAAGATTTTCCACGCAATGGTCGCAATGACCAGGCACGTGACCAGGATAAGACCGAGTTTACTTGTTTCTTTGTTGGTCGATCTGAGTGATTCGATGCAGAAAAAAGCGGCGCCCAAGAGCAGGTGAATCCCTCGTTGTATGGATGCATCAAAGGTCCCAAAGAGACCGGTGTAGATATGAAATATGCCGAGGCTAATCGCCAGGGCATACCCCAATAAAAAAAGTAAATCGATCGACCGATTCACGCTTTATTTGATCCAGCCTTGCTCACGAAAGTATTTGGCAGATCCAGGATGCAGCGGAATGCCGACATCCAAAGCCAGTTGATTCAGCTTCAATACACTCAACGAACGCTCTGATGCGGCGACTTTTTCAAAGTTTTCAGCAACCGCTTTGGTCACCGCGTAGGCGGCTTCGTTACTCATCGTTTTACCATTGGCGATAATTATGTTGGGGTATGAAACGGTTTCGACGGTATTTTTTAGCTTTCGGTACGCGCTTGGATCAGCCGGCCACGTTGATAAGTAAAAGCTTGGATTTTCGGCAATAAGCGTGGACTGTGTTTTTGCGTTCAGGGGGACCAGTCTTACTTCTCTAGACGTCGCGAGATCGATGAAGGGGGCATAGAGATCGGACGGGGTATTGATGATCGCATCGATATTTCCATCCTTGAGTTGCTGTACCGCATCGTTTGGTTTCAGCGTTTGTGCGTTAATCGTGATGCCATCCATTTTCAGGATTTTCTTAGCCATCGTGTTAATGGTCCAGCCGTTTGGGCCAATACTGACTTTTTTTCCTTCCAAGTCTTTGAAGCTTTTGATGTCGGAATCATTCCTGACAATTGTTGTGATTTTAAATCCGTGTAGGGCAAATAATTGTGTGATATTGCCATATGCTTCCTTATATGGCTTTTCACCTTTAAGTCCTGAAACAGCGCTCGGCGATAGTGTGATCGCCAGTTCAGCTTGGCCCATACCAATGGCAGCAACGTTACTGGTTCCACCACCAGGCTTGAGAGTGACTGAATTGAACTGAGGTAGCGACTCAATAACCTGCGCAATGGCCACGGTAATGGGGTACTGGGATCCACCTTGACGTCCAGTAGCAAGTGTTAGGTCCTGTGCGATGGCTACTTGAGAAGCCAATAATATTCCGAGAAAAACTCCGGAAAAAACTGTTTTTATTATAGATTTCATATAATTTTCCTTTTTTATTGTTTGATTTAGTCAGTTCTATGCGTAGCCACCCCCACCAGGTGTCTCGATAATTAGAGTGCCTCCCTGAGGAAGGTCGACCCCGGATTCCATGGTCGCAAGGACCCGTACTCCATTCTCGGATCTGATCTCACAATGACCGGTTTGGGCAGCGCCACCATTGCCTGCACCTGCGGGTGCAATCACGTGCTTGCTTGATCTTAGGGTCACGCCGGCCTTTCCCTGTAGTTGGGTATAACGTCTCCGAAAGCCATTACCACCTTTGTGTGTCCCGCTGCCGCCTGATTCTCTAAGTACTGAAAATTCTTCGACCCTGACTGGGAACTCGGTTTCAATCATTTCTAATGATCCGATCTTTCCATTGGTCTGATTGCAGTGACACCCGGTTAGGCCCTGATAATCCAGCATGGCACCCGTGCCACCGGCAAGCAGCTCATACTGAATCAGCGTCGATCCATTGAGTGAGTGGGCAAGGGTAATAGCTCGTCCACCACCACCATCAGCACGTGCGAGTTCTGGATTCGCGCGACTCATGGCATCGAATATGGCTTCAATGACGGCATGCATGACCGTGTTGTAACTATTGACCGGTGCCGGGAAGTGCGGATCGACGATGGATCCTTTTCGTGTCGTAATCGTGAACGCATCGATCACGCCTTGATTGATTTCGAGTGACCGAGAGGCAAGTGCTAACACGACATAGGCACAACAGGCATTGAGGAGGTGAGGGCGTATATTGACAGGCCCAACCCCTTGATCGTCTGATTCTCTGAAATCAAATTGAATCGATGGGCCCATTTTTTTCACTTTGACTCGAATCCCGATGGGGGTATCTCTGCGAACGCCGTCGTGATCAATAAAGCGTTCGCCCGATTCCTCGAAATCAGGCAATAGCCTTAGTGTTTCCTGAATACCATGCTTCGTTTTTGTTCGTTGGTGAGTAAAACTCGAATCGGTTTGCTCGCGTCCGTAACGTGTGAATAAGTTTGAGACTCGTTGCGCACCCAGTACGCCGACGCCTGCTTGACCAACAAGATCACCCATGACCAGGACCGGCGTACGTGAGTTGGCGGAAATCAAGGTTTCGACGGCGGCATTGAGCTCGCCCCGCACATAGAGTTTGACGGGAGGGATGTGTAAGCCCTCTGAATACATATCAGGCGCCGTCGCGGGACAACTTCCTGCTGCTGGTCCACCGATATCTGATTTATGCGCAATGCTTGCGGTAAACGCAACCAATTGATCGTTGAAAAATACCGGTGATACCACAGCAAAGTCAGGATTATGCGGACTGCCACCTTCCCAAGGTGAGTTGCTGACATAGCAATCGCCGGGTTCAATTTGTTCTTTTGGGAAGCGATTGAGTACACCCTCAATCACGGCTGGAAATGCCCCGACATGAATCGGCAGCACGACTTTTTGCGCAGCAAGTGCACCCTCTGCGGTCAGTATCGCGCAACTTGCGTCGTGACTCTCTCGAATGATGGCCGAATATCCCGACCGAAATAGGCCCGCCTGCATGTCATCAACGATGCCTCGTGCCATTGCGCCAATGATTTCATTGTCGAATACTGAACTCATGTATTTATACTCCAGCCATCAAATCGATCGTTCCAATTCGGTGATCCACTATAAAACGTTGAATTCGTCAGAATCGTTTTGTTGGCCATACAATTTGCATTCTCCAGTGAGCTGATCTCGCTCTTAGCAGGCCTTTTATGGTTAGATTCCAAGAAGCAATTTGAGACCGAGGACACTCATGATCAACATAATAAACTGATCGAACCGTTTTTTAGAAATAGCGTCTCCGATTTTCTGACCGATCCACATGCCAATCCCGAGCGGGATCAATGTGAGTGTACTTAAGTAGGCAAGATGAAATGTCATCAGTTCTGCTTGAATGAGCCATAAAAACTGACCAAGTCCCATCGCGATAAAGTACACACTAATACCAAATATAAATGCTGATTTTTCGAGTGCGATGGACGAGAGGTACATTAAAATGACCGGTGCTGAGACCCCGGTCGTACCGCCTGTGAGTCCTGATAGAAAACCTGCAGGCCCAGCCATTCGGCGAGCTGTATTGTCCGATAATGTAATTTTTTTGAGGAAGCGAATCAGTATGTAGACCAGCAAAACGAGGCCAAGTATTTGAGCCAAAATTGAAGGATCAACAGAGTCTAGGATGAAAATACCCACGCCAGAGCCAACAATGGCCCATACACACAGTGGTATCAGATTGACTTCATTATTCCACTGCTTTCGATATCGCCAGACCTGATAAATATTGGGCACAACACTCGGTATTGCGATCAATACAATGGCCAGCACAATATTGGTTAAGTCAGCGATTACGGGGACTGCGATGACCGGCACCCCGATACCAGAAATGCCCTTACAGAGTCCCCCAAATATGAATGCAAAAACAATAAGAGCCAATCCAGTCTGGCTAAGTTCAATCTCCATGTACCCTCGCGGTTTGAGTTAATTTTGCGCAGTGGCTAGAAAAGCACAGTAAGTACGGGCCGTCCAAACAATGATTTGACGGCCCCCATACAATCTCAAGTTCGTTGGCCTTGATAATTCTTGTTCCGTGAAACCTTGAATGAGTGGTCAGGCCTTGTTTGGCGTGAATTTTCTCATGATCATTCGTAGTAAAGTGGATTCGATCTGATGTTGAAAGATTAGAGATTCATTGGTGTTGTATGCAATTGAGAGCGAACGACGTTGACAGAATGCTCCCGTAAAATAACTATCGAGGAAAAATAATTACTTACCTCATAGAAAAATAATGGAGTAGAAAATGCCTGCGAATACCTATATTAAAGGAAAAATGCTCATTAATGGTGAGCTGGTTGAGTCAGTTTCCGGTCAACGATTTGATAGCCTCAATCCAGCCACTGAAGAAATCATTGGATCTGCGCCGCTTGCCAATGTGGATGATGTTGACATTGCATTCAAGGCAGCCGAGCGAGCTCAGGCCGAATGGGCTGAGACTGATATGGGTCACCGTATCAAAGTAATGACGGCATTCGCTGAGGCGCTTGAGGCACGTACCGACGAAATTGCGGAGCTTGAGGTACGAGATACGGGCAACACAATCAAACCGATGCGGCAGGATGTTGTTACTGCTGCCGACAGGATTCGACTTTATGCGGGCCTAGGGTATGAGTTAAAAGGTGAAACGATCCCAGCCACCGCGTCTGGCCTCCACATTACGATGAGAGAACCATACGGAGTTGTCGGGCGAATTATTCCCTTCAATCATCCGATTGGATTTGCGGCGTCTCGTCTGGCGCCAGCACTGATTGCCGGAAACGCGATTCTAATTAAGCCACCCGAGCAAAGTCCGCTGTCTGCATGTATTTTGGCTGAGATATGTAAGGACCATTTTCCACCAGGCCTTGTTAATATACTGACCGGCGAAGGCGCGACTGGTGATGCAATTGTTCGGCATCCTGGCATTAAGCGGATTGCATTTATTGGTTCTGTACCAACTGGAATGAAGATTCAACACAGTGCGTCTGAAGTAGCGGTTAAAAATATATCCCTTGAATTGGGTGGCAAGAATCCATTAATTGCCTGTCCTGATGCTGATGTTGATCAAGTAGCGACTGCGGCAATCCGAGGAATGAATTTCGCGTGGCAAGGTCAGTCCTGTGGATCGACCAGCCGGATATTGCTTCATGAAAGTTTGCATGACGCAGTTGTTGAGAAAATGGTCGCTAAGCTTGAGTCAATGTCGATTGGTAATCCACTGGATCCAGCGATTGATATGGGGCCAATGAATTCACGCAAACAATACGACCGTGTGATGTCTCTGATTGAAACTGCGAAGTCTGAGGGTGCGGAGTGTTTGGTCGGCGGAGGGCGTCCTCAGGGCAAGGCCTATGAAAAAGGCTACTGGATACAACCAACGTTATTCCGTGGTGTGAACACAGATATGACGATTGCAAAAACAGAAGTGTTTGGGCCGGTCGTGAGTATCTTTAAATGGACTCATATTGAGGACGCGATACGGATTGCGAATGACGTTGAGTATGGTCTTACTGCAGCGATTTACACACAAGACTTTGAAGCAGCCATGTACCTTTCTAAGAAAGTGAATGTGGGCTATGTTTGGATCAATGGAACCAATACACATTTTAGAAATGTGCCCTATGGCGGATTTAAGAACAGTGGTATCGGCAGGGAAGAGGGACTTGATGAGCTTCTGAGCTATACCGAACTTAAAGCGATTAATTGGACACCGTCAACGTCATCCGCAGCGGGCTCAGCATGGAGGCAAAAGTGAGTAATAAAAAACAACGTCTAACGGATATAGACATACCTGCCAATGTTGACTCGGAAATCGGATTTGGCAGTGATGTCGCTGCGCAAATGTTGAGACGCCTGAGTATTCCTTACATTGCGCTCAATCCTGGTGCGAGCTACCGAGGTTTGCACGACAGCTTGGTGAATCATTTGGGAAACCATGAGCCAGAGATGCTGATGTGTCTTCACGAAGAGCACGCGGTTGCAATCGCTCAAGGATATGCAAAGGCTGGTGGTGAGCCGATGGCGGTTGCACTCCACAGTAACGTGGGTCTAATGCACGGAACAATGGCTATTTTTAATGCTTGGTGTGATCGACAGCCTATGCTGATCATGGGTGCGACCGGGCCAGTCGACGCAGCGTTGCGGAGGCCATGGATTGATTGGCTTCATACCGCGCAAGACCAAGGTGCATTGGTTCGAAATTATGTGAAATATGACGATCAACCGGGATCGATTGAGGCGATTCCTGAATCAATGCTGAGGGCTTGGCAACAGGCTGGTACCAGTCCTTGCGGTCCGACCTATGTGTGCCTTGATGCAGCAATCCAAGAAGACTCTGTTGATCAAGCCATCGATTTTCCTGATGAGACAAGATTTAGGCCGGCTCCTCCGGTTGGACCGAGTATCGAATCATTGAATTCATTGGTTGAATTACTTCAGACCGCTAAAAATCCAGTCTTCCTGATGGGACGTGGTGGATTTTCGCAGTCGGATTGGGATGCACGAGTGTCTCTGGCTGAGTTGACCCAGGGAAAAATGCTGACAGATTTAAAAACCCATTCTGTGGTCCCAACCGACCATCCCTTGCATGTCGGAGAGCCCTTCAATAAATTGGGAGAGGACGGACGTCAGGCCATTAAAGAGGCTGATTTAATTGTAAGCCTTGGATGGGTTGATTTGGGAGGCGTTATTCGTCAGTCGCTGGGTTCGGCCCCGGTATCTGCCTCAGTAGTTCATATCAGTCAGGATATGCATCTGCATAATGGTTGGGGCCGTGAAACGTTCCAGTTACCACCGACTGATCTTCTAATTGTTGCTGATCCGGATGAAACCTTGCGCGCTTTGGCGGCTCGGTTAGATCTGAAAAAACCAGTCAGCCGAGATCGGGCACCTCTGCCAGAGTTTCCAGAATCGACATCTCACCTCAATTTGACGGATGTGGCTCGTGAATTAAAGAGCTCACTGGGTGATCAAAAGGTTACGTTTGCCGCACTTGCGAGAGCATGGCCGACTGAATATTGGCCCTTCGTGGATTCCTTGTCGTATCTTGGCAAAGATGGCGGCGGTGGGGTCGGGTCGGGTCCTGGGTTGTGCGTTGGTGCAGCGCTTAAGCTCAAAGACGAGGACCGATTCGTTGTGGGAATCATCGGTGACGGTGATTGCTTGATGGGGATTAATGCGTTTTGGACGGCTGCTCGATATCAGCTACCCGTATTGATCGTGGTTGGCAATAATCGAAGTTATTACAATGATGAGCTCCACCAGGAAGGTGTTGCTAAGCATCGTGGACGGGACACCAAAAACCGATGGATTGGACAAACAATCGATCATCCGGCTCCAGATATCTCGAGTATTGCCAGAGGTCTTGGCGTCGATTCAATTGGCCCGATCAAAGACCAAAGTGCGCTCGCGGATGCGATCAAAAAGGGTGTTGAAGTTGTCAGAAGTGGAAAGCCATTTTTGATTGATGTTCATATCGATCCTGGCCACGGACGGGAGTTAACAGAGTCAATGGCAGAGCGTTCGTTAGCTCAGAAGAGTTAATCACATGGATGGTGTATCACTGACATCAGCGGCTTGGGATGCGATGCTTAGCATCGCCGAACCCGAGCGTCTCTTATTTCTCGTGGGTGGGGTCTTGTTCGGGCTGGTTCTGGGAGTAATTCCAGGACTCAGCGGTTTGATTGGGCTGTCTTTACTATTGCCGTTCACATACAGCATGGAGCCTCTGGCTGCGATTGCGATGTTAATTGGTCTGATGTCTGTGACAACGACATCAGATACGATTCCGGCCGTACTTTTTGGTGTTCCTGGGACCGTGGGATCGGCGGCGACAGTTTTGGATGGGCACCCGATGGCAAAGCAAGGCCTTTCTCGAAAGGCCTTTGGAGCGGCTTTCTCGGCGTCTGTGTTTGGTGGCTTGTTCGGCGCTTTTTTACTTGGAATGAGTATCCCCGTTCTGCGGCCTCTGATCCTGATGGTGGGAACGCCAGAACTACTTGCGTGTTGTATTTTTGGTTTGTCTTTAGTTGCTGCCTTATCGGGTGGCAATGCATTTAAAGGATTGGCTGCTGTTTGTCTTGGCTTGTTGATTGCGATGATCGGCGAGGACTCACAAGATGGTGAGCTTCGCTGGACCTTTGATACGATTTATCTCTGGGATGGTATTCCTGTTGTCCCGATTGCCCTTGGGCTCTTCGCCATTCCAGAACTTGCAGATCTCTTGATTCGAAGATCGTCTGTCGTCAGGGAGGAATTTCGGTCTGTTGTTTCCAGTCAGTTGGATGGTTTAAAGGCAGTTCTTAATAACAAATGGCTTGTAATTCGGTGTTCAACGATTGGCTCATTACTTGGAGCCGTTCCGGGAATTGGTGCGGCAGTCATTGATTGGATCGCGTATGGGCACGCGGCTAAAACGGAAAAGGGTGCATCTGAAACGTTTGGAACAGGTGACGTTCGTGGCGTGATTGCGTCTGAGAGTTCTAATAATGCCAAAGAAGGTGGTGCCTTAGTGCCTACCATTGCCTTTGGAGTGCCTGGTTCGGCCTCGATGGCGCTTCTGCTTGGCGCATTTACCGTGCATGGGGTGGTTCCTGGTCCCGACATGCTAACTAAAGACCTCAACATTACTTACGCAATTGTGTGGAGTGTGGCGCTTGCCAATATTATCGGTGCTGGACTTTGTTTTGTGGGGGCTGGCTGGCTCGCGAAGTTGGCGCTTGTCCGTTCAACACTCCTCGTGCCATTGGTGTTGGGAATCGCATTTATTGGTGCATTTCAAGGTCAAAAAGCGTGGGGTGATCTCTATGTGATGCTCGGCGCAGGGGCCTTTGGATTTCTAATGAAGCGATTCGGGTGGCCACGTCCACCCGTAATACTTGGGTTTGTGCTCGGAGCATTGGTTGAGCGTTATTCATTTATCTCAGTTCTACGTTATGACTTCGAGTGGTTGCTTCGTCCTGGCGTTATGGTGTTGCTAGCATTTTCGGCCTACGTCATTTTTGCGGATCCTCTCAAACGATTATACAAGTCACTGTCTGATTCGTCTTCACAGCCTAAGGAATCCTCTAAAAAGTCCATATCAATCCATTGGAACGTAAAGCAATTAACTTTTACTTGCGTCTTTGGCTGTCTGTTCGTCTATGGCGGATTGACTGCTTCAGAATGGACCTCTGGAGCTGCTATGTTTCCCTCATTTGTATCATGGGTAGGGTTAGTGGCCGTGGCTTTCGTAGTGCTGTCAAGTCTCTGCTATCCAGAGCCAGCAGACACGGACGAGGCACTGTCTGGATTCAGTCGCCAGCAGTTAGCAAGCCGTGCGTTTGGTTTCTTCGCTTGGGCAGCGCTGTACCTGGTGCTCTCAAATATTGTCGGTATGCTGCTGGCATTGCCTGTTCTCGTCTTTGGTTTGATGTATCAGCAGGGCAAAGAATCATTGATAACGAGTTTGAAGGGTGCAGTGTTACTGTTTATCGGATCGTTCATCTTGTTTCATGTGATACTCAGGGTGCCCTGGCCGACCGCATTTCTTGGCGAGCTATTGCCGTCCTTTAGAGAATACTGGATCACAAAAATCTTTTGATTACCGATACGCCCAGTAATTACTGGGCGTATTCGAGTTAGATACAGCAAATAATAGACGTGTTTTCGGGACTGAAAGTGGTTCTTGGGTTGAATGCTTTGTTTGGCTATTCAATATCTATTTGATCTGTCGAGATTCTGGTGTAACGTTGAGTTATCAGAAGCTGAAATTAAAAGGAGGTGATCCAATGTCTAGTGAAATGTGTTCAATCTTAGGAGATTTTGGTTTTGTTTATGAGTCTTGGGCTAGTGCCCGAGCTTGAGACGATTCCAGCGTAAGCGAGTAATCGACTAAGATTGCCATCTCGCGAAGGGGGAGCCAGTGGCTCCCCTTTTTATTTGCCCAAGATCTATAGTCTGACCAGTTCTGGTCATATTTTTTTACAACGACTTTGATGTTAGGCAGTAATTCGTTCTTTGAGAGCAATCAAAAGTGAATTAAAAAGCTTCATAAACGTTGGCACCATTGATCTTGTGCTTCTCAATCAGTTGATGGATTAACCCCGACTTCAGAGCATCCATCATAAATCGCTGCAGCAATACTTGTGCTGCTTCAGGCCGAGATCTTGGAATCCCCATCGCTTGTTGGATCGTCATGAAGCTTTTTTCAAATATTTTCAAGTCTTCGTATTTTTTGATGTCTTCTTCTAATTGCTGGCGGACCCCGGCGGCTACCAAAGCTTCAGATTTTACAAAGTATTCGACGACCGTTGGTGAGGTCGGCGCACGCACAATACTTGCATGTTTCAATGTGCGCGTTAGGTACAGGTCGTAGGCACTGCCTTTTCCAACCACCACCGAAATATGGTTCTGATCAACCTGGTCGTTCTCGGTGATTTTTGATGTCTTATGAGTGAGGTAGCAACCTTCAATCAGGATGTACGGCGTGCTAAAAAAAATGTGCGAAGCACGTTTAGGATCGAGCGCGAAAAATCCAAAATCTGCATCTTCATTCGTTACTACTTTTACGGCTTCTCCTGCCGACTCTAACGGAATGAGTTCAAGCTCGAGCCCGATTTGCGCGGCTAGTGATTTGGCCAGATCGACCGAAATACCGTCAACATCGGTCTTGTGAGCGTTCCAGGTAGCTAGGATTGGATTTCCAACATTAATTGTTGTTCTGAGCCTGCCAAGCGGCGCAATGCTTTTGATTTCTTCTGGTCTGGATGTTAGCGGCATCCTGTTGTCTCCGGCAGGTGGTTCATTCTGAGGATTTAAGATTTGATTTGATCAATCTGTGGGGAGCGACGTTGCGCCACTTCCCACAGGTGATTTATTTATTTTAAATTACTTCTTTTTCTTGAACATTGCATTGAGCTCAGCCACCACATTTTTTGGTGTTGAGTACACAGTTTTAACGACTGCAGCAACTTGTTCAGGTGTCCGTGTTCTGATCACTAATTTCATCTTCTTGGCGTCTGCCTGAAAGATTGGATCCGCAATCATATCAACGAAGGCTTTTTTGACTGCCTTGAGTCGATCAGCAGGGACATCCCCATGAACATAAAATGCTTGGCCAATTTTCAGAGGACCCTCTAAGAAATTGAGCATTTGCTTTTCGGCTTCGGTTTTCATGTACGAGGCAGCTTCCGGCACATTTACAAGATCCGGGTGTGCTTCACCCATTCTGAAAACGTACTTGATTTTGCCATCACGGACCCAGTCTGGATTCGTTGACAGAAATCCTTCGTAGTAGTTACCCCGTCCATCGATTTCCCCACTTTCCATGGCAATATTCATTTTGCCGCCACTTTTGTAGCCCGGAATAACCTTGAGTTTTGCACCCGTGACTTTGGATAGAAAGAATGGATATTGGTAAGAACTACCACCCACTCCAGATGCACCAAATGTCACTTCCGCGTTTTTCATTTTGTCGAGAGTGTCTGCTTTGACGGTATTCCAGACGACTCCTACATATGGCCGCACGGCGATTGAGCCCAGCCAATTCACGGTATCAAAGGAAAACGTTACTTTGTCCGAGATTAGCGGTACGACTAATGATGAGGGGTGTAACTCAGCAATAACCACGCCTGACTTGGGCGCTGCGTTTTGCACGTAATTAGCCGCTTTTTTGCCGCCACCGCCCCCACGATCCTCGACTACTACGTCTGGATTGCCAGGGATGTGTCGTCCGATATGGTTTGAGACCAATAAAGCGTATTTGTAGATTGAGCCACCGACACCCGATGGTGAAACGACAGATACTGTCTTGCCTTTATAAAAATCAGCCACTGCGTCTGCGTGCGCAAATCCAACAGTTGTAATACTGAGGGTTAGAGCAGAAACGGCCAGGATATTTTTAATCATAGAAACCTCCTGAGTTATTATTATTCATTGAGTACATGGGAGATGAGCAGCGAAGTCAACTTCCTTCCAGATTGACTCAAACCAGATCTAATATGTTTTTGCTATTGGTTGTGGCTGACTCTGAGCTGAAGATCAGTACAATTAGATCGTGCTTCTTGAGTTTTAGTGGTTGAGTAGAGAGAACGTTTATGGCCCAGGCAATTATCAGTATTCCAGGACTCTTGTCTGATCGGCGCGTATTTGAGCCGTGTAGTGAATTTTTAAGCGATTACTCATGGACTCATTTTCAACGGTCTGATGAGTGTTCTTTGTCCCAATGGGGCTCTGAGGTCGCATCAAGTGCAGATGTGCCTTCGATTTTTTTTGGTCATTCCATGGGTGCTCGGGTTGCGCTCGAAGCATGGCGTTTGGCGCCAGATCGATGTTCGGGTCTGATTCTTGCTGATTTTGGTGTGGATGGATTGGTTACAGAACAAGAGCGTGCAGGTCGGAACAGGCGGGTGCGTATCGCAAGTGAGGTGGGCATGAAGGCATTAATTGATGACTGGCTAAGGCCGATGGTTGCGCCTAGTTTTGTGCAAAATCCAGGATTTTCTGTGCTATCGGATATGCTATTGAATGAGAACTCGAAGTCACACGAGCGCCAGATTCAAGCCTTACTCGATCGTCCGGATGCTGCCACTTATCTTGGGTCGATTAATATTCCTGTGTTGCTTCTTGTTGGGGAAGACGATGCGTGGAGTCCCGTCGCACAACATAAGGCGATTGCCGATGAGTTGGCTTGTTCGCAATTAACTGTTATCGAAGGTGCGGGACACTTTTTGCCGTTTGAGAAACCTTACGAGGTGGCTCAGGTGATCGAACGCTGGGTCAGTCAATATTTATAAAGTTCTGCCGGTAATGCGAGTGATTGGTACGGGGATGCGCTAGTGGTGGTGCGTCTGAATAATTTTAGAGAAACGAACGGTTAAGAGTTATGCAATTTTTTTTAAATGGTTTTAATCCCGGCAATCCGGATGTGGAAGGTGCTTCCTCTTCCCGAGAAACGCAATCGATAGGACGAGAATTTCTCCCCGCAGAGGTTGACGTTTTGATTATTGGTTGCGGTCCGGCGGGATTGACGCTTGCTGCTCAGTTATCGTATTTCAATGATATTAAGGTGGCGATTGTTGATGTGAAATCGGGCCCATTAAAGGTCGGACAAGCGGATGGGGTGGCGTGTCGCTCGATGGAGATGTTCGAGGCTTTTGGATTTAGTCATAAAGTGTCTCGAGAAGCTTATTGGGTCAATGAGACTGCCTTTTGGGGACCGGGTACCTCTGATTCCAGCCATATTGAACGAAGTCGAACCATTCAGGATGTTGAGGATGGGCTGTCAGAATTTCCTCATGTGATCTTGAATCAGGCCCGGGTCCATGATTTTTATCTTGAGCGGATGTTAAATTCGAGTAATCGGATGATCCCATACTACAACCGTGAATTAATCGATTTAAAAGCCGAACCGAATGGTCTGTCAAACCAGAATTGGGTCTCAGCAACGGTCCGGAATAACAATTCCGAGCGGGCGCCAGACGAACACATCAAAGCCCGTTATGTGGTTGGCTGTGATGGTGCTAGAAGTGCCGTCCGCCGCTTGATCGGGTCCGAGCTGAAAGGCGATTCGGCGAACCAAGCATGGGGCGTTATGGATCTATTGGCCGTAACCGATTTCCCAGATGTTCGAAAAAAGGTGGTGATTCATTCTGCTGAGCAAGGCAATGCAATCATCATTCCTCGTGAAGGTGGATATATGTTTCGCATTTATGTCGAGATGGACAAATTAAACCCAAACGAGCGTGTTGCGGACAAGCAATTTGATGAGCACGATGTGATTGAGCGCGCCAATCGAATCATGGCGCCTTATAAGCTTGATGTAAAAGAAGTCGCGTGGTGGTCTGTGTATGAAATTGGCCAGCGTTTGACCGATAGCTTTGATAATTTATCGTCTACAACCTCGGGCGATCATTTTCCAAACGTATTCATTGCCGGTGATGCTTGCCATACCCATAGTCCGAAGGCTGGGCAGGGCATGAATACATCAATGGCCGATGCATTCAACTTGGGCTGGAAGCTGGCTCACGTATTGGGTCGAGAGGCATCCCCAGAACTATTGTCTACCTATTCTTGTGAGCGGCAGAGTGTGGCTCAAATATTAATCGATTTTGATCGTGAGTTCGCAAAAATGGCGAGTGCGCGGCCAGCGTCGTCTGATTCAGGCGATGGCAGTTCGGTAGACCACGAGAGATTTCAGGAATATTTTCAGAAACATGGCCGATTTACTGCTGGAACAGCCATTGAGTATGGTCCGTCGCTAATTTCCGATCTGGAATCTCGCCAGGACTTGGCTCAGGGGTTCGTTATTGGTACGCGTTTTCACTCTGCACCAGTAATTCGAGTGTTCGATGCGAAGCCGGTTCATCTTGCTCATACAGTTAAAGCAGACGGCCGTTGGCGATTGTTTGCATTTTCAGATCCAGTGACGAAAAGTGGCCAGCCATCAGAAAAAATAAGTGCCTTGTGCCAGTTTTTAACAGACGATCCAAAGTCACCTCTGAATCGGTATGCGGTTGGTAGTGATATCGATTCTGTGATCGATGTGAGGGCAGTATTTCAAGAGCCTCATATGAGTTTGGATACGATGTCTATGCCAGAAATATTGAGACCTCAAAAAGGTAGGTATGGTCTCATTGACTACGAGAAGATATTCTCTGTTGATTACAAATTGGGTGATGATATTTTTGAAATGCGCCAATTGAATAAAGAGCAGGGTTGCATCGTAATCGTTCGTCCTGATCAATACGTCTCTGCAATTTATCCATTAGATGCATTTAATGATCTTGCTGAATTTTTTGCTCGATTCATGCTTGAGAAGGTCGATTAGAGGTCGCGGGGCTGTAATGATGGATATTATTGACGACAAGCAACCATACCGAAATACACCGATAATTGGTGATTTGATCCGTACACGACCACTCGCGGCGGCGATGGGTGGAGAGGTGTTGGATGTTCAGCTTCATGAGCTCACGGATGATGGGTTTCATGAATTAGAACAGGCTCTTTTTCATCATAAAATGATTTTTCTCCGTGATCAGCACTTAAACTTGGATGATCAAGAGCGTCTCACGCTGCGCTTTGGAGACTTTGGAACTGATGCCTACACCAAAGGACTTCCAGGTCATCCAGAGATCCAGCCAGTGATCAAAGAGGCCAATACAAAATCTAAAATGGTGTTTGGCGGCGGCTGGCACACTGATTCACCGTTTCTTGCAGAGCCTCCCTCCATTAGTATTTTGCACGGAACGGAAATTCCGGCCTACGGGGGGGATACCCTTTGGTACAACTCAGTCCTTGCGTACGAGGGGTTATCCTCAACAATGCAATCATTGCTGAATCATTTACGGGTTCATATGTCGGCTCGAAATGTGGTTGATAGCATGCGCAAGGTCGCCCAGGACACAAAGGGAATGGCGGCGATGAGTGATATGGATCTGGACCTGGATATTGAGTCAATGGTTCGGGGTAGTATTCACCCTATGGTCCGGAAACACCCGGAATCTGGTGAGGTAGCTCTGTACTGTGATGGGGTCTATGCCATTGGCATTGATGGGATGACTGACCATGAAGCCAGGCCGTTATTACAATGGATCGTTTCGCACATTACTCAAGAGATATTCACATGCCGATTGAGATGGGAGCCGCATACTGTAGCGATCTGGGACAATCGAGTTTGTTTGCATCGTGCGTTTAATGATTACGATGGATTCCGAAGGGAAATGCTTCGAACCACAGTGAAAGGTGAAGTCCCTATCCCGGCGTTCGCCTGATTCGGATCAGTTGTGGACTGATTTAATATTCGTATATTTTTGGATAAAGAGGAATTTTATGAATAATCCAAAACGCCCCCTTTTTCGGGCTGACCACGTCGGCAGCTTACTCCGCCCCGACCCTGTGAAGCAGGCTCGTCAAGCATTTTATGAGAATAAGACGATTGATGCGTCGGTACTTGAAGCAGCTGAAAATGAAGCCGTCATCGATCTTGTGAAGTTGCAAGAATCTGTTGGTTTGCAGGTAGTGACTGATGGGGAAGCGAGACGGTCATTTTGGCACTACGACTTTATGGGAGCCTTGGATGGTTTTGATCTCGAGGATCGCTCAGAGGGCGTTGCTTTTGCGGGTGTTCAATTAAGGCCCGTATTTCCTGTGGTCCGTGACCATGTCGATTTTCCAGATAATCATCCGATGCTTGATCACTTTAAATATTTGGCGGCCCACACAAAAGTGACGCCAAAAATATCTATTCCTGGACCGAGCTGCTGTCATTTTCGAGTGGCACCGGAGGATATTGCGCCTGCCGCTTATCGCGATGCTGAGTTATATACCGCTGATCTGGCTTCTGCTTATAAAAAAGCAGTGAATGCCTTTTATGATGCGGGTTGCCGTTATTTGCAGATGGATGACATCTTTTTTGCGTACCTATGTGATCCAAAGCATCGAGCTGACAAGGAAGCATTGGGTCAAGATCCTGATTGGCTGATTCATCGATATGCCTGGATGATGAATGAAGCGATTAAAGATCGCCCTGATGACATGGTGATTGGCATGCACATGTGCCGAGGTAATTTCCGTTCGACGCATGCGGCGGAGGGTAGTTATGATCAGGTGGCTGATGCTGTATTTAATGAGACTGGAGTCGATGTTTTCTTCATGGAGTATGACACTGATCGTGCGGGTGGTCTTGAGCCACTAAAGTTTTTGTCGAAAGGACATCAGCGTGTGATGGCGGGTTTCGTCACTACGAAAACGGGTGATCTCGAAACGCTGGATGATCTCAAAGTCCGCTTCGATGAGGCCTCGAAATATGCTGATATGGATCAATTGGGCATCGCACCTCAGTGTGGTTTTGCATCTACTGAGGAAGGCAATGCGATTACGGTCGATGATCAGCGTCGAAAGCTTGAGTTAGTCGCGCGTTGCGCCGAGGATCTTTGGTCGGATTGAGTGGTCTGACCGGAGTATTACCCCGGTCATTCTTTCCATGTCGGATCAAGTTGATCGATCTGTCTGACTAATGCAGGCCATTCGGGATGCCTGATCTTTGCCCCGGCTTGTGCGTCCCCACCCTCGAACTGCTGGCGTGTTTTCCGCATCACATCTGGAGAAATCTGATTAATCTTTCCGGCAGCCATTGCGCGTAATTGAACATCCGCGTTCCGAATAAATGCTTGATGGCGAATGAATGCCCATGCGCAACTATCACCTGCGGTTAGTAGGCCGTGATTTTTTAGAACCAAGGTATGATTTTTCTCACCCAATGCATCTTCGATTCGAGGTGCTTCAGATCCGTCAAGAACGATGCCTTCATAGTCATGATAACCAACGCGTTCGAAAAATTGGCAGCCTTCTTGTGTAACGGGAATGACATCCGTATCTGTTGCGCACAGTGCCTGGGAGTAGGGCTCATGGGTGTGCAGGACACAATGTAAATCTGGCCTGGCCTTGTGAACTGCTGAGTGAATTACGTAGCCGGCCTGATTAACGGACCATTCACTTTCAGAATATGAATTTCCGTCGAGATCAATGCGGATCAGATCTGACGCTCGAATTTCGTCGTATCTAAGACCGAACGGATTGATCAAGAGGTGATCGGTGTTTGGTATTCGAAGGGTGATGTGATTGTAAACTACGGACGTCCAGCCATACATGCAGACCATTCGATAACATGCCGCGAGATCAAGCCGTGCAGACCACTCGTCCTGAGTAATTCCCGAAGGTGCGGGCGTTAGTGTCGTTTGAAAGCGTACATTTTCGACCTGGGTGTAAGCATTCATATCGTGTCTCTGCTCTTCTTAATAAGGAAGTCCAACATAATTTTCTGCAAGCGCTCTCTGAAAGTCCGGAGATTCGCATAAAAACTGAAATTCTGCACGACGCATTTTCTCAGCAAATCGATCTTCTTCGTCAAATTTGTGAAGCAGCGACGTCATCCACCAACTAAAACGTTCTGCTTTCCATATTCGGGCCAGTGCCCGGTCTGAATAACCTGTCAATTCAGATTCGTCATTTTTAGAAAAGTATTGAACGAGCGCATTGGATAGATAAAAAATATCAGAAAATGCCAAGTTCAGGCCTTTTGCGCCTGTTGGTGGAACGATATGACCCGCATCCCCAGCAATAAAAATTCTTTGGTGGGACAGCGGTTCGCAAACAAAGCTCCTGAGTGGAGCGATCGATTTCTCAATGGATGGGCCTATTTCTAAGGATTGAGCGATTTGTGATGGCAGTCTTTCCTTAAGGGTCGCCCAAAATCGTTCGTCCGACCAATCGTCAGTCCTGTCGTTTGTTGGACATTGCACGTAGTAACGCGACAGGTTTGCATTACGCATCGAGCACATCGCAAAACCATTTTCATGGCTTGAATATATTATTTCGTGGTCAGCCGGCTTGGTCTCTGAAAGAACGCCAAGCCAGCCAAAAGGGTATATCCGCTCGAATTCTTGTCGAATATCGACCGGGATAGCCTGTCTGGAAATTCCCCTGTACCCATCGCAACCAGCAACGAATTTTGCCTCAATATCAAACGCACACTCTGGACTGACACCGGTGACCTTGACGTGATCGCTGCTGAGTGTGATTGCCGTATCATCTCCGGCATTTTCGATGATTTGGGTGTTGTCAGAAATGACCGCGTGGTAAAGGTCTTTTGTCACCTCGGTTTGCCCGTAAACGGTGACTCCTTTGCCCATCAATTTCTGTAAATCAATTCTGAGCTCGCGATCACCATAGGTGATTTGGAATCCATCGTGACGAAGGCCTTCTGAGGATACGCGTGTACCAACTTCAGCTCGTCGCATCATGTTGACACTGCCTTGCTCGAGAACTCCCGCCCTTATTCGGCTGAGTACGTGCGTGATGGATTGACGCTCGACGATCACTGAGCTGATGCCCTTAAGTTTCAGTAATCTTGATAGTAGGAGTCCTGATGGACCGGACCCAATAATGGCGACATCAGTTTTTAGCGTCAGTTTCAAGCAGGTCTCCAGGTCAAAAAGTTAATCGTACGTATTCGGCTGTACACAATTAAAAGTACGATAACGGAAGCGGCGATTAAAATATATCCGGCAGCTTGCCAGTTCTGGAAATATTCGACGGCCCAACCGGTTAGCGATGGCCCGAAAAGAATGCCTGCGCCCTGAACTTGGAGCATCAAACCGTTGAAGGCCGGGATATCTGATTTTTCAGATGCTAGTTTGCTGATCAGTACAAATGCTGCAGAAGGCGTCAAGCTCGTAAATAAAGCACCAATTAAAATACCTGATAATCTGACCACATCAGGAATTGATGGCATGAACAAGAGTATTGCGATTAGTGGTACTGCAAGGAAATGAATATTTATTAAAACGTGGGGCTTTATTCCCCGATGAATTGCGTAGCCTGAGATAAAGTTCCCAAAGACATTTAGTAAGCAAAAGCCTGCAATCGTTAGCGAGATCACCGTAAATGATAGGCCGAGTTCGCTAGTTCCATAGATTGGAATAAACTGTAAGATAACGTGAAATACCAGTGAGTGTACGGCAAAGATACAGCCAATCCAGATGAGTGGAGTGGTTCGGATCGTACGCTCTAATTTGGATTGATCTAGTTTAAATCGGATCGGTTCTTGGTCGCTGGGGATCCAGATAAGGGCCGCGATTAGGCAGGCTATGGAAAAGCCAACAGAGAACCACCACAAACCTCTCCATCCATAGTCCGGAATTAATAAAGGCGCTAACAGAAAGCTCATGGCCGTTCCGAAGGGCATGAAGGCCGCCCATGCACCCGTGTACTTTGCCCGCGATGTCTCGCTTGTAAACATTGATACGGTTGTGGGGCCAGCGATCATCATAATAATCAGGCCAATACCCTCGAATGCACGTCCAATGATTAAAAATTGATAATCATCTGAGCTGAGTGATAAAAGACTTCCGCTTGCTGAGAGCAACATGGCTAAGCAGATTAGACGTTTGACACCAATTCCTGGCATCAGATTGCCTACAAAAATACCAATAAAGATTGTTAGTAGTGTGAATGTCGATGCCAAAATTCCAGCCTCGGTCAACGACATCGAGAATTCATTGATCAATGAATTCATTGATGGGCCGAGCTTTGCAATATGAATGCCGCAAACGGCGCCGCAAAAGACGATAATTATCGTAATAAACCATTGTTTTCTTTGGCTGAAAAAATAATCCATTTGCTTCTCGTTTGATTGCTACTTTTACTAATGAAAAACGCTCTTCTGGGATAAAAATAACCTCTTTATTGGTCGGGTTATCTAGGCGACGTTTATCTCATTTTTGTCGTAGTCGATGATTAATTATGAAGCTAAACCAGGCGGGAAATAACGTTTTTTGGTATAACTACAATCTAATTGGTAACTTAATTGTCAATATTAACTCTACAAAGAGAATTGGAGAAAACAATAATGATTGTA
Source organism: Litorivicinus sp. (assembly GCA_028339155.1). Lineage (GTDB taxonomy): Bacteria > Pseudomonadota > Gammaproteobacteria > Pseudomonadales > Litorivicinaceae > HIMB30. The sequence continues at coordinate 63,159 of JAOLBK010000010.1, forward strand.
GGTAAGAAAATTATTGGTGGTCTTACTGGACTGCTCGGGGCATGTGTTTTGAGTTCGGCAGTCTATGCGGCTGACTATAATCTCAAATTGCATCACTTATTAAGCCCTAAATCACTTGCTCATACTGCGATGCTGGTCCCCTGGGTCAAGCAAATAGAGGATAAGACAGGTGGCAGAGTTAAAATTGAAATTTATCCTGCAATGTCCTTGGGTGGTAAGCCGCCACAGCTCATTAAGCAAGCTCGTGATGGTGTAGTTGATATCGTGTGGACGGTTAATGGTTATACGCCTGGGCTATTCCCTCGAACAGAGGTTTTTGAATTGCCTTTTATTCATACGAACAATCCTAAAGCAACAAATCTAGCGATGTATGAGATGTTCGATGAGTACCTTGCTGACGAATATAAGGGTACGAAGGTTATGTTTTTGCATGTCCATCAAGGACAAGCATTTCATATGGTAGATAAATTAATTCGCACACCTGCTGACGTTGCTGGTATGAAATTACGTATACCTACCCGCACAGGTTCTTGGGTAATTGAAGCATTGGGTGCAGCGCCAACTGCTATGCCTGTTCCTGCTTTACCGCAGGCATTGTCTAAGAAAGTAGTCGATGGGGCATTAATTCCTTGGGAAATTATTCCTCCATTGAAGTTACAAGAGTTGACCAAGTATCAGATTGAGGGATACAAAGGTGCCCGCTTCGGAACGACTACGTTCCAGGTCACGATGAATCAGAAAACTTGGAATTCTTTGCCTGCTGATATCCAAAAGGCGATTGATGAAGTTAATTCAGAAGCTTGGGCTGCTGAAGTTGGTGAGATCTGGACTAACTCAGACAAGATTGGAATTAATGTCGCCAAAAAAGCCGGCAATACTCATGTTCAACTGACGCAAGGTGAGACTGAGCAGTTCCGTAAAGCCATTGAGCCTGTTGTTGGCCGCTGGATTAAGGAAGTGGGTGAGAAGGGTATTGATGGTCAGAAATTAGTGGATACAGCGAGAAAAATGGTTTCAAAATATTCTAAATGATGATTAAGAATACGTTCGATAGGTTTGGGGGGCTTTTAAAGCTCCCCATTCGTTTTCTGAGGCTGTGGGCTCTTTTAGGATGCTGTGTGCTGGGCATTGTTGTCATTATGGCGACTGGAAGTTCTATTGCTGGTTTTTTGATTGCCAAGCCGTTCCCGGGTGACTTTGAAATGACTGAGATGGGAGTGGCAGTGGCAGCGTTTATGTTTCTTCCCTACTGTCAGCTCACATTTGCGCACGTATCTGCAGATATATTTACATCGAGGGCTTCGCTAAGTGTTATTCGCTCTTTAAATCGAATGGGTTCACTGATGGCACTCGCATTTTCACTCCTTCTGATGTGGCGAATGTATCAGGGATTACTTGATTACCAGATTTATTTGGAAACGACGACGATTCTCCAGATACCCATTTGGTACGCGTTTGTGCCGGCGGTTCTTTCACTCTTACTGTGGAGTTTTGCGTCATTGATTACATTGATTTATCCAGAAGGGACACTCGGTTCGCCGATCACTGAAGTATTAAAGGCTGATGACGATGCCGTTTGAGCTGACCATAGGCCTTCTTGGATTGGTTGCTCTGGTCCTGTTGATTGGACTCAGAGTGCCTATTGCATTCGGAATGGTTCTTGTGGGTGGGGCGGGCGTATCCATACTCAATGGCCCAGGGATCTTCATGTCCCAATTGAAGGATCTTACATACGTCCAATTTTCGATTTACGATGTATCTGTAATTCCCATGTTTGTTCTAATGGGCAATATCGCATCAAGGTCTGGCCTGAGTCAGGAGCTGTTCAGGGCTGCAAATGCATGGTTGGGCTGGGCACGGGGTGGCGTCGCCATGTCTGCAATTGTTGCTTGTGCTGGCTTTGGTGCTGTTTGTGGTTCATCACTGGCAACCGCCTCTACGATGGGCAAGGTCGCCTTACCTGAACTCAGAAAATACAATTACGACCCTTCGCTTGCGACTGGTACGCTTGCTGCTGGTGGGGTTCTTGGCATTCTTATTCCTCCATCAGTAGTTCTCGTGATTTACGCGATTATAGTCGAGGCGAATATTGTTACGATGTTCATGGCGGCTTTTGTCCCCGGAATCATTGCTGTTTTTTTATTCCTTCTGACTATTTTTATTTATGTTCGGATTTTTCCAGAAAGTGGGCCGGCCCGTGATCCAATTGGTCGAAGCCAGTTCTGGGCAGCAACATGGGGTGTGCTTCCGGTCTTGGCTATTTTCGGCTGCGTCATTGGCGGTATATTTTTTGGAGTATTTAATCCCACACCGGCCGCCGCAGTTGGTGTATTTTTGGTTGCTTTGTATGCAATTTTGAGAGGTCGAATTGGAACTGAGGGTCTCAAGCGAGCTGGTCTAGATACGGCAAAAACGAGTGGAATGATTTATCTCATTTTGCTTGGCGCTGAGATGTTAAAAATCTTTATGTCCAGGGGTGGTGTTCCGCAAGCAATTGCTGAAATCATGGGAACATCTGGCCTTGAGCCAATGACTATTCTGGTTTTGCTTCTTTTGGGCTTGATTCTATTGGGTTGTTTGATGGATTCATTGTCAATGATTCTTCTTGCGATCCCATTTTTTTGGCCAGTTCTTGTTGAGCTCGATTTTGGTATGGGAGTCGAGGATCTCAAGATTTGGTTTGGAATTTTGGCATTAATCGTTGTTGAACTGGGGTTGATTACGCCGCCGGTCGGCATGAACGTTTTTGTCATTTCTGCAATGGCAAAAGATGTGCCGATGATGAAGATATTTGCTGGCGTAATTCCATTCTTTTTAGCTGAAATCTTTCGGGTGATTTTAATCTTAATGTTTCCAGCACTAGTGTTGTGGTTGCCAGGAATTTTGAGTGGCTGAGCTAAGTTTTTGTATTGTGGGCCATGGTGCGTTGGGCACTTTGTTTGCGGCCCGTCTTGCTTCTGCGGGTTACGCTGTTCAGTTGGTAGGTCGTCGTCGAGAGGTGGTCGATTTACTCAATAGTCAATTAATTACCTACGAAGTGGATGGCGTATCGGATGACGTTAAGATTCGGTCTTGCTTAATTGAAGATGTAAATCCTGCAGATATCGTAGTTATGTTCACGAAAGCTCAAGACATGTTGGCGGCTGCGGAAGCCGCTTACGAGCAGATGCCGAACGCTCATTATCTAACACTGCAAAACGGATTGGGTCATGGTCAGTCGCTCGCTAGTCTTGTCGGAGAGGCGTCGGTAAGTTATGGCGTGACTATGGTGCCGGCGGATTTGAGGGAGCCCGGCAATGTAGAAACGCATGGTCCTGCGCGCACTTGGATCGGTTCTATGTTGGATGCAGGTGCTGAAATGACAGAAGCCATCTGCATTGCTTTGAATGTGTCAGGCTTTCTTGTGGATCATGTTGATGATCCAGAAGTCAGGGTCTGGAATAAGGCTGGTTTTAATGTGTCGATGAATGGTTTGTGCGCCTTGTGTGATGGATCTCCGGGTCTCTTGCACTCCTATCCTGACGGACAACTGTTTGCGCACGAGATCGCAGACGAAGTGATTGCGCTGGCAGATGCTGAAGGGGTGGTAATCGACGCTGAGGCAGTGCATGCGTTAATTGATAACGCATGTGTGAATCATACGTACCACAAGCCTTCGATGGTACAAGACTTGGAACGGAACGTCCTGACTGAGATCGAAGCCTTGAATGGCTATATCATATCTCGCGCGAAGCAAATTGGGTTGCCTGTTCCGAAGACGGAAATGATTTATCGTCTTATTAAAATTAGGGAACGTGCACCAGCATTTTGGGCCGAACGGAGATAGATAAGTTAAAGGTCACCGCGTAAGACAAGGTCTTCCGGCACACGATTTCTGAGGACCCGTTCGGCATTGTGGAGGTCATTTTCCTCAACACGTTTTGTAATCATCTCGGGACTAAGTCCAGCTGTGATCCAGCGCTCAGTCGCTCGGCGCTCAACCTCTTCTATTGAAATTTCGATAAAAATCGCAAAATCCCAAAGTTCATCAAGCGCGCTCCATTTTGGTTCATTGAGCAATAAATAGTTGCCCTCAATAATGACTATGTCGTGATAGTCAGGAATTGGATAAGCACAATTGATCGTTTGGTCGTTGGCCCGGTCAAAGGCTGGTACATAGACCTCTCTCTTTTCTCCCAATCGATTGATCATATGACCAAAGCCATCTAAATCAAATGTCTCTGGGGCCCCCTTTACGTGCAATAATTTTTTTTGTATTAGGATGTTATTCGGAAGGTGGAATCCATCCATGGCCATGTAAGAACAGTGAGGTAAGGTATCTGCTAAATGTCTTGCTAGCGTTGACTTGCCAGAAGCTGGTGGGCCTGCTAGTGCAATCAAATTTCGCTTTGTTGATCGAGCCCTAATCGATTCAATGACACCGATAAAAGTATCGACCTGTCTCTGCCAGTGTTGCGAGTGATCCATCGTGATCTCCCTATCCAGATTGGGTATTGGTCCTGATAATATAGTCTTGTGTGCATCGTTTTAAAAACGCTATGAAAACCCGAGTTTTTTGCGGTTGCAGACGACGTGAGTTGGTCAGTGCAAAAATTGTGGCTCTTTGTTCTGGAAGAACCTGGGGGCAAACTTCGACCAAGTCACCTGAACTCAAATGTTGTCCGCAGTAAAGCGCAGGCAATAGTGCGACACCGCCTCCCTGAAGAGTGATATCTCTTAGTATCACGGGATCGTTCACACTCATTAAATGCCCCATGTCGATCGATTTTTTGGCGCCGGGACTTTTGACAACAAACCGATCTTTTTGATACCTGCGTTCGCAGAACTTTAGGTGAGGCCTAAGTGTAGAGATCTTTTCATCCCACTGATATTTTGATGCGTAGTCTTTGGAGGCTACCCAGATTAATGAGGTGTCGGCGATCTTGTGGGCAATAAATTCTGAATTCTCAATGGGTCCGACGCTTACTGCAACATCAATTTCCTCATTCATTATGTTGAGATTAAAGGGTGATACCAGCACTTGAAGAATGACTTCTGGGAATTCTTTATTGAATTCGGCGAGTCGCCCGCCAATAATTTCGCGGCTGAATCCCATCGGCATCGAGATTCTTAGTGGTCCAGTGGGAAGATTGGTTAACCCAATAATCTCCTCATTTGCGGCAGCCACGCCTTCCAAAATAATTTTTGCGTGCGTTAAAAATGTTTGGCCTTCACTCGTTGGGCGTAGTCGCCGAGTATTGCGATCGAACAGACGGATCCCTAGATTGTCTTCAAGGCGAGCCAAAGTTCTACTTACAGTCGATTTTGGGATCTCGAGACGAAGGCTTGCAGCAGTGATTCCCCCCGTTTCGCTGATCGCGACGAATACCGGCAAATCATCAATGTTCCATTTCATGGATAATTTATTTCAATTTCGACATATTGTTGTGATTTAGATACTAGTCTAGGCTCTGGTCATGTCAATAGAGAAAAGAGCTCTTTGAGGAAAGATAATGGATACGAGAGATTATGACGATGTCCCGGGAACGTATGTTTTGGATAGCCGAACTTATCGGAAGGGATACCACGTAAATATGTTTCTTATGAGCTTGAACCGAGCCGAGTGCCGAGACACTTTTGCAGAGAACGAACGGGCTTATTTGGACACATTTCCGATGACGGATGATCAAAAAGAGGCGGTCCTTGATCGGCGATATTTGGACTTATTAAAGCTCGGTGGAAACGTGTATTACGCTTTTAAACTCGTGTCTTACGATAAGCAGCCACCTCAAGTGATGTATGGACAAATGGCGCAACCGTCAATGAGCTTTGAAGAGTTTCAGGAGATGATGGGGAAAGGTGGACGATCCATCGATGGCAATCGAACAATAGCGGAGTGGAACAATGGCTGATTTGATCGCAGGTATGGGCACCTCTCATGTCCCTGGAGTGGGAGCTGCTATGGATAATGGTAAAACTGATGAGGCGTACTGGAAGCCATTATTTGATGGATTAAAACCGCTTCGAGCGTGGCATGCTTCAAATGTGCCTGATGTAAATATTATTGTATTTAACGATCATGCGACGTCTTACTCTTTGGATGGTTATTCTACATTTACTATTGGCGTCGGAGATCACTTTGAGCCCGCGGATGAAGGTTGGGGTCCTCGTAAGGTCCCAAACATGAAAGGGCACCCGGAACTGGCATGGCATATTGTAGAAGAGGTCATGGCCGAGGATTTTGATCTCGCGGTTGCGGCCAGTCTTGATTTGGATCATGGCTTTACGGTGCCTCTGTCGATTGCCTATGATCAGCCAGATGTTTGGCCCACTTCGGTTATTCCTGTGTGCGTTAATGTAATTCAACACCCATTACCGACGGCTCTTCGTTGTTTTCGGCTTGGCCAAGCGATTGGCCGCGCCGTAGCCTCCTTCCCAAAAGATATGTCGGTCGCCATTTGGGGCACGGGTGGATTGTCGCACCAACTTGGTGGTGAGCGCGTCGGAGTTGTGAATCCGGAATTCGATCAGATGTTTATGGATAATCTGACTCAGGACCCGATGGCGAATACCAAGCTATCGCATGCTGAATTTATTCGAGAGGCGGGATGCGAAGGCGTTGAAATGATTATGTGGAATGTAATGCGGGGCGCGTTAAATACCGAAGTGACAGAGATATACAGATTCTATCATATTCCGGTTTCGGCGACGGCCTACGGCGCGATCATTCTTGAGAACAAATGATAAAGAAGGTAATGATACATGAGTAAAGTTCGAATTGGAGTGGCTGGAGCGAACGGCGCGTTTGGCACCAAGCATTTAGAGGCCTTGTCATGCATTGATGACGCGGAAATTACTGCGGTAATGGCCACGACACTGGAAAAAGCCAGTGGAGTAGGTGATCGATTCAAAGTGCCGAATCGTTTCCAGGACTTTGATGCATTACTCGCTTGCAATGATATTGATGCAGTGATTTTAGCTACTCCGACTCAATTACATGCTGAGCAGGGACTAAAGGCAATGAATGCGGGTAAGCACGTGCTGATCGAGATTCCAATGTCTGATTCTTATGCGAATTCTGAAGCGTTGGTAAAAAAGCAGGAAGAAACTCAGTTGGTAGCGATGGCCGGTCATGTTCGGCGTTTTAATCCTTCTCATCAGTGGATGCATCAAAAGATCCAAGCAGGAGCATTAAATATTCAGCAATTGGATGTGCAAACCTACTTTTTTCGAAGAACTAACATGAATGCAAAAGGTGAGGCGCGGTCATGGACGGATCATTTATTGTGGCATCATGCTTGTCACACCATCGATTTGTTTCAGTACCAATGTGGTGAAGAAATCAGTGAGGTTCATGCGGTACAGGGCCCGATCCATTCTGATCTTGGGATTGCAATGGATATGGCGATTCTTATGAAAACACCTTCTGGGAAGTTATGTACCCTGTCTTTGTCATTTAATAATGATGGTCCGATCGGGACTTATTTTCGTTACATCTGCGATAACGGAACTTACGTGGCTAGTTACGATGATTTGTTTGATGGTAATAATGAACAGGTCGATGTTTCGGGTGTCGCAGTGTCGATGAACGGCATTGAATTAATTGATCGCGAATTCGTTCGTGCTATTCGTGATGGTGTTGAGCCGAATAGTTCGTTGCGTCAGTGTTTGCCGGCGATGCGTGTGATGCATGAAATTGAGCAAAAAATGACCAATTAGGTGCTGACTGTAATGCTAAAACCTTTTTGTAGAGGATCAGGTAGTGAGTGACCTTTCGTTCGCGTTCATTGGGGGAGGACTTAAGGCCAGATCCTTTTTGAGCGGACTGCCATCGGGTGTGACAGTGTCAGCCTTCGTAGATCCGATGCTCATCGTCGGTGAGGGTGCACATGCAATGGGACCGCCGTTGCATGGTTTCCTCGAAGATGCTCCTAAATCGTCACAACTCGTGGAGAAGCTTTCTGACTGCCTCGGTTAATTTTCAGCGTCCTCAGACGGTTTGCTTTATCGGTTTTGGTGAGGCTGCGGAAGCCTTATGCGAAGGGTTTCTTCGTGCCGATTGCCGTGCATGGGACGTAAAACTGGACGGAGTCGAACGAGATTCCATGGTCAAACGAATAGAAATTAAGGGAATTGTCGTTGCTGATTCGCTTGAAGACGGCGTGCGGGATGCGGATTGGATTGTAAGTCTTGTGACTGCCGATCAAGCGGGTCTTGTTTGTCAGTCTGCGGCTGCCCTTATTAAAAAACGAGCGGTCTATCTTGAAATGAATTCGTGCTCGCCAGGCACAAAGCAACGGAACGCTCTCACGATCTCTGAGGCGGGAGGTGTTTTAATTGATGTTGCCATAATGAGTCCGGTGAACCCGCTTCGGATGGATACGCCGATGCTGATGTCGGGTGCAGGGGGGGATCAAGTTATTCGACTTTTTTCGGACTTTGGGTACGTGGTCGAGATTTTTGGTGAGGCCGTTGGTCAGGCATCTGCGGTCAAGATGACTAGGTCAATCATGATTAAAGGTATTGAGGCACTCAGTGCGGAGTGTTTATTAACCGCCAAAAAGTTAGGTATTGAAGAGACAGTGATCGAATCTCTTAATAACAGCTTTCAAGGACTCGACTGGTCTACTCGGGGTGGCTATAACCTCGAGCGCATGTGCCGGCATGGCATTCGGAGGGCGGCAGAGATGAGGGAGGTTGTTAATACCATCGAGGAAGCTGGCATTGATTCTGAGATGACTCGGTCGACAGTTCAGTGGCAGCAAAGAATTGGTGAAATGGGATTGCAGCCATCCACAGATGATTTGGATGAGGTGGTGAATTTGGTCTTGAAGAAAATGACCGGATTCGTTGAATAATTTGGATACTGTTGACTGTTGGTCAGAATGATTAGATCTTTTTTGTTCAGAAATATGTGTTTTTGAGCCGTAATAAACCGATGCATGATTAGTAGTTAGAAATAAAGAAGGTTATACAATGATAATAGACTGCCATGGACATTACACAACAACCCCTCCAGGCGTGGGCGCGTATCGCGAACAGCAAAAAGCTGCTGTTTCAGCAAATCCAGCCTTTGCTGGAGAAAAAGGCGTTGTCGCGGTTACTGATGAAGAAATCGGGGAGAGCATTGAACAGAACCAACTGAAGCTTCAAAAGGAACGTGGAACAGACCTCACTATTTTTTCGCCAAGAGCGAGCTGGATGGGGCACCACGTCGGTAATGAATGGACCAGTCTTTACTGGACGCAACATCAGAATGACATTATCCGTCGTGTCTGTGACTTATTTCCGAGAAATTTTGCCCCAGTCGCTCAGTTACCACAGTCTCCAGGCGTGGATCCCGCAAAGTCAGTACCAGAAATCCGGCGGGTAGTCGAAGAGATGGGCTTTATTGGGATTAATCTGAATCCAGATCCCTCTGGTGGATATTGGCAAGATAAATCCCTATCTGACCGCGCTTTTTATCCAATCTATGAAGTGATGTGTGAGCTAGATATTCCGGCGATGGTGCATGTCAGTGCTGCATGCAATGACTGTTTTCATACTACTGGATCTCATTATTTAGGGGCTGACACGACTGGATTTCAGCAATTGGTAATGTCCGATGTGTTTAAAGACTTTCCCACATTAAAAGTCATTATTCCGCATGGTGGCGGCGCTGTTCCTTATCACTGGGGTCGGTTTAGAGGAATGATGCAGGACCAAGGCTATGCTCCTTTGGAAGAGTCGGCGTTACAGAATATTTACTTTGATACTTGCGTATATCATCAGCGCGGAATCGATCTTTTACTCGACATTATACCCATTAAAAATATTCTATTCGCATCGGAAATGATCGGTGCTGTGCGGGGAATAGATCCTGAAACTGGACATTACTTTGACGACACGAAACGTTACATCGATAACAGCACTCGCCTGACTGGTGCAGAGAAGCAACAAATTTTCGCTGGCAATGCACAAACGGTATTCAGTCGTTTGCGGTTAGAGGTTTAGTATGGAAAAGAATGTTGTCGTACAAAAAATTCAACGTGTCAGTCCTGAAGTAATACAAGGATTAGCTGATTGCGGGGTGGCTACGGTGCATGAAGCACAGGGCCGTCGAGGATTGCTTGCAGATTATATGCGACCAATTCAACAGGACGTGGCTGTAGCTGGAAGCGCGATTACGGTGTCCGGTGCAGCAGGTGATAATTGGATGATGCACGTTGCCATTGAGCAATGTCAGTCAGGTGATATTTTGATCTTTGCACCGACATCCCCATCAAATCATGGCTATTTTGGTGATTTACTGGCGACATCAGCGCAGGTTCGCGGCGTTGTTGGTTTAATTATTGAGGGCGGAGTGCGGGATACCCGAATTCTTAGAGAAATGAAATTCCCTGTATGGTCCAAGTCAGTGTTTTCACAAGGAACAATCAAAGAAACATTGGGATCAGTCAATGTGTCGATGGTATGCGCGGATGAACTTATCAATCCAGGTGATGTCATCATCGCTGATGATGATGGTGTTTGTGTAGTGCGTCGTGAAGAGGCACTACACGTGCTAGAAGCAGCAATGTCTCGTGAATCAAAAGAGATTGAAAAACGTGAGCGTCTCGCCAATGGTGAGCTCGGACTCGATATTTACAATATGCGATCGACATTGGCTGAGAAGGGTTTGAAATATGTCTGACGGCGTCGCGTGCACATGGATGCGAGGCGGCACGTCCAAGGGGGGTATTTTTTTAGCTGAGGACCTTCCTTTAGATATTGAGGCACGCGATCAATTTCTATTAGAGGTTATGGGTTCTCCAGATACTCGTCAAATTGATGGGATGGGTGGTGCGGATCCTCTAACTTCGAAAGTAGGTGTCGTACAATTATCTAAAAGAGACGGGGTTGATGTGGATTATCTGTTTTTGCAGGTATTCGTCGATCAAGAGATCGTCACAGATGCTCAGAACTGTGGAAATATCCTTAGCGCAATTGGCCCATTTGCTATCGAAAAGGGATTGGTTCGCGCAAAAGCTGATGTAACTGAAGTAACCGTATTCATGGAAAATACCGGGCAAATTGCGATCCTTTCAGTGCAAACCCCTGGCGGCAGTGTGACTTATGCGGGTGATGCTCGGATTGATGGTGCTCCCGGTACGGCGTCGCCAGTGACTTGCGAATTTAAGGACACGGCCGGAAGTTCTTGTGGCTCACTTTTTCCGACAGGCTCTGTCGTTGACCGTGTCCAAAGTGTCGACGTGACCTGCATTGACAATGGAATGCCTGTCGTCATTTTAAAGGCTTCTGATTTTGGTGTCGTGGGCACGGAAAGTCGCGAAGAGCTTGATGGGAACATTGATTTGAAAGCCAAAATTGAAGCGATTCGCATTGAAGTTGGGCCGCTGATGAATCTTGGGGATGTCAGTAAAAAATCGGTTCCAAAGATGACATTGGTAAGCACAGCATTGAATGGTGGCTGCATCTCAACCCGGACATTTATTCCGCATCGTTGTCATGCATCTATTGGAGTGCTTGGTGCCGTGAGCGTTGCTACTGCTGCAGTGACAGAAGGTACGATTGCGTTTCCCCTAGCACGGTGTGGATCAGGTAACGAGAGAACTCTGGCGGTTGAGCATCCGAGTGGAGAAATGACAGTTGTTGCTAAGTTATCTGGAGGAGAAGTGCTGAGCGCGGCACTTCTTCGCACCGCTCGCAAACTATTTGATGGGCGTGTTTTCGCTCGAACATTATAGGAGATCGCTATGGATCCTGATTATTTGCCATTTCATGAAAACCCGAAAAAGCCTGACTATGTTCCACCGGTGGGCGCTGTTGACTCGCATTGTCATGTGTTCGGCCCAGCGAATCTATTCCCTTATCACCCCAATAGAAAATACACCCCTTGTGATGCACCAAAGGAGTCATTGTTTGCATTGCGTGATTTTTTGGGATTTGAGAAAAATGTCATTGTCCAAGCGAGCTGTCATGGAACAAATAATGCGGCTTTGGTTGATGCTCTGAATTCTGCTGATGGTGCAGCAAGGGGTGTCTCAGTCTTATCGCCAGATGTATCAGATGAAGAGCTCAATGCATTGAATCTAGCTGGGGTGTGCGGGGTGCGATTTAATTTTGTTAAACGCTTGGTTGATTCGACACCACGATCAGTCTTTGAAACGCTTGCCTCAAGAGTTAAGCCTCTCGGTTGGCATATTGTGGTTTATTTTGAATCGCCTGATCTTGAGGATTTGAGGCCATTTTTAGAATCATTGGCTAGGGATCAAATTGTGGTGGTCGACCATATGGGTAGGCCGGATGTCGGTTTGGGAGTTGAAAGTAAAGAATTTCAATCATTCATATCTTTGTTAGATCAAAATGAGAATATTTGGACAAAAGTCAGTTGCCCTGAGCGTTTAACCAACCAGGCTCCTGATTATTCTGATGTGACGCCTTTTGGTAAAGCACTTGTAGAAACGTTTCCTGATCGGGTGCTTTGGGGTACGGACTGGCCTCATCCAAACATGACATCACACATTCCGGATGATGGATCACTTGTCGATGTCATTCCGGAAATTGCGGTTAATGATGATTTGCAGAGACGTTTATTGGTCGACAATCCGATGCGATTGTATTGGAAGTGACTGATCGTTAATTAACGAACCGCTGCGCTGAAGTATTGTTCGGTGCAGTGGTTTCTGTTGCTCTGACCAGTGATGACTACATGAATCTGCGTTGGTTAAGGTAGATGTGAACTACTGAGCATCTATTTGATCAAGTTCAAGCGCTTGCATAGTCATTCTAAGTTGAGCGTTTGGCATTCCGTATCCCTGATACCCATCTCGCTGCACGATCTCAAAACAAAATCTTCCTTGGATCAACTGCGTGTAAATTTGATGAAAACAGCCGTATTCATCCTCGTCATAAAGAATGTGTAGTTTTTTCATTCGGGCGAGGTATTCCTCATTTATATTAAAGCGACTATGAAGGTCCTCGTAGTAGTTATCGGTAGTATTCATAATTGGCACTGAATTGGCCCACAGCGATTCAGCTACATCAAAGATGGATGGCGTTTCAAAAGCGATGTGATTGACGCCAGAACCTGAATAAGTTCTCTGGATTCGTCCTTGAACTGTTTCTTGGGAACCGGTGCTATTGATCGTAAGCGCGAGAGATCGACTCCGATTTTCAAAGACGAGAGATCTAACGAGTCCTGATGGATCAGTGACATTAACCGCCTCAGTCGGCACGAGCTCGAATAAGGACTTGTAAAGTAGAGCCGCTTGAAGTGCTTCGTCAAAATTCATTGAGGTGGCAACATGATCGACCCGGGTTAAATAATTCTTTGAAGGCCTCGGACATTGCTCGACAAATTCACGATCCCAGTGTGGGGATTGCTCATCGGGATTGACAAAATACAATTGAGGCCCGCCTGGACCCTCAATCGAAGCCAAGCCGTGTGTGTCTTTTTCGGGATCACCGTAAGCGATTTTGTAGCCTAATTTATTCGCTCTCTCGACTAAGCCAGCCGGCCGCTTAATAGCGATTCCGTAAGCACATACTGAGAGGCCGTGTTCGTCGTGATAGCGGTGTGCAAACGATCCATCCTCTCTGTTAAAGACAAGATTTATTTGGCCCTGCGTCCACCTTTCGACATTCTTTGCCTTGTGCAGTCCGTTTAGGGTGAAACCGAGTCCTGTCAGGACATTTGACAATTGAACATGTTCGATATCGCTCACCGCAAATTCGATAAATTCAATGCCTGTCGGTTGACCTATCTCCGGAAGCCCATCAAGTTTTAAATTGTTGGAATGCTCAGACGCTTGATTAAGGTAAGTCAGTGATCGATATCCGTCGTTAGCGGTTTTAAATGGATCGCTGGACCTAAACTGATCATTAAATATCTCGAGTGACAAAAGGTCATTATAGCCACTGGCTTTCAGTAGCGTCATGAAACTGTTCAAAGGCAGCTGTCCTTGGCCCGGAAAACACCTATGGTGTCGAGACCATGACATGGGGTCCATCGCGAGTTTTGGGGCGTCTGCTATCTGCACTAGAAAAATCTTTTCTGGAGGTATGTTGGCTATTTGACCAAGATCACATTGACGACTAAAGATGTGAAATGTGTCTAGGCATATACCTAGTGCTTGATGATCTGCTCGCCTTACCGCTTCCCATGCATCTCTGTAGTCCCAAACAATGGGCGACCAACTCAGGGCTTCGTAAGCTATTTTCAAGTTCCGTTTATCAGCGCGAACTGCTAGTTCATGGAGGTCTTCAGAGATTTGGCTTATGCCGGCTTTGGCTTGAGGATGAACGCTGGAGCAAATCATTAATAATTCGGCGTCCAATTCTTGCATTAGATCAAATTTCTTTTCTGCCCGATCGAACGCGTTTTGACGAAGGGGATTGGGTAATCCTTCGAAATCACGGAACGGCTGATAAGCACATATTTTTAGACCTAAACTCTGTGCGAGCCGACCAATTTCAGTTGGGCTTTTTTTCGAGGTGATAAGATCGTTTTCAAAGATTTCTATTCCTTGAAATCCGGCCTCGGATATTGCAACCATTTTTTGTTCTAACGTACCCGATATTGAAATGGTAGCTATGGAATAATTCATTAAATGTTTGCCTTAAATGAGAGGATCAAAATTTTCAAGACCTCTTTCCGGACTAATGTTTCGTCAATGGTTTGGTTTATCCAGAATCCGAAAGCATCAATACTCAGGTGCAAGAGTAATTCAATCTGTGAGATTATCTGGATTTTAGGCTCGATTACAATTTTTGAAAAATCCGTTTCCAACGGAGTATAGGTCGCGTCAAATATCCAGGACTGTGAACCGATCAGTGATCGCGCCATTGGTATTCCTATCGTTTTTCAATGCCCCATTGGGTTGCAACGTGCAATGCAGGCTATTAATTAATAGCCCCTTGTCGTTTTCTAAATATTATACCGGCATTTTTGAGGTTTTGAGGTAGAGGGCTTGTGCTTATGGGTTTTAGATCAAAAAACGTCATGCTTTCCAAGTTGGATGCATTTAGTGTTGTTGTGAGTCACAAATTGTCGACTCTAGAATGGAATGACCATTAGGGCTTAGAATTGATTGATAAGGCAATGTAGTAGGAATTAAGAGACATGATTTCTTGGATCCGATGATTATGTTGTCGTTTGCTAAACTGACTTTGTCAGATTTTTGATTCAAACCAGATAAAGGAATTAACAGTATGTCCGCTAAGGTGCGCTTGGGCGATCGTGAAGTTAACACTATAGGTTATGGTTGCATGGGTTTATCGCAGGCATATGAGCCATGCGAAGAAAGTCAGGGTATTACTGCATTGAATGCAGTTCTGGACATGGGTTATGACCATTTAGACACAGCAGCACTCTACGGATTTGGGCATAACGAAGAGCTCTTGAATAAAGCTATAGGCCATCGTCGTAACGAGTATTTTCTGGCATCAAAATGTGGTTTATTCCGCGACCGGAGTGGCAAGCGCGAAATTAACGGGCGTCCAGAGGTGTTGAAAAAGACTTGCGAAGATAGCTTGCGTCGTTTGGGTACTGATTGCATAGACCTTCATTATCTTCATCGGATTGATCTCAATATTCCGATAGAGGAGAGCCTCGGTGCTTTCACCGAGTTGCGGGACGAAGGAAAAATTCGTTATATCGGAATTTCTGAGCCTTCGCTGGAGACCTTAGAAAGGGCGTCCGCTTTTTGCGAGGTTGCCGCTGTTCAGTCAGAGCTTTCTTTGTGGACGAGAAGCCCAAATGATCTGATTGCAAAACGGTGTCAAGAAAAAGGGATTACTTTCGTAGCCTATTCACCTTTAGGTCGTGGATTTTTGGGTGGGAATATTGTGGATATGGAAGTCCTTGATCAGTCGGACATAAGACATACGATGCCGCGCTTCAAAGGTGACTCGTTTGAGCAAAACCTCGGTCGGATAGGTGAGCTTGGTGTTTTGGCAGCATCGCTGAATGTTACGGCAGCGCAGCTAGCATTAGCTTGGGTCGTTGCGCAGGGCCCAAACGTGATGGCAATTCCAGGGACGCGTTTTGCTAATCGTGCTAAGGATAATTTAGCGGTGTCTGAGATATTGTTCGACGCATCGGTGATTGATGAGGCAGGAATGATTCTTAATCCCGACAATATTCTGGGCGAGCGATGGGGCGATAAGATTATGAGAGAAGTTGATTCTGAACAGTATCGCTATGTTTGACGCATATTAAACTGGATTCGGAGGTGGATCTGGACCGAGTATAGGGCATACCAATCTGATATTAGACAGTCAACTCGCAACCGTGGGACGTTATTGTGACCCTGTGGATAGTAATTCACAGATAAAAATTATAAAAATCAATCATGGAGGATTCTTAATGAAGAATTTGACTCGATTAAGCTCGTGTCTTGCGAGTATTGTTTTGTTGCTAAGTGCAAGCATTGCCCAAGCGGCATTTCCTGATAAGCCAATTACGCTGATTGTTCCATTTAAGCCAGGCGGCTCGAATGACATCGTGGCGCGTCAATTGGGTAAGCAATTGTCGGCCGATTGGGGGCAGCCTGTAGTGATCGAAAACAAGCCAGGGGCTGGATCTGATGTGGGTTCTGCCTATACGGCTTCGCAAAAGGCTGATGGATACACAATTCAAATTGCTTCGGTCACATTTACGATGAGGCCAGCAATTATTGCAAAGCAACCGTTTGATGCCCAAAATGATTTTACTCGGATTGCACTGGTGGGCCAAAGTCCATTAATGCTAGGTGTTCGTCCAGGTGCACCAGCAGACAATGCAAAAGATTATTTTGAATATCTGCGTTCGAAGCCAGGTCAGTTGAGCTACGGTGCGACTGGTGTTGGAAGTATTCAGCACTTTGCTGGTGAAATCCTCAGGAAAGCGATTGGATCAGATATTCAAGCGGTTCAGTACAAGGGTGGCGCTCCTGCAATGAAGGATGTGATGGGTGATCATATCGAATTCTCGATTGGTTCTCTGACCCAGATGTTGCCACCATACAAGGCCGGCCAAATAAAAGGTCTTGCGGTGACGAGCGCGACGCGTTCCGAGTCAGCGCCTGAAATACCTACACTTCAAGAAGTTGGTGTTGATGGCTATGAGATCGTTCAGTGGTGGGGTATTTTAGGTCCTAAAGGGATTCCAGGCGATATCGTTAATACGTTGAATTCATCTATAAATAAGGTGTTGAAAACATCTGAATTCAAGGAGGCACTTGCGAAGAAGGGAAGCACTCCTCGGCCAATGTCTGTTCCAGAGTTTAGCGCTTGGATGGATAAGAACTTTAGTACTTGGATTCGAGTAGCTAAAGAGCAAAATATCAAGAAATAATCAATTGGGCGCCCTGGTTAGGGCGCTTTTCTTGGATTTAAAAATTATGAAACGGTCGTTTGCTTTGTCTAATGACATGGTCGCATCTTTCTTAATTCTGGCCATTTCGTTATTTTATTTTATTGGGTCACATGAGTATGACATGGGCTCCGTTCGACACATGGGTCCGGGTTATCTTCCACGGGCATATGCCATTGTTGGGCTCATTTTAAGTGTTTTGATTTTCGTTAGTTCTATTCGAAAGGGTGATCGGGTGTCGTTGTCATTAGATTTGAGCTACGTCCGAGCTTTTTCGATGATTGTGATCGCTATTTCTGCGTTTGCATTGATCATTCCGGTTGCGGGATTGATTCCAGCAGCCTTCGTCACGGTAGTAATTGCAAGCCTCGGGTCGAACAAATTTCATTTCAAGACAGCACTTGGATTAGCAATAATTATTTCGGTTTTAATCTGGCTATTATTTTCGGTATTACTCGGTCTCCCCATGCCCGGATTGAAGGGTCTCTGATATGGATATATTCGCGAATATAATGATTGGCCTTGATACGGCCATCTCACCGGTCAATCTGCTTTATTGCTTTATTGGTGTGTTTCTCGGCACTTTTTTCGGTGTTTTGCCGGGCATTGGGTCATTGGCGGCAATATCGATGGTCTTGCCAGTGACTTTTTATCTTGAGCCGACGACGGCTTTGGTCATGTTGGGTGGCGTGTACTACGGTGCTGAGTACGGTGGTTCAACGGCGTCGATTTTATTAAATTTACCAGGAACACCGTCCAATGCGGTTACTTGTATCGACGGCTACCCTATGGCCCAGAAAGGGAAAGCGGGTCTTGCCTTATTCATGACCACAATCGCTTCCTATGTCGGAGGCACACTGGGCATTATCGCGTTATTTGTTTTGTCTCCGATAATTGTTGCTTGGGCACTTGTTTTTGGCCCAGCCGAATACTTTGCCATTATGATTCTGGGCTTGGTCGCAGCGGCCACAGTTACGCAAGATTCGCCAGCAAAAGGACTTGCTATGGTATGCCTCGGGCTATTGCTTGGTTGCACAGGGATGGACCTGGAAACTGGTGTACCGCGATTTGAATATGAATTTATTGAACTCTATGAAGGATTCAGTTTCATTACGATAGCAATGGGCTTATTTGGTGTTTCTGAGATCATCTTTTCTGTAAAGACAGCTGTAGGTCGCACGTTTGATCAAGCAGTCACCTTCAAATCAATGCTGCCGTCGCGAGATGAATTGCGACGATCGATTGCGCCCATGCTAAGAGGTGCTGGCGTCGGCGGATTTTTTGGTGCGTTGCCTGGAACGGGGCCAAGTATTGCAACGTTTGTTGGTTATGCGATCGAGAAAAGAGTATCAGACCGACCGGAAGAATTTGGCAAAGGCGCAATCGAGGGAATTATGTCCCCTGAGTCCGCAAACAACGCGGCTGTTCAAACAGCGTTTATACCAACGCTGACGCTTGGTATTCCGGGTAGTGCGTCAATGGCTGTGATGATGGGTGCATTAATGATTCACGGTATTTCTCCAGGGCCCCAGTTGATGGTAGAAAGGCCCGACATTTTTTGGGGTGTTGCCATGAGTTTTTGGATAGGAAATATCTTTTTATTGGTATTGAATATCCCTCTCATTGGCTTTTGGATTCGTATTTTAAAGGTTCCTTATCATTTGTTATATCCAGCCGTAATCGTTTTGATTTGCGTCGGCGTATATAGTTTTAGGACTTCCGGATTTGATATTGCGATGGTCCTATTGTTCGGAATGCTGGGCTTTGTTTTGAGATCTCTGAAATTTGAGATGGCCCCATTGTTGATTGGATTTATTTTGGGTCCAATGGTGGAAGAGAATCTTCGTCGAGCGATGTTAATTTTTAGAGGTGATTTTTGGGCGATGGTTGAGCGGCCGATTTCTGGAACACTCCTCTTCCTTACTTTGATACTGCTTCTTTATACGACCTATCAAATATTCTTTCCCAAGAAAAAAATAGTTGCAGGAGATTCTGCTCAATGAAAACCATCAATCTTCAAAATAAAGTGGCTTTGATTACGGGGGGCAGCTCTGGGCTTGGAAAAGCAATTGCCAAGGAGTTTGTGAGTTGCGGTGCATCGGTTTGTATTATTGCTCGAACAGCAGCCAATATCGAAGAGACTGTTCACGAAATTCAGAGCGTTGGAAGTGGCCAAATCCGAGGATTCGTTTGTGATATTACTGATCAGGAAAAAACGGCTGAGGTACTTGGTCAAATTATTTTGGAGCTTGGCGGTGTCGATATTCTAGTGAATAACGCAGGCAGCTCATCCCGCAAAAATGCGGATGAATTAACCACCGAAGATATGATTTTAGATATGGATTTAAAGCTATTTGCAAATATGCGATTGGTTCAGTTGTGTTTGGGTCAGATGCGAGCTAAACGTTGGGGTCGAATAATTAATATTGTTTCCATTGGCGGTAAAGTACCTGGTGGGAGTAGTGCACCGACAGCCTTGAGTAGAGCTTCAGGGATCACGTGGACGAAGATCTTGGCGACAGAACTTGCACCGGACAATGTACTCGTGAACGCCTTGTGTATTGGTAAAATAAAGAGTGGTCAGTGGGAGCGCAGGTACGCAGCAAGTGGCTCTAATGACTCCTATGAAGAGTTTTTATCCCCGGTCGCAAAGACTATCCCAATTGGTCGTTTGGGTGAATCAGAAGAGCTTGCGAATGTGGCATGTTTTTTAGCCTCCGACTTAGCGAGCTATGTCACGGGAGTGGCATTGAACGTTGACGGCGGGCTTTGTCCGGTTACCTGATAGGCGTGGATTCCAAAACACCTGAATTGCACCCATCGAATCAGCCGGATTTAACAGATTTGTTTTTGACTTTCCTCCGTATAGGGTTGCTAGGATTCGGAGGAGTTTTGGCAGTCTCGAGGATCGAGCTCGTTGATAAAAAAGGTTGGCTTTCAGAGCAAGAATTCGTCGAAATGCTCGGTATTTGTAATTTTCTCCCAGGAGCAAATGTGGTATCCCTAGCTGTTTTTGTGGGCGGAATCAACCAAGGGCTGATGGGGTCTGTGGTTGCTTTTATAGGCCTGATTTCGGCGCCAATTGTTATTATAATGGTGCTTGCCCATAACTATACTCAATGGATTGAGAACTCCTATTTCAGGGCAAGTTTGTCGATGATGGCTAGTTGTGGCGCGGGAATTATCGTAGCGATTGCGATTCGATTATTTCAGGAATTAGAGAAGTCCTTGCGTTACCTCCTTACGGTAGGCGTTATTGTTACCTGTGTCTCTGTGCTAGGTCTTTCAATTATCCCAGTTGTGATGGTTGTCGCGCCAATTGCCATGTTCTTAGAGGCCAGAGAAAAGTGAGCGAAACCCTTCTCAGTCTGACGCTGTATCTGACGGTTTTATCGTTGTTCGCTGTCGGCGGTTTGAATGGTATGTTGCCTGAGTTGCATCGGATTCTTGTGGATAAAGAGGGCTGGCTCACAACCCAACAATTTTCCGAATTGTTTGCACTTTGTCAGGCAGCGCCTGGACCTAATTCGATATTTATCTCAGTTCTTGGATTTGAAATAGGAGGCTTGATAGGGGCCCTTGTAACTACCGTAGCCTTTACGCTACCTGCTTTTTTTATTGCCTATTTAATGATGCGAGTATGGGTTGTGTCTGGAGAGCAGCGATGGTTCGTTGTGATCAGAAAAGGTCTAACACCGATCACTGTGGGGCTCATTGTTTCCAGCGCATGGTTTATTGCAGAGACCACTGCTGTGGATCCGACGAATGTAATTGTTACTTGTGTAGCTGTATTTCTGATTTCTCGCTACCGCACGTCTCCGGCAGCCTTAATCTGTGTTGCCGGAATCTTTGGTGGGTCTTATGAGTTATTTTTATCTTTATGAGCCAAGCTCCTGATTTAAATTATTAATCCATTGGGCCGATGAGCTAATTGTGAAGGCTATGTCGGTCTGTGTTGTGACAAACTGAACGCCTTTTTGAATAAAGCTTGCTTGCCGAGCAACGTCTCGATTGCCACCGCAGCCAGAATAAATACCATTCTTCCGACATGCTTGAATTACCCGATCTTGGGCTTCAACAATTTTTGGGTGATCAAACTCGCCGGTTATTCCCATATTGGTCAGAAGATCATTCGTGCCGACATGAATCACATCAATCCCAGGAACTGCGGCAATCGCGTCAACATTACTCAGGCCTTCTTCGGTTTCGATCATGACCCCTAGCAATGTTTGTTGGTTAAGTTGTTTGGTCGTTTCGGACAGAGGTCCAGCCTTAAAGCTGAACATCGGATAGCCACCGGCGACCGAACGCATGCCGAGAGGGGAGAATTTGCAAGTGGCCACGGCATGTTGAGCCTCTTCAGCGGTATTAATATCTGGATAAATCACTCCCTGATAACCATTGTCCAAAAGAAGGGCCGCATCAGGGTCATCAATTCCCCTTAATCGAACTAATGGTGAGATGCCATTCGGGGATGCTATTTGAGCAATCTGGTAAAGAGTTTCTCGGTCAAATATTGAATGCTGGGTGTCAACGAATAAAAAATGATGGCCTGATGTTTTTGCAATATGAGCGATGTCTCCTGATCGAAATCCGCGGACGCTGATTCCAAATACAGGCAGACCCTTGTTTAGTCGGGTCATGGTTTTATTTTCCCACTGGGCATTCAGATCGTTCATAACGGAGTTCCTCATACATATACTCGTCATAGTAAAACACTTCCGCTCATTGCGAAAAACGAAGTGCGATGAGCCTTTTGCTCAGCTATCTTAGAACACAGTCATCAAAAGAAAGATAATAAATATTATGACAGCAGTACCTCAAGCCTTAATTCCCTATGACGAATCATTACGCTTTGCCACCGATTGTTTTGTGGCTTTGGGCGTTTCAAGGATTGATTCAGAGCGGTCAGCTTTGGGTCTTGTCGAAGCCGATTTATGTGGTGTGGATACCCACGGAATTCAGCGATTACCTGTTTATATTGGTCGATTAAAAAAAGGGCTGATTAATAAGGCTCCAGATATCCGTTTTGATATGAAGACGCCCATTTGTGGATTGACTGACGGCGACAACGGCCTCGGCTTCGTTGTTGCACAATCGGCAATGGCGAAGGCTTTGGAAATTTCGGATGAGTTTGGTGTGGCTGTCTTTGGTGTTATGAACAGTACGCATTTTGGAATGGCGCGATTATATATAGAACAGGCCGTCAAACACGGCAGTGCTGCAATCGTCATGACGAATGCATCGCCGTCTTTGCCACCATGGGGAGCTAAAAAACCTGTGCTAGGAACGAGTCCTTTGGCAATTGGATTTCCAGGGTCTTGTGAAAAAGATCACTTTTTGCTTGATATGGCACCCAGTGTCGCGGCAAGAGGCAAGATTCGAAAAGCAATGCGTTCAGGGCAGTCGATCCCTGAAGGCTGGGCTCTTGATGGGGATGGAAAAAATACTACGGATCCTGCGCGGGCATTGGAAGGCGTCGTCCTGCCGATTGGCGGTCCAAAAGGTTCTGGTATAGCGATGTCTTTGGATCTGCTTTGTGGAGTGCTTACTGGGGCAGGTTTCGGTGGGTCTGTTGGCGATCAGTTCTCCGTTTTTGATAGACCACAGAACGTTGGCCATTTCATTATTGCTCTCAAACCCGACGTGTTTTTGTCGCGTGAGATGATTGAGGTCCGAATGAAAGAGTGGGTATCAACAATAAGATCGGCAGATTTAGCGGATGGGTTTGATCAGGTATTTCTCCCAGGCCAAATCGAGACTGAAAATCGCGAACAGCGAAAAATAACCGGTATTCCTTATATTCGGTCTGATATCGAATCCTTAAATGAGTTTGCTGGCCCACTAAAGGTTCGGCCTTTGGAGTTTGTTTAAATGAAAATTGCGTGTATTGATCCGTTTGATAATAAAATTGTTCAAATTATTCGAAATAATCTTCCGTCCGATTGGTCTTTAGCACTCGCTGAATCGCAGTCTGAAGAGTCTAAAATAGCCGTATTAGCGGATGCTGATGTGTGCTTTTTAATGGCTGCGCCACTGACACAAAAGCTGTTGGAGCATGCTGATAAATTGCGTTTTGTGCAAAAACTTGGAGCGGGTCTCGACCGTATTGATCTGGATGTGTGTAAGAAAAGAAAAATTCGTGTCGCGAAGTTATTTGCAGGGAACTCTGTACCCGTGGCCGAGCACACGCTCATGCTAATGCTTTCTGCGTCACGACAATTGGTATGGCTTGATCAGCAAACGAGACTGGGTGCCTGGGACAAAGAGTCTGTGCGTGGTGTGAATCAGCAACTTTCTGGAAAAACTGTTGGTATCATCGGTTTTGGGGCAATTGGGCGGCAAGTATCGCAATTACTGTCTGGGTTTGGAGTTCGGAAGCTTTATTTCGATCCCATGCGTGCATCCGCTGGCGATGAATCTGAGCACAAAATTGAATACCAGGATCTCGATAGCTTGATTGAGCAATCTGATTTAATTTCTTTGCATATACCCTTACTAGAAAGTACTCGAGGAATAATCGACGCAACCCGCATTTCTAAAATGAAAAAAAATGCGATTTTGGTTAATTGTGCCCGCGGTGGTTTGGTCGATGAGCAGGCTTTGTACGAGGCGCTGGAAAATCGGCGCATTTTCGCAGCTGGTATTGACGCTTTTCCTCAAGAGCCTCCCGGAGACAGCCTACTGCTGAAAAGCCGTTTTGTGACCGTCACGCCGCATTGCGCGGGTGCAACCGTAGACAATTTTGATGCGGTTGCGAAAAGAGCGGTGGCCAATACTCAGAAAGTGGTTCGTAGTGAAATATTGCCGGTTGGTGATGAAGAAATTTTGTGGAGTTGAGGCAATGATAGTTATGCAAAAACTCTTTATTAATGGCGTTTGGACTCAAGGCAAAGGAGGTTCATTTTCCCCCATAAATCCGGTATCAGCGACTGTATCCGGTGTGTTTTCGATTCCGTCTGACCGACAAATTTCTGATGCGATCGAGGCGGCTGGAAACGCCGTCGAAGCCAGAGTATGGTCTGGCAAAAAATGGCACGAAAGGGCTCGGATCTTAGAGAAAATCGCGTCCACAATGGATGCTCGAATTGATGACCTGGCGCGCGCACAATCGGTGGGTAATGGTAAAACATTAACGGAGTGCAGGGCGCAGGCGCGAGCTGCTGCTGATGTGTTCCGTTATTATGCGTCTGTTGCTGAGACGTATGAATCAGAGATAACAACGCAGCGAACGGAAAGCGTTACGTTCTCGATTCAGGAGCCGGTTGGAGTAGTGCTAGCAATTACCCCATGGAACTCGCCTTTGACCCTGGAGGCTCAGAAAATCGCCCCAATTTTAGCGGCTGGAAATTCTGTGATTCTTAAGCCGAGTGAAGTGACCCCTCACGTATCTTGTTTGTATGCGGAAATCCTTCAATACTCAGGGATACCGTCCGGTGTATTCAATGTGTTGTTTGGCGAGCGCGAAGTGGGCGAAAAACTTGTCAGCCATTCTGGGATTTCCATGATCACGTTTACGGGTGGCACCGGAGCGGGTAGAGCAATAGCGTCTGAAGCTGGAAAGCATTTGCGGCCGGTCATCTTGGAATTGGGTGGAAAGTCTCCCAACATTATTTTAGCCGATGCTGATCTTGATCAGGCGGCAAAAGGTGCTGCTGCGGGAATTTTTTCTGGCGGCGGTCAATCCTGTATTGCCGGTTCACGAATTCTGGTAGAGAGCTCAGTCTGTGAGGAATTTACGAAAAAATTTCTGAGTGTGGCTAATGCTTATCGATATGGTTTGCCTGACGATCCAGACGCTCAGTTCGGTGCCATGGCTACGTTTCAGCACAGGGATAAGGTCCATCAAATGGTTCTGGAAGCGGAAGCAGCTGGTGGGGACATTTTGTTAGGAGGAGCGATTCCGGCAGATGCACCGTTTGATGTCGGGGCCTTCTATCCGGCAACAATTATTTCTGGTCTTTCTCCAGATGCAGAGCTTTGCCGTGAAGAGGCATTCGGGCCGGTTTGTGTGATTCAATCCTTCAATAATATGGATGATTTGAACGCGTTGGCGAATGGAACTGATTATGGGTTGGCGGCTGGAATTTGGACTAAAAGTGCGAACAAAGCATGGTCGATTGCACGTTCAATTAAGGCAGGCACTGTATGGATTAATACATATAAAGAGCTTTCGATATCCACACCCTTTGGTGGATTTAAGTCAAGTGGTTTATGGCGAGAGAAGGGTCTTCAAGGCATGCAAATATATATGGAAAACAAAGGGATTTATTGGAATTTTGAGAACTCATAAGGAATCATAATTAATGAGTAGTACTGTCGAAGTATTGGCCGATGCGTTCAAGGAAATGGGCACCCCATTTATTGTAGGGCATCCAGGCGGTGAATCAGTCGAGCTAATGGATGCTGCTCGAGAGCGGGGCATGCGTTTCATACTAATGAAACAAGAAGTCGCGGGCGCGATGCTTGCAGCCACTTGGGGTGAAATAACGGGTTCTCCAGGCGTTTGTCTTTCAACAAGAGGCCCAGGCGCTGCAAATATGGTCAATGGTGTTGCACATGCAATGCTTGATAGAGCCCCGTTAATAGCAATTACCGACCGCTACTCTAATGCACCTCAAGAAATTGGGTTGCGACAGAAAATTGATCACAAGGCATTGTATACGCCGATCGTGAAGTGGAGCACAACGATTGACGCCGATGCCGTGCGCCAACAAATTCGCAAGGCCATCAGAGTGGCCACCTCCCCACCTCCCGGTGCTATTCACTTTGATTTACCTCAGGATCAAACTACGCGAGAAGCTAAAGAACTTCCGGTTGCGCCACCACTTCTTCCAAATCAGTTAGTTACACAGCCATCCCTCGCCTCCTTGGGTGGGGCGACTGATCTCCTGTCAGGAAGTTCGAAGCCGGTCGTATTAGTTGGCCTTGGCGCATATTGGGATGAAGCGCACGATGAAGTTAAACGTTTTGCGGAAATGCTTGGTGCACCAGTTTTAACGACTTCAAAGTGTAAAGGCATCCTTTCAGAGGATCATTCGCTGCGTGCGGGTTGTGTAATTGGTGGGACTATTGAGCGTGATCTTATCAATCAGGCTGATCTAATTATTACGATTGGTCTTGATCCGATTGAACTGCAGCCGAAGCCTTGGCCTTACCCAACAACGGTACTTGCCATCAGTAATACGCCAGACGCAGACGCACTTGTGGCTCAAACGCTTGAGGTTGTAGGAAATATTAAGTCAACATTGTCGGTCCTTATTGATTCGCAGTCTGGTCAGGGTGACTGGGGTTATCAGCCAGCTCAGAGTTTTAGAGAACAGGTCCGCGAAGCACTAAATGTCAAGTCACAGGGTCTATCACCTCAACGTGCTATGGAAGTGGTGAGAGCCATTGCCCCACGATCAACGGTTGCGACCTGCGATGCCGGAGCGAGTCGGTTACTGGTCGTTCAAAAATGGGAATCGTATGGTCCAAGAGAGTTCTTGACATCGAATGGGCTGGGGTCGATGGGATTTGCGATTCCCGGTGCTTTGGCTGCGAAACTTGCGTACCCAGACCGACCTGTCTTTGCGTTTACCGGAGACGGGGGATTCTTGATGGCAGTTGCCGAGCTTCAGACGTCCGTCCAAGAAAACCTACCAATCACAATCATCGTACTTGACGATGAGGAGCTTGGGTTAATTCGGATAAAGCAGGAGCTCAAAGAAGTCCAAAAATATGGGATTAGCTTGGGTGGAATTGACTGGGAGAAGTTGGCCCAAGGTTTTGGCGCGAATGGCATCGTTGTCTCTACGGAGGCTCAGCTGCAATCAGCTGTGACGCAGGCAATTGGCGCAACAAAAACAACTCTAATCGCTGTTAAGATTGATGGTTCGGGGTATGTTGATCAATTTAATGCATTAAGGGAACTGTAATGGAACTTTCGGATTTGCAGGTTGAGCCTACTGGTTCTGTGATCGGGGCCAAAGTATCCGGGATTAACCTCAAAAATGAAGTGTCTCAAGCAGTGTTGATGGAACTACGTGGACTGTTGGATCAGTACGCGGTTTTGATTTTTCCACAGCAATATCTGAGTCCTGATGAGTTTGTTCGAGCAGGTCGTATTTTTGGCAGTTTGTTGCCTCAGCAATTGAAGAAATATGTCCTCAAAGATCAACCTTTGGTGGGATACAATTCGACTAGTGATTTGCCAAGAAAGAATGGGAAGCTTCATGTAAGGGGCGAAAACTATCACACGGATCATTCAAACTTCATTGAACCGCCGCGGGCAACAGCGCTTGTCGCGGTAGAGATACCGGAAATAGGCGGAGATACTCAGTTCGTGGATACTCGCTTAGCATACGACAATCTATCTTCTGAGCTGAAAGAGATCTCTACTCATTTATTTTCAAAACATGTACATCAAAGTTCGCGGAGTCCCCGAGAACTGACGAAGCTGACTCAGGAAGATCTGGCTAAGATCCCACAGACTATCCAGCCTCTGGTTATTCGCCATCCGAATAGTGGCAGGGCAGCACTTTACCTAAATACCGGGCGTATGGAGGGTATTGAGGGAATGGATGATGACGGGGCTTATGAATTGATTGATGCCCTGTATTCTCACGCTATCCAACAAGAGTTTGAATATCGCCATGTATGGTCAAAGGGAGAAATGGTGATTTGGGATAACCGGTCCGTTATGCACCAGGCGAATGCTGACTATGATCCGGAGAAATCTAGGTACCTGTATCGCATCATGATCGAGGGCCCTCCCATTGAAGCATTTGCCAAAAATACCCTAAAAGATTAGATAATTATTGTTAATT
Source organism: Litorivicinus sp. (assembly GCA_028339155.1). GTDB lineage: Bacteria > Pseudomonadota > Gammaproteobacteria > Pseudomonadales > Litorivicinaceae > HIMB30. The sequence goes on from JAOLBK010000010.1 coordinate 91,281, forward strand.
TGAAATAAATCCCTTGCATAACCAGAGGGTGTTCTATAGATTCCGCGTCTTCTCAGCGCATAGCGGATCGACGCGTTGAGCCGTTCTGTTTGCTTTGAACGTTGATGACTGATCCGCTTTATGGCGAATTTCGCCCTATCTCAGGATATCTGATGCGCTTCCAAGAACTTGGACTACTGCCCGAACTCGTCTCTAATGCAGGCTATGAAACCGCTACTCCCGTTCAATTTCAAGCAATTCCAGCAGTGCTGGAAGGCAGAGATGTTTTAGCTGGTGCCCAAACCGGCACAGGTAAAACAGCTGCTTTTATGCTCCCGATACTTCAAAAACTTATGGCGGGGGAATCCACCGGATGTGCACGTGCCCTAGTTCTTGCCCCAACACGTGAGTTAGCTGCTCAGGTAGCTGATAGCGTACGCAAATATGGTAGAGGTCTAAAGCTTAGACATACCTGTATTTTTGGGGGCGTGAATTACGGCGGGCAGATGAAGGCAATTCGAGGTGGTCTCGATATTTTAGTTGCAACACCAGGCCGTCTTCTTGATCACGTTAATCAAAGGACTATCGATCTATCTCAAGTTAAAACTTTAGTGCTTGATGAAGCTGATCGGATGCTCGATATGGGTTTCATTGGAGATATTGAGAAAATTATTTCAAAATGTCAGCCGAAACATCAGACCCTTCTCTTTTCCGCTACCTATAATAAAGGCATAAAAAATCTGTCCGGGCAGTATCTGAATAACCCGATCGAAATCGCTGTTGCAAAAGATAATACTGTGGCTGCATCGGTTGAACAGACTTTTGTTAGAGTTGATAAAGAACGTAAACGTGATTTATTGATGCAACTAATTAGGATGAATGAGATGCATCAGGTTTTGGTATTCACCAAGACCAAGTTTGGGGCTGATAAATTGTCCCGAGCACTTACTGATGATGGACTTCCTGCAGTTGCGATGCACGGTAACAAAACGCAAGCGCAGCGAACAAAGGCGTTACAAAAATTCAAGCGCGGTGATGCCCGAATCTTGGTGGCGACTGACGTCGCGGCTCGTGGCCTCGATATTCAAAAATTGCCCCACGTCATAAATTTTGAACTGCCAATGGTTGCTGAGGATTATATTCACCGGATTGGTCGAACTGGTCGTGCGGGTGAAACTGGTGCAGCCATTTCATTGGTTAGTGCTGATGAGCATGGTTTACTTTTAGACATTCAGCGCGTTCTTAAGGTTGAAGTCAGCTTTGAAGTTGCTGATGGCTTTGAGCCGCGTACTCCATTTCCGACTAGGAAACCAAAACAAAAATCGCGACCTAAAAGTCATGGTAATTATGGTGGGAACGCTAGAGGTGGAAATTCACAAGGTCGATCGTCTCGGCCTGGTGGTGAGCGCAGTGATTCAAGGCCAGCCCGTTCTAATGGTGAGCGCAGTGATTCAAGGCCAGCCCGTTCTAATGGTGAGCGCAGTGATTCAAGGCCAGCCCGTTCTAATGGTGAGCGCAGTGATTCAAGGCCAGCCCGTTCTAATGGTGAGCGCAGTGATTCAAGGCCAGCCCGTTCTAATGGTGAGCGCAGTGATTCAAGGCCAGCCCGTGATGCAGGTTCGCAGAACCGAAATCCACGTCAAGCCCGTGACGGATCTTCAGCACCAGTCCGGAAAACTCGGACAAGTACCTCGTCGGACCGATCAAGGCCAGTTCGTTAGCCGGACATAGATCTGGCTCAGGGTCTAATTTCTCTGAGCCAGGTATGATTATTTTCTCTGGTCTTGGAAACACATCGAGACTAAGACAAATTGATTTTTACCTTTGATACGAGACTCAAAATAATTTTCCCTCTGTAAGCTGCTCCCGTCATATAATCCATTAGTTTTTCTGGTTCAAAATAAATTTTTTCATAGAGTTGGAATTGATGAAAGGTTCTACGAGCCTGGATCCTTCAGAGTGGATTTCGGGGTTACTGCAAACGTGTGTTGCTGATGGAGCCACTGCTTTTGATTTGGCGTGTGGGTCGGGCAGACACAGTGTGTTGTGTCGAGATTTGAAATTTAAGGTAACCGCGTTTGATCGAAATTCTGATTTAAAAGTTAATTTTGAGAACTTAGGTATCCCATTTGAGTGTGTAGATCTAGAAAGTGGCGTTTGGCCGCTTACTGGGAAGAAAACAGATGTAGTGATTGTTTCAAATTATCTCTACCGTCCGCGACTTCTTGAGATTTTTTCGCTAGTCGCCAATGATGGATTCCTAATCTACGAGACCTTTGGGATCGGAAATCAACGTTATGGTAAGCCAAGTAATCCTGATTACCTGCTGGAACCGGGTGAGCTGGTTGAACTGCTTCCATCTGGATTTAAAATCCTTGATGAGTTTTTTGGCGAGACGATAAATCCTTCACCAGCTATTCGCGCCCGGCTTTTCGCCAGACGGGATGGAAGCTTATGAGTACGTATTAATGGCCGGTAAATTTGTTTTCCCAGGATATCTAATGTCTCGGGCCACCATCGGTGTGGCGAACACAATGCTGACAGTATCACTTGGTTGGCACCTCTATGAGGAAACTGGCGATGCTTGGAGCCTTGCATTGGTTGGCTTGATGCAAATTTTGCCGGTCTATTTATTCTTTTTTGTATCTGGTTATGTAATTGACAATGTGCCTCGGCGATTGGTGGTTCGTGCCTGTGCGTTACTTGAGTCATTAGCAATTTTTGGCATTGCTTATGTGTTTCATGAAGATCAGCTCGAACTTGCTTGGCTTTATTGTTTTATATTTATTCATGGTATTGGCCGGGCCTTTCACGGGCCAGCTCTCCACGCAATTATTCCAAGTTTGGTTAATCGGTCATTTCTCGATCGAGCGATTGCGCTGTCATCAACAGTATGGAATGTTGCTGGGGTGATTGGCCCTGTGGTTGCTGGTATTTTGATTTTGTGGATCGATCGCCTGATTTATCCACTTATTGCACTGATTACCTTATCTACGCTGCTTGGTTATCTGGCTCTGCCGATCATGAGGATGAAAGCTTCAAACAATCGGCGCCTAGATGAAATCCTCGCAGGTATGAAATATGTTCGGGGGCATTCTATTATTTTGGGGGGGCTAACAATTGATTTGTTAATGGTTGGCTTCGGTTCGGTTCTTGTGCTTCTACCTATTTATGCGGCGGATATTTTGAAGGTAGGTCCAGATGAGTTGGGCCTCTTGCGTGCAATGCCAGCTCTTGGAAGTATTCTAGTTGGAATATATATTGCTACTAGGCGGACGGAAATGAACCATTCTGGCAAAAAACTTTTTTGGGCTTTGATCCTGTTTGCCTTGTCAGTATTAGCTTTTTCCGTATCAAATATTCTGTGGATTTCTTTGGTTGCTCTCTTTATGTATGGGGCAGCAGATATGGTGAGCGTCAATATTAGGATGGGAATGGTTCAGGCGGCAACACCAGAAAATTTAAGAGGGCGTGTTTCGGCCGTTAACATGCTATTTATTCAAACCAGCAACGAAGCGGGAGATTTTCGCGGCGGCGCCTTTGCTGCTTCGTTTGGGGTCGTTCAGACTGCCATTATTGGAGCCTTGCTTGGGTTTGGTTTTCTTTTCTGGACTCGATGGAAATTTCCGCAACTATTTATGTTAAGCCGTATTTCTGAATTATCCGTCAAGGATTCGGGCTCGCCAAAGGACTTAGGAAATGACTGATGCGCTAAATTGTTTGATGCTCCCCGGAGATGGGATCGGTCCGGAAATCATTGAATCTGCGGAAACGGTCTTGCAGAGTTTGATTTCGATATATGAACTTCCTGTTCAAATTTCTCATGGAGTGATCGGATTAAAGGCACTTGCGCAGACAGGTACTACAATGCCTCCAGATGTGGAGCAGTGTATGCGGGCAGCTGACATGATTGTTCTTGGGCCGTTGGATACGATGGCTTATGTTCCCGACGAAGGCGGCATCAATGTTTCTGCTTTTTGTCGAACCGAGTTGGGAATGTTCGCAAATCTTCGTCCCTGCGTTTCGCTGAATTCTTCGGCCCTCAAATCGATGGATCTATTAATTGTTCGCGAAGCGAGTGAAGGATTCTATGCTGATCGAAATATGTACCGCGGGTTAGGGGAAATGCAACTTACAGAGGATGTGGCTATTTCAGTACGAAAAATTACGCGCCAGCAATCTGAGCGGATTGCGCGGATCGCATTTGAGGCAGCTCGGGAGCGGCGATCTCATGTAACGGCGGTGCACAAAGCGAATAATTTTAGAATTACTGACGGTCTGTTCCTTGAAGCTGTTCGTGCAGTAGCGACTGAGTTTCCCGATGTGATCTTGAGTGATCAATTGGTCGACTCCATGGCCGCGCTCTTGGTGCGTCAGCCTGAAGTATTTGATGTGATTTTAACAACTAACTTATTCGGCGACATTTTGTCTGATTTGGCGAGTGAGCTTTCAGGTTCTTTGGGTATCGGTGGCGGTCTTTTAGCTGGAACACATCAGTGTGCTGCACAGGCTCAGCATGGTTCAGCCCTAGATATTGCCGGTACTGGTCGCGCAAATCCGTTATCAATTTTGCGGTCATTAGCGCTGATGCTCGAATGGATTTCCATCAATCGTGGGATAGATCAATGCAAGCATGCGTCAATCGTGCTTGAAACAGCCATTCGAACATTGGTTGTGGATCGCCTTATTCTAACGCCTGATCTTGGTGGAACTGCGTCATGCCAAGAAGTTACTTCTGCAATTTTGTCGTCTTTGAGTGAACTCCGTGAGACCTCTGAATAACTGGCGAAATAGCTTTTTGCGAGATACGGATATCTAAAACCGCCGCTTGAGGCGCTCGAACAAGAGACTCCAGAGCCTGATCGAGTTCCTCAATCGTGTTTATTTGATAATTCTCTATATTGAAACCATCTGCTATTCGAGCCAGATTGGTAAACCCAAAGTTGGCGCCATCGTCTCTTAGCCCCTCGGATCTGAGTTTGTGAAATTCAGATCCGTATCCGCCATCATTGAAGATGCAACTAATAATTGGGAGTTTATCGCGTCGAATTGTTTCTAATTCTTGCACGTGCATCAGGAAGCTACCATCTCCATCGAACAACACAGTTGGTTCCCTTGTTGCTACTGCCACACCCATGGCAACTCGTT
>JAOLBK010000011.1 GCA_028339155.1 Litorivicinus sp.
GCCAAGATCCCACCGTTGGTGCAAGTCAGATATTGCTCTGTAGCTCAAAGAGTATTTCTTCTACTAGCCAACCTCAGCCCCTTCAACTATTCTAAAATCGCGATCTACCCCATCAGACAACGCAACCAAAGCTTTTTGATAGTCACCTGATTTATAGGCCACTTGAGCTTTTTCAAGAGAGGGCCATTCCACCAAGACAGTTCGTTCAATCAGTCCTGATCCAGACGCGTAGGCGGCCTGACCCCTTACCAAAAATCTCCCCCCCTGGCTTTCAATGGCTGGCTTTGCCAACGCAGCATAAGCAGACAATTTATCAGCATCATAAATTTCACGATAACAACTAATCCAATAGCCTTTATTCATAGGTTCATCCTCTCAAATTAAATTCTTTAGAATCGACCCAGTCAGCGATTTTCATACCGAACCAAGTGACTGAGGCTACAACTCCAATCATGACAATCATCTCCAGCAAATACTCGGTCCCCGGCCTAAACAATAAAACCAGAGCCAAACTAATGACAAAGCCTGTGCCGCCATATAGCACCTGCCGCTTAGCATTTGCCTCAGAAACCTCAGGGATATCCTCATCAATAATTCCACGCTTACTTTTCTTTCGTCTCATGCCCTACTTTACCTTGCGATGTGAGTTTTTTTTGACCCAAAGAATCGGGCCACTTACAACATAAATCGTGGTCAGGAAAAACAACACCTTTGGTGGATCAATAGAAACAAAGGCGAAAACAAGAGCCGCCGCCATAATAGCAAGTAAGGGCACCGTTGCTTTCAAATCAGCATTTTTAAATGAAGGGTAAGGAATCGATGAGACCATTAACAATCCACAAATCGCTGTTAATGACACCATACTAAATGCGACCGTTTCACCCTGAATATTGGAATCTACCAATGTCCAGACAGCAGACGCCAAAAAATATGCTGCCGCTGGACAAGCGAGACCAATAAAATAATTTGAATCAGCGACTTCACGCTGAATATTAAATCGAGCCAGGCGCAGTGCAGCCCCGGCTAAATAAACAAACGCCGCCACCCAACCGAGTTTTCCAAGCGTTGACAAAGACCAACTGAAAACTAAAACTGCTGGTGCGACTCCGAAGGCAACAACGTCGCTCAGAGAATCATACTGCGCTCCAAACTCACTCTGAGTATTAGTCAAACGTGCTACGCGACCATCCAGCCCGTCAAATAGGCCAGATACCAAGATTGCAATCGCAGCGACTTCAAACAAACCCTCGCCTTGATAGACTCCCCTAGTCGCTGTAATAATCGAGAAAAATCCCGCCAATAAACCGGCTGTCGTCAGAATATTAGGGAGGAGAAAGATACCTTTATGTTGTGTCATAAGATTTGCGGGCCCTTAGGCCCACGATCCACAACTAATTCTTTGTCTGATCGACGAGCGCATTAGCTCCAATCCAGGGCATCATGCCACGAAGCTTCGCTCCAGTTTGTTCGATTGGATGAGCTGCGTTATTTCTTCGACGGGCAGTCATAGAGGGATAATTAGACTGGCCTTCTGCGATAAACATTTTTGCATATTCGCCGTCTTGAATCCTTCGTAGTGCCTCACGCATAGCAAAGCGCGATTCTTCATTAATTATTTCTGGGCCTGTCACATACTCACCGAATTCAGCGTTATTAGAGATCGAATAGTTCATATTAGCTATTCCGCCCTCGTACATTAAATCCACGATCAGCTTAAGCTCATGCAAACACTCGAAGTATGCCATTTCTGGCGCATAACCAGCCTCAATCAATGTCTCGAATCCTGCTTTCACAAGCTCAACGCAACCACCGCAAAGTACAGCCTGCTCACCAAACAAATCTGTCTCCGTTTCGTCTTTGAATGTGGTCTCAATAATACCAGTCCGGCCACCACCGACGCCTGATGCATAAGACATTGCCACACTCTTAGCACGGCCCGATGAATCTTGATGAATCGCGACCAAATCAGGAACCCCACCACCCCGCACGTATTCACTCCGCACAGTATGACCCGGGGCTTTTGGCGCAATCATCAAAACATCCAAGTCGCTTCGTGGAATGACTTGATTGTAATGAATTGAAAAACCATGCGAAAACGCTAGTGTTGCACCCTGCTTAATATTCGGCTCAATTTCCTCTTTGTACAATTGGCCGTGGAATTCGTCTGGGGTCAGGATCATTACTAAATCGGCCTGTGCCACCGCTTGAGCGACGTCCATAACGTTCAAACCATGAGCTTCAGCTTTTGCAACAGACGATGAGCCAGCGCGGAGACCGACAGTGACGTCACAGCCTGAATCTTTCAGGTTACAAGCTTGGGCATGCCCCTGTGAACCATAACCAATTACGGAAACCTTCATCGACTGAATAATTGAAAGGTCACAATCTTTGTCGTAATACACCTGCATAAAATTTTCCTTCTTTAACTGAGCGGGCTTAGACAGACAGCACGCGTTCACCACGTGCGATACCACTGACACCACTTCGGACCACCTCAAGGATGGCCGTCGGTCCAATAGCTTCAATAAAGGCATCCAGCTTATCGCTGGTACCAGTCAGTTGAACGGTATATTGAGAAAGCGTCACATCAACGATCTGCCCTCTAAAAATATCACTGGTTCGCTTCACTTCAGCACGCTGAGCACCTGCGGCCTTAATCTTAATAAGCATCAATTCACGCTCGATGTGCTCGCCTTCTGTCAAATCAACGAGCTTAATTACATCGATTAGTTTGTTAAGCTGTTTGGTAATCTTTTCGATTACAGCGTCTTCACCAATCGTTGTTACCGTCAAACGTGATAGCGAAGGGTCTTCGGTCGGCGCCACTGTTAACGACTCAATATTGTATCCGCGCTGCGAAAACAAACCGACTACTCGCGACAAAGCACCGGGGCTCATTCTCCATCAGAACCGAAATAATATGTCTCACTTAAGTCCGCTCCGTCTTACTCAAAATCATATCCTTCATTGAACCCGTAGCTATGTGCATAGGGTAAACATGCTCATCTGGATCAATATCGATATCCATAAATACCAACCGATCTTTCATCGAAAAGCATTCTTCCATTTTGGACTTTAGCTCAGACGGATCCGTGACTTTCATACCAACATGACCGTAGGCTTCAGCTAGTTTAACGAAGTCAGGCAATGAATCTTGGTATGTCGATGCAGCGTAACGACCGCCATATTGCATATCCTGCCATTGCTTCACCATACCAAGCGCACCATTATTCAAGTTTATAATTTTCAACGGCATGTTGTATTGAGTACAGGTTGATAGCTCTTCGATACACATTTGAATAGAACCCTCTCCCGTAACTACAGCCACCGCATGATCAGGATGAGCCAACTGCACTCCCATCGCTGATGGGAGGCCAAACCCCATCGTGCCGAGACCACCCGAATTGATCCAACGACGCGGTTTATTAAACTTATAATATTGTGCTGCGAACATTTGATGTTGACCAACGTCAGAACAGACAAAAGCTTCACCATGGGTGACTTCGTAGAGTGTGCTAATGACATCCTGCGGCATAATCTTTTTGCCACGAACAAAACGATCGCCCGTCCACAATCCCTGCTTCTCACGCCACCCATTAATGGTTTTCCACCAATTCTCAAGGGCTTCTAGATTAGGTTTCTCGTCCAACTGAACAAGCAACTCCGACATATCTTTCAACACTGTCTTAACAGGACCGACCAGTGGAACTTCGATCCGACTCACAGTTTTTTGGATAGACGCCGGATCGATATCTACGTGAATAATTCGGGCATTCGGACAAAATTTCTTAGGGTCATTGGTCACGCGATCGTCAAAACGAGCACCTACCGCAAATATCACGTCGGCCTGATGCATGGCTTGATTTGCTTCATAAAAGCCGTGCATTCCAAGCATTCCAATGAACTGATCGTCTGAGCCGGGAAACGAACCAAGACCCATCAACGTATTCGTCACTGGGTGGCCTAATCGCTTGGCAAGCGCCGTCAATTCATCTGAAGCATTACCCAATATAACGCCGCCACCGGCATAAATTACCGGGCGCTTAGCTCCTAGCAATAAATCCAAAGCCTTGCGGACCTGGCCTGCATGCCCTTTTTGAGCTGGGGTATACGATCGAAGCTGGACCGTTTCCGGATAGTCAAATATCCTCTTCTCACTGGGCGCCGTCATATCTTTCGGAACATCGACGACGACTGGGCCCGGACGACCTGAGCGCGCGATGTGAAATGCCTTTTTCATCACCGTTGGAATTTCATCAATCGATCGAACCAAAAAAGAATGTTTCACAATTGGCCGCGAACACCCAATCATATCAGTCTCTTGAAATGCATCAGAACCGATCAAATGACTTGGAACATTGCCAGATATCACAACCAAAGGAATCGAATCCATGTAAGCGGTTGCAATTCCCGTGATGGCATTCGTTGCCCCCGGGCCCGAAGTCACAAGCGCCACCCCAACATCGCCAGTCGATCGTGCAAAACCATCAGCCGCATGCACAGCAGCTTGCTCGTGGCGCACAAGAATGTGCTCCACCGTATCCTGCCTGTACAAGGCATCGTATATGTGAAGGACTGCGCCGCCAGGGTAGCCGAAAATCAACTTAACACCCTCTTCCTTCAGCGCACGCATTAACATTTCACCGCCAGAAAGCAATTCCACTCTCAACCCTCTTTCAGTAATTAAGTAAACGCGGAATTGTGACAGCCCGTGCCCGGCTGTCAACTAACGAACTAGATATCTTTATAATTTAAACGTTACCTGACCATGTGAATCCAAATCAGTTTTGATTGAAGTCCCAGCCAAAAACCGACCTTTAAGTAATGCTTCCGCAAGCGGATTCTCAATTAATTTTTGTATCGCCCGTTTTAAAGGACGGGCCCCATAAATCGGATCAAAACCAGCCTCACAGAGCTTCTCAGCGACCGCATCACTAATCTCAAATCCAAGTTCCATATTTACTAAACGGGACCGGAGTTTATCAAGCTGGACATCTAAAATCCGTCGAATATGATCGCGTCTAAGCGTATGGAAGACGACAGTATCGTCGATCCGATTGACGAATTCAGGACGAAAATATTCCCCAACAACAGCCATCACGGCATCATCAATTGCCTGATGTGGCTCACCAGCCATACTCTGTATTAGGTCCGAACCGAGGTTTGACGTCATTGCAACTATAGTGTTTGAAAAGTCTACTGTACGTCCCTGCCCATCGGTCAGACGACCATCATCCAAAACTTGAAGTAGAATATTAAACACATCTGGATGTGCCTTTTCCACCTCATCCAATAAAATCACGGAATACGGTCGCCTGCGAACAGACTCTGTTAGGTAGCCACCATGTTCGTAACCCACATACCCGGGGGGTGAGCCTATCAGGCGCGCAGCAGAGTGCTTTTCCATGTATTCAGACATGTCTACACGAACCATGGCATCCTCTGAATCAAATAAAAAATCAGCCAATGCCTTGCACAGCTCTGTCTTGCCAACCCCTGTTGGCCCTAGGAATAAAAAAGACCCATTGGGCCGACCCGGTTCGGCCAGTCCAGAACGAGCACGACGAACCGCATCAGACACTACTTTAACCGCGAAATCCTGCCCGACAACTCTTGTATGAAGCACATCCTCCATCTGCAGAAGCTTATCTTTTTCGCCTTCAAGCATTTTTCCCACTGGAATTCCGGTCCAGCGACTAACCACTTCAGCGATCTCTTCCTCGCTCACGCGGGAGCGTACAAGTTTGCCTTCGTCAGATTCATTTGCTTCGGCTAACGCCACCATCTGCTTTTTTAGAGCTGGCAAGACGCCGTATTGAATTTCACTCATTCGACCTAAGTCACCGGCGCGACGCGCCTGCTCGAGATCTATTTCTGCGCGATCAAGCTCTTCCTTGGTAGTCTGGACCCTAAGGGTCTGCGCTTTTTCTGCCGTCCAAATTTCATTTAAAGAATCAGCTTCCTTTTTAACCTCAAAAATGGACCCCTCCAGCTCTGAAAGGCGCACTTTACTCGCCGCATCTTTTTCTTTTTTGAGAGCTTCACGCTCAATCTTAAGCTGAATTAGGCGACGATCAAGACGGTCGAGTTCTTCTGGCTTAGAGTCCATCTCCAAGCGAATTCGACTGGCGGCCTCATCCATTAGATCAATAGCCTTATCCGGTAGTTTCCGATCCGTGATATAGCGTATTGACAACCGAGCTGCCGCAATAATCGCTGAATCAGAAATTTCCACTCCGTGATGGAGCTCGTATTTTGGTTTCAACCCTCGCAGTATGGCAATCGCGTCAGACTCACTCGGCTCACCCACAAATACCTTCTGAAATCGACGCTCTAGCGCTGCATCTTTTTCTAGATACTGCCGGTACTCATCCAATGTTGTCGCCCCAACACAATGAAGTTCGCCACGGGCAAGAGCGGGCTTTAGCATATTGCCAGCATCCATCGCCCCTTCCGACTTACCCGCGCCCACAATAGTATGGATCTCGTCAATAAAAAGAATAATCTGACCTTCAAGTTTTGCTAATTCCTTTAGAACAGACTTTAAACGTTCTTCAAATTCGCCACGAAACTTAGCGCCGGCAATGAGAGAACCCAAATCCAAAGAAAGAACTCGTTTACCCTTTAAACCCTCAGGTACCTCACCATTAATAATTCTTAAAGCCAATCCTTCCACAATGGCTGTCTTTCCGACACCGGGCTCACCAATTAAGACCGGGTTATTTTTTGTTCGACGCTGTAATACCTGAATCGCTCGACGAATTTCTTCATCGCGACCAATTACGGGGTCGAGCTTTCCATCAGCAGCAAGCGCAGTCAGATCCAAACAAAATTTATCGAGGGAGCCACGATTTTCTTCATCTTGGTCACTTTGGACGGACTCTCCACCGCGCAGTTTGCCTATAGCATCAACCAATTGATCTTCATCAATTCCAGCTTTCTTAAATGCGGATTTAGTCGATTTATCTTTGGCCATGACCGACAACACGGTCTCACTAGATAAATACGAATCCTTTTGCGCCATCGCTTGTTTTTCTGCCAAGTTCATCTGTCGTCCGAGCTCACGACTTACCTGTACTTCACCATCATGATTGGCTACCCTCGCAGATCGATTTAGCTCTAGATCAACCTCATCAATCAGAACATCAATCCGCCCACCGGCAGCCAGCACTAGCGGCTTGACACAGCTCGCCTTTTGATCAATCAGCGCCTTTAGCAAGTGCCACGGCGCCATTTCATTGTGATCTGACAATAACGCTAAACTTTGCGCATTCTGAAAGGCTTCCAATAAACGATTTGTTAAGCGATCCATTCTCATCGGTTAATCCTTCATAAATCCTCAACTCTTTGTGCTCAGGCGCTTATCACGGCGGAAAAAATATTGCCGTCACCCGATCCGCATAATACAACTAGCCATGCGCCCAGTAACCCCTTCAAAACGGTATGAATACCATCGGTCAGGTGTTTTACCTGCTGGCATACCAAGTAGTTTGATGGCGCCGATAGACAAGAGATCAAGTCGAAATTTCGCGATTCCCTGCAAGTCCATATACGCATGCTCAAAGCGAGCTGAGGGCTTAAAAAAACGTAAAAGCGATGGATCACGCTCTGTAAATGCAGATATAACCTCCGGCCCGACCTCAAAAACGTCTGAATCAATACAGGGGCCAAGCCATGCTGTCACTTTACGGGGATCACCTAAAAAATTTACAATATTTTCGAGAATACCTTGCTGCAAACCGCGCCAGCCAGCGTGGGCACAACCAATAACCCCATCACCCGAAAATAACACTGGCAGGCAATCAGCGGTTTGAATCCCAATCGGTAGCCCAAGCGTCCGAGTTACTATCGCATCGACCTCACCAACCGGGTCATTACTAGTCTCAATGACCGCAACCTCGGCGCCATGAACTTGTTGCGGAAACACTGGTGTCCGCCCAAATACTGCCCCTACTCGTGCACGGTTTTCAGTTACATGATTGTGATCATCACCAACGTGCAGACCAAGATTAAACCCTCCATATGGAGGCTTACCTATCCCTCGAATTGTCTGAATAGCAATCACATCAGGAGTCAGATCAACTTTAAGCCAAGGGTCAGATATCGACACGAGCCAACTCAGATCTCAAGCGGGACAAATCACTCGGTAAAGGCGCCTCGCACTCTAATAACTTTCCGGTTCTGGGATGCAACAACCCAAGCACAGACGCATGCAATGCCTGTCGTGAAAAACTATCAATCAGGAATTGCGCCTCGCTAGAGGCTCGCCCAAGACCGGGGCGACCTTGCCGATACACTGGATCCCCAACAAGAGGGTGTCCAATATGTGTCATATGAACACGTATCTGATGCGTGCGGCCAGATTCGAGTTTTACAGACATCCAAGCGCAGTGAGCAGTCCTATCACAAATCTCAAAATGAGTAATCGCAGGCTTACCCGAAGTCACAACAGCCATTTTAGTACGTTGAACTCGATGACGATCTATAGGCGCATCTATGGTGCCTTGAAAATCTGGATGTCCATATACCAATGCCAAATACTTTCGGCTCATAGAGCGATCTTTGAGCTGATTAACAAGACTTACTTGCGAAGGCAAGGTGCGGGCAACTGCCAAAAGCCCACTAGTATCCTTATCCAGTCGATGCACTATCCCAGCCCTCGGAATCTGCTCAAGTTCAGGATACCGTCCGAGCAATGCGTTTACCAAAGTACCGGAAGGATTTCCATGTCCTGGATGGACAACAAGGCCGGCGGGCTTATTTACCACGATAATCGACTCATCCTCGAAGACCACATCAAGCACTGATTCTTCAGCCGACCATGCGGTTTGGGGCTCAAGCGTTACATTAACAACAACCTCCTCTCCCCCAAAGACCTTATATCTCGGCTTACGGAACTGTCCATCAATTAAAATCGCACCCACTGTTAGCCACTGAGATAACCGAGCCCTCGAGTATTCGGGCATCAGTCGTGGCAACACCTGATCAATTCGAGCTCCTGATTCCTCCAAAGGAATGCAAAACTGTGATTGAATATGTGTCTTAGTGTATTGCCGATCGGTCATTAGACGGTCCGCTGAAAACAGGAATACTATGATAACCCGGACCCTTAACATTCTGCTCATTGCCACGCTTTTAAATGGCTGCTCATTCTTTGACCCCGAAAAGAATTTAGATGGCGAACGCGAGCTTTGGGAAAAATCTCAAGGACATTTGGATGGTAAACGCTATCTTGAAGCCATTACTTTACTCGAGGAAATGGATCGCCGCTTCCCTTTCGGCCGCTATGCCGAGAGCGCGCAACTTGATTTAATTTATACATACTTTAAGGCCTCAAAATATGACCTTTCACGATTGACTGCTGACCGTTTCATACGCTTAAATCCTCTGCATCCAGAAGCAGACTACGCTCAGTACATGAAAGGATTATCCCGGTATGCGTCCAATGAATCTTTTTTTACACGTTACCTGCCCGGTGATGAGACTGGTCGCGATATAGGGGATGCACGCAATGCTATTAGCGCGTTCAAAACCTTGCTTGAAAAGTACCCAGAGAGCGAGTTCTCAGGCGACTCAACGCTTCGTTTAATTTATGTAAGGAACCGATTAGCCGAGTATGAAATTCATGTGGCTCGGCATTATATTAGAAAAGGGGCATACCTTGCCGCTGCCAACAGGGCACGCCAGGTAATTGAGAGCTATCCATCGACTTCGGCTGTAATCGATGCATTAATTATCATGTATTTATCATATGAAGCGCTTGGGCTTCCTAATGAAGCTCAAGACGCATTATTTGTGCTCTCTACAAACCATCCTCAATACGTGGCTGGACCACGCCATGATCAACGGCTGGCTCCTGGAATACTTTATTCATCTGATAAAATGCTGACTAGAATTCTTACTTTAGGGCTTGTCAAGAACAGGATGGATCTGGCGAGCCGTTTGGTGGGCTTTAGCGAGCGACGACGTAACGATATGAGCCAAAGGTTAAAAACACCTTTGCCAACCTCGGACAAGCGACCCGCAACCGATGCGCCACGTGTGGTTAATGAAGTTTTCTTCTAAAATTTCCATCGGTTCGCGATCGGATACCTTCGATCGCGGCCGAATCCCCTTGAAGTTGTCCGCGGGCCTACCGCGGATTGACGCCGTTTATGCTCACTGATATCAACCAATCGACACATCCGGAGAACATCACCCTCTGTAAACCCTTTTGCTATGATTTCAGAAGGTGTCAGATCATCTTCAACATACATTGATAATATCGGATCCAGCTGATCATAAGGCGGTAAACTATCTGAATCTTGCTGGTCAGGCGCCAATTCTGCTGAAGGTGGCCTAGTAATAACTCGTTCTGGTATTATTTTCTTGTCACGATTTACATAACGCGATAACTCATAAACGCGTGTCTTCCAAACATCTTTCAATACCGCAAAACCGCCTGCCATATCTCCATACAGTGTGGCGTATCCTACTGCCATTTCACTTTTGTTTCCCGTGGTCAATACCAAAGCACCGGTCTTATTGGCCAGCGCCATCAGTAGCACTCCCCGACAACGACTCTGTAGGTTTTCCTCAGTGCTATCAACCGCATGTCCTAAAAAAAATGGATCAAGGGCTTCAATGAATTCATGAACTACAGAATCAATAGATAGAATGGAAAATTCGCAGCCCAATACTTTCGCCTGCTCTCTCGCATCTTCCAGACTAATTTCCGCGGTGTATAAAAAAGGCATCATTACTGCGTGCACATTTTTTGCCCCCAACGCATCGACTGCAATCGCAAGCGTCAAAGCAGAGTCTATCCCTCCAGAAAGTCCAAGAAACGCTTTGGAGAAGCCCGTTTTGTTAAAATAATCTCTGACGCCCAAAACTAGTGCTTTGTATAACAGCTCATCCGCAAGGGGCGCTGGCTCAAATCTATCCCCCGAAAGACAGCCATCAGAGTACTCAAGATCGATTTTATCTGGTGAAAAAAAGCGCGCCCGCGCGACCAAATCACCTTGGGCCGAGATGGCAAATGAGCCACCATCAAAAACAAGTTCATCCTGGCCCCCCACGAGATTGACATAGGCAATAGGCAATCCATTCTTCAATGCCCTATCTCTAACCTCTGCTATCCGCTCATCATATTTGTGCTCAGAAAAGGGTGATGCATTGATCACTAGAAGAAGATCAGCCCCGGCTAGACAAGTTCGCTCAACAATCTCCGGAACCCAAACATCCTCACAAATCAAAAGACCGAGCTTAACCCCCTTGACCTCATGAATTTGGGCGCTATCACCTGGCAGAAAATACCTCCGTTCATCAAATACCTGATAATTGGGGAGAACTTGTTTGTGATAACTAAGAACATGAGCGCGCGCTTCAAATACCCATAAACTATTCCAAAGCTTTGTGACCCCAGCACTTTCATTCTCTGCTCGCCCATATTTTTCACTTTTTTCGATATATTCGGGTGCGCCAACACAAAGAGTCACACCATCAGCGGCATCCGCCAAACAATTTAGGGCATGCTGGAGCTTCCCGCAGAGCGCGGGGCGCAGTAATAAATCTTCCGGCGGATATCCCGATATCGCAAGTTCAGGGGCTACCAGCACATCAATTCCGTCCAACTTTGCTTCCCGTAATTCGTCGATCATGGTCTTTAAATTAGCGTCAAAATCCCCTACCGCAGCATTTAGTTGCAATAAACGGATACGTAAATTTTTCTTCATCTCATATCCTTTGGTTGGTATGCATTGGGATCCACAATTGGCGAACGTCCTGTGATGAGATCAGCAAGTAATCGAGCAGATGCCGGGGCCAGAACCACTCCATTTCTAAAATGCCCAGAGTTTACCCAAAGTCGCTCAGAAACTGGACCAATCCAAGGAATTCCTTTCGGAGACCCAGGTCGAAAACCCGACCACTGGGCCTCAATTGCTACGTCCTTTAAAGATGGAATCATTTCCAATGCTGACTGATGCAAACTCTCGAATGCCGCTCTATCTGGAGTCCGAGCAAATCCAACATCTTCAAGCGTAGAGCCAAAAACCACACGCCCATCCAAACGAGGGATAGCGTAACGGCCATCCGAAAGAACAATTCGCGAAACTAGGTTACATACCGAAAATAAAAGCATTTGACCTTTCATTGGCTTAATCGGACAGTTTGTCGTGAGTGCATCCAAAAGCCCACCAGTCCAGGCACCAGCCGCTAATACGACCACCAAGGTATTTCTCCGTCTGCCCTCTACGTACACGACCGGATCCACCACTGTCCCTTCAAGCGAGACGCTCGCATCTTCTTCCAAAGTAATTAAAGGATGATTTATGCAAGCCTGACGCAGCGCCTGCCCCAACCGCGGGGTACGAACACTCGCAATTTTCGGCATCCACAGAGCCTTTTTGTGCAAGCACACCTCGGGTTCAAGCGTACTAGCCTCATCAATCGAGATTTCAGAAACCAATTGCTGCAGTCCGCTACCCCAAGCCAAAGCCTCTACAGACTCGCTCGTAGCAGTTACCAGCATTCCATTTTGTAAAAACTCAGAATCGATACCTGTAGTCCTAAAAAGACTCCCAATCAAATCTGGAAAAACTGTTTGTGAAAATGTTGCCAGTGCCGTAATTGCTGGTGCATAACGCCATGGATACAGTGGCGATATAATTCCACCGCCAGCCCAAGAAGCTTCCATAGCAGCTCGATGGCGCTCCAAGATCAGAATCGTTCGGCCTGTTTGAGCTAGTTCAAGGGCACTTAAAAGCCCAATTATTCCAGCGCCGATAATCGTAACATCATGTGCCCTTCTCACTAACGCCATCTCGCTATTAATATTATGATAAAAGCAATACTAGAAATCTGAACCCTTTTGAAAAAACTGAATCCAGCCCTCCAAACGTCCACTGCCACCAATTTAAACCTCAATATAACAACACCAATCACCGTAGCACTCTTAGAACTCCTGAATACGCCCCCTAAAGAACGCCCTAACGATCAGAGGCTTTTGTTTTGATCAGTCGCTCGCCCGAGTCAACTGGATAAAGTCTCAATTCTTTGGGCAAAGAAAATTGAATCACTTCATCGACACCAACTTCTTGTCTGATATCGATAGCCCCAAGTTCGAGCAATCGATCACAAACGGCTTGCACAACCATCTCCGGTGCGGATGCACCAGCGGTAACAGCAATCGAAGTAATGGAGCTGATCCAGTCTGGACGGATCTCTTCAGGACCATCAATGAGATATGCCTTAGTGCCTAAGCGCTCTGCCAATTCACGTAATCGGTTGGAATTAGAGGAATTTGGTGACCCTACTACAAGCATTAAATCGCATTCACCAGCAAGCCGCTTTACCGCATCTTGGCGATTCTGTGTCGCGTAACAAATATCATTTTTTTTGGGGCCACGAATTTCTGGGAACCGACCCCTTAAAATATCAATAATTCGAGAAGTATCGTCCATAGATAGAGTTGTTTGAGTAACAAATGCGGCATCTGCCGGCTTCGAAAGGATAATCGTTTGAGCATCATATTCATTTTCTACCAGGACCAGGACCCCTCCGTAAGATGTGTCGAACTGGCCCATCGTACCGTCAACTTCAGGATGCCCCGCATGACCGATTAATATGCACTCTCGGCCTTCTTGTGCAAACTTAATAACTTCCATATGGACCTTCGTGACCAAGGGGCAAGTTGCATCAAATACTTTTAATGCACGACTATTGGCTTCATCTTGCACCGCTCTCGAAACACCATGTGCCGAAAAGATTACGATCGCATCATCAGGCACTTCATTCAGCTCATCGACAAAAATCGCACCACGACTGCGAAGATCCTCAACCACAGTTTTGTTATGTACCACTTCATGGCGAACATAAACGGGCGCCCCAAATACTTCGAGGGCCCGGTTGACAATGTCGATCGCACGATCGACCCCTGCACAGAAGCCTCGTGGATTAGCAAGCATTACCTCCATCAATGAATCTCCACGGGACGCACGTCTAAAATCTCCACCTCAAATTCAAGCTCGTAACCTGCCAAGGGATGATTAAAATCCACTGTAACCAAGCTGGCATCAAAGCCCATCACAACGCCTGGCAGCTCCGTCTTAGCCTTATCCTGAAAACTAACCACCAAACCCTCAGAGAGCTCAAACGATGGATCAAAATTCCCTCGTGCGATTTTTTGCACATTGGACGGATTCCGTTGACCAAATCCATCTTCTGGTTGGATAAGAGAAACCTTCCGGTCGCCGGCCTTCAAACCAAATATTTGAGCCTCAAACGCCGATGGTAAATTACCATCTCCAATCACAAGCTCGGCAGGCATTTTCTCAAATGTAGAATCTACTTGCTCCCCGGAATCGGCCAGGCGCAATACAAAATGAAGCCGAACTCTACAATTTGGTCCGATGTCGAGCATCTAAATACCATCCCATCAAAAGTGCGCAAGCGGCTACAGTAATACTTACATCAGCAATATTAAAGGCCGGAAAAGACCATTGATTCCAATGAAAATGAATAAAATCAACAACATAGCCGAAATAAACTCGATCAATAGCATTCCCCAATGCACCCGGAATAAGTAATACATACCCTGCTGATGTCAAAGGACTAAGTGTTTCGCGGCGTAAAGTCCAAATGCAAAATCCACTAACGCCCACCGCCAAGATCAAGAATAAAATCTGCTGCCAACCACCGGCATCCGCTAAAAAACTGAATGCAGCACCCGTATTATGTAGCAGCGTCAGCGAAAAAAAGGGCAATAGCTCAATAGATTCTGCATAACTCAAATAGGTCGTCGCAAAAAACTTGGTCAACTGATCCAGCAGCAAAACACTAACCATAATCAATACTATTCTCACATTCATGCGTAAGTCCGCTTTTCACCTGCTCCATCGATGTTTTCAACGCAGCGACTGCAGAGTGAGCGGTGTGCTTCAATCGTTCCAACATCATTTCGGTGATGCCAGCACCGTTCGCACTTAATCGCTTCAGCAGCTGTAACCATGACCGCCAGTCCAGGACACTCTGGATCCACTACCGAAATCTCTGGAGCATCACTTAAAGGCGCAAGCCGAACTTCAGATGTAATAGTCAGAAAGCGGATTTCCTCTCCCAACTTCACAAGCTCTTTACGAAGCATCTCGTCGCAGAAGAGAGTCACCTCAGCAGACAAGGAGCCTTTCACTAAGCCGTTATTCCGCGCACGCTCTATAGCTTGATTGACCGTCTCCTTTACCGACTGCAGTTTTACCCAGTCCAGTCCAGTGGGCTGCACGATTTCGGGGAGATTAATCTGAGTCGCAGAAAACACAAACGCCTGCGGCCGATCACCTGGCATTGCTTCCCATATTTCTTGAGCCGTAAATGATAAAATTGGCGACATCCAACGCACAAAGGCCTCTGTTATCCAATAAAGCGTTGTTTGGCAGCTCCGTCTGGCATGACTATCCGCCTTTAGGGTGTACTGGCGATCTTTGATGATATCGAGATAAAAGCTACCCAGATCATCAACACAAAAATGATGCAACGCTTGAGTAACACCAGAAAATTCATAAGCTCGGTAGTGATCCATTATTTTTTCTGACAACTTACGCGTGCGGCGGATCATCTCTGCATCCAAGGACACCAAGTTGTTCATAGCCACCTGATCAGTCTGCGGATCAAAGCCCGCCATATTAGCCAACATGAAACGCGACGTATTCCGAATCCGACGATACGTATCCGCTGTCCGATTTAAAATCTCCTGGCTAACTACCATTTCTTTGGTGAAATCTGCAGAGGCAATCCAGAGCCTCAAAATATCTGCGCCTAAAGTATTCATCACATCCTGCGGCGGGATCACGTTACCAAGCGACTTCGACATCTTTTTGCCATCAGAGTCAACCGCGAAGCCATGCGTCAAGAGACCCCTATAGGGAGCGGCTCCATGAATCGCGATTGAGGTCAACAAAGATGATTGAAACCATCCTCGATGCTGATCCGATCCTTCGAGGTAAAGATCTGCCGGGAAACGCAATCCCTTGCGACGCCCCAAGACCGACGCATGAGTTGTTCCGGAGTCGAACCAAACGTCCAGTACATCCGTAACTTTTCGAAAATTGGCAGCCTCTTCGCCGAGTAATTCAATTGGCTCCAAATCGAACCAGGCATTAATCCCATTTTCCTCAATCCGAGATGCAATTTCTTTAAATAGCGGCACTGTCTTTGGATGAAGCTGTCCAGTTTTCTTGTGTACAAAGACGGTAATCGGCACCCCCCAATTTCGCTGCCGAGAGATACACCAATCAGGCCGATCCTCTAACATCGCTGCCAACCTATTCTTTCCCCAATCTGGCGTAAACTGGATTTCAGACTCAACAGATTTCGCTGCTATTTCAAGCAGACCTTCTCCTTGCATTCGGATAAACCACTGCGGGGTAGCACGATATATCACTGGCGTTTTATGGCGCCAGCAGTGTGGGTATGAATGCTCAAGCGGCGCTTTGTGAATCAAACGACCTCTTTCAACAAGGTAGTCAGAGATCACAGGCCCTGCTTTTTCGACGTGAAGGCCGGCCACTACAGCAATAGAATCCGAGAAAGTGCCATCGTCACGTACTGGCGTCAACAATGTAAGATCGAGCGATTTCGCCGCGTTAAAATCTTCAAGACCGTAGGCCGGTGCCGAGTGCACCGCGCCTGTACCAGCTTCAAGAGTCACATGATCGCCACATACCACGGGCACAATTCGTTCATCCCAAGGTGCCTCACACTGAATACCCTGCAGAGACTCACCTTGCGCACGACCTAATATCAAAAAAGATTCAACGCTGTATCGCTTCTTAAGCTCTGCAAGACGCCCCTCAGCCAGGACCAAGATCCAGGTGACTTCATCTTTAGAGAATTCAACCAGTACATAAGTCAAAGCTGCATTGACAGAAACAAATTGATTCGCTGGCAATGTCCAAGGCGTCGTAGTCCAAATCGCCATACATGCATTGACAGAAACAATAGAAGGCACACCAAAAACTGATTCGATTTGCTCAGAGTTCTGGATTGGAAAGGCCACATCTACCGTCCAGGTCCGGCGATCTTGGTATTCAACTTCGGCCTCAGCAAGGGCACTCTCACAGTCCATACACCAATAAACTGGCTTGGCGCCTTGGTGAAAATGACCATTTTCAATAATCTGACCAAGAGTGCGGACAATATCCGCTTCTACCTTGAAGTCCATAGTAAGGTATGGGCGATCCCAATCACCCAAAATCCCCAGACGCTGGAAATCAATCTTTTGTCGATCAATCTGAGAGGCAGCATATTTTCTACAGGCATCTCGAAATTCGTTGGCTGATTGAAAGGCTTCACCGATCTTGCCAATAGTGGTCTCAACCTTATGTTCGATTGGTAGGCCATGACAGTCCCAACCAGGAACATAAGGAGCGTTATAGCCATCAAGTCCGCGCGATTTAACCACAATATCTTTGAGCACCTTATTGACGGCATGTCCGATGTGTATGTCACCATTTGCATACGGAGGACCATCATGAAGGATAAAAGTCTTATCCCTCCCAGCTTGAGCCTTCCTAACCTCCCCATACCAATCCTTAGCCTGCCAAGAAGCCAACATTTCAGGTTCGCGTTTAGCTAAATTTCCACGCATTGGAAAAGGTGTCTCAGGAAGATTTAAAGTGTGTTTGTAGTCAGTCATTCAGTTTTAGATCCAAAAAATAAGCTAAATTTTTTACGGGATTCCGCATCATCCAAGGCAATTTGTGAACTCAATTGAGCCAACGTTTCAAACTTTCGTTCAGAACGAATAAAAAATCGTGGTATCACAACTAAATCATGACCATACAGCTCCCCGTTGAAGTCATGCAAATGCGCCTCAAGCCAAAACCCCTGACCAGATAATGTTGGCCTCGTACCAATATTAACAATGGCATCGTACCGCTCACCAGACTGCAATTGCACCTCGCATCCATACACTCCGCGTATAGGCGGGTTTCTAGAAACCTTTATGTTCGCGGTTGGAAACCCCAATTGGCGTCCGAGTTGGCGCCCAAAGACTACCCTTCCAGTTAGGGCAAATGGCCGATCCAATAACGCCTGCGCTAGCGCAAAATCATGAGTCTCAAGTGCTTCACGAATTCGAGAAGACGAAATACGCTGGCCCTCATAGCGGTATGTCAACGACTTTTCTATACTAAAATTTAAGTGCGCAGCATTTGTTGCCAACAATTCAAAGTCGCCCACTCGATCACATCCGAACCGGAAGTCATCACCGATTACAAGATGCGACACATTTTTTGCAACCACTAATTCATCGATAAATTCAGCAGCACTCATGCCACGAATATCCCCAAATTTCAGACACCACAAAAAATCTACCTGCAGGGTCTTAAGTATATTCACCTTGGATCGCAAAGTTGTTAACCGTGGAGGAGCTTCGTCACCTACAATGCCCGCAAAATATTCCTTGGGTTGCGGTTCAAAAATTAGAACGGTAAGCGGCAATTTTCGGTCCTTAGCAACTAAAGCAGCTTGCGCAATTACTTTCTGATGTCCTTGATGAACACCATCGAAGTTACCGATGGTTAGGACATGAGGACTATCGAACTGGGCCATACGACCAAAAGTAAACTGCATCAAAATCTAATCACATGCGGATGGCGGAAATAAGAGTGAAGTATAGCGGATACCTGTCATTGCTAGCCCCCCTAGATACAAAAATCCTGACAACCCGAGCAATCCGCCAGTCCATAGCGCACGCTCGATGATCGATTTCGTCTCTAGCGCGAGGGCGTCCGGCGCCCACCAGGCAACTTGAGCCATTAGTAAAAGACCAAGACCCAATTGAAATATTTTTTTAATTGGAATCCCGTCAATACAATACCAATTCCTCTTATGGAGACACCAAAGGAGCAGCAGAGCATTGATCCAAGCAGACAGTGACGTCGCTAAAGCCAGGCCGACATGTTCCAGATGCCAAACCAAAATAAGGTTGAAAATCATATTGGCTACCATCGCTAACAAACCAATCTTGACCGGCGTCCCTGTGTCCTGGCGCGAAAAATAATGCGGGGCCAAGACTTTGATCAACATAAATGCAGGAAGCCCTGCAGCATAGGCGGCAAGTGAATCCGAGGCGGCCTGAATATCAAGAGCACTCATCGCGCCATACTGAAATAAGGTCGACAAGATTAGTTCGCCAAAAACAGCAAGAACAAGTGCACAAGGCAGTCCCAGAACCATTACGACCCAAATTGCCCAAGTCTGCGTTTCTTGTGATGCCTTGGCATCGGAGTGTGTAAACTCTCTTGATAATTTTGGCAAAATCACAGTAGACACGGCGATAGCGATTACACCCAGCGGCAATTCCATTAAGCGGTCCGAGTAATACAACCAAGAGACAGATCCAGAAACTAAAAACGATGCCAACACCGTATCTAGAAGTAAATTAATCTGACTTACTGAGACACCAAATAAAGCAGGAACCATCAGCCTCAAGATTTTTGCAACCCCCGGATGATCGCTCTGAAGACTCGGTTTTGGCAACAATCCCGCACTAAAAAGAGATGGCAATTGAACCAGTAATTGAATGATTCCTGCCACTAAAACTCCAATCGCAAGTCCTAAAACACTGGGAGACAACAATGGTGACAAAAAGACTGCACAACCAATAAGTGAAATATTCAAAAAGATGGGTGTTGCTGCCGGCACCGCAAATTTTCCAATACTATTGAGAATGCCCCCAGAAAATGCCACCAAGCTTATTAAAGCAAGATATGGGAAAGTCCATCGCAGGAGCTCAGCTGTTAATGCAAGCTTCCCTGGATCATGCGCAAATCCAGGAGCAAAAATCACCGCAATAACAGGCGCACCCAAAACCCCGAGAGCGGCAACCAAAACCACAATCAGTCCGAATCGACCAGCAACTTGGTTCACAAGTCGCTGTAGGGAGGCCTCATCCTCTTTTTCTCGAACTTCTGAAAATACTGGGACGAAAGCCTGTGCAAAAGCACCCTCGCCGAATAATCTACGAAGGAAGTTAGGTATTTTAAAAGCAACAAAAAATGCGTCTGCACCAGCAGACGCCCCCACAGCATTTGCCAAAACAATATCCCGCATCAATCCAAGTATCCGAGAAACAAACGTCCATCCGCCAACAGTAATGCCCGCCTTAACCATTTTTGCTGAACTCAATCTCTACTTTCCTTGACCTTCGTATTCATATCCGCTACATTTCCGCGCCTTGATTTTCCAGTTATTTCAACTGATTCGAAATGTAATATAAGGGAGCAAACCCGGTGGCAAATAGTCCTCAAGCCCGGAAGCGTGCAAAGCAGTCCGATGTTCGTCGTAATCATAACGCTAGCCTGCGGTCACGAGCACGCACATATGTAAAAAAGACATTGGCGGCAATCATATCGGGTGACCACATAGCAGCCACAAATGCATTGCGTGAAACCACACCAATTCTGGATAGCATGGTTAATAAAGGCCTGTACAAGAAGAATAAATGTGCACGCACTAAGAGTCGCTTGAACACTAGAGTTAAAGCGATAGCATCTTAATTTTAGTGAGCGCTGGATCAAACCAGCGCCATATTATCTCGATGCACAAGCACATCGCCTTCCAATAATTTCTGAGTCTTTTTCAATTGCTCAGTGGTAAGCCCAATCATCGCCTTTGCTTGATCTGAATTATAATTCACAAGCCCAGTCGCGATGACATCTCCCGCGTGACTACAAATCGTAATAATGTCACCACGTGAAAAAGACCCCCTCACCAGCTCTACTCCGACCGGCAACAAACTACGTCCTTTAAAAATCAAAGCATGCGCGGCCCCTGAATCGATCACTAGTGACCCCTTCGTTTGTTTATGAGATGCAAGCCAATGCTTTCTAGCTACCAAGGGTTTCAGGTCAGGAAGTAAGAGCGACCCTACTACCTCGCCTTGGCGCAGAAGCGAAAGAACCTGATCCCGCCGCCCATTAGCTATGACAGTCATCGCTCCAGATCGCGCTGCCTGCTGCGCAGCCAGGATCTTTGTATGCATTCCACCACGCCCGAGAGAACCACCGCCTTTACCCGCCATCGCAACTAATCGTGGATCTAGCGCACGAGCTTCTGATATAAGATCTGCATCGGCATGCAACCTTGGATCTCGATCATAAAAACCGTCTTGATCTGTAAGAATAACCAACACATCGGCCTCGAGAAGATTGGTTGCTAATGCCCCCAACGAGTCATTATCACCAAAACAGATCTCATCAGTTGCGACAGTATCATTCTCATTCACGACAGGAATAATACCAAACTGATTAAGCGCTTTAAGGGTATCGCGTGCATTAAGATAGCGCGTCCGGTTAGCAAGATCTTCATGCGTCAACAACACTTGAGCAGTTTCGTGACCTCGGGCTGCAAAGCAACTTTGCCATGCATGGACCAGGCCCATCTGCCCTATTGCAGCAGCCGCCTGTAATATTGGCAATTCTTCGGGGCGTTTATCAAGCCTGAGGACTTTAAGGCCCACAGCAATGGCTCCTGAAGAAACCAAACACAATTCCACACCTTGTTCGATCAAAACCACCATCTGGTCAACCCAGGCTTGCATGCGGAGTCTATCGAGCCCCATCCCATCATTAGTAAGAAGCGCACTACCAATTTTTATTACCCAGCGACGAGAAGTGCACAGCTTTTGACGTTCACTCACGGACAACAATAACCTCCATTTCATGTGCATCATCATCGGCATCACCTTCGTCAACCGCCAAGCCATTGCGCTGATTCTGATGCTGTTCACGCAAACTCGAGATCCGATCATGAGCCTCATTTGCCATCTGATCCAACCATTCCCGCTCAATGACTTCTTGATCCGGATCTTCACGACAAGCAATGCCTAGTTCTTCCATACGAGTCATTAGGTTATAAGCTAGAAGCTCGCAGCCAATACCAGTTACGCCCGAAATCACATGAACGGGATACGGCCAATTAAATGCTTCTTTGAGATCAGACAAAGACTCTTCTCGAACGTCTGGTTGGACCAAATCAACCTTATTCAAAACCAACCAACGTTCTCTAGCGGCCAAAGCTGGGCTAAATTTTTCTAATTCATTTTCAATGATCGAGACCACTTCCAATGGATCCTTTTCATCAATTGGAGCTAAATCAACTAAGTGCAATAAAATCCGTGTACGTGTCAGATGCTTTAAGAATCGCGTACCCAATCCCGCACCTTCGGCCGCACCCTCGATTAATCCAGGAATATCAGCAATTACAAAGCTACGATGTGGCGCCAAAGACACCACCCCAAGCTGAGGCACCAGCGTAGTAAATGGATAATCGGCAACCTTAGGAGTGGCCGCAGACAAGCGGCTAATTAATGTTGATTTACCTGCATTCGGAAATCCGACTAAACCAACGTCGGCCAATAATCGCAGCTCCAAACGAAGTTTAAATACTTCCCCGGGACTCCCCGGCGTGGTTCGTCTAGGCGCGCGGTTAGTCGATGATTTGAAGCGGGTATTACCCAATCCACCGCGGCCACCCTCCGCAATAGTGATTACATCTCCATCAGCAACAACTTCACCAAGCAAGGTATTTGTTTCATCATTGTATATTGTCGTGCCGATAGGTACTTTTAAAGTCAAGTCACCTCCTCCGGCGCCGGATTTATTACGCCCAGAACCCTGACCCCCATTCTCCGCACGATAACGTGGCTGAAATCGATAATCGATTAACGTATTCAGATTTTCATCGGCGATTAAAAGAACGGATCCGCCGTGACCACCATCACCGCCATCGGGACCGCCTTTGGGGATATATTTCTCTCGACGAAAACTAAGGCAACCGCCGCCACCCTTACCTGCTTCTACTGAGATTAGAGCTTCGTCAACAAATTTCATAAGCCTCCAAAAACGAAAAAGCCCCGCACAAGCGGGGCCCAAACGTCAGATCTGCGTAGCCCTTTATGCGGAAGCTACAACACTGATAAAGCGACGCTTGTGTGGCCCCTTTACTTCAAATTTCACTTCACCATTTGATTTAGCAAATAGTGTGTAGTCTGTGCCACAACCGACATTTTTCCCAGGATGAAATTGGGTTCCACGCTGTCGGATTAAAATATTACCAGCCAAAACCTGTTCACCGCCAAACTTCTTAACACCAAGACGTTTACTCTCCGAATCGCGGCCGTTACGGGTACTACCACCAGCTTTTTTGTGCGCCATTACTCAATCTCCTGCATTAACCATTAATCGCTGTGATTTTAATTTCAGTAAACCACTGGCGATGTCCTTGGCGTTTCATATGGTGCTTGCGACGCTTGAATTTCACAATTATAACCTTGTCCCCGCGCCCATGCTGAATCACTTCGGCGGACACTTTTGCACCATCAACAGCTGGTGTGCCAACCTTTATTGATTCACCCTCACCAATCATCAGAACACGATCAAAATCGATCGTCGAACCTGTCTCGGCCTCAATTTTCTCGACCTTGATGAACTCACCTTCAACAACGCGATGCTGTTTCCCGCCTGCTTCAATGACAGCGTACATGTCTCAACCCCGATTTCAAAATTTGATGGACGTACCACCTGAAAAGCGCGCAATAATAGAGAATTAAGACCCAGATAACAACTCTTTTTTTGTCCTTTTTCTCTTCGTAAAGAGGGTAGTATATGCAGTCGACTTGCTATGGAACTTCTTATGTCATCAATGGATCAACTCATTGACCTCGTCAGACCAGATTTTGACGCCCTCAATAATCTATTGATTTCTCAGTTAGGTTCTGAAATCGATCTAATTGAGGAAGTAACTCAATATCTAATTCAGTCAGGAGGAAAGCGCGTCCGGCCACTGTTGACAATAATGGCTGCGCGAGCACTCTTTACAGATAATGATCATCATATACCTCTTGCCGCGGCAGTCGAGTGCCTTCATACGGCCACCCTGTTTCACGACGACGTTGTGGATAATTCGACAATACGCAGAGATCAACCCAGTGCCAACGCAGCTTTCGGAAATAGCGCCAGCGTCTTGGTCGGCGATTTTGTATATTCACGGGCGTTCCAAATGATGGTCTCGGTTGGCCATCTTGATGTACTGAAATTATTGGCTGACACCACCAACCAAATTTCAGAAGGCGAAGTATGGCAATTAAAAAATCAGTTTCGTACAGACGTTACCGAAGCTGAATACAATCAAGTCATCACCCGAAAAACCGCTGTTTTATTTGAGGCAGCTGCCATCATCCCTGGTCTAATTACAAATCAAGATGATCTAATTTTGGAAAGTCTCAAAACCTATGGATTAGAACTCGGTTTTGCATTTCAACTAATTGATGATTATTTGGACTACGAAGGAAACGAGAAAAACATTGGAAAAAATCTTGGCGATGACTTGGCCGATGGTAAATGTACATTGCCATTGATACACGCATTTAAGGAGCTCGACTTAGACAAAACCACTCTGATTCAGACGGCTATCGCGAACGGGGACCGAACGAGATTTTCTGAGATCGCAACTATTATTTCTAAAACAGGTAGTCTGAAATATACTAAAGAAAGGGCATTCAAAGCTGCAGAGAATGCAAAAAAGGCCCTAGGCCCATTGCCAAACTCACAATTTAAAGACGGACTAATTAGTCTCGCAGAGCTATCAGTAAGCCGGAGCAATTAAGAGATAATCATGGAAACAGCTTATTTTGCAGCAGGATGCTTTTGGGGCATTCAACAACGTTTTTCACGCCTTAACGGTGTAACGTCTACCCGGGCAGGTTACATGGGGGGAACGCTCGAAAAACCAGACTACAAAGCAGTCTGTTCAGGCAAAAGCGGCCACACAGAAACAGTGAAAGTAATCTACGACGAACAAAAAATTGATTACCTCACACTAATCACCCACTTTTTTGAATGGCACGACCCGACTCAGATCAATAGGCAAGGCCCAGATATAGGCTCTCAATATCGCACCGCTATCTTCCCCACTACAGGTGAGCAGCATAATCTGGCAGCCGCAAAAATCATTGAACTCAGTGGATCCAACCATGATCAAATTCCAATCGCAACCAAGCTAGAAATCGCAGAAAAATTTTGGGAGGCCGAGGATTACCACCAAGACTATTTGGATAAGCAGGGTCGTGGGCACAGCGGTCTCTGATGGCCCGAATTCTTATTACAGGTGGCTCGACGGGCATCGGAAAGGCACTAGTAATGCGCTTACTAAGCCATGGACATCAAGTTGTAGCCACAAGTAGGCAGCCAATAAGCCAAATGAAACAAGCAGGGCTTGATTGGGCAACTTTAGATCTCCAAGAGCAGTCAAGCATCGACGCATTTATCAAATCAAAACTTTGGGATCGCAGCTTTGATGGCATCGTCAACAACGCCGGCTTTGGTCTGATCGCACCAATCGAATCTGCCTACTTACAAGAAATTCGTGAGCAGTTTGAGGCCAACTATTTCGGCACCATTCAGGTAACCCAAAAAGCGATGGATCATTTCCGTGAACAAGGATTCGGCACAGTAATGGTCAACACTTCAATTGGTGGGCGAATAGCCTTCCCATACTTCGGTTACTACAATGCAACTAAACATGCACTAGAGGCCACCTTTGAATCTCTCTGGTACGAATGCTTGAAATCAAACATTCGTATTAAAATTATAGAACCCGGCTTCACTCAAACACAATTCGCAACCCACGGCATGCGAAGATCCGTTGCCAACGCCCTTCCATTACATTCTAAGCAGATTGAATGGCTTTCAGAAACCATGAAGTCGGGAACCACAGGCTCTAATCCAGACACTATAGCAAAAGTTATGGAAACGGCTTTGTTTGATCAAACTGATCGTTTGCGATACACGGCAGGTAAACATGCAAACATATTATTAACACTTCGAAGACTACTTCCAGAAGCCTGGTTTCGAGCCTTAATTACAAAGACTGTGTTATTGCGCAGATAGAAATCGCGTTAATCCAGACACAGCATGGTCTACTGTTTTCTTGAATCCGATTGCAAGCAAGGGATCGAATATCGAAAATGGAAAAGCAAGTCGAATTTCGGCAATATAATCAACTTGAGTTCCATCACTGACCCGTGATACTTCAATAATATCAGTCGCAGTTGCCTTTGCGGCAGTGCCAGACAACTCGGCCCGAATGCCTGGCTCATAAACAGTTACCGTGTATTCTATTTCAATCAAATTACCACTGAAAAGCACTTCAACCAAAAAGCGAGATCCCTGGCCAAAACTCGAATCCATCGGCTTGACACTAACAACAGAGTCATCCCATTCTTTTAGGTTTCTAAAGTCAGCAATCAACCGCAACGACTCTGACGGAGATTTAGGCGTGACAAATCGCCGCTCAAAGCGCATTAATTTCTTTCCGCAAAGGGTCTGCCGACCGACAGAGTCACAGATTTATGACCGCCTTCAGTGTGACCAAATGATAAATAGCTAGGCCCAATAGCCGTATCAGCACCTACAAAGATCGAGCCGCCTGTCAGAGTGTTACTCCACCGAATTTCATCGCGGCTCTGGAATACGTTACCCGCCTCCAAAGAAAATCCTAGGACTAAAGGTTGATCAATCGGAAATACAACTTGCTCATTTAAACGTTGATAACCAATTACTGAAATCAAACTCGCATGACGGCCTGAAATTTCGTCTGGACTATAGCCAGAAAGTCTCGTAAACCCTCCCAAACTATAGCGAGGCGTAACATCAGTAACCGAGGTCTCAAATAAATAACCGAAGTATCCCTGAGCAACCAAGGTAGTGCGATTGCTGTGATAAAACGGATACAACATATCCAGCGTGAGGTCATCATATTGCTTGGTCGCCCCAAGCGTTGAATCATGGATTGAATATTCACCTAGGAGCCGAACACCTTTTGTCGGGAACCCTAGAGAATCCAACGTGTCATAGCCGGCTCTCACAAAATATCTGGAATCATCAATCTCTGCGCCCAAAGAACTCGCACCAAGAATCAATTTGTTCGCAACTCGACTTTGCCGGAAGCCACCCCGGAACTCAGCCCGAGTGTCTAGCGTGTAACCCGCGTCTAACCCATATTCCCTCGTCTCAGTCGAATACATTGAGGTAACAACTCCCATTTGATAAAGAGCCCGATCTTCACTTACAAAGCCTGCAATTGCTGACGCAAACCAATTCGAGCCATAATCAATGGGCTGAAAAAGTTCAGAGGTCACTTCGGTTTTGTCCCCGAGAGTTAGTTCAGTGCGCCATTCGCCTCCTAACGGGTTGATATTGGTCGCGCGGATTACACCACTCAGATTATAAGATGCTCGTCCATCCAAGCTATCTTCAAGATTAAATCCCATATCTAAATAGTCAGGACCCCAGGCTTTTTCTCTGGTTTCCAGAGACAATCCCACCTGATTACCTCGCTCAATCACCGAGACCTCAACCTGGTCAATTGTCTCAAGCGCATATATTTTCCCAAGATCCGATCCCAGTCGTTCGTTGTCAAGCAACTGCCCCGGACGAACGGTCAGACGATTTGCAATAGTCTTACTTGATGTACGTGGGGCATCACTAATAACTTCAACAAATGCCAAAGTTGATGGCAGTTGTTCCGTCCTATGAGATTCTTGCCAGTCTCGATACGCAGATCTATCAACAGACAAAGAAACAAACATATCCTCTGCGGTCACTAATTCTTTGCGTCCAGCCGCAAGTGCATCTTTAACTTTATTAAAATCCGCTGTAGCGATACCTTCCGGAAAAATTTCAATTAAGACATCACTATCAGTGAGCGTTTTGAGCTGAGCTTCGGTATTACGGAGCGTCAGAAGATTGGTTAACTGATCAATCACGGTCACCACAGAAGTGAGTTCACTGGTTGTATAGCGCTGTGAAGAAGTATCCACCACGATCACTCGATCAGCACCCATATCCCTCGCCACATCAATTGGCAAGTTATTAGCCACCCCACCGTCAACGTACAGACGGCCATCAATTTCTACGGGCGAATACAGGACTGGAACCGCCATCGATGCCCGCAAAACTGTCGCGAGTGATCCTCGATCCAAGACAACTGGGTCCCCAGTAGCCAGATCTGTCGCGATCGCTCGAAAAGGAATCGATAACGCATCAAAATCAGACACTTTAGCAGCTTCCAAAGTTAACTCGTTGAGCACTAGAGCAAGTTTTTGACCACGCAAAACAGCAAGTGGTAATTTCAATTGATCCAAAGCAACACCAAGGTCTAATCCAAGAAAATTTCGGCCTTCAAAGCTCTTACTTCGGAAACTACGCTCATTTCGGTCAGTAACGTCCCGCAAGGCGGCATTCCAATCCACAGCGAGCAGTTTTTCTCGAACTTGACTGGCCGATAGACCTGAAGCATAAAGCGCGCCGACCACAGCACCCATTGAAGTGCCGGCAATATAATCTATAGGCACTCGGTTAGCCTCAAGCGCCTCAAGTACAGCCACATGCGCAAAACCACGCGCTCCACCGCCTGACAGCACCAAACCCACACTGTCTCGAGCGTAGACATGGCTTGCGATACCAGAAACGGCCAGTACAATAATCGCAAAATAAAACAGTCTAAAAATTGGCAAAGCTTTGTTTCGCTGACTTGTTATAATTAATTAATAGTATCGAAAAAATTATCAACCCGTGACCTTTTCGTAATGCAAATAAAATATGGGAATTGCGAAGGAGTATTGCATGTATTCAGTATTGATATATCCAGAGAATCATAGGCTGCATGAGAACGAATATCGTCTACTCAAAGATTGGTTTAATCACAAAAAGAAATCACTCGCAATAGACCCTAATGAGGACTGTGATCCGATGGACCCAAATCACCCATTTAACCGTGCATTTAATCTTTTTTCTAAGGAAGCGGAATTACAATGGCGAGCTGAGCGCAACTACTCGCCGTCGCCGTCGCAACTCATGCATGCTTTCTTCCAAATGGAAGATCCTGTACGACGTGATAAAATGAAAGCATGAATGATCCGATTCTCATTACTGGTGGCGCTACAAGACTGGGGCTGGCCCTCGCTACCCAATACTTGGAAAACGATCAACCTGTTGTAATTACGTACCGAAAATATAGACCTGAAATTGAGACTCTCAAATCCAAAGGAGCGAAAATTCTTTATGCTGACTTCAGTTCAGACGAAGGGATTTATTCGGCAGCCGAAAGTCTTAGTGCGGAGCATTCAAGATTAAAGTCGATTGTTCACAACGCCTCCACCTGGCGCACCGATCCAGGCCATGAAATGGGCCTGCATAATT
The DNA here is from genome assembly GCA_028339155.1 of Litorivicinus sp. Lineage (GTDB taxonomy): Bacteria > Pseudomonadota > Gammaproteobacteria > Pseudomonadales > Litorivicinaceae > HIMB30. The sequence continues at coordinate 29,244 of JAOLBK010000011.1, forward strand.
TGGCTCTCATGATGAGAATTCATGTAGGTGTCTCCATGATACTTACAGATGCTCTTGCCGGAGCACTTTTAGCCTCCAGCAATGCATCAGTGGTTAATATCTCTGATTACGTTGCAGGCCGCGGCAGTGCCAACCACATGGCGTATGCGGCCTCAAAGTCAGCCTTAGTCAATCTCACAAAATCACAGGCAAAAAAATATAGCCCCAGAATCAGAATTAATGCACTTTGTCCGGCATTACTTGAATTTCGTGAAGAAGACGATGCCACCTACCGATTCGAAGCTCCTAAAAAAAGCAGTCTTGGCATCGTTCCAGGATTCGATGTCGCAATAGAAGCGATCTTGTACCTTCAAGAGAACATTTACACCACCGGTATCGCTCTTCCGCTGGACGGAGGTCGACCTCTAAAGATGCCGTAAAATCATCTCCTAAACTGGAATATTGGCCGAGCCTATTGCAAAGAAACTCAAAAAAACATTGAGGTCAATGCGGGAAACCTAAAAAATATAGACATAAAAAATAAGAGATCGACGCATATTCAATTTGCTGCCCTCTGCTTTGGAGCAGGCATCACAATAGAGGATCACTTTCTTTGATATTAGCTTCGAATAAATCAGGCCGGCCAATAAAAAATTTAATGCGATTAAGGGCCTCTGCTTCCCCCCAAAGCAACAGCTGATCGCCTAAGACCAAATCTAACTCGTCTCCTGGAATTGGAATGACATCCGCATTTAAACGAGCAATTAAAAGACAGATTGCCGGCAATAGTGGCTGCTCCCGTAGCGGGTCGATCAAGAGATCACCAAGTTTTATCGTTGCTTCTTTTTGCAGAAGCTCAACCACACCCGGCGCCTGCGCTGCGGTCAAAACCAGAGCAAAGTGATCTAATTCACTTTGCTCAACAGACCTTCGGTGCGACATTTTTCCAATAATATCGAAAACAAGAGAATCTGGCATGGCTTCTAGGTGGCCAAGAAATTGATTAAGCAAAGGCGTTTGAATTCGGGCGAACATCTCCTGTGCGATAACTCGATCTTCTCTTAAAATTTCATTAAACTGACCATGACGAAATACCAGCTCACTACTCGATCGATTTCTTCGGGCCACCGAAAACAAGGCCGGCTTTTCTTCTAGAGCAGTTAAAAGAATTGACAGATTGTCACCATCGTCAGTGGTTCCTGCGATCACTCCAGTTGCATTCAGTATGCCAGCTTCCCGAAGAGTTATAGCCTCTGTACCGACTCCCTCAACCCAATCACAAACGGAAGGGTCTTCCGGTGGCTCGCGACTCACCAAGCAGAGTGGAATTCCCTCGCGAACAAAAGCTTCGACCACAAGCTCTGAAAATCGACCAGAGGCACAAATAATCCAATGACCCAAATCAGAGAGCTGATGCACGCTCAATTGATTGAAATCTGGGTCAATCAGTTCGTTGTGCAGTGCGTAAGTATTGGGCCGACGAATCATTTGCACCAACCGATGTACGATCGCACGATTAGGGTCAATGACCACCTCTGTACCAAAGCTCCTCAAATTTCTTGTGCTGAAATCCGTATTGGATCGAGAATAAACAGATAACCGAGGAGATAGAACTCGGGCATTCGTGGCGATCATTAGATTTATCTGATCTCGCCCAGTCAGGGCCAAAACACCACAACAATGAGGCCTTGAAACACCTGAATCAACCAATATCTGGGGCTCAGAAGGATCGGATAGAAACACTGCTGGTTCGTAGGAAAGATTAATCAATCGAGCACAATCAATCCTTTCTGGATCTTCATCAACGACCACGCAGCGAATCTTAGCCTGATCTAAAAACTGGATAAGCTGAAACCCGGTATCATCAAACCCACAAAGAATCCAAAAGGGTTCGTTGTGTGACCTTACTTGGGAAATTGAGCGATTTTGCGAACGGATTCGGTGAAACGCAGGATCCGAAAATACAGAGAGAATAGATCCTATCGCATAAAGCCATGCAATGACCGTCGAGTACATCACCAAAAGCATCCAAAGCCTTTGGCTTTGATTAAATGGATAAGGAATCTCACCAAACCCGACTGTCATTGCGGTATAACTTACCGCGTAAAACGCATCCAAAAACGATAAGTAATAAGGGGAACCTAAATCCGTTTCACCTGGGATCAGCACCAAACCTAGAATGCTGATCGAGTAAGTGACAATGAGCGCAATGAGTGGCGAACGCAGTTGGACTAAAAGAAGCCATATAGGCTCGCTTTTTGAATGAGCCCAATATTGATCACCTTCTAACATTAGCGCTTCAACTGAATAGTCTCAGACAAAAGCAATACAACGCTCGTTAAATTTGCGAGCATCGCTCCCCCAGCCAAAGAGACTATGCTTGCCATAACAGCTGGTGAAACATGGCCAGTCACTTCGCTAGAATATCCCCAAATTGTAGCTGCCATAATTAACTGCAGATCCGCCACCAGGCTTGTCGCTAGCAAGACAGCACCCATATGAGAGCGGTCGCCCACTTTAAGAACAGTGGCAATTAAAGAAACAACCAACGTCAAAAATAATTCGTATGAATTATGGTGCAGCGGATTATCTATTTCCCCAATAAAAAACCCAAAATTTAACGTCAACGCCAAAACGATGAAAAACGCAAACCAGACACGCTGGGTATTCATAATCAACTCCACAAGATCGAGGGCACAGCCCCCTTTCGTTTATCCTCGCTGATTATGCAGTCGGATGCGAGACTGCGTTAAATTTTACTTCAGTCTCAGCAGGTAATAAATCTACTATCGCGCCCCTTTCATCAACCAATTCATGATTAGTTTCCGCCATTTTACCACGCGAAAAATCACTCACAGGAACGCCTTGGAGCACTCTGTAATCACCATCTGCACAGACAACCGGATAAGAATAAATAACGCCTGATGCAATCCCATAAGACCCATCAGAAGGGACCGCCATGGAAACCACCTTGCCACCACTACCTAACATCCAGTCACGCATATGATCAATCGCTGCCTGGGCAGCAGACGCAGCGGAAGATGCACCACGCGCGTCAATAATAGCAGCACCTCGCTTTGCGACAGTCGGTATATAATCATTCTCGTACCACGTACGATCCACCTGAGCTAATGCTGGCAAATCTTTGACCGTGGCCTTGTGAAGATCCGGATACTGCGTCGGTGAATGATTACCCCAAATAATTACATTTTCGACGTCGGTCGGTGCAGCGCTCAAGTGATTCGCTAAAATCCCTACAGCACGGTTATGATCCAGACGTGTCATTGCCGTGAACTGACGCGGATCCAGATCGGGTGCATTACGGCCTGCAATCAATGCATTGGTATTAGCGGGGTTCCCCACAACCAGGACACGAACTTGCCTAGAGGCGAAATTATTAAGTGCCTTACCCTGACCAGAAAAGATTTTGGCATTTTCTTTAAGGAGATCGGCGCGTTCCATGCCAGGCCCACGAGGACGCGCACCAATTAAAAATGCGACATCAACATCTTTAAAACCGTCTTCCGGATTGTCGTGAGTACTAATCCCAGCAACCAGTGGAAATGCGCAATCGATTAGCTCCATAACCACACCATTAAGTGCTTTCATTGCCGGAGGAATTTCCAGTAATTGAAGAATTACCGGCTGGTCCTTGCCTAATAATTCTCCAGCAGCGATTTTAAATAAAATTGTATAACTGATCGCTCCAGCAGCACCAGTAACAGCAATGCGTAAAGGTTGTTTCATTCTTTGCTCCTCGTCGGGGAATCGGAGTTCAAAATTAATGCCATCCATATTCCGATGGCTCGTAATTGCTCAGGCATCACGCTATGCGGCATGGAATAAGCCTGAAAAGTAACCGGATAACCCAGCGATTGAAGTGATTCAAAAGCAGCCTCTCCAAGTGCATACGGGACAACAGGATCCAAGGTCCCGTGGTGAATTTCGATGGGTAGATTCATAGGATTCTGGCCCAGAAGCAAGTCACGATCTTGATCACCTACCCAATAGGTAGAAAGAGCTAGTACGCCACCCAAACCACAACTTGATCTGACTCCCGCATACAAAGCTACCGCTCCGCCTTGGCTGAACCCAACCAAAAGAATATTATGTGGCGCAATCCCTGCTTCAATTTGAGCTTTTATAATATTATCCACACGATCAGCTGATTTGCGAATTCCATCAACATCAATAGTCCGCGCTATATCCACGTCGGTGATGTCATACCATCCGGGCATGACTATTCCACCGTTTACCGTCACGGGTATTGCCGGTGCGTTCGGGAAAATAAAGCGAATCGACTGTTCGTTAATGCCTAACAGGGCTATTGACGATTCAAAGTCGGCTCCACTGGCGCCCAAGCCATGTAACCAAATGACCGCACTTTCAGCAGGTTTTTCAGGTTCTACAACGACGGCATCGAACATGCAATTTCCAATGAATTAAGGAAGGCGGAGCGTAATCGCGTTAATCTATGTGAGCAATCGCACTCATGGCTGAATTTATGATCACAAGTTTACGCTTTTTTTTTCTCGCAGTGGCAACATTTTTAGGCGGAATCCTTATCGCACTTGTCTCTACGCTGAAACTGATCCCATCCACATCTAGGTTCAGTTATCGGATATCAGCAAGAATTGCAGCTCTCTGGGGCGACATCATGCGTTGGCTACTAACTACAATCCCAATCCAATGGACAATCACCGGGGACCAGCCCAGTCCAAAAGGCACCTACCTCCTGATCGCAAACCACCAGAGCTGGATCGATATCCTGGTAGTTATGGTCCTATTGGGTAAAGGCACCACATTGCCGCGATTTTTCATGAAATGGGAACTTATTTACGTCCCGGTACTTGGGATCTGCGCTTGGGCACTCGATTTTCCAATCATGCGTCGCTATACCCAGAACGACATAAACGGCCGTCCGGACCTCAAGAATCGGGACTTTGCCTATGCTGAAAGAGTGCTGTCACGCAATCCAGAAGAGCCTTGCGTAGTTGTTAATTATGCTGAAGGTACTCGGCTGTCCCCGGCTAAACATCAAAAAAATCGTTCGCCTTTCAAGCATTTACTGAAACCTAAGGTCGGGGGATCTCAATTAGCACTAGCTTGCATGCAAGATCGTCTCGATGGAGTCATTGATGTTACGCTAGCCTACCCTGGCGCAACACTAAGCATGTGGCACTTACTCTCGGGTCAGGTACCACACATAATGATTCATGCTGAACAAATTGAAGTTCCACTAGAGCTTCAAAAGTCCGCAAAAACATTGCCCGAGCTAAAAGCTTTTCGAGGTTGGATGAACGCGATTTGGACCCGGAAAGATGCGAGACTAGATGCCATGCTCAGCGGTATACAGGAAGCCGGTCACACAAAGCCTTGACTTGCTCACGCACACGGCCTTTTGTTGATTCGGCATCTAAGTTTTCCAACACATCGCAGATTAACTGAGTCAGATGCCGGCAATCATCCTCAACAAATCCACGGGTTGTCACAGCAGGTGTTCCAATTCGGATTCCTGATGTTACAAAAGGTGATTGCGGATCATTGGGAACGGCATTTTTGTTAACTGTAATATTACTTTCACCGAGGGCAGTATCCGCCGCTTTTCCAGTGATCCCTTGGGCCACCAAATCTACTAGCATCAAGTGATTGTCCGTCCCACCCGAAATAATTTTGAAGCCGCGCTCAACGAATCCTGACGCCATCACTTTAGCGTTTTTCACCACTTGCTCTTGATAAGACTTGAATCCGGGCTCCATAGCCTCTTTGAATGCCACGGCTTTAGCTGCAATAACATGCATCAACGGACCACCCTGCATCCCAGGAAATACCGCAGAATTCAGTTTTTTGTGAAGCACTTCGTCCTCGTGACCGGAAAGAATGAGGCCTGAACGGGGGCCCCTTAGCGTTTTATGCGTTGTCGTCGTTACTACGTGCGCGTGCGGAATTGGCGATGGATAAACACCAGCTGCGACCAGCCCGGCTATATGCGCCATATCTACCAATAAATATGCGCCCACATTGTCAGCAATTTCGCGCAGTTTAGCCCAGTCGACAACTCGCGAATAAGCAGAAAATCCGCCTAAGATAAGCTTAGGTTTATGCTTCTCCGCCAAATCAGCAACTTGGTTGTAGTTCATGTAGCCATCAGAGTCGATGCCATACTGAACTGCATTATAGATTTTCCCTGAAAAGTTAACTGATGCCCCGTGCGTTAAATGGCCACCATCTGCCAAGGACATTCCGAGCAGTGTGTCGCCTGCATCCATCAGAGCCAAATAGGCTGCAGCGTTAGCTTGCGATCCAGCATGCGGCTGAACATTTGCATAAGCTGCACCAAATAATTTCTTGGCTCGATCGATCGCAAGATCCTCAACCAAATCCACGTACTCACATCCACCGTAGTAACGCTTACCCGGGTAACCCTCAGCATACTTATTAGTGAGTCCGGAACCCTGTGCTTCCAGCACACGTGGACTGGCATAGTTTTCAGAAGCGATCAGCTCAATGTGATCTTCCTGACGCTGTAATTCAGAATTAATAGCCTCCGATAATTCCGAATCATATTGTTCAATCGTGGATGCTCTTGCATACATCGCAAACTTTCCTCATCTTAAAATCTATTTATTGATCATCAAATAAACTGGTTAGTAATTTGTAACGAAGTTATTTCTTACCTTGCTAGAAAGCTTACAATTCACTCGGGAGAAGAATTATAATTAGTCATAAAAGTTCATGTAATGATTCGAACTAAGCAAAACTCCGAAAATATTGCGCTTGTACCTTACAAAGGAAGACGAGCTGTAAGTCAGGATTTAGAACCACAATTTACACATTACTCAACACAAATTCCAGGGATTCAATGCATCAATCAAGTTTCAATCCGTTCCGGCAAATAAAATGAGGAGTAACTTGATTCTCAAATTTAGCACATCCCAAAATAAAGGCCGACTTCCAATCAATCCCTCTTGGAAATTAAACTCAAGGCTTTGGGTAAATCCCGCCCAAAAACATTGTCAAACGCGATACTTTGGGTTGCTATCCGATTCAAAGGTAATCTTCACGGAAGCCGAGGTGAGCATAAAGACTCATAGCATCAAAAATTGAAGAATATTGTACTTCAAAGATTGATTATTTAGGCTGATCAGCGCATGATTTAGACTTCTTTCGTACGGCAAATGTTGTACACGTCATTGAGGGAGAGCGCGTAAGCCGCCGAAGGAGCAACCGACCCGGAAACTCTCAGGCCACAGGACCGCAATGGCGTGCAGAGGATCTGGAAAGCAGCGAAAGCTCACCGAAGGAGTAAGGGAATACCCGAATCTCTCAGGTCAATGACAGATGGGTCATGCCACTAAACGCCAAGGAGCGCGCATGATTGTTGATGTCCAACATTTAAAACTTGAGTCTTTTCACACAAAATTGGGTGCGAAATTTGTGTCGTTCGCCGGATATCGTATGCCGATTTCTTATCCCTTAGGCGTTAAAGGCGAACACCTCCAGACTCGCAAGGCAATTGGTTTATTCGACGTATCCCATATGGGTCAAATAATTATCGAAGGACCTCAGGCTGCTGAGGCACTGGAAAAACTAGTGCCAGCTGCGCTGCAAGAAATGAAACCAGGGCAAATACGATATTCGCAATTGACGCTTGAAAATGGCGGCATTCTTGATGACTTAATGCTAACTCGATGGGATAAAAACTCATGGGGATTAGTGGTCAATGGCGCATGCAAATTTGACGACATAAAACATCTCGGACAGTATCTCGATGCATCAATACTGATGACGCATCTAGAAGATTTATGCTTAATTGCAGTCCAAGGTCCGAGAGCTCGTTTAGCTTTATCCAGTATAATACCCGAAGCTGCTGACCTAGTTTTCATGCAAAGCATAAGAACAACCTGGAATAATATCGAAATCGTTTTATCTTGCTGCGGTTACACAGGTGAAGATGGCTATGAGATTTCTATTCATAAAGATCACGCTGAGACGCTCGCTATTAAACTTACCGATCTAGAGGAAGCGACCTGGGTAGGCCTCGGCGCCAGAAATTCACTACGACTTGAAACAGGCCTTTGTCTTTATGGTAACGACCTGACCCGCGACACGACACCAATTGAGGCAGGCCTAATTTGGTCGATTCAAAAGCGACGAAGAATCGAAGGTGGCTTTTTGGGTGCTGAAGTAATCTGTAAGCAAATCGAAATAGGTGCGGATAGAAAACGAGTAGGCATTACACCATTGGACGGTCGCACACCAATTCGTGATCACACTTTATTAAAAACCGAAGGTGGAGAGCTTGTTGGAGAAATCACCTCTGGTGGATTTGGGCCAACGCATAACGGACCAATTGCTATGGCTTATATTAGCCACAACGTTAGCGCAATTGAAACCACACTGGTGGCAGAAGTCCGAGGCAAAGCACTCCCCTGCAAGGTCTGTGATCCAGGCTTTGTAAAGCAGCATTACATTCGAGCGCTTTAACTAAGAGGAACCTATCATGACTATGAAATATACCCGTGAGCACGAATGGCTTCGAATCGAAGGTGAAATCGCCACGATTGGAATTACCTTTTATGCCCAAGAGCAATTAGGAGACGTGGTATTTGTCGAGCTTCCTGATATAGACACCAACTGCGATCAGGGTGCCGAAGTCGCTGTAGTTGAATCGGTCAAAGCAGCTAGTGATATTTATGCACCAATTAGTGGAACTATCATCGAGGTCAATGAAGACCTATCCGAACGACCAGAGCTTATCAATGAAGACCCTGAAAACGACGGTTGGTTTTTCCGAATACGGCTCGACGACATTTCTGAATTGGATGCATTACTAGACGAAGCAGCCTATCAAGAATTTATTCAAGAAGAAGAATTGTAAGAGGATTGCCCATGAATCGGGAAATGAAGTTCGCCGACCGCCACATTGGTTTATCTGATTCAGACCAAGTTAAGATGCTCAAGACTCTTGGATTAAAGTCAATCGATTCATTGGCCGACGCGGTAGTTCCTGAGCCCATCCGAAAACGCAAACAAATGTTATTGCCAAATGCCCTTTCTGAGGCCGATGCACTTTTGGAAATCAAGAAAATTGCATCAAAAAATAAAGTCGTTCGAACATTAATTGGTCAAGGCTATTATCACACAATCACTCCCTCAGTCATTCAACGGAACGTACTCGAAAATCCAGCTTGGTACACCGCATACACTCCATACCAACCTGAAATTTCACAAGGCCGCTTGGAGGCTATCTTCAATTTTCAAACGATGGTGGTTGAGCTTACTGGAATGACGCTCTCTAATGCATCGCTCTTGGATGAGGGGACTGCAGCCGCAGAGGCCATGACTTTGTGCAAGCGCAGCGCAAAAACGAAGTCAAAGCGCTTTTATGTAGCAACCAACCTGTTTGAACAAACTCAAGCCGTAGTCAGAACTCGTGCCCAGCCACTCGGGTTTGAAATTGTTGCTTTTGATCCTCATAACCCCCCTGAATTTAATGATGCTTTTGGAATATTAGTGCAATACACCGGAAGTGACGGCGTGATAGTTGATATCAAAACGCTAATCACGAAAGCAAAAATGAGCAATATTTTTACGATCGTAGCAGCTGACATCTTGAGTTTGACGCTTCTTGAGTCACCAGGAGCACTTGGCGCTGACATATGTCTCGGTTCAACTCAGCGCTTTGGCGTACCCATGGGTAACGGTGGTCCACACGCTGCATTCTTCGCGGTTACCGACAAACTCAAGCGGTCGATTCCAGGCCGCCTGGTTGGGCAATCAATTGATTCTGAAGGACGCACCGCTTATCGGCTTACATTGCAAACTCGCGAGCAACATATCCGCCGAGAAAAGGCGACGAGTAATATTTGTACCGCGCAAGTTTTACTGGCCAATATTGCCGGCTTCTACGCTTGCTATCACGGGCCTCAAGGACTAACAGCAATCGCTGAGCGTATTCATAAATTGACGGGTCGGCTATCCAGCGCGTTGGCGGCAATTGGCCTGAATGTAAACACCTCCTTTTTCGACACTCTCTCAATTCGATGCTCTAACGTCGAAATAATTCAGAGCAGGGCGCGCGACGCTGGCTTCAACCTCCATTTTATCAATGAGCACACAATCAGTCTTTCTCTGGATGAAGCATCGACCGAAGCCGAGGTCGATGCCTTGATTGCAGTCTTTAGCGCAAAATCCGTTTTCAAACAAACGTCAGGCATCCCAACATCGCTCGCTCGGAAGGGTCAATTCATGTCTCAAGCTGCTTTTAATAGCTATCACTCTGAGACGGAAATGATGCGCTATCTTCGCAAGCTGTCCGACCGTGACCTGGCCTTAGATCGCGCGATGATCCCACTTGGTTCTTGCACCATGAAACTTAACTCTGCGTCAGAGATGGCACCAATCACTTGGCCTGAATTTGCTGATATCCATCCATTTGCACCTGTTGAACAGCGTCAAGGGTATTTGCAAATGATTCAGGAATTGAGCGATTGGTTGGTCGAAATCACAGACTATGCAGGAATTTCACTGCAACCGAATTCAGGAGCCCAAGGCGAGTACGCAGGGTTACTCGCCATTCAAGGCTATCATGCTGCACGTGGTGAAAATTACCGCAATATCTGCCTTGTCCCATCCTCTGCGCATGGCACAAATCCAGCCAGCGCTCAGATGGCTGGGTTAGATGTGGTAGTTGTGCAATGCGATCAGCACGGAAATATTGACCTAAACGATCTCAAACAAAAAGTCGAACAGCACGGAAGCAATTTATCCTGTTTGATGATTACTTACCCATCGACTCATGGCGTTTTTGAAACCGAAGTTCAGGCAGCATGTGCACTGGTCCACTCCAAAGGCGGCCAAATTTATCTAGATGGTGCCAATATGAACGCTCAGGTTGGACTCACAAGTCCGGGAATTATTGGTTCAGACGTTTCGCACCTAAACCTGCACAAAACATTCTGCATCCCACATGGCGGTGGTGGTCCCGGGGTCGGCCCGATTGGTGTCGCAAAGCATCTAGTACCATTCATGCCCGGCCATCCAAAATTATCTGGGAATCACGTCATTGGCCCTATATCAGCCGCACCCTTCGGGTCAGCAATGATTCTACCCATTTCATGGATGTACATTCGAATGATGGGCCCTGACGGTCTCACAAAGGCCACCAAGTGCGCTATCCTATCCGCCAATTACATCGCCAAACGACTAGCCGATCACTATCCGATTTTGTACACAGACAAACAAGGTTTTGTTGCGCACGAATGTATTTTAGATACACGTGTAGTGAGAGATTCGTGTGGCATTACAGTCGATGATATTGCTAAGAGATTAATTGATTATGGATTCCATGCTCCCACCATGAGCTGGCCTGTTTCCGGAACGCTCATGATCGAACCAACAGAGAGTGAGTCACTCTCTGAAATTGACCGTTTTTGTGAGGCCATGATTGCGATCCGTCGAGAAATTTCTGAAGTGGAATCAGGCAAGCTTACTGCCGAATATTCAGTCTTGCGGCATGCACCCTATACCGTTGGGGCGCTGACTGCCGACAATTGGCGGCACCCATTTGATCGAGAAAAAGCGGCATTTCCAATTGAATCGCTGAAAATTGATCGTTATTGGCCGCCCGTCGCAAGGATTGACAACGTCTATGGCGACCGCAATCTTAATTGTAGCTGTGCCCCGCTTTCCGATTACTCTGATGCACCAACGGAAGCGGCATGACGAATAAAAAAGATCGGGCCAAAAGTGGAGAGAAGATTGTTAATAGTGTCGGCGTATCCGCCATTAAGAATGGTCAAAAACGAAGAACAAGCGAATCTGCACCCCGAGGCGACAAACCGAGTTGGCTAAAATTTGTTAGTCCGCGCGGTCAAGGTTATCAAAATGTTAAAAAGATCGTTCGTAGCCACAAGCTTTCAACGGTCTGTGAGGAAGCTATGTGCCCAAATATTGGAGAATGCTGGAGTGCGGGCACAGCAACCATTATGTTAATGGGCTCAGTATGCACGCGGGCATGCCGTTTCTGTGCGGTCGATACGGGGAATCCAAAAGGCTGGCTGGACTATGATGAACCACATAATACTGCAGAATCCGTCGCTCTCATGGCCCTCAGATATGTAGTTCTTACAAGTGTCAACCGGGACGATCTTTCCGATGGAGGAGCCGCCCACTTCTCAGCCACTGTAAAAGCTATCAAGTTGCGTACGCCGGATACAGCAGTCGAAGGCCTAACACCAGATTTTCAGGGTGTGATGCATGACGTGGAGACACTAGTCGATTCAGGCTTAGAAGTATTTGCACAAAATATTGAGACGGTTGAACGTTTGACTCACCCAGTGCGTGATCCCAGAGCCAGTTATCAGCAAACTCTGGACGTACTTGCCCATGGGAAAAAATACCGGCCCGACCTAATCACCAAAACAAGTCTCATGCTTGGTCTTGGTGAAACTGATGATGAAATTAAGCGGACCATGGATGATCTACGCGAACATAACCTTGATATCGTCACCTTTGGACAATACCTGAGACCCACCGTTAATCATCTTCCAATTTCCCGATATGTGAGACCTGAAGAATTTCAACTCTATAGAGAATGGGGGCTAGAACGCGGTTTTCTAGAAGTTGTTTCAGGTCCGATGGTACGGTCCAGCTATCGCGCTGAACAGGCACTATTGAAAAACAATGCCGGTATTTCAAACAGAAATTTAGTAAGTACAATAATCCCTGCACGGCAATTGTGAAATTAGTTTCATCAGGCCTCGCTCTACTCTCTCTTGGTCTTATTGGCTGTCAAAATCCGATCAAGGACCCGATTGACTCGATCGTCCAAGTAGTCACAAATCCTCAAAAAGAAATACAAAAAGGTCAACAGCAGTATCCCATCGCGTTAGCGCAATCCGGTGGCGATCTAACCCAGTTTCCAGAAAGTACAAAGTATCTAAGTCGACTAATCGACACTCTCGCAAAGAGCGCCAATTCAGCATTTCCCTGGGAAATCAGGCTAATAAATGCTGAATCAATAAACGCCTGGGCGTTACCAGGTGGCAAAATGGGAATCAATTACGGGCTCATTTTAGCCGCACAAAACGAAGATGAACTCGCCTCAGTTCTTGGCCACGAAATGGCGCACAGCATCGAACTACATGGTACTGGGCGAGAGACCTTTGGATCCTTAGTTGGTTTGGCCACTCAAATTCTTGAAATCAGCATCTCGGAGCCTGGGGCGAAGCCAGGGTCGAATAGACTGATCGGCCTTGGGCACAATATTTTGATGGGACAATACAGTCAGTCCAACGAACTAGAGGCTGATCGAATTGGCGTTGACATCATGATTCGCGCTGGCTTTAATCCGGAAGGTGCCATCGGGATGCAAGAGAAACTTGCAAAACTCGGGGCGGGCGGCAATTCCCTCACTCAAAAAATACTGGGTACCCACCCAATCAGCAGAGAACGACTACAAGCGATTCGTAATATCGTGAAACGACATCCTAATCTTAGTTATGATCGAGTTGAAAATACCGAGTTTACAAAAGTAAAAGCCGAGATTGAAGCATCCGCACATATCTTAAAAATGATCGCCGAAGCGAGAAACCAAAGCAGTAAAAAAGATTTCCGGGAAGCCTTAAAGATCTTGGAAAAAGCCATCAAAGCAAGTCCATTTGAACACAGCTTTTGGCGCCTGAAAGCAGAGATTTTAGTCGCGGATAGAAAACCAACTCAGGCCGTTATTGCGGCACTGAAAGTTCGCAAACTGAATCCTTTAGATCCTATAAGTGAATTATTGCTAGCATACTGCTACCAAGCGTCCGGAGACAAAAAAAATGCCCGAATCGCAAAAGCGCGAGCGCAGCAGCTAATGAAATAATTTTCCAAGAACATAGATTTCCAAAAAACTATAGAGCACAATTTCAGCTGTTTAGTCTGGATTCAGCCATGCACAAGTTGCTCAAAATCTTCAAAGTAGAATCTAATTTTCAACTGGCCATTGTCTTTTTTGTATTTTCAATCACTGGATCCACTGCATTAATAGTTGCAGGACCTTTTTTAGAGGCTGCCGGAATCCAAAAGGAAAGCATCGACCCTATATTTTTTTGGCCATTAAGGATCGTGATCATTTTCCCCATTTACCAAGTACTGCTTATCATAATTGGTACTCTTGTCGGTCAGCGTCATTATTTCTGGCAATTTGAAAAACGATTTTTGAGCAGGCTTGGCATTCGCTTTCCAGAAAAGAAATCGGATACGCTCTAAATTATTCGTACTTCGATTGGACAAAGTCGATCGACCTGTCCAGTCAGTAAATCGCCCCGAACAACAGAACCAACGCCTGATGGAGTGCCGGTATAAACGATATCGCCTGCCTTCAATTCCTGAAGCGTTGATAGAAACCGAATTAACTCGACCGTCTTATAGGCCATTTGGTTCAAGTCGCCAGTTTGTCGGCGCTTTCCATTTACATCTAATGTGATCCACCCTTCCTCCAGCAGACCGATATCAGACTTTGGCGTCACGGTACCAAGTAACGCTGAATCATCGAAATTCTTAGCTATCTCCCATGGACGACCCTTGTCCTTAGCTTCGTTCTGACGATCACGACGAGTGAAATCGATACCCACAGCGTAACCATATATTGCCAACTCAGCCTGGTCCAGGGTCATATTTATGCCTCCCGAGCCCAAGATAACGACTAATTCAATTTCGTAATGCAAGCTCTCAGTATTGCTCGGATAACGAACGTCTGGCCCAAAGCAAATCGAATCAAAACTTTTTTGAAAATGAAAAGGTCTTTTTCGATCAATCTCTCCACCCATCTCCACAGCGTGTTCTTCATAGTTTTTAGCAATACAAAATACTCGATTAATCGATCTTTCCTCACCAGTATTTGTCGCAAAATTGGGGTGTTTTGGGGATTTCCACTGCATTGAAATTGTTAAACCTCGTATAATACAAACATGAGCCTATACCGAACGATAAAAACCTTCGATAACTTTCCTTGTAGCCACCGTCAATGGCAACACGAAGGGAATTGTAAATTCATTCATGGATATTCAAGAAGCTTTTCAATCACTTTCGGTTGCTCAAGATTGACCAAATCAGGGTTTGGAGTCGATTTCGGTGAATTGACTGAGATCAAAACCTGGCTGAGCCATTGGTTTGATCACACTATGCTAATCAATGAAGATGAGCCGGAGCGGGCTCTTTTCGAACAGATGCACGAAAAGAAAATCATCGATCTACGAGTCTTACCAAACGTTAGCATGGAAAAAACCGCCGAGTTTGTATTCTCATTCGTGGATCCATGGATCCGAAAAAAAGCCAATGATCGAGCCTTTGTTCTCCAGGTAGAGTGCCGTGAAAACAACAAAAACGCCGGAATTTATCTTGCAATAGAAGGCACTTGATAACCACGCCAATAACAGAATTCATGCTCCCCAATCCAGTCGTTATATGAGTACAAATTCCCTAGATCTGAGCCGTCAAATAATTACATTCACCTAGAAATGCCAGAAAACGATAATAACCCGATAAATCAATGCCTCACTCGACTAATGATTTACGAATGACTTTATAAAATCATTCGCTTCTGCAGTTCGTTAAAACGACGAACTCCAACTTCATGACCGCGGGTCAAACAAATAGGAAAATGATCATTTTGAGATAGATTTCGGTACAAGCGACCTGCAAGTAAAGACAAAACACCCTGATGAAACTGCAAACGTCTTTTTGGCTCAAGAGCCAAAACCTGACCAAATCGCCCAGCATCTAAAGAAAATAGTGTCATTCCTTGATCTGCGATCCATTCCCGATCTGTCATCCACCCCGTTAGGAATTCATCCAATCCAATAATTCCTGGTGAACGCTGCTGGTTCTTCATAACAAAACGACCTTCAATCACAACATATAGATCTGGAAAGTCATCAGCCTCGACAATCGTTTCACCTGGAGCGAGCCGTTTGAACTTGCCTTGTAACGACCAATATCGATATTCTTGCTCCGTTAACGCCCCAAAAAAAAGTTGTTGTTCAATCATGACTGATTTCCCAATGAACAGACGCGCGGCCCTTTAGGAAACTGTCTCTATCGACTACAAACCGTATTCCGGATCGCGCCAACAAACTATTGATCACATGTTCTCGACACGAAATATCGAGACCGAGAAGCCAGTGATCAAGCCATAAAATTCTTCCCTGCCTCGACAAGGCTCTGGCCAGTTTGAGACGGTTCATACCATGCGGTCCGGCTAGCATTTGAAGCGCGCCCATTGGGGAATTCAGCCTGTTATTTAGACCCTCAATCCAATGATGACAAGACAAGGCTCGAAGATGCCTATCTAAAGTGGATGCCTGAATTTCCGGTTCAATGAATAGCCAATCTCCCACCGTCATGGCTGAGCCATCAGCTGGATGGTCCAACATAATAATCGACAATGCCAAAATGCCTGGGTCAAGCCGAGCCACATCCATTCCCCCAATACTGACCATGCCACGTTCAGGGGATATCTGTCTTATCAGCAAGTATTTTAGAGTGGACAGCCCAGCACCTTCTGCCGCACTAATTCGAACAAGTGAATCATCAGAACAATGAAATGAGAGTTGGTTAAACAGAGGCTTGTCTCCGGCATGCCGACGATACACAATTTGTTCGTATTGGACGCTACCACCCACCCGAAGTGGTTGCCCTTGTTTCAAAGCTGGAATGATAGGTCGATCATCAAAGCCTACAGGCATCATCACACGTAGCCTCTCAATTAAAATCAAAGCAGCCAAAGACAATCCACTCAGCACAATGGGCCGCTCCAAATGAGTAATCGCCTCAGCAGGGATGACTAAGCTACCTGCCATAATGGCGCGACTGAACCGACTATATTCAGCCACCAGTTCAATCTGGGCAATTACCCAATGCGTAGCTTCTCTCCAAGCATTCAAAGTACGCTCACGGACAGACGGCACACCATCACGATTTATCCGCATTTTAAGCCATCGCATAGGCTCGTCAATTGAAGGAAGATCAGGCAACAATCGATAAATATAGATCCAATAAGTGACGCTAATCAATAAAAAGATCATGATGACACTGAGTGCATGAATCCATGACTGAATCATCAATAAAAGTATCAACGTCAAAAATCCAACACCCAAACCAACCGGCAAAACATTTTTAAAATGAGAAGATAATCTTTGAATGCAGCCAAGTAAAAGTGCAATCCAAAGGAGAAATCCTCCAACAACAAAAGGATATTCGAGGCTGAGTAAAAACGCCTCTGATTCAAGTGCAACTAGAGCTCCAAACCAACTCATTACTCCAGCGATTGACAGAAGGCCTACCATCAACAAGACCGCAAGTACTCGCTCTTTCGGAACGATTGTTTCGTGTTCCGAAATCGTACGGGGTGTTTGATCAACTATCAGGGGTGTGGCGATGTCTGGCGACATAGGCTGGCGTGCCGATATTGCTCGATCAAGAGATTCACCAAACCATGCTTTGAAGGTCGGCTGTGCTAGCTTTACCGCCCAATCAATTAGATCATCGTTAACCTCGCTCACTTTGAGCAACTGACGTATCGGTTTAATCAATTCCTGCCGACCCAAATCACCTAAACGAGGAACTAATGCCAATGGCAAACGACTCTCGAATGCAAGCTTAGTAATTGCGGCCAACTGGACTGTTAGGTGTTTAGATTCGGGGACCACAAACCAACCATTTTCGGGGACTGGCATCTCACCTTGAACAACACCATCTATCAGTATTCTGATGAGGCCTTTCCCCCGCTTAACCTGCCAGAGCCGATCACGCGCTAGATTTATCGACGCCTGCCCAACGTTTAGATGGAAAACACGATTTTCAGTCGAGGGAAATGACATCATCACCCCAAAGATCAGAGACACTTGAGTAAACAAATACTCGACAACCAGATCCAACAACACGGTCAAGAATCTCACGCTGCCGCACCGCAGCCAAAGGTGCGAGAGCATCCACCAAAATCAAGGTCTCCGCGCCTTGTGCTAAAGCCCTGGCTATCTGCAAACAGGCCGCCTCAGAAGATGAAAGCCCTCTATTATTGAGGCCGATTCGGTATTCAAGACTACCCCCGAAACGAATGTCCCATCGAGCAATACCGACTATTTCCATCAGATTACTAAAGTGGTATTCACCAACTTCACTAGCATCCCAAGCAAAATTAGTGCGTAGGGTGCCCGGTAAAAATTCGGCTTCCGGGCCCAGAACAGTAATTGGCGAACCATTTCTGACCAACTCTTCTGCGGCTAACAGCATCACCTCAGGAGCCACGGTAGTCAGCACATGAACTCCATCACCTCTGGTTCGAATGATTTTCCCTAATTGCTTAACGAGCCCATCAGGGGTGCCCTGAACGCTAATCTTAGGGCTTCTAATCAAGGCTCTTGCTTGCTGAAAGTGTCTGGTTGGCATGAGATCAAGAAACAAAAAGCCCAGCAATATCACCCAGACCACATCCGACAATCCGAGAGCCGCATGCAACATTAAAGCACCCAAAACAGTGCCGAAAGCATGCATTTTCCCCCCAACATCCCTCGACAACCTTGGGATCCAATCGGGGGCCATAGCATCCAAAGCCAATGCCAAACCAGACCACTGCGCTCGATGAATCAACGTAATCGACGTATAAGTCGCCGAAACTATAATCAATGCAGTCAAGATCCAAAGTGGGATAAGAGCCACCGATTCAAGATCAGTTGATATACTTACAAGGACCAGTAAAAAGAGCCGCGACACCACCACCAATATCAATGCAAACCAATGCACGGATAAGCTTCTATGTTTTTGCTGGGGCTCAAGTATCAAACTGCCAACAACAATAGATTGCCAGTGGAAAAAACGTACCTTAGAGCTGCCATCAACACAGAGAATACAACCTAGAAAACATGCCCGAACACGATTGAGATTACCGTATTGGTCAACAAAGATTGTGCCGGATTTGGGGGGTGATTGAGATCCTTCAGTCAAACGATAGCCCAGAGCACAAGCCTCATTTGCAACCGCCTCAAAGGTGGCTCCCGTGGCTATCAAACCATCTAACATGGCGGTCATAGTTGAACGCCACGCCCCAGAAGCCTCACTAGCCTAATCTGCTGACTAATAATAGTCAGCTTACAGTGCTCGCCAAGCGCTGGAATATAGTCGCCTAATTCGGTAACCACCTGCTGCGAGCGCACTGCCTGGCTAAATAAACGATCAGCCATTAAACGTGAACCAACGAGGTCCCTAATATCCTGCACGGATATAGTTTCACCGGCCTCTGAAAATACCTGGCCCGCTAAAACAGAGCCATCACAATTAACTCTAACGGACTCACCCAAAGGCCTCGCGTCAACAGATGAGGGGATTAAAACTGCCAGTCGTGCTCGGGCGGTGCTCCCAAGACCTCTATGCGACGTCACTACACCCATTACAGAAGTAGTGTCAGCTACCCGAACCGCCCATAAGCTGATACACCAAATAAACATCAACCCAATCAGTAGTGGCCACAACCACCACATTCGAACCGGTAACCCAAGACCATCTGTCTCTGATTGATTCCTTCCTTGCGCCAAGTAACATCCTCTATAAAGTGGTCTCAAGCCGGCTCAAAACGTACCGGAATTTCCAAGTTGCTGCCTCAACGTCGGCCAGATCACGAGCCAGCGGTTCAATCAGCCGGATTTCAGCTGACATAGCCACCGCCAGTGCAATAGACCAGCTTTCTCTATGACGCCTTGAAAGCGGCAGTTCTAAGGCCCAAACAGGTGTATCTACTATCCAACTAACCCGTGTCTTAACCTCAAGATACCACTCGGATATTCCCAGCAAAGCGCCGCCACCACGCACTCGATCACGACAACTTAGCTTGCCATCAAGAATCAGACAGGGCTTGGGAAATTCGATTTCAATTTCAGAATCCAGATACAAACCACGACTGTGGTCAACGATCCATTGCAAATCTTGATTCTCGAGATGAGCTATCCATGGATTCACTCGCAAGCTCCCAGCAAAGTATCACTATTCAACTCAAACCAATTATCGCCGAAAAACTGTAACTTGGTAACTTGCCTAATTGCTAGCTGCCACAAGCAGTTTACAAGGAATCAGGTCTTAGGCCGCATCGTTGGAAACAGAATAACATCCCGAATTGAGGACTGCTCAGCAAAAAACATCACGAGCCGATCAATGCCTATACCTTCACCCGCCGTTGGTGGCAATCCGTACTCCAGTGCTCGCACATAGTCTTCATCATAGTGCATCGCCTCACCATCACCACTGGCCTTTTGTAGAACCTGTTCACGAAAACGTGCCGCTTGATCTTCTGCATCATTGAGTTCACTGAAACCATTCGCTAACTCACGTCCACCAATGAAAAATTCAAAACGATCCGTAACGAACGGATTGTCGTCATTACGTCTAGCGAGTGGACTAACTTCTGCTGGATATTCAGTAACAAAGGTCGGATGCATGAGCTTTTCTTCCGCCACCGCCTCAAAAATTTCGATCTGAATCTTGCCGAGACCCCAATTATCCTTAACTTTTATATCAAGATTGTGAGCCAATGAGCGAGCCATCTCTAGATCATCTAGAATTACATCAGATGCTATTTCACAGTATTTCAATATCGCTTCTTTGACGGTTAACTCGTGAAATGGCTGTTTCAGATTTACCTCCGAACCATCTTCTAAGCGAAATTCGGATCGGCTACAAACCTTTTCCGCCACCTCACGAATCAATGATTCAGTTAGTACGATAAGGTCCCGGTAGTCGGCATAGGCCCAGTAGAATTCCAGCATTGTGAATTCTGGATTGTGTCGGCTAGACAACCCCTCATTTCTAAAGTTTCGATTAACTTCAAACACTCGCTCAAACCCACCCACAACCAAGCGCTTCAGATATAGCTCAGGGGCAATGCGAAGATACATATCGATATCCAAAGCGTTGTGGTGCGTCACGAAAGGCTTCGCTGTCGCCCCACCCGGTATTACCTGAAGCATCGGCGTCTCAACTTCCAAAAACTGACGCGATTCAAAAAATTGACGAATAGCAGCGATCACCTGCGACCGCATGGTAAAGACCTTGCGCGTGCCCTCATTAGTCATAAGATCAACATAGCGCTCGCGATAACGCAATTCAGTATCTGCAAGGCCTTTATGTTTGTCAGGCAGAGGTCTCAGGGATTTCGTTAGCATCCTAATGTCGTCAAGGTGTACGGAAAGCTCACCAGTATTGGTTCTAAACAGAATACCGGATCCGCCCACAATATCGCCTAAGTCCCAGCTCTTGAAATCATCATAAACACCATCCTGAAGATCTGCGCTTCGGGCATACAGCTGAATCCTTCCACTCACATCTTGAATTGTAAGAAAGCTGGCCTTTCCCATGATCCGCCGGAGCATGATCCGACCACAAACGAAAACTTCAATACCCGCCTCGGCCAATGCCTCTTTCTCAGATTCACCATGGGCAATAATTAGTTCAGCAGACAAATGTGTACGGCGAAAATCATTTGGAAATGCGGGTTGGGCCTTGTCACGAATCAATGCCAGTTTTTTGTAACGTTCAGCCACTAATTTGTTTTCATCTAGTTCTACAGATGGTGTATTCGTCTCAGTAGTCATTACAGTCCCTGCTTTAAACTGGCTTCGATAAAGGGATCTAACGCACCATCAAGTACTGCTTGAGTATTTGATGTTTCTACCCCGGTGCGCAAATCTTTGATACGACTTGAATCCAATACATACGATCTAATCTGACTACCCCAGCCAATGTCAGCCTTAGAATCCTCAAGCTCTTGAGCATCTGCCCTACGGAATTCCATTTCTCGTTCATAAAGCTTGGCCCGCAACTGTTTCATTGCGGAATCTTTATTCTGATGTTGTGATCGTTGACTCTGACATTGCACCACAACTCCTGTTGGTTCGTGCGTGATGCGGACAGCTGAATCCGTCCGATTAACATGCTGACCACCCGCACCAGAAGCCCGATAGGTATCTATCCGCAAATCCGATGGGTCGATCTCAATTTCAACATTGTCATCAATTTCCGGAGCTACGAATACTGAAGAAAACGACGTATGGCGTCTAGCACCAGAATCAAAGGGGCTTTTGCGGACCAGCCGGTGCACACCTGTCTCTGTCCGCAGCCAGCCAAATGCATAAGCACCTTTAATATGTAAGGTCGCGCTTTTGATTCCTGCCACTTCTCCGTCAGACACCTCGACTACCTCTACTTTGAAACCTTTCCTCTCGATCCACCGAAGATACATACGAAGTAACATACTTGCCCAGTCTTGGGCTTCCGTTCCACCCGAACCCGCCTGAATATCGAGGTAGCAATTATTTTCATCAGTTTCACCAGAAAACATGCGGCGAAATTCTAATTCAGAAACCAAAGCTTTTAATCGCTCCAGTTCTGCATCCACCTCAATTAGACCTTCTTCATCACTTTCTGATAACAACATCTCTGTCAGTTCACGCTGATCGGAAACGCCGAGATCTAATTCATCAATAGTATGAACCACAGCCTCAAGGCTAGCACGCTCGCGACCCATATCCTGGGCTCTCGCTGGCTCACTCCAAATATTAGGATCTTCAAGTTCTAGATTGACTTCGTCTAGGCGTTCGCATTTAGCAGTGTAGTCAAAGATACCCCCGTAGCACGTTAGTACGCGCTTTCAGGTCTTCAATTAGTGTATTTCGCGCATTCGTTTCCATCAAAATACTCAGTTCATCTCGAAAAACCGAAGATTCTACAGAATCTCGCACTCTTCGTCTTCAACCAGTTCTTGGTAGAGGCTCTTCCATATCATCTGCATCGCCGATCGGAGCCGGTGGAACATGTCGGTTAAGCAGCGCGCCCAGTAACGGTGGAACAAAAAACAGTGTTAAAAGTGTCGACAACAGCAATCCTCCAAACACAACCACTCCGATTCCTCGGTATAATTCGGAACCCGCCCCCGGAAAAATAATGAGCGGCAAAAGCCCGAACAAGCTCGTCAAAGTCGACATGAAAATAGGACGGATTCTATTCCTTGTAGCCTCAAGAATGGCTGCTGACGGATTCATTCGATCATGCTGAATATGCCAAAGGGTTTGCTCAACCATTAAAATGGCATTATTGACCACCACCCCTGTAAGAATTATAAAGCCGAGCATTGTAAGCATATCAAGCGACTGCTCAACGAACATATTCAGAAAAGAGAGCCCCAAAATACCACCCGTCGCCGCAACTGGAACGGTGACCATTATCACTACTGGCAAAGAAAAACTTCTTAGCAAGATAGACAATAATAAGTAAATAACCGCCACTGCGAGCACCACATTCTCTTGCATAGCAGACCAAGCTTTTGAGAGCTCATCGGCTGCCCCTGACAAACCGAGCCGAACCCCGTTTTTCGACGCTATGTTAAATGGATCAATAATGTTCTCTTTAATCTGCTCAATGGCGACCTCCAGAGGAATAGACTCATGCAACCGCAATTCGATGGTAACAACCCGTTGAGCAGCCTTACGAAGCAATTGATCGGCTGTGGACTCAATCGAAATAGTAGCGACTTGACCAATTTTCACTGAAGATCCATCTTTAGCAACAATCGGAATATCAGAAATATCCTCAATTTTCGACATTTCTCGAGTTTCAGAAGTCAGAACCAGTTCAATCAGATCGCCAGCGTAAGCAATCTCCCTCACCTTTATCCCGTCGTTGTATACATCCAATGCCTGAGCAAAATCTCGGGCGGAAACGCCGGCTCTTGCTAACGCGTCTGCATTCGGCCTTACTACTACCTCAGGGCGAGTCGCATTTTCAGAGGGTCTCACACGGATTTGATGCCCTTTTTCTCTGGGGAATAACTCGGCCACTTGGCGACGAATATCTTTGGAAGCGGGGGCAACGGAATCGAAGTCTGGACCCAAAACATCAATTAAAATACCTCGAGATCCGCCTACAGATCTCCCGAACAACGAAGCTTGGGTGACGAATGCTCGCGCTCCCGGAGCCTTTGCTACAGGATCTGAAAGAACTGGGATTAACTCTCTAATTCGACCTGACTCAAGTGTTGAAGCACCAGCAAATGCTCCCCCATTGTAAGCAACGAAAAAAAATCGATCCACTGCAGGTCCGTTCTCGGGGTTTGGCTCTTCCCATAAAGGCCGTGCCGCATCTTCCATGGTTTGTGCAAACTCAAGTGTTGCGTCCCTTGTGTACCCCGGTGGAACGGAAATTCGTCCAAATACAAAGTTACGATTACCGTCCGGCAAGTAGTCCAATGGAGGCATGAGAACAACTAACGTAGCAACAGACAAAGAGACCAAACCCGCAACAACTGCCAAACCAAGAATCCTTGAGCTAACAAAAATTCGGCCATAACTGAGAACCAACTGGGTGAACCAGGACGCGACATGGTCAATCACGGGAATAAATCGCGACTGTCCCGGCTGATTCACGTTCTTCAAAAAGCGCGAGGCTAGCGCAGGGATTACTGTAATCGATACCACCACCGAAACAATTACGGATGCACTAATCGCTACCGCTATGTCTCTAAAAAGCTGCCCCACAGGAAGGTCCAGAGCCAGGATTGGGAGAAACACCACAACTGTAGTCAAGGCTGAACCCAAAATTGGCGCCCAGACTTGACGAGCACCCCAATACGCAGCCCTATGGATCGCGACGCCGCTCTGCCTCAACCTGTAAATATTTTCAAGACTAACAATCGATGCATCAACAACCATGCCGACGGCGAATGCAAGACCGGCAAGCGATATCACATTGATTGAAAGTCCGAGCACGGCGATTGCTACAAATGTACTGATTATAGAAACTGGAATAGCGATCATGATAATTAGAGTGGGCAAAAAAGCCCTAAGAAATGTCAATAAAATCGTTACTGCGAGCGCTCCGCCGATCAGAATATTGTTCTGAACAAGGTCTAATGCCGACCCAATATACAACGTTTCATCATAAACAATTTTAAGTTCTAGGCCCCGCTCAGCTAACACACCTTTATTCAAGTAATTAACCTGCTCTTTAAGCGAAGTTAGCGTGGTCACAACATTTGAAGCTGGCTCACGAAGGACCCCAAAAGTGATCGCGGGCTTACCATTTAACCGACGGAAGCTGCTCGGCTTTTTATAAATAAGCCGAACATCAGCAATATCACCGAGCTTGATATTGGATACCCGATTATTTCGAAAATCAGTTCTAATGACTAGGTTTTTTGCAGTATCAGGTGTGTAACTGATTGCCTCAGTTCGCAGAGTAAAATTACGATTCCCTTCAGTGAGTTCACCTGCATTTACCTCGGCTGAAGACCCTCGAATAGCATCAGCTATCTCCTGTATGGACAAGCCAAACTCAGAAACCTTCTTCATATCCAGGGAAATTCGAATTTCTTGCTTGGCGCCCCCACGAGAGGTCACCTCAGAGACGCCTCTGATGCGAGTCAATGGCTCAACAATCACACTCTCAACAAAATCAGACAACGTATCAACATCAACGTTCGATCCGTCACTAGCCACCATAGCCATTCGAGCGATTGGTGAGTCATCTGAGTTAGAAGTACGAACCTGTGGTTGTTTCGCGTCCGAAGGTAACCCAGAAACTCGGGCCAACTGACCGAGCAGCTTCACCATCGCCGCATCCATATCCTGACCGACTGCGTAGGTCAAAGTGACCCGACCAGAGCCAACCCGACTATCACTTTGAATACTCTGCACACCCGAAAGCCCGGCAAGTTCTCTTTCGAGTCTTAATATAATTTCCTGCTCAACATCTTTTGCAGAAGCTCCTGACCACGACACCCTCACCTGCAAGACCGGCTTATCAATGTCAGGAGTTAGTTGGATTGGTATTGTTTGAAGTGATGCGACCCCGAATAGGACCATCGAAAAAACGATCGCCAAAACTGCAATGGGTTGCGAGATTGCCGCACGAATCAATCCATTCATGAATCATCTCTCACAACACGAACGTCTTGGCCTTTCCTTAAACCTTCCTGGCCCTGAGTCACAACCAAGTCAGACTCATTGAGCCCTTTCATTACTGAGATTCGATCACCAAAGCCAACACCAAGCTCAATTCTCCGTGGCTCTGCCTTGCCATCCACAACTAAAACAACTCGATGGCCCTTTTTTCCTGGGATCACCGCATTTTTGGAAATCGTCACTCGCTTCTCAAGAGGACCAGTCGGCAACCTAACCTCAACACTCTCACCGATTACCAGGCCATTCGTAGGCAATTTAGTAATACTTAACCGCACCACGCGGGAGCCAGTACGCTGATTTTGCTCTGGCAATAATGCACGTACTTTGAGATCGGTTTGCTGGCCACGCAGTTGAGTAGAAACGATTTGTCCAACTTGCAATGCATCGTACGCTTCGGCTCTAACTTCAACTTCCAGTTCGATTCCGCGGTCTGGCAAAATCTCAAAGAGTTGGTCCCCTAGTTTTGTGTATCGGCCTTCGGATGCGGCTACGCTGACTACCCGCCCAGAGTATTTCGCCAAAACAGACGTTCGATCTTTCCGTCTTTGGGCATTCTCTATGCTCAATCGCACGTCCATATGTTCAAATTCCGCCTTGACCAAATCACTCTGGGTTTGAATTAAGTTGATTTGCGCCTGATCCATTGCGTCCCTAGTCAATAAATCACGCGTATTTAGAGTTTTCGCTCGAGACAATTGATCTTCTCGCAACTTCTGACGCGCAATCAATAAATCACGTATCGATTGCAGATAAACCTCTCGAGCCTTCAAGCTATCCAGTTCAGACTGGATATCATCTGTTGAGAACCTTGCAAGCAAGTCGCCTTTGTTTACCCTATCACCGACGCGAACTTTAACTTCCTCAACAGTTTCAGACACTTCCGCAGAGGCTACCAAGTTTTGAGCAATCACCACTCGACCAGTGACTACAGTAATACTATTAACAGCCGCGATAATGGCGCGGTCGACATAGACTGGAACCGTCTTGGCCATCGTCCATGACGAGACGGTCAAAAAAAAGAAGGCAAAAACTAGACGCATTTCAACTCCACTTTTTTTAGATTAAATGAAAGATGCTTTATGCTCCCGTTTTACGATTTTTTAAAGCAATTTTTTAACTCATTTAGGAAATATGATGCAATACCTTCATACAATGATTCGGATTACCGATGTCGACGCTTCGATTCGATTTTTTTGTGACGGATTAGGACTGCAAGAAGTTACACGGCACTCCAATGAGCAAGGACGGTTCACACTTATATTCCTAGCTGCGCCAGACGACCTTGACCGGGCACAAGAAACCAAAACACCGATGATAGAGCTCACCTACAACTGGGACCCAGAGGAATATAAAAGTGGTCGGAACTTTGGACATTTAGCGTTTTGCGTTGACGATATCTATGCCCTTTGCACCCACTTGCAAGCCATGAATATTGTAATTAACCGCCCACCTCGCGATGGGCACATGGCATTTGTAAAAAGCCCTGATGGTATCTCGGTGGAACTCCTTCAAAAAAGTAACTCTTTAATTCCCTCAGAACCATGGGTATCAATGACTAATACAGGTTCATGGTGAATTCAATAAATTTGATACACTACATTGTGAGACATTTTAAAACCAAGAATAGAGAGACAGCATGAAAAAAATGAACATAATTATTCCTTTAGCAATTGCCGGTATTGTAATCGGTGTTTTTCTAAAGCCGGAACAGAACGTTCAAGTGGCCAAGTCCGAAGTTCCTAATCCGCTGAGAATTGCTACCGAAGGAGCATACCCGCCATTCAACGGGGTCGACTCAAATGGCAAGCTTGTTGGATTCGATGTCGACATTGCAAACGCGCTGTGTGAAGAAATGCAGGCAAATTGTGTTTTGGTTGCACAAGATTGGGATGGAATTATCCCGGCATTGGTAGCTGACAAATACGACGCGATCATCGCTTCGATGTCGATCACTGATGAACGTAAACTAACAATCGACTTTACAAATAAATATTATTCGAATTATCTCGCTGTAATTGCACCCAAAGGCGGTGTATCTGGGGTAGATAATCTTAATGGGAAAACCGTAGGCGCACAGCGCTCAACAGTGGCCGCTCAGTGGGCAGAGGATAATCTGATGGGCAAAGCTGATGTTAAACTCTATGACACACAAACAGCTGCGTATTCTGATCTCGAGACGGGAAGATTAGACGCCATGGTTTCTGATATTTATCCGGCTATGGATTGGTTGAAAACCAACTCAGAATTTGTGCTCGCTGGTGAGAAAGTTGACATCAATGATCAGATTGGCATTGGTATCCGTCAAAATGAAGAAGCACTTAAAACTGCGTTCAATAAAGCCTTAGAGTCCATACGAACTAACGGAAAGTATGCTGCAATTAATGCTAAATATTTCTCAGCAGATATCTATTAATTAGTTTACGGGAGCCCTTGCTCCCGCTTTTAAATGGAATCGTTTAACAAACTGGCTTTGGGAGCAACTGGGTGGGGTGATGAACTTCTGCTCGGTGCCCTGATGACGGTTACCCTTGCGATCAGCTCTTTAGTAGTCGGATTTTTTATTGGCGCCCAACTCGCTTTCCTAAAACTTCAACCCATTAAATCAGTCCGCGGATTTGCTCACCTCATCACACTATTATTCCGAGGAACGCCGGAATTCTTGATTATCTTGGTGGTTTTCTTTGGACTAGATGCTCTAATCAACGCTACTTTAAGCGCATTTTTGTTCGACACCTCTGTTAGCATTCCTAAATTCTGGGCCGGCACCATAGCACTCGGTCTTATCTTTGGCGTTTACGCGTCCGAGGTATTAAAAGCCGCCTACCAAGCGGTTCCCAAACTTACACTGGAGGCAGCCAGAGCCCTCGGATTAAATTTTCATCAGATTTTAATCCAAATTCACATCCCTTTAATGTGGCGTCATGCGCTACCTGGCCTTATGAACTTATGGCTCGTCCTCTTGAAAGACACCTCCCTAGTTGCAGTAATTGCATTCGACGAACTACTCCGTACGGCCAAAGTGGCTGGGGAGACCGAGCGAGAGCCTTTTATTTTTTTTTGCGCGGCCGCATTACTTTATTTGTTGATGACTTGGTTGAGTGATTTGATACGAAAAGCGATCGCAAAACGCGTCTCAATTGTGGGCGCACATGGATGCTAGATTCCTGGCTTAAATCAATCTACGTCTTGATCAAGAACTGGCACTTTTCAATAGCTGAGGCCTTGTGCACTCCTATCATGGCCTGGCTCCCTCAATCGATCACCCCACATTGCAACCGTTTCATCGATGGCTTTTTGACGACATTCGAATTAGTAATCCTGGTACTGCTAGGAGCCTTCCTATGCGCACGCCTTCTCTCCGGTATATTGATATTAGGACCACCCTGGGCAAAGCGGTTGCTGAATGCATACGTATATTGTTTCAGAGGCACACCAGTTCTGATTCAATTATGGCTAGTTTATTATGGACTTGCTCAATTTGTTTGGGTCCGGGAGTCTGAACTTTGGCTTTTTTTAAGTAGCGGTTGGTGGGTTGGCTTAATCGTGCTGACCTTAAATTCAGCTGCATACCAAACTAATATACTATTCGGCGCTATCGAAAATCTCGAGCCAGGACAATCCGAGGGTGCCAGTTCACTCGGACTCTCTCCATACCTAACCTATCATAAGATTTTGTTACCGCAGGCATTACGAGTATCTTGGCCAGCATTAGCTAATGAAGCGATTTTAATTCTAAAGGCTAGCGCATTGGTCAGCACAATCACGGTTCTAGATTTAATGGGGCACGCTCGAACTATATTCTCACGCAGCTACGATTTATGGGTCTATGGTGGAGCCGCTGTTTTATATATCGCGCTTACCGCGATAATAACTCTACTTGCTTATTCCATTCGGCGAATTGCGTTTAAAGCCTTGCCCGCTGATGAATGGTTTAAAAACCTGACCAAAAAAAACTAGTTTCGATAAGCCGCTTGCGCTTCTTCTTCATTAACTTCAATCAGTCCACCAGAGGCCGCGTCTTTTTCATGTTGAATAATGTCCCGAGCATCCCAGGGATAATCAACCCAAACGTCCTCAATATCCTTCCCCACAAACACATATTTCACAAAGTCCGGATAATCGGCTTTTTTTTCTTTAAGCTTATTATGCATAACGAAAACACCAATTTCAGTCGGGCCCTCCGTTAATAACTCACCAATAGCAAAGGCCAAAGTCGTACGTTCATCATCAACTTCATCCACCAAAAGAACCCGCTTTCCAGTAATCATATTGTTCACCCCGTCTACCCATTGCAGTTTGTGAGGAACATCTGAGGGAGGTTCATCCGGATGATAGCGCGCCAGAGAAATTGCGATTAAAGGCTTCTCAACATAGGTTCTCAAAATTCGTGCAGGGATAAATCCCCCACCCCCAATCGCAAGAATCACATCAAACTGGAAATCACTAGCAACGATCTGGGCCGCACCATCGGCGATGGTCTGGTGTAGATCGGAATATGAGAAACGAAGTCGCGCACTCATTGGACATTCTCCAAGAAAAAAAGGAGGATATCATCGGGTGAGCCAGGGATTCGAGCCTAACTAAAAAATCTTTTCCTATCAGCTCTCAGACCCGCATCATGACTACAGCATAAGAGCGAGCCAATGCTCAATAAGCCAATCTTGAGAAGATTTCAGCATAGTTGCATCGAGGTCACTTCGGGATATTTTCCAAGGTAAGCTTCTAAAAAAGTATAGCTTACTTTCTTAGAAGCTTACCAAAACGATGAAAAGGATCTAAGCGCATGAATTAAGTGCTCATCAATCCCAATATAAATCCAGACTATTCAAATACGTTGCCCTCTTTCGCACACACAGAAGTGCGCTACACTATCGTTTTACAACTTTACTAAAATGGAAATCGTTTCTATGTCAAATGACCTCCGTGAAGCTGCCCTTCGCTATCATCGCGCAGAGCCTGCCGGGAAACTTGAAATTACAGCCACTAAGCCACTCGCAAGCCAACGTGATCTTTCACTTGCATACAGTCCAGGCGTCGCTTATGCCTGCACTGAAATCGCGAATGATCCAAGTAAAGCTGCCGAACTGACGGCCCGTGGGAACATGGTTGCGGTCATTACCAATGGGACAGCCGTCTTGGGCTTAGGCGCCATCGGACCACTCGCCTCAAAACCTGTTATGGAAGGGAAAGCAGTTCTATTTAAAAAGTTTGCCAACATTAACTCCATCGATATAGAGGTAGACACAACAGACGTAGATCGTTTCTGCGATGTCGTCAGCGCTCTTGAACCCTCATTTGGCGGCATCAATCTTGAAGATATCAAAGCGCCTGAATGTTTCGAAATTGAATCTCGGCTTAGGCAACAGATGAAAATACCAGTATTTCATGATGACCAGCATGGAACAGCTATCGTCGTTGGAGCAGGCATGCTGAATGCCATGCGCTTCCTTGGCAAAGAAATGAGTGATATCAAATTAGTCTGTTCTGGTGCTGGCGCTGCGGCTCTTGCCTGCTTGAATATGCTCCAAACATTAGGCGTTAAAAAAGAAAATATTACGGTTTGTGACCAGCATGGTGTGTTGAGAAACAATCGTGAAGCACCGATGGATAAATACAAAATCCAATATGCGAAACAAACAGAACTTACGACGCTGAAACAGGCGCTAGTTGGAGCGGATGCCTTCCTTGGCCTATCAGTTCCCGGCGTAATTGATCAAGAAGACATTAAGGCTATGGCCGAAAGACCGGTCATTTTTGCACTCTCGAACCCAACCCCCGAAATAATGCCTGAGCTCATTAAAGAAGTACGCCCGGATGCGTTGATTGCAACTGGCAGATCAGATTATCCAAATCAGATCAATAATGTACTGTGTTTTCCTTTTCTATTCCGTGGCGCTCTTGATTGTGGTGCAACCGTAATTAATGAAGAAATGAAAGCAGCTTGCGCAGAAGCCATTGCTTCAATGGTTCACTCGCTACCATCTGATGAAGTGCTATCCACTTATCAAGGAGAGCAACTAACCTTTGGTGCTGAGTACCTAATTCCAAAGCCCTTTGATCCTCGCTTAATTATGGAGATCCCGCCATGTGTAGCTCAAGCCGCTAAAGAATCAGGCGTAGCGCTTCGACCAATCGAGGATATGGATGAATACCGTGAAAAACTGAGTAGATTTGTATTCCGCTCGGGAATGTTGATGAAACCAGTATTTGAAGCAGCCAAAGCAAAAAAGCGCCGCTTGGTCCTGGCTGAAGGTGAAGGTGGCAAAATGCTACAAGCTTGCCAATTGATCGTTTCTGAAGGCATCGCAGATGTCACTCTAGTCGGTCGACCTCACGTGATTGATGAGAAAATTCAATCTATGGGACTCTCTATAAAAGCTGGAGTCGACTTCGAAGTTGTCGACAACCTTGATGACTCAGTCATTACAAATATCGGCAATGAATACCATGCAATTATGTCACGTCGAGGGATGACGCCAAAAGGTGCTCAAACCAATGTCCGTGCCAACACAACAGTGGTTGCATCAATGATCCTCAAACGTGGTGACGCCGATGCAATGATTTGCGGAACGTTTGGGACCTACAGTGACCATTTAGAAATAGCAGACGAGATCATTGGTCGTAAACCGGGCTCATCGGTTGTAGGTGCACTTACAGTGCTAATTCTACCGCACGGCACCCTGTTCCTAACGGATACCCACGTCAATGTCGATCCCACCTCAGAGCAGCTATGTGAACTAGCTAAATTAGCTGCCGATGAAATTCGCCGGTTCGGGATTGAGCCAAAAGCAGCCTTTCTGTCACATTCTAATTTTGGTTCAACTCAAACTGCGAGTGCCAACAAGGTTCGAGAAGCCACAGCCATGTTTATCGAGCGATATCCTGACATTGAAGCTGATGGTGAGATGCATGCAGACGCCGCTCTCGATGAGAAGGTAAGAATGGACTTATTACCAGCTACCCGTCTGACTGGAACCGCAAATCTTTTGATTTGCCCCAATCTGGATTCTGCTAACATTTCCAGAAATCTTCTAAAG
Organism: Litorivicinus sp.; assembly: GCA_028339155.1. Taxonomy (GTDB): domain Bacteria; phylum Pseudomonadota; class Gammaproteobacteria; order Pseudomonadales; family Litorivicinaceae; genus HIMB30. The sequence goes on from JAOLBK010000011.1 coordinate 62,248, forward strand.
ATCTTGGGCGGCGGTGTAACAGTAGGGCCTGTTCTTCTCGGGCTCAACCAAGAAGCACACGTAGCAACGGCCTCCAACTCCCCACGTGGCATCTCCGAATTGGCCGCAGTCGCCATGGCTAACGTCAATCGAAGCGAAGGATAGATGTCTTCAGGCAGTCAGGAACCGATTACCTGATTGCCTGAAGTTTTAGCACCGCTCATTTGTTCAGAAACCTCTTCCCTAATTGGCAGATGAATAAGCGAAGCGCCCACGCCAAGCCCTATTGAAATCCACCAAACAAGATCGTAGTTTCCATTGGCTTCATACATCAAGCCCGAAAGCCATGCTCCCATGAATGCACCCAACTGATGACTTAAGAAAACGACACCAAAAAGCGTACTCACAAATTTCGGACCGAATAGAATAGCCACGATCGAGTTGGTACTCGGGACGGTTGACAACCATAACAACCCAAACGTTGCTGTAAAGATATAGAGGCTTAGTTCCGTCACCGGAAACATCATGAATATTGCGATCACCAACGCCCGTAATCCATATATTGCGCTCAATATCAATCGATGAGGAAAATGTCCACCCACCCAACCAGCAACGAGAGAGCCAATCATATTGAAAAGACCAATCAGTGCTAATCCCATGGCACCAACCTCCGCAGTTAAACCACAGCCAAGTGCAAAATTAGGCAAGTGAGTAGCAATAAACGCCACATGAAATCCACAAACAAAAAAACCCAGATTCAATAAAATAAATCCTCGCTCTCGGCCAGCGCATTGCAGTACTTCGGACAGGCTAAGATTGGCGTAATTTGTTTCCGAACTAGGCAACTTTGCAAGAGTTGGCGTTCTCAATCCAAAAGCCATAAGGGCTATGCTTGACACAACGGCCATAGCCATCCACAAGGCGAAATGCCAGCCACCAAACTCTACCAAGTCCTGCGCTATTAGAACCATGGCGAACATACCGAAAGAGCCAACTGAACTGCCAATTCCCTGAAACATCGACCTACGCTCGAGCGGTGTTCGCTTAAGAATCGCCCCTAAAATAACCGGAAATCCGCAACCAGCTATCGATGCACCTACCAAAATTCCAAGCCCGAAGTTAAACCACAAAAGAGTGTCTGCAAGGTTCATGAGCAAAAGTCCCGAACAAGCGATCAGGACTGCTCCAATCATGACAGGAATTGGCCCATAACGATCTGATAATGCTCCCGCCATTGGTTGGGCAACACCCCAAGTAAGATTCATCAGAGCAAATCCAAAACCAAGGCCAGCGATACTCCAGCCCGTATCCTGTGCTACTGGGGAAAGTAAGATCGCCGTTGCCTGGCGCAGGCCAAGCATAATTGACAAGGCAAGACCACCAAAAATGAGCGCCATAATAGCTGGTCGCAATGAAATTTTCGTATCCACTAGAGCCCCCTAGCCCCTTGCCCGAAGAAAGAATCCTTAATGTCCCAGTTCCTCGATCAGAAAGTCAATCAGAACCCGAGTTTTTAGAGGCAAGTGCCTGCCATGCGGGAAAACGGCATAAAGCTTGCGTTCAGGAAAGGGCCGGAAATCCGGAAGAACTTCCCGAAGTCGCCCCTGATCCAATTCTGATTCCACCATAAACCGTGGCAAAACAATAAGACCTTCACCAGCGCACGCAAAAGACACCATTATTTGATCATTATTTGTTGATAAACGGGCTTCAGTAGGAATCTGAATAGGATCCTGCCCTTCCTTATGAAACTGTAATTTTTGGCTGCCTCGCTCAGAACCATAATGAATGAATGGGATTGACGACAAAGTATTCGGGCTCGTCGGCACACCATATTCCGCGAGTAAGATCGGTGCTCCGACTAAAACCATCGGCACGTCAGACAATCGTCTCGCGACGAGGGATGAATCCTCTAAATGGCCAATTCGAACCGCCAAATCAAAACCTTCACCAACCAGATCTACAAGCCGATCTGATAATTCAACATGGAGACTAACCAGCGGGTACTTTCCAGCAAAAGCAGTTAGTGGCTCTTTTAAAATCCTTTGCGCCAAAGCGATTGGTGCCGAGAGACGGAGCGAGCCCTCAGGCCGAACCTTACGGCCAGCTAAAATCTCACCTACCTCTTCAATACCATCAATCAGCGGAGCTGAGCGCTCAAATAAAAAAGAACCTTCATCTGTAAGACTGAGTTGACGTGTAGTTCGATGGAACAATCTTGTTCCCAGATCAGTCTCAAGCCTCTGGATTTGCTTACTAATAGCAGAACCAGTCATCCCCAACCGGCGCGCAGCTTCAGCAAAACTACCATGCCGAGCAACAGCAACAAAAATCGGTACTCTCGATAATCGATCCACTTATTTCTCCAACACATAAAAGTAATCTATCGGAACATAGCCGGTCAATCCAGTCCAAATAAGAGTTAATGGTTAGTAAAATCAGAGATTTTGATTCCGGAAGAGAAATAATTATTCATCGATAAGGAAAAAGAATTCTTTACTACCCACGCTACCCTAAACGTGTATTTGATGGCGACCACACCGGACATTGAGGCACCATGACAGGATTTTAAAATTCAGCGAGTTATTATCTGTCCGTCCCAGGCAATCAATTCACCCGTTTGATTTGCTTCCAAATCCTCGATCACAGACCATAAATAAGTCGCAGATTGTTCCGGAGAAAACAACTTATCAATCGGAATAGCTGCCTGAAACGGTTTTGAAAGTTGTGTATCGACCGTCCCAGGATGTAAGCCAACAACCACCGCATTCGGATTGCTACGTCCGAGTTCCAAGCTCAAGTTTTTTGTTAACATATTTTGCGCGGCCTTACTTGCTCGATAGCTATGCCAGCCTCCCAGTGAATTATCACCAATTGAACCCACCCGAGCTGATAACGTAGCAATAACTATTCTCTCTCGGTGCTTAAAGAGTTTATGTATTGCGGCATACCAAAGAAAAGGGCCAAAACAATTGATACTAAAAACAGTTTCTAGTGCCTCTCGGTTTAGTTCTGCAAGCTTTTTCTCGGGGACAATTTGCAGATGTTCATTTTTCAAGATGCCTGCGGTCGATATAACTAAATGCAATGCATCTGTTAAATCAGCCACGAAGCGTGCAGCAGCAGCAATCGAAAGATCGGATGCAAGATCAAGGGGAATAGTTCGGACCCTTGGATCAGAAATGACAATACGAGAAGGATCGCGCGCGGTCACAATGACAATGTCGTAAGCATTTGACGCTAATACCTTGTGGATTAACGCCTGTCCCAAACCACCTGTCGCCCCCTGAATAAGCGCCGTTTTTTGCATCATTTCACCACTTAAATAGACGGGTACTCAACAGCATTCCGACCACAGAAAAACCAACCAGAACGGCCAAATTTAAACTAATATCAAGAAGACCCGCATTATCAAGCATTACAGCGCGTGCGGCCTGCAAAATATGCGTGAGCGGTAAAATCTGGGCCACTCCCTGCACCCAGGCAGGGCTGCCATCGAGAGAAAACCAAACGCCTGATAATAAAAGCATCGGAAACGTGATCGAGTTCAAGAGACCATCTGCAAACTCTTTGCTCTCAGTTCGACAAGCAATCGCAAGTCCGACAGTAATCATCGACAAGCCACCAAGCAACGCAATTAGTAACAAAAGCCCTGGACTTCCAACCATTTTATAATCCAATAGCAGATGAGTTCCAGCAAACACGATACAACTTGCTACCACGGTCACTAAGAGCCGAGATATCACCTGAGCGATCAGGAATTCGAATTTTGTCAACGGCGTGGCTTTAAGTCGTCTAAGATAGCCCGACTGACGGTAACGGACAACAACATAGCCGACGCCCCAAAGTGCGCTGTACATTACATTCATGCCAAGAATGCCCGGAATTACCCAGTCAATATATCGGATAGCTGCGCCGTCGGTTTGACCACGACTCAAAGTTCTTGTTTCTGTAGATCGCAGGAGCTTCTCTAAAATAGCTCCCGCAGCTGAATTCTGGTTAATCCAATAATTTATCTCTTTCTCTGATGCCTCGATAACCAAATCCGTCTGCTGACGAGACAAACGCTCGAGTGCCTTTTCTCGTTCCGCTATCTGGATATCAATTCCTGGAAACTGAGCTAGTTCGAGCTGATTAGCATGGGTTGTTACAGTCACTGTAAAGATTGACTTTTGGGGGCCTGAAAAAACTAAAGCTAACGCGAACACTATTAAAACCGGAAATACCAGATTCCATCCAAAGCTAGCTCGATCACGCAAATACTCTAAATTCCTCGCATGAAAAATAGCCATCATGCGTTTAAGTGATCTTGCAACACGACTCATGTAATCACTTCCTGCGTCTTTACAAGATCCTCACCGGTCAGGCTCAAAAAAAGGGCATCTAGATTGTCGACATTAGCGTTCCTAACAAGTTGGTCAGGTGTTCCTTCTAGTAAAGTTCGACCAACGGAAAGAATTAGTAATTCATCGCAAAGAATCTCCGCCTCTTCCATATAATGAGTGGTTAAAATTAAGGTTCGACCTTCAGCCTTTAATTCTTTCACGATATCCCAAAGATCTCTGCGTGAACGCGGATCTAGTCCGGTTGTTGGTTCGTCTAAAAAGACAATTTCGGGGTTATGAACCAATGCCAATGCCAGTAAGAGACGCTGCCTCTGCCCACCAGAAAGTCGTCGGGTGTCTCGATGTAAAAAATCATCCAAACGAAATTTAAGAATTAGTTCGCCCATCGGACTCGGATGATCATAAAAATTAGAGAAGAGCTTCAGGTTATCAAATGGTGTCAAAAAGTCTTGCAGTGCTGTCGCCTGAAATTGGATCCCAATTAACTCTTGGTAATTTCTCGGTAAGAAATTGCCTTTGTATCTAATTTCGCCTTCACTCGGGATTTCGATTCCCTCAAGCATTGCAAGAGTAGTAGTTTTACCTGCCCCATTGGGCCCAAGCAAACCAAAGCACTGGCCTTTTTTTATTTTAAAATCGAGCCCATCAACGGCGACCACATTATCATATGATTTCTTCAAATTACTTACTTCTAGAATCACTTCAGGCATAAGCAATCCAATGCCTGGGGGGCTGGCCCCCAATCAATTCTGTAGCCCGCTGCCCCATCACCCTTACTGCTTCACCATGTTTCCTCAAGACTTGTTCAGAAATCCGAACCAGAGGACCACTAACACTCAAGGTGCAAATTGGATGCCCAACTTCATTGAAAACGGGAGCCGCTACGCACTGCATTCCTGCCACATGTTCTTCTCGATCAAAAGCACAACCAAGCATCAAGACTTCAGCAATCTCTCTTTTCAGAGTTCGCAGACCCCGATGAGTTTTGGTAGTGAATTTTAGGTAATCTAAAGAATCAATCAGCAGATTACGCTCCTCATCTGATAAGCCGGCGAGCAATGCCTTTCCTGCACCCGATGCATGAAGGGGGGTCACGCTGCCCAGCGGTGCAACCATGCGCATCATATTCCGACTTTCAATTTGAGATACGAACAGAGCGCGGGCACCCGATAAAATTGCCAAATTTACTGTTTCACCAGTCGCCTCCGACAATTCAATCATTAGTGGTCGGATTTGGGTCGTATAATCACGGGACTGAACAAACGCATTACCCATCCGGAACCCCGCAACGCCAATCGTCCAACGCCCAGTTTCTGGATCGACTGCCAAAAAATCAAGAGCCTGAAGGGTTGTTAGTAGGCGATGCACTGTTGATGGCGCCAATTGGGTTAATTCAGCAATTTCAACTAGATTTAGAGCTCTTCCGCTACTCGCACAAACAGTCAATATCGACAAACCTCGGAATAACGTTTTTGACTGCCCATTACTTTCTTTAAGCATGCAGTAACTCTTTCGTTATCAACTGACCATGGCGGATGATGACGGACAGCTCAGTTCCCTGGTAGGTATTGACCGAAAGACTAAATACACAATCAATCCAATCCCCCGCCATCACGACGGGAGGATGCCCGGTGGCCTGCGCACCAAACCAGACTGCTCGAATTTGCTTTGCTTCGACACGCAGATCCAGACTTAGATGAGATCCATCTCGTCCGATAATCTGCGAGGAAATCACTTCAAACACTCCCTCAAATAGGGGGCTTTCGAAACCTCTGCCAAATGGGCCTAACTGGCTAATTTGCTCCACTCGATCAAGTTCAAAATCATCCGATAACAGCTCCCCATCCGTTTGATGCCGGACAGCTACCGGGTAATCCGGATAGATCATCTGAAAAATTGCCTGCAGAGACTCACCAAATGACTCAAGGCCAGCCCTGCCGAGGGTCATCCCACAGGCTCCAGCATGCCCGCCATAACGAATAAAAACGCTTGGAACGCTGTCTGCAACGTGATCTAAAAGTCCTTTGGCATCCACTCCAGGAACTGACCTCATCGAACCAGTCAGCGTTCCATCCACAGTCCCCGGCGTCAGCACAATTGAAGGCACCCCCTCTGTTTCAACTAGCCGACTCGCAACAATTCCTTGCACCCCAGAGTGTCCATTTTCTAGAACAACACAGAGCACTAACCCTCCATGCATTCTTTGACGTCGAGCCAATGGCTTTGCATGCTCGACCATTTGCTTCTCAATTACTCGGCGTTTTTGATTATCCTGATCCAGATCGCTATAGGCCTCCGCTGCACTTGTTAAATTCTCTGCAAACAAAAACTCAAATCCCCGCATTGAATGATCAATTCGTCCCCTCGCATTTAAGCGTGGAGCCAACTGAAATGCCAACCACTCTGAATCAACATCAGAAGGTAATTTCGTTAACTTATCGACGGCCACCTGCCAGCAAGGTCGCGTCTTGGCCTGGATCTGCTTCAGGCCTGTGAGAACGACAATCCGATTGGTCGCGCTATTGCCCATCGACACACAGTCAGCGATAGTTCCGAGCGCGACATAATCCAATAAATCGCCGAGTTTAGGAGTCGATTCACTCAATAATTTTTCTTCAATAAGTTGACTGCGAACAGCCGACATAACCAGCCAAGAAACCATGCAACCGGCGATAGATTTATCTGGATAATCACAATCTACTCGATTTGGATTTATGACCGCATAAGCACTCACGGGCGGGCCAGCATCAGAAATACGGTGATGATCCGTAACGATCACATCTATCCCCTCACTATCCAACCGCGAGATCTGAAGCTCATCTGAGGAGCCACAATCAGCAGAAATAACCAGAACAGGAGGATTAATCGCTTCCAAAATGCGGTCAACTAAGCGCTCTGAAATTCCATAGCCATCCTCGATTCGATGCCCGATCCAGTGAGAAATTTGAGTGACTGGAACACCAAACCGAATAAGTGCGTGAGTCAGAACAGCATGACTTGTCAATCCATCGGCATCGTAATCTGTCAACACACCAATAGGCTGACCACTCCTAATAGCATCGACAATACGGTCGACGGCTGGAACAAGATCAGCTAACAAATTCGGCGCAGGGATATCACCAATCTTTGGATCCAAGACTAAATCAAGCGGTGTATCGCCATCGATACGGCCCGCGATGATCCGGGCTAAAAGAGGAGAAAGACCTCTTGAGCGAGCTTCGGCAAATACCGAAATATCGATAGGTCGGCTAGCACGCATTACTTGGTCACTGTGTGAACAAAATGCTGAACTTCCGAAAGATCGTTTTCAAGAATCGTATAGCGTTCATCACGAGTCAAAAGATCTGACATATCTGATGGTAACGGAACCTCGTCAAAGCCCGCTTTTTGAACGGCCTCAGAAAATTTTGCAGGGTGTGCAGTAGCGAGGACTACCTTTGTCATCTCTGCAGGCGCTATAGATAGCGCATCCATCCCCGTGGCTGTATGTGGATCAATCAACTCACCAGTTTCGGCAAATATCCGACGAATGGTGTCACACGTTCTATCATCATCCACTGCAATCGCAGAGAACAGTCCTCGAGCCTTTTCAACGGCAGAAGAATCCAAAGTGACTGAGCCGGTTTGAAATGCCTTCATAACATTCGCTATCTGCTCACCATCTTTCCCATACAAATCAAACAGGAGGCGCTCAAAATTTGAACTAACAACAATATCCATCGAGGGCGATAAGGTCTTCGTCAATGGCTTTCGTGATAAGTCCCCAGATAATGCTCTGACCAATGCATCATTGGCATTGGTTGCAACTGTGAAGTGGGCAATTGGCAATCCCATTTGGCACGCCATATAGCCACCATAAGCATCACCAAAGTTAGCAGAGGGGACACTAAACAAGACTGGACGATCAAGAACTCCGATACGAAGTCCCGAGTAAATGTAATACACCGTCTGAGCCATAATGCGGGCGAGATTAATCGAATTGACAGCGAGCAATCGATTCGGCTGCACAAAGTCCTGATCCATAAATGATGCTTTGACGATAGCCTGACAGTCATCAAAGTTACCTTTCAAGGCGATGTTATGAACATTTGCAGACATAACAGTCGTCATCTGACGGCGTTGCACTTCACTTACACGCTGATAAGGATGCAAAATAATCAAATCCAAATGTTTCGAATGTCTCGACCCTTCGATTGCTGCAGAACCCGTATCTCCAGAAGTAGCTCCCATTACGACACCATGCTCACCACGCCTCGCCAAAAAATGATCCAAAAGGCGGCCAAGCAACTGCAGAGCAAAGTCTTTAAAGGCCAGAGTTGGTCCGTGAAATAGCTCTAAAAGCCAAGTGTCACTTGTAAGTTGTTTAATAGGGGCGATGGCTTCGTGACGAAAAGATGCGTAAGCATCGATAACCATAAGCTCGAAGGTTTCTCTCAAAATCGTTCCCTCAACAAATGGCCACATCACCTCAATAGCTAATTTATCATAAGGTAAAACTTGCCAAGCACGAAAAGTAGCCTCGGAAACCACAGGTAATTTTTCTGGCACGTAAAGTCCGCCGTCAGAGGCCAGTCCGGTCAGAACCACTTCATCAAAATCGAGAACCGGTGCTAGCCCCCGAGTTGAGACAAATTTCATCCCTGATCCCCAAGAGTTTCAACACGAATTACCACCGGTTGGCCAACAACAAATTCCCTTCTATTGATGTCAGACAGCGCATTATTGAGAGCTTTCTCATGAACAGTATGAGTTAAGAGAATCAACACCACAGGCTCACCCACCACTCCATCTTTTTGTATTACGCTTTCAAGCGAAACGAGATGACCTGCGAGGATTCGGGTAATTTCCGCCAGCACACCTGTTTCATCTCGAACGGAAAAACGCACGTAAAATGGACAAAGAGTTTCCTCGATTGACAAAATTGGCAAATTTTTCAAACAACCCGGCTGAAATGCCAAATGCGGCACCCGATTAATCGGATCTGCCGTTAGCAATCGCGCCAGATCAACCAAGTCCGCGACTACCGCGCTCCCGGTCGCCAACGAGCCGGCGCCAGGACCATAGTGCAAGGTTGAACCAACTGCATCACCATGAATCTGGACTGCATTCATCACACCATTTACATTCGCAAGCAACTGGGTTTCGTGGATTAAAGTCGGATGAACGCGCATTTCAACGCCATTTTTTGTTTTACGAGCGATCCCTAAATGCTTGATTCGATATCCGAGATCTTCTGCACAGCTGAGGTCCAAGAGACTGATTCCGGAAATACCTTGGATGCTGACTGCGGCGAAATTTAATGGAATACCGAATGCAATTGAAGCTAAAATTGCGAGCTTATGCGCTGCATCAATGCCTTCCACATCGAAGGTTGGATCTGACTCAGCGAATCCTAGCGCCTGTGCCTCAGACAATACGCTTGCAAAGTCTCGACCACCGTCTCGCATCTCAGTCAAGATATAGTTGCCAGTACCATTAATAATCCCAGCAAGCCAGTTGATCTGATTTGCTGCCAATCCCTCTCGAAGCGCTTTGACGACTGGAATCCCTCCCGCGACTGCTGCTTCAAACGCTATCGTGACCCCTTTCGCTTGAGCCTTCTCAAATAGCTCATTGCCATATTGCGCGATCAATGCCTTATTCGCTGTGATCACATGCTTTCCAGAATCGATGGCTGTTTCAATCAGATCAAGTGCATAATCGACACCACCGATTAATTCAACAAAAATGTCGACCTCAGGATTTTTCGCAACCTCCATTAAGTCGCGTGAAATGCGTATACCCGAAAGATCTACACCATCACGATTACGTCGCGCCCCAACATGCTTAACCTCAAGTTCTCTGCCTATACGCTTAGTCAACTCTCCTCGATTATTTTTTAAAATCTGGAGAGTTCCTTGCGCTACAGTTCCTAAACCAACAAGGCCCACTGAAATAGGTTTCAACACAGCATCCTTAAACGTCGCGAGTTAATTTTTCATCATCACGAAACATTCGTTTGACATTTCTCAAAGCTTGACGCGTACGATGCTCATTCTCGATTAATGCAAAACGAACATGGTCGTCACCATACTGACCAAATCCAATTCCTGGACTTACCGCAACATCCGCGTCCCGGATTAGTTTTTTTGCAAATTCCAAAGATCCCATCTCTCGATATTGTGAAGGGATACGAGCCCACACAAACATGGTAGCTTTTGGCTTTTGAACTGGCCAGCCAAGTAAGCTCAGCCCTTCTATCAAGACATCGCGACGTGACTGGTACATGTCACGAATTTCGTTGACGCATGATTGATCCCCCTCAAGCGCCTCAATCGCAGCAACTTGAATAGGCGTAAAAGTTCCATAATCCAAATAGGATTTAATCCGAGCAAGAGCTCCAACCAACTCCTTGTTGCCCGCAGCAAATCCAACGCGCCAGCCTGGCATGTTATAACTCTTAGACAGTGAAAAAAATTCAATGGCAAGATCCTTAGCACCTTTCACTTCCAAAATTGAGGGCGCAACATAACCGTCAAAACAAATATCTGCATACGCCAAGTCCTGGATCACCCAAATATTATGCTCTCGAGCAATTTCCACAACTTTCTCAAAGAAATCGAGTTCAACACACATCGCTGTAGGATTGGCCGGAAAGTTTAAAACCAGCATTTTAGGCCTTGGCCATGAAGTTTCGATAGCTTTGACGAACTCGCCAAAGAAATCCTCGCCGGGCACCAAAGGGACATGTCGTATGTCTGCCCCTGCGATTACAAATCCATAAGGATGAATCGGATAAGCTGGATTTGGTACAAGAACCGCATCCCCTGGACCCAACGTAGCCATTGCCAAATGAGCCAGGCCCTCTTTGGAACCAATGGTTGAAATAACTTCAGTTTCAGGATCTAAATCCACGTTGTATCGAGTTTTATACCAATTTGACATTGCCAGTCGCAATCGCGGAATACCCTTAGATTGCGAGTAACGGTGGGTATCGTCACGCTCCGCTGTTTCCACTAATTTTTTGACAATATGCGGGGGCGTTGGCTGATCTGGATTTCCCATCGAAAAATCGATTACATCTTTCCCCGCCGCGCGAGCCGTTTGGCGCATATCGCCAATTACGTTAAAGACGTAAGGGGGCAGTCTCTCAATGCGTGGAAAAGTCGTATCCAAAATTTAGTACTCGATTAGTTCTTGATAATTAATTGTAGCTTAAGAACCACTCTGATTCATGCGCTTTAGAAGCTCTTTCCATGGCATGTAACCTGGCTGCATATCACCATTCTCAAAGATCAAAGTAGGTGTCCCTGTAATCCCCAGTCGTTGGCCCAGATTAAACTGATCACCCACTGAATTTTCGCAAGACTCATCAGGAATATTTTCACCCTGCTTGGCCCGTGTCATTGCATTTTTTCGATCCTGAGAACAAATCACAGACACATATTTCCGATAGGAGTCAGACTGCAGGCCAGCGCGGGGGAAAGCAGCATATCGTACCTCAACACCCTGATCTAAAAGTGAGTCGATTTCGGAATGCAATTTCCGACAATAACCACAGTCGATATCAGTAAACACTAAGAGTCGATATTTCACCTCGTCCTCAGGTGTAAAGATGACTAAATCCTGATCATTTAACTCCCCTGATAGCCGCTTTCTATCTGATCGACGTCCAATATCTGTTAAATTAATGAAACCTATCTCCCCGATCTCATACAAGTTACCTGCGACAAAATATGTGCCTTTTGAATCCGCATAGAGCCGCTCACCGCTCACCAATCTAACCTCGAAAAAAGGCGAATTCTCAACTAATTGGATAGATTGAATCTGGATCGACTGATTGATCCCGGTTATGGCTTCGCGTATCTGGGCCTCACCACCCAAAACAGATCGCGAGAGCAGAACAAACAAGATAATAAACCAACGCATGTGTCACCTCCTGAAAATGAAATCAAAGTGTAGCTCAACCACGAGGGTGATGGGCGCTATGCAACTGCTTTAAACGTTCCTTCGCCACGTGCGTATATATTTGTGTTGTTGATAGATCCTCATGACCTAGCAACAACTGCACAACACGCAAATCTGCTCCATGATTAACTAGATGAGTAGCGAAGGCGTGCCGAAGCGTGTGCGGACTCAAATCCGACGAGATATTAGCAATCTTAGCCAGATGCTTTAGACGATACCAGAATGTCTGCCGAGTCATCGCTCGTCCTGACCGTCCTGGAAACAGTGCCAGTCCACGGGGATCAGGAAACTCAGGCCTCACCGTCAAAAGATAGTGCTCAAGCCAATCTCGCGCATTATCGCCTAATGGCACGATACGTTCTCTTGATCCCTTTCCGATCACTCGAACAACGCCCTGGTCCATGCTCACGTTGGTGCGCGCGAGACCACACAATTCACTGACCCTGAGCCCTGATGCATATAAAACCTCCAGCATTGTGCGATCCCGAAACCCAATCAAGGTCTCCGTATCTGGCGCTTCAAGTAATCGCAAAACATCAGATTCACTCAAAACCTTCGGCAAAGACTGGCCCTTCGATGGGCGCTGAACCCGCGCCATTGGATCATCATTGCGCTGACCAATACGAACGAGGTATTTGAAATAACCATTTAAGGCAGAAAGACTTCTTTGAACAGAGGTGATTTTTCGCTTAATAAAAAAAAGATGACTTATATATTCATTAATTTCAGATTCAGTTACATCACTCAAGGCCTTTCCCAAGCTATCGAAAAAGGCTTCGGCATGGAATAAATCAATACGATAAGCGGAAAGTGTTGGCTCAGAGAGACCACGCTCTAAGTAAAGTGCATCCAAGTAGTCATCAATTGGCAACTGAATAATCATGATTAAAGAGACTAGCACGCTCTCTAAAAAAGCGAGCAATCAAAATTTCTAATACACTTAGAAAAAATACTGAATCAGCCCGCGGCATTTCGAGACACCTAGATTCGAATTAACTTACAGCCCAGCATTATCAAAGCTCACATTAAACGATGACCCGAAAGGAGTTTGACTGACGAGTTTAAAGAAGTGAGCTTCAATTCGCTATACCAGCTTATTTAGTGGTCAATTTTTCTTTGATGCGAGCCGCCCTGCCGGAAAGCTCACGTAAGTGATAGAGCTTTGCTTTTCTGACATCACCGCGACGCTTGACTGTAATCGATTCGATTAAAGGCGAATGCAACTGAAATGTCCGCTCAACCCCAATACCATGCGAGATTTTTCGTGCAATAAAACTTGAATGCAGTCCACGATTTGATCTAGCAATAACTACACCTTCATATGCCTGCAAACGCTCACGCGTTCCTTCTTTAACCCGGACCTGAACAACTACCGTGTCTCCTGGCGAAAACACCGGTACGTCTGTCTTCATTTGCTCTTGGTTGAGCGCTTCAATGATCGGATTCATGCTCACGGCTTTGACTCCCTAATAAATTCATTTAGCAAATTATTATCTTCATCAGACAATACTTGCCTCTCCAATATCTCGGGCCGACGCATCCACGTCCGCCCCAAGGCCTGTTTTCGTCGCCATCGTGCAATTTCAGCATGATGGCCACTTAGTAAGACATCTGGCACGCGCTGTCCCGCTATCTTTTCGGGTCTCGTGTAATGTGGGCAATCGAGAATCCCATCACTAAAAGAATCTTCCAGCACACTACTAGGAGATCCCACCACTCCAGGAACCAGTCGCCCGACCGCATCCAAGACAGCTATGGCGGCCGGCTCCCCGCCAGAAAGCACAAAATCCCCTAAAGAAATTTCTCGATCAATATCTAACGCAATAACGCGTTCATCAATGCCTTCATAACGCCCAGATACCAGAATTAACTCTGAAAGTTTTGCTAATTCTGCCACCAAAACCTGACTCAGTGGCTCTCCCTGAGGGCTCAAATACACCACCGGAGCAGCAGGCAATTTTTCTTTTGCTGCTAGGATCGACGCTCGTAACGTGTTCACTTTCATCAGCATTCCTGGACCACCACCATAGGGGCGATCGTCCACTGTCTGATGTGCATCACTCGCGTACGCTCTTGGACTGAAAGTCACCAGACTCAACAATCCATTACTCAATCCGCGGCCAATCACACCGAAGCTGAGAGCTTTCTCAACCATTTCTGGAAATAAGGTGATTACACCCCACTTCATTAAAATTCAGGATCCCAATCGACAGTAATTACCCTGCCTGACATATCCACAGAAGTTACTGTCTGCTCAATAAAAGGTATCAATCGTTCTGTGCGGTCGACACTATTTTCATCACCTTTTACAATCAATACATCGTTGGCTCCAGTGGCAATCATCGCCTGGACTATACCCAGATCAACACCCTCTAAAGTCTTCGTTCTGCAACCCTCAAGGTCACGCCAATAAAATTCATCATTACTTAATTTTGGCAAATGCACTGAATCTACTTCGATGACACAGTTCACCAATTTTTCTACACTTGTCCTATCTGGACAACCTTTCAGCCGTACCACGATCCCTTTGTCACGCAACTTCCAAGTCTCTGGCTCGGTCTGAAAACCGACGACCTCAAGCCGACCGCTTGGTAAATCAGCTTTTCTTATCAAGGTCCATGGAGTCCACTGAAACAGCGAGCTTGGGTCCTGGGTAAAACTATCCATCCACACCCAACCTTGGAGACCGAAAGGCGATTTAATCCGCCCTACGATTACCCGATCACTCATTACGATGCCTGGCGAGCATCCTTGATCAAGCGTTTTACCCTGTCAGATGTCGTTGCACCCATTTCGATCCAATGGTCCACTCGCGACAGATCTACGCGAAGCCGCTCAGCCTGACCTTGCGCTAAGGGGTTAAAAAAACCAATACGCTCAATAAAGCGGCCGTCGCGTGCGTTCCGGCTATCAGTCACCGTTAGGTGATAAAAGGGACGCTTTTTGGAGCCGCCACGTGAAAGACGAATCGTTACCATAGTCTTTTAATCCTGTGTACTGATCTAATAGAGCCTAAAATTCAGAGGCGCGCAATGATAATGAGTTTGTTAAAAACTTACAACCTTGGCATTCCTCCCGGGGGCATCATTCCAGATATTCCTCGCATCATGCTCTGCATACCGCCTTTTTTGCTCACTTTCTTCATCATTTTTGACATCTGCTTATGTTGCTTAATCACTTTATTGACTTCTTGGACATTAGTTCCTGATCCGGCAGCTATACGATTTTTTCGCGAACCACCGAGGATTTCAGGAGTGTGACGCTCGGCTGGGGTCATCGAGTTAATTACAGCCTCCATCCGGACGAATTGCTTATCGTCCACTTGAGATTGCATTTGAGCACTTGCGTTACCCATTCCCGGCATTTTCTCAAGCATCGCTTTCATACCTCCCATACTACGCATCTGCTGTAACTGGTCACGGAAGTCTGCAAGATCGAAACCCTTACCTTTCATAACCTTTTTGGCGATCTTTTCTGCTGTGACGCGATCTATCTTTTGTTCAGCTTCTTCGATAAGCCCCATAATATCGCCCATCCCAAGAATACGGGACGCCAACCGATCGGGGTGAAACGCCTCCAAACCATCAACAGTTTCACCAACCCCCATAAACTTAATAGGCTGTCCGGTAATGGCCTTCACAGAGAGTGCGGCACCGCCACGGGCATCACCATCTACCTTAGTTAAGATCACACCAGTTAAAGGCAAAACATCAGCGAAGGCTTTAGCCGTGTTCGCCGCATCCTGGCCGGTCATAGCATCAACCACGAATAAAGTTTCGATTGGATCCAATACCTCATTAAGTTGCGAGATCTCAGACATCATGGCTTCATCCACTCCCATCCGGCCCGCTGTATCGACAATTAAAACGTCGTAGGCTCGTGAGCTTGCACTCACCTTGGCGTGCTCCGCGAGCTCAATTGGGGATTGATCTGGCGACGAAGGAAAGACATCGACATCTATTTGCTGACCCAATGCGGATAACTGCTCCATCGCAGCTGGCCGATAAACGTCTACGCTTACCATAAGAACGCGTTTTTTTTGCCTAATCGACAGAAACTTTGCGAGCTTTGCCGCTGTCGTCGTTTTGCCAGAGCCCTGAAGGCCCACAAGGAGAACTACTGCAGGCGGCCTTTGAGCTAAATCAAGAGATTCCGAGGAGCCACCCAGCATCATCTCAAGCTCACTTTGGACAACTTTCAAAAACTGCTGCCCCGGAGTCAAGCTAGAGCGCACCTCTTTGCCCAAAGCGCGCGCGCGCACTTGGGAAACAAACTGTTTTACTACCGGTAGCGCGACATCCGCCTCAAGCAAAGCTTTTCGCACGTCTCTGAGGGTACCGGAAATGCTTTCTTCGGTCAGACGGGCCTTCTTTCCCATCGATTGAAGTGCTTTTGATAAACGTTCACTTAACGAATTAAACATATGATCTCTTTTGACTGGAGTTCTAACGCTCTATGATAACTAAAATTTGCCCTAGAGTTGGATGATGTTTTTATTAGTTTCCGGGTTGCTCGCCACCTTTGTGCTGTTTGCAACTGGCCTAAAGCAGTTTAATGCGTTTCAAAAAGGTCACATACGAGACTTGCCAGCCTCAATGTTAGCCGTGCTTGGTCTTGCTCTCTCTGTATTAGTCCTCTTTCTAGGATTTGAAGCAAATGGTTGGAGGCCAACAACAGGGCTAATGGGCACCTTATTAGGTATACTTTTGTTGACCATAATCATGGTCACCAGCCTCGCACAACCTGTTAACGCCTTATTAATCGGCGCTGCCCCACTGACAGGTCTATTTACAGCGCTATCAGCAGCATTCATTCCACCAGAAACCATCGCACGACTTAATTTTGAGACCGCGTTACACGTTGGGGCGTCGCTCGTTGCCTATGGCGCCGTTGCCTTTTCTGGTGCCTTATCATTCTTGGTCTCTTGGCACCACAAAAAACTAAAGAAACGCCCCTTGAACCCAATAATAGCTGCTCTTCCGCCGCTGGATGCTATGGAACAATTATTTCTCCACACAGTTCAAGTAGCATGGATCGCTCTTACACTCGCGCTGGCGAGCGGAATTTTTTACGTACAAGATTTCTGGGGGCAACATTTGGCTCATAAAACTCTGCTGTCCGGACTAGCTTGGCTTGGAATGACGCTGGCTCTTTGGCAGCATTATCAAGAGGGAGGCGTCACAAAAACTATGCGCAAGACAGCAATCGGCGCCTCTATTTTGTTATGTATTGGTTATTTAGGTAGTAAAGCTATTTTGGAGTTCTTACTGTGATGAGCAAAACTTTTGAGTGAAATCTCCGATCAAATGCTACTGCTCATACTTGCATTCTTGATTGCATTATCTGGGTTTTTTTCGAGCTCAGAAACAGGACTGATGACTATTAATCGAGTCAGGCTCCAGCATCAAGGAGAAGAAGGCTCTAAATCGGCAATTCGCATCCTGGCACTTTTAGAACGCCCCGATCGATTGATCGGTTTAATCTTGATTGGCAACAACTTTGTCAATATTTTGGCATCCGCCATAGCAACAGTTCTTGCTGTCCGAGTGTTTGGTGATGCGGGGGTCGCAATCGCAACGATTTCATTAACTTTAGTAATATTGATTTTCGCAGAAGTTACACCAAAGACTTTTGCGGCTCTACATCCAGAACGGATCGCAGGTCCGTCTAGCCTGATCCTAACTCCGCTACTTAAGATCGCTTATCCACTCGTCTGGATTACCAACCTACTCTCGAATAGCTTACTGCAGCTTTTCGGAATCAATCCAGATCGTTCCACTCGGAACCGATTGACCAAAGAAGAGTTAAGAACGCTCATGACACAAACTGGTCACAGAATTCCCGCCCGACGACACGGAATGCTCTTATCTATTCTCGATTTAGAGCGCATTCAAGTAGATGAAATCATGGTTCCCCGCGGTGAAATTATTGGGTTGAACTTAAATGATGATGTGACTGAATTGGTCGATCAACTGCGATCTAGTCAGCATACTCGCCTCCCTGTTTTCGCTGGGGATATCGAACAGTTGATCGGTGTCCTTCATGCTCGCACGGCACTGAAATTAATAGATGACCCCAACTCCCTTAACGATGAGAGTCTGTTTCAAGAGCGCTTGAAAGGTCTTTGCGACGCCCCCTACTTTGTGCCGCTCAGTACAGCTTTGCACACGCAATTGTTCAATTTCCAAAAAAAGCGCGAACGCTTAGCCGTCCTAGTTGACGAATATGGCGAAATTCAAGGGCTGGTGACAATTGACGACATTCTTGAAGAAATCGTTGGCGAATTCACTACCGACCACATCCAGGAAAGCTCTCAAGATATTCATCCACAAGCAGATGGAACTATCATCATCGATGGATCAGCCATGGTTCGTGATCTCAATCGATTACTTGGCTGGGACCTGCCGACCTCGGGTCCCCGTACGCTAAGTGGTTTAATCATCGAAAGTCTTGAATCAATTCCTGAAAGCACACTTGGCATTGAATTAGGTAATTATCGCATGGAAATATTAGCCATACAGGACAACCGCATTCGCTCCATCAAAGCTTGGCGTCACGAAACCCAAGAAGTTTGAGTTGGCACCCCAGCCCCTGCTCTAAAAAATCCCGCAATATCAACCCCGTTAATCCCCATATCACCTCACCTCGATAATGCCAGCGAGGCATCATTTCGGGGGAGCGAGTTCGGTTTTCACTCAAATCCAGATGCGGTGGTGTATCGACAAGAAAACTAAGGGGTAATTGAAAGATTCGGGCAATCTCAGAGTCCCCAGGAATTCCTTTTTGAGGGCTGTCAGCCCAAAACACAAAGGGCGTTACTTGCAAACGATGCAAGCTCTCGAGAGCCGGTAGTGAACCAACGCAATTGCTAGGATCAAGAAGGATTCCGGTTTCTTCCTTCAATTCACGTAATGCGGTGCTCAGCAAATCCTGATCCAAATGCTCTTGCTTACCACCCGGCAAGGACACCTCGCCGGCGTGTTTCCTTAAATGCGATGCTTTAACACAGAGCGTCAACTTCGGATCGTCAGCATCTGAGATAACCAATGCAACGGCCGCTTTATTCGGTCGGCCCGACTCAACTTGACATTTAGCTTCATTCATTCCTGCCAAATTATCAATCAGTCGCTGTTTCAAACCATACATTTGAGTAGTATATAAAAAAAGGGGGTTCTATGAACTTTTGTAGCAATTGCGGCACCGAAACAACACGACGCATACCAGAAGGCGACAACCGATTAAGGGACCTATGTGAGGAGTGCGGGAGCATTCATTATCAAAATCCGAAAATTATAGCCGGATGTGTTGTGCTCAAAGACCAGAAAGTATTACTTTGCAAACGTGCTATCGAGCCAAAATATGGCCTTTGGACATTGCCCGCCGGCTTCATGGAGAACGGTGAGACCGTTGCCCAGGCGGCCCTTCGAGAGACCTGGGAGGAAGCTAGATCTACTCCAAAATTAGATCGACTTTACGTCGTTTCATCCATACCTTCCATCAGTCAAGTCTATATGCTTTATCTCGCCTTTATGAACGAGGAAAAGTTCGAGTCAGGGCCCGAAAGTTTAGAAACAAAATTGTTTCAAATTGACGACATACCATGGGATGAACTTGCTTTCCACACAGTTAGGGACGCTCTTAAATGCCTGATATCTGACCTAGAGAAAGGTGCATTCCGCCTGCATTGTATAGATCGCGAAGAAGCACCGCTAACAAAAGTCATTTAAGTCCAGCTCCGGCACAATCACCAACAACCAGCAACCAGCAACCAGCAACCAGCAACCAGCAACCAGCAACCAGCAACCAGCCTAATATTCTCTAGAAAGATATTCATGGTTGGGCGTAGCTCTGACGAAGGATGAAATGAACACAGCTACCTTGGATATCACCCCTCCCTCTTTTTAAGCGCCACATGACAGCGATTTTCTCAAAAATTCTGTTTTAAATTAGCTCGATAAAGCCAATCTCAGATTTTTTTGATGCCAATTGATTACTTATAATTGGAAGGATCTGCCAAATATGCCTTGACGAAAGCTTGATTTGTCGACAGTGTTCTGGACAAAACGTGGACAAATAATAGAATGCAAATCGAAAAGAGGTGAAAAATGCTGATATTGACTCGCAAAGTTGGCGAGAAAGTTATAATCGGCGACGACGTAACGCTCACTGTTTTAGCGCTGGTTGGAAATCATGTGCGATTAGGTATCACCGCGCCAAAATCAGTGGATGTCCATAGAGAAGAGATTTACGTGAAAATTCAAAATGATGCTGAATCAGAATCTGCAACGACTCCCATAAATAACTGAATTACTAGAACCTATTTGCAGGCGCGTGTAACCTCAAACTCATCATTTCTTAAAGGTTACTAATGCAATTCTCTATCATCAAATCGTTCATAATTGGGACATTCATCCTCTCGATTGGGATTGGTGGTTTTGTCATGCTGACCAAATCAAAACCCGTCGCTACCATTCGCGATCTCCCGGAGTCTGTTTGGCGCGTTAGTGTTATCGAAATTACACTCGATCAAGTCGCTCCGGTGTTCAGTGGGTTTGGCATAGTCGAGAATCCAGACACCCAAATATTCAAAGGGCGATTCCCCGCAGATGTTCTCAAAATTCATGTTCGCGAGGGGGATCAGGTTCTTCGTGGGGATTTACTGGTTGAGCTTGATACCATTGAGCCAAACATTAAACTAGCTCAGATTCAGGCTAATTTAGCGGATACTGAATCCAAACTTACTTCAGTTGATATTACAGAGCAAAAAGATCTAAGCGCTCTCATTCTCGACAATAAAACCCTGACTCTTTTGGAGCAAAGTCTTGCAAGATTACAAGATTTAAAAAAACGGAATCTAGTAAGCGATCAAAACTTAGACGAAGCAAGACGAGCACTTGTGGCACAAAAACTTCAAATAAACCGCCGCGAGCTAGGGCTTGCCACAGCGGATTCGAAACGGTTACATCTACAAACCAGTATCAGAAAGTTCAAAGCTGAAGTCCAAGCCGCGAAACGTGATCTTGCCTCGACTATGCTGATCGCACCTACAAATGGTCAAATAGTCTCCGTTCATTCCGTGGTAGGGGGGCGCATACAAGCCAATCAAAATTTAATCACCTTCGCCCCTAGTTCGGGTCGAGAGCTCCGTGTCCAAGTGACATCAGAAGTCGGTTTATCTCTGTCCGGAGCACTTGCCATTGACCTGTCACCCGATGCCTATTTAGATACCAAAATACCCCTTGAACTGACGCGCATAGCAAGTATCGTCAATAAAAAAACTGGCTCATTGGATGCTTTCTTTTCCTCAGATAACAGACTACCGCCCGTGGGAACAGTCTTAGGTGTATCTATAAACTTAACGCCTCAATCTGAAGTGGCCGTTATTCCGACTGACGCCCTTTATGGAGGAAACTTAGTTTACCGAGTGACCGAAACTAATCATCTCGAAGGTATTGTGGTCAATCGAATAGGGCAGCGTCCGGGTGACGGAAGGACTGAGGTCTTAGTTAAATCCAATCAACTAAAAACTGGCGACCGTGTGCTCACATCACGCCTACCAGCTGCCGTAACAGGGCTCAAAGTCGAGGTTAATGAGTGATTTCAATCGTTAATTTATTCACTCGACACCGTGTTGCGGCAAACCTTTTGATGATCCTAATGATTCTTGCAGGCTTACTAGGCGTCGACCGGTTAAAGACTCAGTTTTTCCCAAGTTTTGAATTAGATATCATCACGGTATCGGTTGCCTGGCCTGGTGCGACTGCTGAAGATGTTCAGGAAGGCCTAACCATCCCGATTGAAAATGCGATTCGAGAGCTCTCAGTGAAAGACTCGATTGATGCCACCAGCCAATTCGGACTCGCCTCATTTCGAATCGCCCTTATTGATGGTGCAAACCTCATTAAGGCACTCGACGATGTTAATCAGAGCATCACCAAAAACTTAGCCTTGCCAGCGGGTGCCGAGGCTCCCGTC
Source organism: Litorivicinus sp. (assembly GCA_028339155.1). GTDB lineage: Bacteria > Pseudomonadota > Gammaproteobacteria > Pseudomonadales > Litorivicinaceae > HIMB30. The sequence continues at coordinate 84,495 of JAOLBK010000011.1, forward strand.
ATCTCATCAATCACGCGATATGAAAGCATTTCAAGTATTCTGATAACGGGACCACTGACCCAATTTGAATTGCAAAAACTGGCACTCAAGGCCGAAAAAGAGCTACTGAGCCGCGGCATTCGAAAAGTAGATTTTCGCGGACTACCAAGCCGCGAAATACAAATAGAAATTGATGCAGAAACCCTAGCCTCTCTTGAGCTCACCTTTGATGACTTAGCAAATAGTATTTTAAATCAAGCCCGCGATTTTCCTGCTGGAACGGTAGGTCGCCAAGACGGTGAACGCCAGCTCCGAAGCCTAGAACAGGGGCGTACCCAAAGCCAGATAGCTAACACTCTGATTCAGCTCGACGGATCTCCGGTCGGCAGCAGGCTTGGTGACATCACCTCTGTGCGCGACCAGATCAATCCTAAAGCGCCCTTCTTAACCCATCAGGGGCAGCCCGCAGTTGAAATAATCCCTCAGCGAACCGAAGCTGACTCAACACTCGCTATGGCTGAGATCACTAATCAATGGTTAGCAAAAGCCAGATTGGATCTACCCAAGGACACGCAACTAATCGTCATTGATGAACGCTGGCAATACCTCAATGATCGGATTAACCTGCTTCTCAAGAACGGTCTAACCGGGCTAATTTTTGTGGTGATTATCCTATATCTTTTCCTGAATCAGAGGGTTGCATTCTGGGTAACCTTAGGAATTCCGGTTTCATTTCTAGCTACTTTTGCAATTCTCTGGATGATCGGCGGCTCGATCAATATGATCAGTTTGTTTGGAATGATTATGGCCCTTGGCATTATCGTCGATGATGCCATTGTAGTCGCGGAAGACACTCTGTCCCAATATCAATCAGGACAAACGCCAATTAATGCTGCGTTAAGCGGCTCAGAACGAATGCTTGCACCAGTTGTTTCTTCAAGCCTCACGACGATTGCGGCTTTTTCTCCCCTCTTAATCGTTGGGGGTGTCATCGGATCCATTCTGAAAGACATACCGATAATTGTTATTTGCGTGATTGCTGCATCACTTATCGAGTGCTTCTTAATTTTACCCGGCCACCTCCAACAAAGCCTCAGTAGGGGTCAACGTCATGATGAGGGTCGTATCCGGCAAAAACTAGATCAAGGTTTTCAATATTTTAAGGAGAACCTTTTCAAACCCTTTGTTACCACCATCCTGAAAGCCCCAGCTTTAACGCTGATTACAGCTCTGACAATATTTATTTTATCAGTCGGTTTAATCTCAGGTGGACGTATAAAATTCACTTTCTTCCCTGCCATCGACGGGACAACTATCTGGGCAGGCGCACAATTCACGGCTGGCACCACACCACAAGAGGTCGATCAATTTCTGAATCATCTTGAGCAAACGATAAAAAAAGTAAACGGGCAGTTTGAGGGCTCTGTGGTCAGACATACGGTTCAGCAGCATCGACAACTAACTGCACCAGGCGTCCGAGGCGGTGAGGGAGACCAATATGGCACCCTCAAGGTAATACTTGCAGGTGCACTCGATGGACCACCAAATGACGAAGTCATCTCAGCCTGGCGACAGCAGATCCAAATGCCAGCAGGCATCGAAAAGTTCTCGATCCGGAAAGCCACAGGTGGGCCACCATCTAAGCCCATAGAGATCAAATTAACAGGAGGCAATGCCGCAACGCTGAAGTCTGCATCCCTGGAGTTACAGGATGTTTTACGGCGTTACCCTGGAGTCTCGAACATAGATGATGATCTTCCCTACGGTGCGGAACAATTAGTAGTCAGACTGACCCCTCAGGGTCGACAATTGAATCTATCTACTCAACAACTAGCACAACAATTACGTAGTGCTTTTGAAGGCCGAACACTACAAACATTTTTTGAAGACGGCATCGAAATTGACGTCCAATTATCCCTAAACCAAGACGAACGTGACCGTCTATTTACCCTTGATCGACTGCCAATTGTGACTCCAGAAGGCAGAGTGGTACCCCTTCCAGTGGTGGCCTCATTCGAATCCCGACGCGGACTCGATATGTTACGTCGTACTGACGGACAACTGAGTGTCGTGGTAAGCGCAGACGTAAACGCATTAACCGCTAATGCGTCGGAAATTTTATCAGATATCCGTGGCGCAAAAATCGATAGAATTACAGAGACGTTTGGTCTAAAGACAAGTATTCAGGGCCGCGCACAAGATCAGGAAGAAACCTTTTCGGATATGAAAACGGGCGTCATTTTAGCTTTGATAATGATTTATATCATTCTGGCCTGGGTATTCTCGAGCTATTCCTGGCCATTTGCAGTATTAATCGCTATCCCGCTCGGCTTGACTGGAGCCATTGGCGGTCACTGGTTGATGGGCCTTGATTTGACCGTACTGTCGTTATTTGGTTTCTTTGGCCTATCAGGGATAGTCATCAACGATTCAATCGTCCTGATCGACACATATAGGCGACTAATTTACTCAGGAGAAAACCACACGGACGCTATTATAAAAGCCAGCTGCATGAGGTTACGAGCCGTTTTGGTTACATCACTGACAACTATTGCTGGCTTAACGCCCATATTATTCGAAACCTCTCCACAAGCGCAGTTTTTAATACCAATGGCAACAACCATTGTTTTTGGACTGGCTTACGGGACAGTCCTTGTGCTGATGGTTGTTCCATCAGTATTAAGCCTTATCGAACGGAATCGAAGCCGAAAAGACGTTCCGCATTCAGCCGGGTCACATCAGCTAGGGCCTCCTTAGAAAGGCCGAGTATTTCGGCCATTACCTGCCCAATCAAAGGTAGATGACATGGTTCGCTCGCCGATATGCCATACGGCGGAAGGTCTGGCGCATCAGTTTCGAGCAACAAGCGATCCCGAGATAACCTCGCAAATACCGAACACACCTTCGGTGCAGGTGATCGAGTAATTAATCCACCCACCGATAGATACCCACCAAGATCAAGATAGTTTTTTGCAATCTCCGCTGATCCTGTGAAAGCATGGACAGTAAATCGCCTACACCCACTTTGGCGAATACACTTCAACACCGATTGGTGTGCCTCAACTGAATGAACAATTACTGCCCTATCCAATTCAACGGCAAGATCCAATTGGGTTTTGAAGCACTCTATTTGGCGGACCTTCGGCGGCATATGAGCCCGAAAATCAAGGCCCACTTCCCCCACAGAGGCCAGTGGATTAGCCATCAGATGTCTACGCAAAGCATCTGACCACAAGCTAGACTGACAATATTTTGGATGCAGTCCATATGCCTTGTAAACGCCTTTAATGCCAGACAACCAAGTCCACTGTTCAGGATGTGTTCCTGAACAGTGGACTTGGACTCCCGCTGCAGTCGCACTCGCTAGAACAGTCACAAGATCAGCTTTGATGAGCTCCAGATGCGCGTTGGTATCCACCCACACTAGTGTTCTCGAGTCTCCATAAATTCGATTTCTGGCCAACGTTCTTGCATCAATCGAAGGTTCGCGCGCGAGGGTGCTAAATAAGTCAAATAGCCGCCTCCGTCGTCGGCAAGGTGCTCATAGGATTTCTTTTTAAAATCAACGAACATTTTTGGGTCCTCGCATCTGATCCATCGCGCTGTGTAAACAGTTACTTGATCGTACACCGCTTCGGCTTTGTACTCATCCAATAATCGAAATGCAACAACATCAAACTGCAAAACCCCCACGGCACCTAAAATCAAATCATTACTTTTGTGAGGCATGAAAATCTGAGTAGCACCTTCCTCAGACAGTTGCGTCAATCCTTTTTGTAATTGCTTAGTTTTAAGTGGATCTCTTAGCCGAACACGGCGAAATAATTCAGGTGCGAAATGGGGTATACCCGTGAATTGTAAATTCTCACCTTCGGTGAAAGTGTCGCCAATCTGGAACGTTCCATGATTGTGAATACCGAGGATATCACCGGGATAAGCATCTTCAGCTGTAGAGCGGTCACCCGCCAAAAAAGTTACTGCGTCCGATATTCGGACATCTTTACCTGTTCGCGTATGACGGATTTTCATACCTTTTTGGTAAGCTCCGGAGCAAATCCTAAGAAAAGCGACTCGATCCCGATGTTTTGGATCCATATTTGCCTGAATTTTAAAAACAAATCCTGAAAAATTTACTTCATCCGGCTCCACAATGCGCGTTGCCGTCTCGCGTGAAATCGGCGATGGAGCGTAGTTGACAAAATCATCGAGCATTTCGCGTATGCCAAAATTCCCCATAGCTGTGCCAAAAAACATGGGGGTTAACTCGCCTCGCAGGAATTTTTCAACCTCAAAGTCAGGAGTTGCATCCCGCACTAATTCCACCTGATCCATAAAGTCCTGCCACTCGTAGGCAAGTAATTCGCGGGCAGCCTTAGAATCCAAACCCTGAATTTTTTTCTCCTCAGGAATACGGTGACCCTGGCCTTTAATATACAAATGAATAGTGTCTGAACGCAGATGATAAACACCTTTAAAATGGGCGCCACTCCCTATCGGCCACGTGACTGGAGTCGCTTGGATTTTCAAAACATCTTCGACTTCATCCATAAGCTCGATCGGATCACGAATATCGCGGTCGAGCTTATTTACAAAAGTTACGATCGGGGTTGCACGCAATCGACAAACTTGCATCAACTTAACCGTTCGAGCTTCAACACCTTTCGCACCATCAAGCACCATAAGCGCTGAATCGACTGCGGTCAGTGTACGGTAAGTATCTTCTGAAAAGTCTTCGTGGCCAGGTGTGTCCAATAAATTCACTACACGATCTTTGTAGGGAAACTGCATTACTGAGGTAGTAACCGAAATACCGCGCTCTTGCTCCATCTGCATCCAATCTGATGTTGCGTGACGCGTCGCCTTCCGGGCCTTTACAGTTCCAGCCAACTTAATAGCATTACCAAAAAGCAACAACTTTTCAGTCATGGTCGTCTTACCAGCATCCGGGTGGGAAATAATGGCAAATGTGCGTCGTTTCGAACGTTCGCTCTGTATCTGGCTCAATTCCATTTCCCTGACTTGATTATTCGGCACGGAAGTGTATAGAAGACTCCGCAAAAGACCAATCATCTCAATCCACAGACATTATTCTCAATCCACAGACATTATTCTCAATCTAAGAATCATAAGGAGCAGACAAGCCCCGCAAAAAATCGATAACAGCACGGATTCTAGGAATCCGCTCTGAACTCTGATGAGTCACAAGAAAGAATTCCCGCTCCAACTGGATCTCGGGAAGCACCACAATAAAGTCTGAAGAATCATTAATTAAAAACTTGTGCAAAACACCGATGCCTTGGCCTGCTTTCACAGCTTCGACTTGGCCGATTGGCGAATAAATCGAGACCTGAGAGATCCATTTAGACCAGACTGAAGTCGCAAGATTTAAACTCTCAGTGAACAATAAATCATCAACATAACCAATTAACCGATGCCCGCTGAGATCATCAACCGATATCGGCATATCATGCAGATGAAGATAGTCGCGAGCGGCATACAAACCCAACCGATACCGCCCAAGACTCTCAAAGTTCAATTTTTTTTCTGATGGCTTACCGACCATCACAGCCACATCGGCCTCACGCTTCGAGAGCGAAAATCCTCGTGCCTGAGGGACAATCTCAATTCGAAGGCTAGGATGCTCTTCAAGCAAATCACCCAGCCGTGGGGTCAATACTTTAAGAGCAAAACCTTCCGGTGCAGCTATGCGAACGGTTCCAGAGATCTCCAGTGCGTTTGAACCAGATATCACATCACTCGCCGCCTCAATCTCCGCTTCAGCTCTCTCTAAATAATTAAAGAGCCGCCGACCCTCCTCGGTCAGACTTAGACCCTTGCTATGGCGATGTAGCAGTGGGGCGAGTGACTTCGATTGCAGATAACTCAAATGCCGTGACAGAGTAACCGTTGAAATCCCGAGATATTTGGCGGCTTTAGCCAATCGGCCTAATCGCGCGATAGCCAAAAAATAACGTGCGTCTTCCCAATTTAGCTGTGACATCGAAACTCAGTGATGTATCAAATAAGATATATCGGGAGGATAACATTTATCCTTGCCTCATCATATTTGATGGCATCTAATTAGTAGGTTAGGCAAAAAGGAAATTAAATGACTGCTCTTGGAAACTTCATCAACGGACAAATCGCCCCATCAGAATCAAGTCGTGTAGCCCCTGTCTTTAATCCGGCTACCGGTGCGGAACAATTTCGTGTCGGTCTTTCTTCGGCAACCGAGACCCTGACAGCAGTGGCTAATGCAGAAGCAGCCTTTTTGACGTGGAGCAAGGTTACACCGCTAAATCGAGCACGCATTCTTTTTAAGTTTAAGGAACTTGTCGAATCTAATGCAGATGAATTGGCGACACTAATTTCTTCGGAACACGGCAAGGTATTTTCAGATGCAAAAGGTGAGCTAACACGTGGTCTCGAAGTTGTAGAGTTTGCCTGTGGAATTCCGCATCTATTAAAAGGCGAGCATAGTCTGAATGTGGGCCGGGACGTAGACAGCTACAGCTTGATGATGCCGATGGGTGTTTGCGCTGGCATAAGTCCTTTTAACTTCCCCGCCATGGTTCCAATGTGGATGTTTCCCGTGGCAATCGCGTGCGGTAACACCTTTGTTATGAAGCCATCAGAAAAGAATCCTTCCACTTCCATCCGTCTAGCCCAGCTGTTGACGGAAGCAGGACTCCCCGACGGAGTCTTCAATGTAGTAAACGGTGACAAAGAGTCCGTTGATGTATTGCTCAAAGATCCCCGTATTCAGGCAGTAAGCTTCGTCGGATCGACGCCAATAGCTGAATACATCTACGCTACCGCATGTAAAAATGGTAAGCGTGTCCAGGCACTTGGTGGAGCAAAAAATCATATGGTAGTCATGCCCGATGCAGATCCCGCACAGGTTGTAAGTTCCTTAATGGGTGCTGCCTATGGATCCGCTGGAGAACGCTGTATGGCGATATCTGTAGCGATCTGCATTGGTGATGCAGTAGCAGATAAGTTGATTGATAATCTTGAGAAAGAGATTTCAAAAATGCGAATCGGGCCAGGAATCGGACTGGATATTGAACCCCATATGGGCCCCCTAATTACGCGTCAGCACGCGAACAAAGTCTTGGAATACATTAATCAAGGAGTCAATGAAGGCGCCAAACTTGTGGTAGACGGAAGAAATTTCGTGGTTACTGGATCCGAAAATGGTTATTTTGTTGGGCCGACTTTGTTTGATGACGTGAAACCGGGTATGCGCATACATCAGGAAGAAATTTTTGGGCCAGTTCTATCTGTCGTTCGTGTCGATACCTATGATGACGCATTGGCGATCATCAATGAACATGAATTTGGCAACGGGACTGCCATTTTCACTCGAGATGGTGATACTGCCCGACAATTCGCTGAGCAAGCGCAAGTTGGCATGATCGGTATTAATGTACCCATTCCAGTACCAATGGCATTCCATAGTTTTGGTGGCTGGAAGAGGAGCCTTTTTGGTCCGCTGCATATGCATGGACCAGATGGTGTGCGCTTCTATACTCGCATGAAGACCGTCACGGCCAGGTGGCCGACTGGGCTTCGGGCAGGCGCAGACTTCTCTATGCCGACAATGAAGTGACCGAAAAAGCACAAAATCAAATCTAGCATTGCTAGATCCCGGGCTCGCAATCACTGGACGCTAGCTCAATTACTGGGCGAAGTCCGCTACTGATTTTAGGTGGTGAACCTCGGCCAAAGAAAGGCACAAAAAAGACAAGAAAAAGAGGCCTAGCCAATCATCAAAACTGCATGCGACTATATCTATTTTGCCCTGACTCCTCTTTGTGGTTTAGAGTCTGTTCTTGTAAGTCGACCGATAAAGGAGCGGCATGCGTACATTGAAAAAATACCCGAATCGTCGCCTGTATGACACCTTCCTGAGCTGCTACGTAACTATGGACGACGTCAGACATCTCGTCCTCAGCCAGGAACGATTTCGCATAATAGACTCTAAGTCAGGTGAGGAATTAACTCGTTCGATTTTGCTTCAAATCATTCTCGAACAAGAAAATCAGGTCGGCGAACATATTCTTACTAATAATGTACTGCAGCATTTAGTTCGTTTTCACCACAGCAGTAAGCAAAAATATATCGCTCATTTCCTTGAACAATCAATCTCATTTTTTTTAAATCAGAAGGCTCAAATAAACTCAGCTATTGATACAACCCCAGTCGATATGACGCAAAAAATGACTGAGAGAAAAAATTAAACTCTGGGAATCACTAGCCAAAACAGTGCCCAAAAACGCTGCATCAAAAAAAAGACTAAATATCTCTCAGCGCAGCACAGAAAAGTGACGACGCCAAGCTGCAGTAAAAAAGTTTATTTAATATTAATCTGGCTGAAGCTACGACGGAACCGATGACCGATTTGATTAAGGCAAAAAACTGGATTAACAGAGAGATGGGGTGGTTAAACTCATAACAAATTTAGGCTACGAATCTGACATTATTCTCCATATAAATCTCATTTGATTCAATTACTTGAATTTGATGACTTTCAAAACCTATCGCAATTGAGTCATCACTATTGCAACTCATACACCTTCCATGTGGAATACTTAGCATCTACTTTTGAACAATCCCGAAGCATTAAAGAACGCATCAGATGGGGTGGATTACCACCTCCGCCCTCTCGGGATTTTTCCTCGCCAATGGCCACGCAAAAGTCACGTTCGCCGCTAAGTTTTATTTGGTTAGCTTGTGTTAACTTAAATTTTTGAAAATCGTGCCCAGCACACTGCTTTAATATCAATTTTGCATTTTCAAAGCGGCCTTCAGCTTCCATGCAGACGTCAAAGGCGGGCATAAAAAATGATCCTTGCTCTAACAATTTCCCGTCGAAAGCCTGATCAACACCAATTTCACCTTGATAAGAATAGCAGCTATGGGCTTGAAGCCCTTGCCTAACTTTTGCACGCTTTTTGTGACCCCTGATATCAATGCAGAAACCTCGCGCTTCATCTAACCTCTCTCTCAATTGAAGCTCAGCCAAATCTGCACTCCATGCGCTCTGGTGCATTAAAACAGAGAAAATGGCCGTGAATAGAGTGTGGGTTTTCTTTTTTCTCAAACAGCACCTTCCGCATTATATGTTTTTTAGGGACAATTATAATGCTCCAATAAACATTAGAATGTACATAAGATGAGTCAGGAAAATAAGAAAAAATTTTAAACAAATTTGTACAAAAGCAGAATGATAATCTGCAATCTTAGAAGCCTAAAAGTTCATTGAATTGAAGCGGCAA
>JAOLBK010000012.1 GCA_028339155.1 Litorivicinus sp.
GTGTTGGAGGAGGTAAAAAAAGGTGAATGTGATTTTCACGTGCCTATTCTGATGCGAACTTTAATTGCACTTTTAGGTTTGGGGCTCAGTTCTCTTTCCTTTGCTGTAGCGCGAGATCTAAGAGCCCAAATAACTAATGCTGCGGTCGTGATCAAAACTCACTTATTGCATGGTTTTACTGAGGATGACGCTGCGTCAGGACGATAGACTGGTTCCGGTTTTCTGATTAATAAAGAAAAAGGCTGGATTCTTACAAATGTGCACGTGGCCATGTCGGGTCCAGCCAAATTGCGTGTGCAGTTTGTTCATGAAACGGTCAAGCATAAAGCCGAGCGTATCTTCGTGGATTCGAGACATGACATCGCATTAATCTCGGTGGATCCCAACATCATACCTTTTTACACTACTGAACTGACTCTGGACTGCGACTATGAACTAAAGCGCAAAAGCGCAGAAGTAAGTGAGTATCCCAGCACCCACTGTCCACAAAATTGGTCGCTGGCTTAAACGTGCGATGAATTTATCCAACACGGGTGTAGAACTCCTCAATGATCGGCTTAAAAGAGGCATCTAAAAAAGATTGCGCCTCTTCGATTAAATCATCTGGTATCCCATGCATAGCCTCTGCAATTGATCCTGTGATGGCACCCAATGTGTCGGCATCGCCGCCCAGTGAAACAGCGTTGCGAACGGCATCTTCATAGCTCCTAGAATCCAATGCACATACGATCGAGTCAGGCACACAGATTTGGCAGAACTCGTTATAGATGTGTTCCTCTCGGCATTGCTCTACGGAACGGTTTAGGTCGTAGCCAAAACGGTCCTGAATGCCTTCCCTGATGCTCTGCAGGCCTTCACCGTGTCTCGCAAGGAAAATGGCCATTGTGGTGGCCTGTGCGCCTTTAATGCCCTCTGGATGGTTGTGGGTTACATCAGTCACTAATCGTGCGACCTCGAGGCTTGTTTCAAGGTCATCGGAGAGCCATCCTGCAGGCGATACGCGCATGGCCGCTCCATTACCATAACTGTTGTAGGGAGGCTGGATCTCGGGCGATGCAAGCCACTTGATGAAGCTAGCTCCATAGCCTCCGACATTATCTGCAGGCATGACTCGTCTTCCCCAGTCACGCATAGCCTCAGCGGGCGGAATCTCGTGAAGTAAGGAGTCTGCGATAGCCACAGTCATGATCGAGTCATCAGAGATTCCTGTGTCTGGACGGATGAGCGGAGAGAAGTCTTTACGCTTCATTCGCTTGAATTCCCATGGTGCGCCTATGAGATCACCTAGGATGGCTCCGTACATTAATCCATTCGTCCTTAGCTCTTTTCAATCACAATACTTGAAGTCATGATGATGTTCATGAGCATTTTGTATTTTTTGCCGGGACGGGGATCGTCTCTGAATGGTCGTCTAGGACTCGAGCTTCGGGGTAGAGGCTATGAACTGCGGGGACGCGTATTGGAAGGTGATTTCGCTAAGCTGTCGTTCCCCGAGCAAATTGATTACGTTGCCTCTGACCTCGTAGAGCTTGATGGTCAAGATACTCCTGTTATTGCTAACTCATGGGGTGCGTACTGGGCTTTACACGCCATTCTCTTGAACGAACGAAGCTATTCGAAGACGCTGTTGATCTCGCCCATCCTCGGAGCAGTAAGAGGTGAAGGGCGGATGTTTAAACCACCTCTCAGCAAGGTCATGGAGCGATCAATTGACGAGAGCCTTTTCCCAAATTTTGATCTAACCGTATTGGTTGGCTCGGAGGATTGGCAGAGTCCTGACGATCGATGTAAAGCCCTGTGTGACGCCGCAAAAGGCAACTTGATTGTCGCTGATGGCAAAGGCCATGATCTGGGTCGAGAGGTCGTCACAAACCTTCTAGATAAGCGGTTAAAGGAGGCTAATGATGACTGACGATCCTTCTAAAAAACAGTTGTACGCGCTGAAAGAATGGACTCCGCTTGCAGAACAAGGGAACGCCACAGCGCAATTCAATCTGGGCGTGATGTATGCCACCGGTCGAGGTGATCCACAGGGCGATCAGCCATCAGTATTAATCTCAAAACTGGTCTTTACTACTTCAGTAGCGGGACTGTAGGAAATCTCTACGGCTCCGGGTTCTGTGGCGTATTTATCGTAAAGCTCACCACTCGCCGCAGATAAGTTGCCGTTATCACATCGTGATGTGGTACCTGCCGGATAACGGCACATGATTAACTCACAGTTTATTCCCGCATTCATTAGATCGAATTCGTTGAAAACAATCGTGCCGTCAGTGAGTTGCCAGCCAGAAACTTTGGGTAACTCTATGTCAGACAGAGAACCGCCGGTTATTAAAGCACCGAGCATAGAGAGAGCCGCTATTTGAAAGAATCTACACATCGCCGTGACCTCGCTAGATTTGTTCTATTGCGAAACTAATATGCATCGTTGCATGGTCGGATAACCGAGGATTAAATTCATGTGTGAGCCAGTTTCAAAAATAAAATCTTGTTCATGTGACTCCGATAGCCTCATTTCCCTATTCCCTATTCCCTATTGGATTTTATATAGAGAGGTTGGACAAAGTTGCGCATTCGCTTTTTCTTACTCTCTCTGAACCGTCTCCAGAATAAGTCTTTCAGTTTCTTGCTCAAGCCAATTTATGTCATCCCAATAGCGCCTTTTTATCATGGGTGACACAAAACCATGCTTCGCACGATAGGCATCTAAGTACAATGATCGAGCTTGTTCCAGCTCATTGAGAAAGATCCATTGCGCCATAATCAATCCTTTTTCTTAGGGGGTTCAGACCAACCCTTTGATGCCCAATAAAACTCTGATCGATTGACCATCGTGCTGATCTGCGCACAGAATGCGGTGGCTTCATTTAAGGAAAAAAATTGAGGTAAGTTATTTCCACGTTTGTAAATGAACACCCCCTTACAGTCAGCACTGCGAGTCACTTCATAATTAATGTCGTCGATGTGATATTTCACTGAGTCTATATAACCCATACTGATTTTCCCCTCGTGTACGTGCACGTGTACTTTAGGAATGCAGACCTTTGAGGTGGTTTGTCAAGAGGGTGCTGTTTTCAATGACGATGAAAATGGAAGGGCTATAAACCCCATGGCAAGAGAAATGCTCACTAAAAGCTGATTTCAAACAGGTGTTGTATTATTGTTGAGAAAAATAAAAACAGTCTGGGAAACTGGCACCCCATTATGAAAAAAAGTCTTCTCGCTCAGTTTTTCCTTTTGATTCTCTTAGAAGAATTAGAATCGACAAATCAAGTTGACCACCATGTTTTTTGTTGGAATTTCTATCTAGGTCAGAGCGAAAAGATATGCGTGTAGTTGGATCTGTTATTCTGGGTGCGATTATTCTTTTTGCATTGATCTTTTTTGATAATGTAATGCGAAATTTTAATTGGGGATTTTCCTCTCAAGAAACCCCAGCCGCTCTAATCAAGCAAGAGACGAGCTTTTCGAAGGGGCTCATGGCATACAACGGCGGCGACTATGCAGCAGCCCTGGAAGAATTGATTCCTCTTGCGGAGCAAGGGCATAGCCAAGCACAAAGTTATCTAGGTTTGATGTATCTAACTGGTCGAGGTGTTCCACAGGACGAGCAGGCGGCAATCAAGTGGTGGAGTCTTGCGGCAGAACAGGGGTTTATTGGCGCGCAATATAATCTGGGGCAGATGTATAGGGAAGGTGATGGTGTTCCACAGGACGAACAGGCGGCAGTCAAGTGGTACACCCTTGCGGCAGAACAGGGGCATCCCCAATCGCAAACCAATCTAGGTTTGATGTATCTAACTGGTCGAGGTGTTCCACAGGACGAGCAGGCGGCAATCAAGTGGTGGAGTCTTGCGGCAGAACAGGGGGTTATTGGCGCGCAATATAATCTGGGGCAGATGTATAGGGAAGGTGATGGTGTTCCACAGGACGAACAGGCGGCAGTCAAGTGGTACACCCTTGCGGCAGAACAGGGGCATCCCCAATCGCAAACCAATCTAGGTTTGATGTATCTAACTGGTCGAGGTGTTCCACAGGACGAGCAGGCGGCAATTAAGTGGTGGAGTCTTGCGGCAGAACAGGGGCGTGCTAAAGCGCAATATAATCTGGGCTTGATGTATGACTACGATGATATTAGTCCAACAGACGAGCTAGCTGCCTTCAACTGGTTTCGGCTTGCAGCAGAGCAGGGCCACGCTTATGCGCAACTTAATCTAGGCGTGATGTATAGCAAAGGTCAGGGTATTTTCCAAGACGATCAGACTGCAGTGAAGTGGTACACCCTTGCAGCTAAGCAAGGTGTGGCTGAAGCGCAATACGGTCTGGGGCAGATGTATGACAACGGTCGAGGTGTTCCACAGGACGAGCAGGCGGCAGTCAAGTGGTATCGACTAGCGGCAGAGGAAGGGGATGCCGATGCGCAATATAATCTGGCTTTGAAGTATGACAAGGGTGATGGTATTCCACAGGACTATCAAGCCGCAGTGAAGTGGTATCGACAAGCGGCAGAGCAAGGGCATGCCAGAGCGCAATTCAATCTGGGTGTGATGTATTCCAAGGGTCGAGGTGTGCCACAGGACTATCAGGCCGCAGTGAAGTGGTATCAACTAGCGGCAGAGCAAGGGGATGCTAAAGCGCAATCTAATCTGGGTACGTCTTATGCCAAGGGTGAAGGTGTTTTACCAGACAACATCTACGCTCATATGTGGTGGAATGTTTCGGAATTGTCTGGAGATGTACTTTCTTCAAAAAATAGGGAGATCATTGCCACAATAATGACTCCTGCCGACATCTCAGCCGCACAGAAACTAGCCCGTGAGTGTGTGGCTAAGAATTACAAAGGATGCTGATGAGGCTAATCTTAAAAAAGAAATGAGAAGAGCGGCATGATCAAGATTAATTATGGGGATAAAGTTGTCCTAATGAATGAGGAGGAACGATGGACTGCAGTCCGCAAAAAAATCATTCCCTTAAAGCAGATGACAAGAATTGGCTGTGAGAGATTGTCAAAGTTCAGTCGCTGGCCCTAACGGGTAATAGCCACCAAAGGTGCACTCCTTAAGTGCTTTATGCCGCCCATACTGGGTTTCAATCCAATGATTTTCCTCAGATAGAGATTCGCATTCCATCCATTGAAATTGTTCTTTATCGATATAAGGCTGTGGTTCTGCAAATATTTGCGTATTCAAGATTATCATCGAGACCGAGAAAGCGAACACGCACAAGAAAAGTTCTTTCATATTCTTAGGACAGGGTTATTGATTAGAAGTTCTTTAAATTCACGTCAACATAGTCGAAGAGCATTCAATTTATTCAATGTCTCATGGCGTACTCATTTTCTGGGTGTTGATGGCTATGCATGCTTTTTCATCGCCACCATGAGTTCTCATATAGAACATCAAGTTTGCTAGACGCTTTGGTGGGTCTGTATCAGGAAAACATCCCCATTTCCGGTAGACCGACATCCCTAGTTCGGGAAATAAGTACTCCTCGCTGTAGCAGAGACCGGTACCAGCACCAACAACCTCTCCGAAAGCCGTTTTTATCGGCTTTTTGGGTGTGCTTTGCTGAGGCGAATTAGTGTCCCAGACCTCGAGAGAGATAGGTTGACTGTACGGATTTTCGACATTTGTTTTGAGTCTGTAAGCTAGGTTTTGTGAGAGGCATGTAGTGGCAAGATCACCTGAGCTTGTTTCGCAGGTTAAATAACCCTTTGGATCGATGAAGCAATTGGATCCCCAATAATACTCGCTGCTTAAAGTGATGGGTGCGTCTTGACCCGAGAAAAATTGCCATTTCTCGTCAAGAGAGATCAAGCCAAAAAGCCCTACCATACCCAGAATAATCGCTCCGATGACGCGCATTTTTCTTCTTTCTCACCTCGATAGGGATTGCAATGAAAAATATGTTAGTTCAATTGATGAAGCAGTTCTAATCTTTAGGTTTTATGGCTATTCGGGCTAAAAAGTATGATTCTGTATAGCTATTTGCTTACTTAAGATTTTATCAATGCGGTCAGAGCATATGGATTCACTTGCTGAGAAAGAGGCGAAACAGAAGATTTTGAATAATGAGTTTCCCTTGAAAGATGCTAACATCGACTTGAATCAAAATGAGTCTTTTATTCGGCCTATTGAAGATCGCTTAGAACATCTCAAAGGTTTATTAGATAGAGGTCTGATCACTGAAGAAGAAGCTGGTTCCACTAAAGCAAAACTACTTAACGATCGATGACCAGCCTCACTCCTGATTTGTGGGCGTAATTGTGGGCATGAGCCACTTAGTAAAAAATAAATTGTATAATTTCATGTACTTATGGGGTATAGAAGAGGCGGTACGCGCCTCCATGATTCATCCTAAGTATTTATTGAGAGCTATCTGTCTAAACTAATGCGGCGCGTGGTTAGTTGCGGTGGCGTAGGTTGACTCAAGTTCATAAATTTCCAAGGCAATTCATCATGACTTTTCAATAGATCATCTTTGTGCGCCATTTTTTTGTAACTAAGTCGTCGATAGCTTTTTTTATAGCTAGCTTGCTATCTCCTTGGACAGCATTTGCTAGCGTGATCGATGAGTCAATACTGAATGATGCCTCGATTGTCGGGCAAAGTCGTCTCACAGTTTTGTTGTGGGATATCTACGACGCACGTCTTTATGCGAAAAACGGCATCTACCATCCCGAGAAACCATTTGCGCTTTCACTGCGCTACTTGAGAGATTTTGAGGGGAAAGATATTGCTGAGCGCTCGATCCAAGAAATTAAAGCGAAAGGACTTAGCGATTTGAGCACGTTTGATACATGGAGAAAGTCATTATTAAAGCTTTTTCCGGATGTGTCAGAAGGGGATGAAATCATCGGCGTATACGGGCCTGACAAGCGAAGTCTTTTTTATCTGAATGGTAATATGTTCGGATCGATCGATGATGTAGAACTTGGTCGATTATTTTTTGATATTTGGCTTGGAGATGACACCTCTGAACCGAGGTTGCGTAGAGAACTGTTGGGGATTGATGATTAATGAGAAAGCTGGTTTTTCTTAGTTTTTGTTTACTTATTCTTTCAGGCTGTGCGACCAGTATTCAAGGTCCAAATTACCAGTCAATTCAACCGCAATTTGATCTCTTTAACTTTTTTGAAGGTTCGGTAAAGGCGTGGGGTTTAGTTCAAGGCAGAAACGGAGAGCTGATTCAACGATTTGAAGTTGATATTCAGGGCTCAGTTACCGGTGACCGTATGGTCCTTGACGAACGCTTTAGTTATGGATTTGGTGATGGAGTGCGCGAACGCGTTTGGACAATCGATCGCTTGGAGTCTGGGGCGTATCGAGGTGTGGCAAATGACGTGCTGGAGGTCGCGACAGGCCAATCCTTTGGTAACGCGTTTCACTGGACTTATCGTATGGACCTCCCTGTGGGGGACCAAATATTTGAGGTCGTTTTTGAAGATTGGTTTTGGGCTTTGGGTGACAAGCGTATTTTTAACCGTTCGTATCTTCAGAAATTTGGATTTGATGTGGCTGAGGTCACCATATTTATGGAGCGGCAGTAGAAACGAAATAAAGAATGGATTTATCTAAAGTTGCCACATCAATTTCATAGCGTTTGAGTTGGTACAAAGGATGTCACACACTTTTTATTGTCATCTTGAATTAAGGGTTTTTTATGCATCTGAGTTTTTTTCAAACCCGCGGATATTCGTTTGATCTGGTCACGCGCGCTCAGAACTCAAATGCTACCTTTTTTGTATGCTATTAAGTTTGAGCTTCGATTCGAATTCCCTGTTCTAAGTGCTGTGAAAAAAGATATTTCAAGAATACTTTTGCTATAACCTGTGGCGAGGCAATTGTGGACGGGTCCTCGTCTGGTGCTACCAAGGCACGCATCGCTGTTGCGGTTGGACCAGGGTTGATGGTGACGACTTTCGGCCCTTTTTCGCCTGATTCGATTGCCAGTATTTGTGCAAACCGTTCAAGTGCAGCCTTGGCTATGCCGTAAGCGCCCATGTGCGGAGCAAGTGTTCTTGCGGCCCCTGATGTCGTAAATATACAGCGACTGTTATCGACCTGAGTTAAACCAGACCAGCAAATTTGGGTCAATTTTAAAGAGCTATCAACAGTTACCTGGAACACGTCTTTCCAAGACTCTATATCTTGGTTAACAAGCGGAATGCGTTGCCCTAGCGCTGCTGCCAAGTGAGCGACTGCGTATATTTGGTCTCCCCTGACAGCAGCTTCTAGCTCGAGCCACCCGTTGTGAGTATCGTCTGCAAGATCAAGGTCGATCCACTTATCACATGGTGTAGTGATCGGTGTTCGAGACAGGGCTATTACCCGATATGTATTTGGCAACAGCCGTAGTAATTCTGATCCAATGCCGCCGCTGGCTCCTGAAACTATAATCCATGGTTGTGTGAGCTTGTTTGCCTTCTTCATAAGTCGGTCTCCTCGATTAATTGGTCTGCATTAGCAGTTAACGCGTAATGCCGTTTAGCGACTGTAAGAAGTGTGGATAGTAAAGAAGCACTTGCGGTGTCTATTTTTTCATCTTCCTTCATGAGAAGCCCTATCGATCTTTGCATTGGAAAGTCTTTGAATGGAACCGGTGCTAAGTCCATGGCAGCCAGTAGATCAAAATTAACTACAGGCATGACCGTGGCACCATGATGAGTGGATGCCAGTACGAATAGCGTTTGATACTGGAGCGCTTCATATCTCGGTTTGACGATCAATCCACGGGTCATTAGTGCGTGATCTAAAACTTCACGAGCTGTTGTCCCGGGGGCCGCACAAAGAAGTGGAAGGTCTGGAAGGTCTGACAAAAGTGCAAACCCCCTCTCTGCAAATGAATGGGACTTGTGGACGATGAGAAAGAGTTCTTGTTGGAACAGCGTGGTAAATGAAATTCCCTTGGGTGTATTTCGGTAAGGACCGATTCCGAACTGAACATCTCGTTGCTTGAGTGCGTCGAACATTTCTGGTCCTAGGTGCTCACTAATTAAGACTCGCTCCTTGGGATTCGAGTCTTTGAAAATTGCAAGGCATTCGGGTATTAAATTGGCGGCAATTGTAGGGGCAAGAGAGATCATGATCTGATTGGGAGTAATGAAGCGGGCAGTCTGAACATCACTTACTAATTGGCGGGTATCGCCAAGGATTCGCTTCCCTCTATCGAGCAAGAACTCGCCTGCAGTCGTAAGACGCATAACCCTGGTCGTGCGTTCAATTAGGATAGTTCCAAGATAATCTTCAAGTTGTGAGATTTGGGCTGAAATTGCTGGTTGGGATCGCCCCAGTGTCTGGGCGGCCGTTCGGAAATTCATGAATTCAGCAACTGTAATGAAGCTGGTTAAGTGCCCAAAAAAACTTTTTGGAATCCGATTAAGTTGATACATCTTGATTCATGCCTCTCTTTTGAGCGCTACGTATTCCATTATTGATAACATTTACAGATCAATTGATCTAAATTTTGATGTTGCACCTGATTAAAACAAATGATTAAGTTAGATAACACATCAAATTAGGTTCGTAAATGAAACTGTATTGCACCCTAAATTCCCCGTTTGCACGAAAAATTAGAGTTCTTATCCTAGAGCTTGGAGCCGAAGAGGCAGTTCAAGTCATAGAGGCGGACCCTCGCGATCTGTCAGGGCCAGTGTGTGCTGCGAACCCGCTGGCTAAGGTTCCTGTTTTAGTGACTGAGTCAGGTGAGCCTGTTATCGATTCTCCAGTCATTAGTGAATATCTATTTGATCTATCAAATACCTCGGCCATTGCGACTTATGATCTCCACGATAAATGCGTGGTGGCGATGGGCGATGGCATCGTCGATGCGGGTTATGCGGCTCGTATTGAGAAATTACGTCCTGCGGAATTGCAGTGGCCTGATTGGATTGAAACTCAGTTCGGAAAAATTAATCGGGCATTGGATTTACTTGAGACAGACGTGAGTCTTCTTTCAGAAAAAACCTCGCTAGGGGCGATCGCTTTAGCCTGTGCGGTTGAATGGATTCAGTTTCGGCATCCGGAAGGTCGTTGGTTAGATGAACGCCCGAAGCTTGCTCAGTGGGTGGAGAAATTTTCTCATCGCCCTTCTATGGTTGCAACGCGACCAGTTTTACCTGCCTAAGTAATAAACCTAAGACCTTTATTTATAAATTTTGGAGAAAACGGTCATGAAAAATAAAAAAATGTTGGCGATGTTAGTTGGATTGTCGATGGTCGCCCCGATAGCTCATGCGGGCGTGTCGATCACGCTTGCGCATGGTTCGCCTGCAAAACATGTCATCACAAAAGAGTTTGTCGAACCGTGGAAGCAGTGTGTTGAAAAGGCTGCTGGTAGTGACGTCAGCTTCAAATATTTCCCTTCAGGACAGTTAGCGAAGATCAAAGAATTGTTGTCTGCTATGGACAAGGGTGTGGCGGACGTCACGCCTGTACCAGTCGGATACTCAAGCGATAAGTTGCCCCTGAACGGTGTATCGATGTTGCCTGGTTTGGGTGGATCATCCGAGGCCATCGTGTCAGCATATTGGAAGAGTTTGAGCAATGATCTGTTGGCGAAAGAATTCGCAGCAAATGGCATCGTTCCGATCTCCGTGATGGCATTTCCTCCATATCAAATCGTTTCAACATCCAAGAAAATAAAAACACCAGAGCAATTTGGTGGCAAGGTCATCCGATCTGCGGGTGGAGCAATGGATCTGATTATCAAATCGTTGGGAGGGTCTCCGGCTACTATTTCAATTGGTGATACCTATGTTGCTTTGCAAAGAGGCACGGCAGACGCAACGATTTCAGCCCTAGCGAGCGTTGACGGATATAAATTGCAGGAATTGGCTAAATCAATTAGTACAAATGGTTCATTTGGGACATTTGTAAATGTGCTGGCAGTGCGTCAAGCGAAATGGAACGAAATGGATAGCGGTCTCAAGAAGATATTCAAAGATTGTGGATCGAAGATTCAGCTTCAATCGGCTCGTAATCTTGATAATGCGGGTTCAGACTTGGCGAAGAAATTTGCTGGCGCTGGCGTCGAGATGTTTCAGTTCTCACCAGATCAGTTAAAAGAAATGTCGAGTAAGTTGGGTGCGGTTCATCAGGATTGGACGGATCGTCTAAATGACCGAGGCTTAAAAGCTGATGATGTCTTGAAGGCATATAAAGCTAGTTTCTAAGATCATTATTAGTTGTGAGTGCATGTGATGCAGAAGCAGTCTGAGGCAAAGATCGGTGTGTACATTGAGAGAGTCGTTTCTTCTCTCGAAAATGTATGCGCAATTGTGGCGGGAATTTCCTTACTAGTGGCTATTCTTCTTGTTTCAGCAAATGCCTTATTTAGGCATCTGTTTTCTGCACCGCTTGAAATTCAACTAGAACTCACGGAATCATATTTATTGGTCATGTTGATAGCGTTAGCGCTCCCGTGGAGCTTCCGAAAAGGTGGATTCATTCGGATCACTATATTCGCTGAAGTGTTCAACCAGACTGTTTGGAACGCTGCTTATCAAATTGGTCTTATTGCATCGGCTTTGTATATGGCAATTTTGGGATACGAAGCTTTTGATGTGTTTCTAGACGCGTGGCAAAAGAATTACTTGATCATGGGCGTGATCGATTGGCCCGTGGCGTGGAGTTGGATTTGGATCCCGATTGGCTGCTGGCTTTTGGCAGCTCGTGCGCTGCTGATGGCTTTTGGTTTTGGTGATGAGCCTCAGGGACATTAACGTTGATCATTCTTGGTATTAGTCTTCTTCTTTTTTTAATAGCCATAGGTTGGCCGGTTGGTTTTGCAATTGGCATTGCTGGACTGGTTAGTCTCTATTTCATTGTTGGCGCTGAAATTACTCTTGGTTTGGTCAGTCAGGTCGTTTATCACGCGACCGCTAATTACGTCATTTTAACAATTCCTACTTTTATCATGATGGCAGAGCTCCTCAGTTCGAGTGGTGTTGCTGATGACCTGATGGCGGCATGCAGCCGTAGATTTAGGAATGTCCGAGGAGGACTGGCAAGCGCTTGTGTTGTAGCGGGCTCAGTATTTGCGGCTGCTTGCGGAAGCTCGACTGCGGCCGTTGCAAGTTTGTCCAGATCCGCTTATCCAACCATGAAAAGGTTGGGCTATGACGAGGGTTTTAGTGTTGCGACGATTAGTATCACTGGGACTTTATCGATCCTAATTCCCCCTTCAATCGCGTTGGTGGTGTATGGAATTATTACAGAAGAGTCAGTGGGAAAGCTGTTTCTTGCAGGCGTCATTCCAGGTGTTTTAACAGCATGTGGATACATTGCAGCGATTTACGCATCAATCTTGATCCGGCCGAGTATTGTGCCTCCGCTCGATACTCGGGCGTTGCAAGAACTGCCGGTTGAAAATCATGGGAACATTTGGCCAATCTTGATTCTGATTGCGGTTGTATTGGTCAGCTTATATAGCGGGCTTGCAACTCCCACAGAAGTTGGGGCTTTAGGTGCTACAGGTGCTTTTATAATTTGTGCGGTCTTAGGGAGAATGTCTCAAGATAGATTTCAGCTGGCGCTTGGGAATACGTTAAAAAATACTTGCATGATTGTGACCATTATTTTTGGGGCTCTAATCTTTGGTCATTTCATCACTTTATCTCAGGTCATACCTGAGCTCTTAGATTGGATTTCCCAATCTGGTTTTTCACCCTTAACTGTTTTGGTCTGCGTCATCGTTTTCTATATCGTGCTGGGTATGTTTATGGATCAGTTTGCAATTCTTCTGCTTACGGTACCGGTTACATATGAACTGTTAACAGGATTAGGTTTTGATGGAATCTGGCTGGGCATTTTAATTGTCAAGACCGCTGAAATCGGCCTGATTACCCCCCCGATGGGATTAAATGTGTTCATTGCTTCTGGGGCCACTGGGGTCAATACGAAGGATGTATTTGCACGGTCATGGCCCTTCGTAGTGGTCGAGATAATAATGATAGCTGTGTTTGTAACGTTCCCACAGATTGTCACTTGGTTACCTAGTTACATGTAATTTGGCGGTTTTATGCATCTTTGTTGTTTTAAAAAAAATGGCGGTGAAGTACCCGCAATCCATTTTGAGAACCGAATTTATCCTATTTCAGAACTTTTTAGAGTTTTGGAGAGATCGGATCAGATGGTGGGGTACTCGACGACTGAACAGATCCTCAGCATCGCACGTGATCCTTCACTGATGGCGAGCCTGTTAGGGGCGGTACCGCGTTCAAAAGGACTTGGAGAGCGTGATATTGAGTATGGAGTTCCTATTCGTGGCCCTGTGATTGGGGTGGGAAGGAATTATCAAGATCACGTTGGTGAGGGCAAATTAACGCTCGGTGATTATCCTAAGTTATTTTTTAAGCATGTAAATTCACTCACAGCACATAACCAGAAGGTAACCATCCCTCCAACAATTCAGAAAACTGATTGGGAGGCCGAGCTTGGTGTTGTGATCGGTAAGCGCATGTTTCAGGTCAAAGAGGAAGATGCGATAGATTACGTTGCCGGGTTTTTAAATATCAACGATGTTTCAGCCAGAGAATATCAGTTTGATTTAGGGCCGGCTCAGACATCTTTTGCAAAAAGCATGGACGGGTTTTGTCCTTGTGGTCCTTGGTTAGTTACGGCAGATGAAGTGCCCGATTGTCAAAATTTGAGAGTGCGTTGTGAGTTAAATGGTGAGGTAGTCCAGGATGCAAATACGTCCAATATGATTTACTCAGTAGCGTACATTCTGTCCTATATTTCTCAATTTATGACGCTGGAGCCTGGGTATATGGTATCGACAGGGACGCCTCAAGGCATTGGACATTTCCGTGATCCACCTCGTTATTTAGATGATGGGGATGTTATCGAAGTCTCTGTCGATCGACTCGGCAGTCTTCGCAATCAATTTATTAGGGTTTGAAAGACATGATTCGTTATCCTCATGCTATGGTTTCCGAGCAGATCCGCCACGTACTTCATGGATTTGGACTCGAAGACTCTCATAAACAACTGATCGTAGATGGGATGCTTTACGCAGATTTGCGCGGTGTCGACTCTCATGGAATAGCCCTTTTACCTCTTTATCACAACTGGCTTTCGGAGGGTTCTTTGGACGTTTCTGGCAGGCCTCATGTCGTGAAAAAAGACGCTGCATCGGCCATGATCGACGGCGGTGGTAATTTTGGATTTCTTGCAGCAACAGCGGCATGCGAAGAAGCTATTGAGATTGCAAAAGAGAGTGGTGTCGCGGCTGTAACCGTTTCTCACTCACATCATTTCGGGGCAGCCGGTTACTATGCACACAAGATTGCTGAGGCAGGCTTTCTTTCTTTTGTCACGACGTCTACAAAAGTAGTCTGCGTAGTCCCGCCAGGCGCAAAAGACCCAGTTCTTGGGACGAATCCCTTAGCATACGGAGTGCCACGAGCTGACTCTGATCCGATTATTTTTGACATCGCGACTTCGACGGCCGCAGGAAACCGGATTCGAGTTTTTAAGTACCAAAATAAGCAGGTACCAGAGGGCTGGATTGTGGATGCCGATGGCCAGTCGGTGACAGATCCTAGCATTGCTGAAGATATCGTTTATGGTCGAATTCGTGGTGGAATAACCCCATTGGGATCTAAGCTAACATTGGGTAGTCACAAGGGTTATGGCCTAAGTCTCATGACCCACTTTTTTGCAGGATGTCTGTCTGGCGGGTCGTTCCCGGGCCGGGTTCGATTGCCCGAGGAGGAGCGACGCACCCCACTGGGTAAAGACAATATTGGGCACTTTTTCTTGGCGATTGATCCGGGTCATTTCGGATCCAATTCAGACTTTTTGACTGCTGTCGACGAAGTTGCCGATTCGCTACATGCAACAAGCGCGATAGACGACGAGAATCCTGTGCTTTTGCCAGGGGAAATTGAGGCTCGAATTTACCGTGAAAGAATCAATGATGGAATTCCGATTTCGGAAACATTGGTCCATCAGGTAAAGCAATTGGCGATCAAGCTGAAGGTTCCGGTCGTCTTGGATTAGATACGATCGATAGGAGGTATTTATGTCATTACGGGTCATGCCACACGACTCGATTTTGGGTGCCACGGTTGTTGGTTTGGATTTGGCTGATCCTCGGACGGATGCTGAACTCGAGTTAATCAGGCACTCGATGGCGACTTATGGTTTTTTGCGATTTCCGGACCAGAACTTGCAAGAGCAACATATGGTGAATTTCGCATCTGAATTTGGGTCACTAGAAATTAATGTGGCGACCACAAACAGAGATGTTCCTTTTCCGCAGGTGATGACGTTATCTAATATATTAGAAGATGGCGTAAAAATCGGATTTTCGGATGCTGGACAAGGATGGCATACGGATATGTCCTACTCTAAGCCGATTGCTCTGGCAAACATGCTCTATGGGGTGAAGGTACCGGTACGCGATGGTGAGCCTCTTGGAGACACCCAATTTGCTGACATGGCACTGGCGTACGATATGCTCCCTGATAATGTCAAAGCCAAGATAGCTAACTTATCTGCAGAGCATGATTTTAATAAATTTTGGGAAATGATGCGTGCTAAGCCGGGCTCTGATCGACCGCCATTGACGGATGAGCAGCGGACTGAAAAGCCACCAGTTGTGCATCCGATAGTTATGAGGCATCCCGTGTCTCGTAGGCGAATTTTATACTGTAATCCAGGCTATGCAACTCGCATCATCGGGCTTTCGATGGATGAGAGTGACGATTTACTGAATCTCTTATTTGAGCATCAACTTCAAGAACGTTTTTTTTACAGCTTTAAATGGACCGAAAGGGATGTGTTGCTATTTGACAATATCCGGACGCTTCATAACGCGGTTCCAGATTATAAGGCTCATGAGCACCGGCTGTTAAAGCGTTGCCAAGTGATGGCGGATGAAGTTGTTAAGTTCAGTGAGGAGAATTCGTTTGTATACGCCGATTGAAAAGATCAGAGATGTTTTTCCTTTTGATCCATTTAAAGCGATAGTTGCTCCTCGCCCAATTGGTTGGATTTCGACTATTTCAAAAGCTGGTATTCCAAATATTGCTCCGTATAGCTTTTTTGGGGCAGTATCGTCTGATCCAAATATGCTTGGATTTACCAGTTCCGGGATCAAAGATACGCTAGAAAATTGCAGGGAAACCGGTGAATTTGTTTTTAACGTGGTATCCGGTGAATTGCTGGAGGCAATGAATCAAACCGCAAAGGCTCTTGGGCCTGATGAAAGCGAGTTTGATTTTGTGAGTCTTGAGAAAGCTGGGTCTCATCTGGTCAAGCCCCCGCGAGTTGCTGATTCGCCTGCGGCGCTTGAGTGTAAGGTTGTAAGCATTAGGCAACTTGACAACCTTGAGGGTGGCAAAACAGAGAGTTGGTTTACGATTGGTCAAGTTGTTGGCGTGTACATAAATCCAAAATATATAACAACTGACAAGAGGTTTGATACCGCTAAGGCCAGAATTCCTAGCCGATGTGGCTATATGGATTACATGTCTGCTGGTGAGGTCTTCGAACTGCTAAGACCATGAAATAGTGTCTTCAACGCACCAGGAGCCAAAATACAAGTTAGGCGCATTTGGGTTTTTGATTCTGTATCAGGCTGTTTTAATTGGGAGTATTCAAACAGTCCCCATTCTCACCCCTTGGATTTCGGAAGAACTGCCTGCCTTGGAGGGACTGATAGGGCTCTTTGTGTCCTGGGTCGTGTTGTCCGCGTTACTGTGCTCTGGCTTGATCATCGTGATGCTCCGACGAGTTGAGGCGGTCCGAGGAGCGCTAATTTCACTGATGACTGTGATTCTTGGGCTGGCGGTGCTCATTATTGCCGAAGGAATCTTTGGGTTTTTAATTGCCGGGTTTTTGTTGGGATTGTCATACTCGGCATTGAATCCAATCGGCTCTCAAATAGTCTCAAGTATGGGTGAGCCACGTCGAAGTAACTTCTTGTTTTCCATTAAACAATCATCTGTTTCCATCGGGGCGGGTACGGCTGGTTTGCTGCTGCCGCCGTTGGCTGCTTTGACGAGTTGGCACATCTCTTTGGGTTCGATTATCGTGCTCGCGCTACTGGTAATTGCGTTTGGTATTTTAATGAGGCCGAGCGTTACCCCCGTGTCTAGAGTAACGAATTATCCGCTAAGACTTGCTGATCTTTTACCCCTATCAGGTTTCTTATTGTTTGTGCGAAACCCTGAGGGAAAGCGTCTTGCATTTGCATCAATGACGTTTGCTCTGGCCCAGTATGGAATTATGGCAGTGTATGTTGTTTGGGCTTGGGGTAGCCTGAAGTTGGGTGGAGGTATGGCGGGCCTGTTGTTCTTTGTTGTGATGATGGCTGGGATTTTCGGACGTGTTTTCTGGGGTTACGTAGCGGACTTCGTCAATCCATCGAGGGTATTAGTACTGCAGCTTGCCTCGGCTAGTTTGTGCTCTCTTTTTATGGCAATAGCACCGACCGGCGTCGATATTGTCTTACTTTTTGGTTTTAGCGGGATACTTGGCTTTGTGGCCATGAGTTGGAGCGGCATTCTTTTGTCTGAGGTTGCGCGAGTTGGAACATCGATGGGCGACCCTCGCCAGGGAATCATTGATATGACGTCAGGTGTTCAAGTTTTGTTTTATATCGGCGGCTTGATTGGCCCGAGCTTGCTCAGTATCGTTTACCTGAACACTGGGTCTTTCAGTCTGGGATATATTATTATTTCGATGTTATTTGTAATATCGATATGGTTTTACTGCGGAAAACCGAACGTTGAAACGCAATGAACTAGATCTTTTCTCGGCAGCGTCAGCCCAGGCGCGAATTCCTGGTGCATGGCTGCCAGCGCCTGCAAAAACGATTCCTATTTTTATTTCTCCATTTACTAGTTGGCTCGGATTGCCTCAAGGTATTCGTTTTCGGGCATTTTATGTAACAGCGTGAATGGTCGAAGTATCAGACCGTGCACCTTTAATCGATACAGGGCTGTTACGTCGACCTCGGCTATAGCATCGCGCTCCTCGGAAGTCAGATCATATTTTTCGACGAACGCCCGCCTATCGGCAAAAAAACGCCTCTCGCTTGTCTGGATTTTGATTGATATCCCGAATGGCTTTATTTATTAAATAGCTCCTCATATTCAGACCCTATTTTTTTATAGCTAACCACATAATTATTAAATTGAGTATGTTGTTTAAGGTAGGCTTATGATAAAAACGCATGAGTAAATTCTTTTATTTATAGCTTTGTGAAGCTCGGAAGGTAGGTAATGTTTAACCGTATTTCACGCTCAATAGGTCCGTTGATAGCGCTGAGAACAATCGAAAAAATGGGCAGTATTAACCGTGCGTCTGAAATTTTGAATATTTCTCAGTCGGCCCTAACTCGTGCAATTAGCGGTTTGGAAAAGCAATTGGATATTCAAATTTTGGAACGGTCGGCGAGAGGCGTTCGGTTGACACGCCATGGGAAAACGTTGCGAGAACATGCTGAACGGATTGAATCGGAAATAAATAGTTTGATCACTTCAGTGGAGATGGTGCAGGAGGGGGCGGCCAAGGTCCTGAGACTTGGCGCCACACCAATGGTGTCTAGTTTTTTCGTTGCAAACGGGCTGGCTGCTCTTTATCGGAATGGTTACTCTCTTGGACATGTCAATATCATGTTTTCTGAAGGATCTAAACCAGAGCTTCTGAGTAAACTCCGGAGAAATGAATTGGACTACGTTTTTTCAACTTTGCCGTTCGAGAATGATGAAAAAGAGCTTGCTCAAATCTCGCTTTTTGACCTCAGTCTTTGTGTCGTTGTAAGCGCTTCTCATCGTTTGGCAGGCAGGGGTAAGGTGCGGTTGACCGATATTATCGGGGGTCATTGGGTCCTTCCGAGGGCAGATTCTGAGCTAGCGCGGCGTATTGGGGAGGATTTTTCCCGTTTGGGAGAGGGGTTCCCGATCAGTACTGTTGAGACGTCATCTTTGGATGCAACAAGAATATTGATCGAGAGAGCGGGATTAATTGGAATACTTCCTGAAAGAGCGATACAAAAAGACCTGATTGAAGGAAATCTAATTTCACTTCGTGGTGATTGGAGTTTTCAAAAGCGAACGGTCGGTATTTTCTGTAAAGCTGATAAAGAGAGTGATCAAATTTTAGAGTTAATTGTCGACGGTTTTCGAGATATAGAAGACCAAGCGTGTCGAGGACATCAAGTGTCTGGATGAGCCATCAAAAATGGTGCCATCATCTGAAAAATTTCGGAAGAGACCACCCCTCTGGGTCAAAAACAGTCGGGTCGAAAAAATCAAGAATCGATCTGAAGTGATTAGTTAAAAAATTCCAGTGATTTGGAATCAGGCGCTGTTAGATTCCATTATTAATGCACGGGAATTTCTCTTTGAAGCGTACACTTCTTAAAACAAGTGCTCGAAGATAACTTTGCACCCTATTCATCACAATATAATTGCTGAAAGCACGAATCATGTGCTTCATATTAAATGATAAACTATAATTAGTGTTGATAAAAAAGTGACTCAATTCCGATCAGTCCTTGTATTTCGCTGAGTCGACGGAGTCGGTGACTTAGAAAATTTAATTAAATTTATCCTGACTATTCAGGCTTCTTTTGCACTCACCCATCAGATTTAAAGGTTGTCTCGATCATTATGAGATTCTCACAACAGGTTCGTTTTTTGTGGCCGTATTTTTGGGTCTCGGGCCGGGCAGATCTGCGAGCTAAATTAATAGCAGCATTAGTTTGTTTGGTATTGGCAAAAGTCAGCAACTTGGTAACGCCGTGGCTACTTGGTCAAACTGTTGATTCACTGGATCAGTTTTCCGAGGCTTCAGTGTGGATGCTGGGAGCAGTTGGCTTGGTCTGCGCCTACGTGATTAGCAGGCTCGGAGCATTAGTGTTCTCAGAGATCAGGGAGGTGTTATTCACACATGTATCTCAGCGTGCGATTCGTGCATTAAGCAAACGGACTTTTGAGCATCTACATCGATTGCCGATTGATTTTCATTTATCGCGTCATACCGGATCACTCGATCGACTGATTGACCGTGGTACCAAGGCTGTTGATTTTTTGCTTCGTTACGTAGCCTTTAATATAGGTCCCACTTTGATAGAGCTGGTGGTGGTTTCGGTCATTGTGTGGTCTATGTTTGGCGGTCTTTACGCACTCCTTATTGCCATTATCATGTGTGTGTACATCATTTTGACGCTCAAAGTAACGACATGGCGACTGCGTTTTCGACGCCACATGAACGATGCTGACAATTCTGTAGCTGGACGAATGGTAGATAGTTTCATTAATGTAGAAACTGTCCGATTGTTTACTAATGAGGATTATGAAGCCAATCGGATTGACGAAGGGCTCGCTGCGTACGAAAGCGCGGCCAATCAGAGCCGATTCTCTCTGATGTTATTGAACCTGAGTCAAACCTTTGTTGTATTGGCTGGCGTTTCTTCAGTCCTTATTATCGCGGTCTTCGATGTAAAGGCTGGAACACTTACTGTGGGTGGGTTTGTCGCCCTGAATACATATATGTTGCAAGCATTTCAGCCTCTTAACTACCTGGGGAGTGTTTATCGAGGCATTCGTCAATCCTTTATTGATATGGAAAATTTGTTTGATGTGCTTGATGAGCAGATTGAATCCGATCCCACTCCCACGTTAGCGAGTGGGGCACTTACTTGTGCCGAAGTCGTCTTTGATCGAGTTCGGTTTGCCTACCAGTCAGATCGGTTGATTCTATCCGACGTCTCGTTCTGCGTTGAGGAAGGTCAAACAGTCGCTATTGTTGGCGAAACAGGTAGTGGGAAAACCACGATAGGGCGTCTTTTGCTGCGAATGTATGAGCCTACGGAAGGTGTGATATCGCTTGGCGGCATTGATCTAAAAAATTGGAATAGAACCCATGTCAGGGCGATGATTGGCGTGGTGCCCCAGGATGCCGTTTTGTTCAATGAGAGCTTGCGCCACAACATAGGATATGGACGAGTAACAGCTTCTGATGAAGAGATTTTTGAGGCTTGTGAAACGGCTGGGTTGGGTCCATTTTTGTTGGGGCTGCCTGATGGTCTTGATACTCAGGTAGGTGCTCGGGGCCTCAAATTATCTGGGGGTGAAAAGCAGCGCGTTGCAATTGCGCGTGCGGTACTTAAGCAGCCATCAGTGTTGCTATTTGACGAGGCTACGTCGTCCTTAGACACTGCGACTGAAGCAAATATTCAAGCAAATCTCGAGGCTATTTCTCAATCGCGGACTACCATTATTGTTG
This sequence comes from Litorivicinus sp., assembly GCA_028339155.1. Classification (GTDB taxonomy): domain Bacteria; phylum Pseudomonadota; class Gammaproteobacteria; order Pseudomonadales; family Litorivicinaceae; genus HIMB30. The sequence goes on from JAOLBK010000012.1 coordinate 21,246, forward strand.
CTCATCGGCTCAGTACTGTGATTCATGCGGATAGGATTTTGGTGTTAGATAAGGGAGTTATTGTTGAGTCTGGAACACACGACACGCTGATAAAAAAGGGCGGTCTGTATGCGCGGTTGTGGCAAGCAAGGGATGATGAAAGCGTGGACGCATCTGATATGAAAAACCTTGACAGATCCGCCGCCGGGGAGAGCTAGTAATGAGGTCTCTCAAAGAGGGTCGTCTCGCTTACTTCACAGCTTGACAACGACTAGAGACATTGTGCTGCACCTATAAAAACGTGCAAGGAGGCATTTGTGCAAAAGTGGGAATATTTTGAGGCAGCGTTTGAGCTTCCGACTGACAGATATAAGAATCCGTTGGAGCCGTTGGATGACAAGTTAAATGATTTTGGCGAAGACGGTTGGGAGTTATTTGAATTGAGACGGCTGAAGGTGGAGTTGGGAGAGAAGATTTTGCGTTTTAAAGCATTATTTAAACGACCTAGGTAGTAATTAGAATAAAGTTAAGTTTCTGGAATGACTGAAAGTTCTGATTTAAATTTTTTGATTTTTGAGTAAAGAGTAGGCGCTTTGATGCCGAGCGCTAAAGCCGCTCCGAAAGGGCCGCTCACGCGACCGTTGCATTTTTCGAGCGTGTTTATGATTAGTTGTTTTTCGAGTGTGGCAATCTCGTCAAGGGTTGATGCGCCTTTTGAGTGTAGAAGGGCTGGCTGAGAACGATCTATACGATTTCCAACTTTTATAGAGTTTTCGAAAATGAGCAATGAGCCTTGAGCTAAGATCGATCCTCGCTCGATAATATTTTGGAGTTCACGGGCGTTACCCGGCCATTCATAGTTTTGGAGTTCTCTGATTGTCGATGCATCTAATTTTGGCCGAGGAATGTTGGAGCGGCCGCATGCTAAGGCTATGAAATGATTTGCCAGTAGTGGAATGTCTTCTATTCTCTCGCGTAGCGGCGAGCAGTGAATTGGAAATACATCTAACCTAAAGAAGAGATCTTCGCGAAAGGTTCTTCGCTCGACTTCAAGCCTTAGATCACGATTGGTGGCCGCAATAATTCTGACATCTGTTTGTCGGGTAACGCCCTCGCCCACACGCTCATATTTCCGCTCTTGCAGGACTCGAAGTAACTTGCCTTGCAGATCTAAAGGTATTTCTCCAACCTCGTCGAGGAATAAAGTGCCTCCATTTGCAAGTTCAAAGCGTCCCACTCTGTTATTTACGGCGCCAGAAAAAGCTCCTTTCACGTGTCCAAAGAATTCACTTTCAAATAGATCTTTGGGGATAGCAGCGCAGTTAACACGTATTAATGGTTGGTTGCATCGGGAGCTTGCGTCGTGAATTGCTTGAGCCACAAGCTCCTTGCCGGTGCCACTCTCTCCAGTAACTAGTACATTTGCTGTCGTTGGCGCAACTATTTCTATTTGTTCAATGACTCGGTTTGTTGGTGGCGATGTCCCGATAATCGTAGCGTGGTTGCCTGCGACGCGGACCTCGTTTCGTAAGTATTCGTTTTCTTGTTCGAGTCGCTCTTTGAGCGTGTCTACTTTACGAAGCGCTTGTTCAAGTGCATGCTGAGTCTCGAGACGACTCGATATGTCTCGAAAAATGATTACAGCACCCTGGGTTTTTCCGTCTGTATCAATCGGTGTTGATGTGTATTCGACGTGTACTGGTTTCCCTGATTTGTGCCAAAACACTTCATTGTCAACCCGGCGAACACTTCCCTCGGTGACTGTCTTATGGATAGGACAATCTTCTATTGCATAAGGCTCACTAGACAGGTGATGATGGTGAATCCACTGGTGCATATCCTTTCCGATGAGATCAGATGGATCCCATCCCAGGGTGGCCGCAGCGGCCGGATTCATGAATTCTGTTCTGCCGTGTTGATCGATTCCAAAAATACCATCGCCAGCAGCATTTAGAATGAGCTCATTGATTGATTCAGTTTGCTTATAGAGCAATTCAATTCGCCGCCACTCTAAAAGACCTGCCCGAAGCGATTCATCTGCCGAATTGATTTCTTGGGCCATGGTCAAAGTTGATTCAGGGATTATTAAAAGTAAGCATGCTTTTTGTCCATTTACTTGCAGTGTGCTTCCTTGGATTAAATATGTGCCCGAATCAGATATGCCTCCAGAAATTTTTAAGTCCATTGTTTGAGCACTGCCCATCGACTCTATTGCTTGCGTAAATACAATTAATTGAGGTCTCTGATCGATGAAGCAATCGGTTGGTTTGGATGGTATGGCTTCTCTTTTCCAGAGTTCTTTAAATGCAGCGTTGGTGAAGAGAAAGTTGTCATTAATGGGGTCGATAAGACACGCAGGTATACCCAGAAGATCAACAAATCGAGGTTCTTTGAAATTAGCCCAGGAAATACTATTTTTTAAAAAAAATTTCTTGATATTCATAAATTATTATTTTTAATAAAATTTGATTGAAAGTCAATCGAAGAAAATAGCAATCAAAACAAAGGGCTAAATAAATCTTTAAATTGGCACGAACCTCGCAATACCGAAAATATATAAAGGTAAGTCAAGGCGAGGAGTAGCAGTAATGACAGTTAAAAGTTTAGGAAATCCGTACAGCCCAGATACAGATCTGCGTCACGGTGCTGGATGCGGTTGCGTTCAATGCCAAACTCACGGTGCCACAGAGCAGATCGAGAGTATGTCGACTGAAGAGATGGTTGGTCGCGTTGTTGAAAGCGCAATCGTTCGTTCAACATTTGGTCAGAATGACCTTTCGCGTCGTTCCTTCTTAGGTGCGGTGGGCGGTGGTACGGCGGCAGCAATTTTAGGCAGCGTGTTACCAATCGAAAAAGTTAAAGCTGCAATCTTAGACAACCTCGGCCCCCCTGAGAAGAAAAATTTAAACATTGGCTTTGTTCCTATAACTTGCGCGACTCCGATCATCATGGCTCAACCGATGGGCTTTTATGAGCGTTATGGATTAAACGCAAAGGTTATCAAAACAGCGGGATGGGCAGTGGCACGAGATAAGTCGCTGAATGGTGAATACGATGCATCTCATATGCTGACACCGATGCCACTGGCAATGACTTTGGGGGCAGGTTCATCAGCTGAGCCATATATTATGCCAGCAGTTGAAAATATTAATGGTCAGGCAATCGTTTTAGCTAACCAACACAAAGACAAGCGTGATCCAAAAATGTGGAAAGGATTCGTGTTTGGTGTCCCATTTGAATACTCAATGCATAATTTCTTGTTGCGGTATTACGTAGCTGAGTTCGGTTTGGACCCAGATAAAGATATCCAGATTCGGGTAGTGCCACCACCAGAGATGGTTGCCAATTTACGCGCTGGAAATCTCGATGGATATTTGTCTCCGGATCCATTTAATCAGCGTGCTGTTTGGGAAAAAATTGGGTTCCTTCATATTTTGACAAAAGACATTTGGGAGGGTCACCCATGTTGCGCTTTTGCATGTTCAGACAAATTTGCAAAAACGATGCCCAACACGTACGGCGCACTTCTAAAAGCGATTATTGATGCAACTCAGTATGCGTCCAAGGCCGAAAATAGGAAGGAAATTGCTGCGGCAATCAGTCCAAAGAATTACCTGAATCAACCAGTGCCAGTTGTTGAACAGGTTCTCACCGGTCGGTATGCAGATGGACTTGGGAATGTTCTCACGATACCGGACCGCATTGATTTTGATCCATTCCCTTGGCACTCCATGGGCGTTTGGATTTTGACGCAAATGAAGCGCTGGGGATACATTGAAAATAATATCGATTATCACAAGGTGGCAGAGCAGGTCTATTTGGCATCTGACTGTTCCAAAGTTATGACAGACCTTGGCTACCCGTCTCCTGACAAGACGTACAAGCTGCATACGATCATGGGCAAAACGTTTAATCCGGCTGAGCCCGAAGCATACGTGGACTCATTTTCAATTAAGCGGGGATAACGCATGACTACCTTAAAATCACGTGCGCTGATGTTATCAGTGGCAATTCTTGTTTTCTTGCTGGGTATTTGGGAACTTTCAATTCCTGCGCAAAAAGCAGCAGAAGAATTGACGGAGTATGAGATTTTGATGGGTAGTGCAACTCCGAAGGCGGGTGTTCCCCCACCTTCGGAAATTATTATTAAAGTTTATGAAGAACTTTCAAATCCATTTTATGAAGCAGGGCCTAACGATAAGGGTATTGGCATTCAAATTGGGTATTCGCTTTATCGTGTTTTGACCGGATTTGGGCTGGCTGCAATTCTAGCCATACCACTTGGTTTTGTGATCGGTATGTCACCACTGATGTACCGATCTCTAGACCCTTTTATCCAAATTCTTCGACCAATCTCACCGCTGGCATGGATGCCGTTGGCATTATTCGTTATTCAGGATAGTGAGGGGAGTGCAATTTTTGTGATCTTCATATGCTCTATTTGGCCGATGTTAATTAACACCGCCTTTGGCGTTTCAGGCGTTCGAAAAGATTGGGTCAACGTTGCCAAGACCCATGAGCTTGGTGTTTGGAAGACTGCTTATTTGGTCATTTTGCCGGCAGCCGCGCCAACAATTGTGACGGGAATGCGAATTTCCATCGGGATAGCGTGGTTGGTAATCGTTGCGGCTGAAATGCTCGTCGGGGGCACTGGTATCGGTTATTACGTGTGGAATGAGTGGAACAATTTAGATTTAACGTCCGTAATTTTCTCGATACTGATGATCGGAGTTGTAGGAATGACTCTTGATTCTGTATTTGGGATTCTACAATCCCGTGTTACCTATCAGGAGTAAGTAATGACCCAGTCATTTTTAAGTGTTGAGGGACTAACTCAACGATATCCAAGTTCAGAGTCTGGAGAATTAACAGTCTTCGAAAATTTAGATCTTAAGATCGAAAAAGGGGAATTCGTTTCGATCACTGGCCACTCTGGGTGTGGTAAATCAACAATATTGAATGTGCTCGCTGGTCTGGATGAAGCGAGCGAGGGTGTAGTAATTATGGAGGGCCGAGAGGTTTCTGGGCCCAGCTTGGATAGGGGGGTAGTGTTTCAAAACTACTCCTTACTTCCTTGGTTATCAGCTCTTCGAAATGTAACATTTGCGGTCGAGTCGAGGCATCCCGAATGGTCTGCCGATCAGGTCAAGGAGCATGCAAATTATTACCTCAACTTGGTCGGTTTGAATGATGGTGTCGAGTATCGAAAGCCATCTCAATTATCAGGAGGTATGCGGCAGCGAGTCTCCATCGCTCGCGCGTTTGCAACAGAGCCGAAGTTATTACTCTTGGATGAACCGTTCGGAGCTTTGGACGCATTAACTCGTGGGACAATTCAAGATGAATTACTCAAAATTTGGGCAGGTACAGGCCAGACCATTTTCATGATTACCCATGATGTCGATGAGGCGATCTACCTGTCTGATCGAATCTTGCTAATGAGTAATGGTCCTTACGCCAGAATTGCCGAGAGTGTTGAAATTGAAATCGATCGTCCGCGTTCTCGGGGCAGTATTGTCGAAGATGCTCTTTACTACGATATTCGAAATCATCTTGTTCAATTTCTGACATCTAGATCGAAGGAATTTAGTGGGCCGAGCTCTGAATCTGACGGGCACCTTCCAAAAATGGTGCGTTTATCAGAGAACTCGATAATTAAAAAGAAACTAATGGCGCTTTAACAAGGAGATAGTTTTATGAATGCAACGGGCCACCTGTTACCAACGATGTCAAAAGACGAGGCGACTGCTCTAATATTGACATCAAAAAAGTATTTCAAACTTTCATGGGAAGAGATAGGAGAGAAAATAGGTATGTCGCCAGTTTGGACCCACTCAGCCTGTTTTGGAATGAACTCGATGCCTCGTGAGAAAGCTGAGGCGCTAGTGAAGGCATTGGATTTACCGGATTCTTGTATCGACGCGCTGGAGGAAAAGCCAACTAAGGTTTGGGCGCAAGCCGTGCCGACTGATCCTGCAATTTATCGTTTGTACGAGATTGTTGGAGTATATGGGCCGACGATCAAAGATTTAGTTCAGGAGAAATTTGGTGACGGAATCATGTCAGCAATCGATTTTGAAATGTATATCGATAAGGTTGAAGATCCGAAGGGGGATCGAGTCAAAGTGACTATGTCAGGTAAATTCCTTGGTTATAAGAATTGGTAAATTCTTGGTCGAAACCTCGCGCAGGTAAAGTGCGAGGTAATTGCCGGTTTCTCTGAATTCATTCGCTTAGGTGCCAATTTTGACAAGTCTAGTGTTTGATTGCTTGGCAATGTCTCACTTTTCTCAGGAGTGATTGGGATCTTAAATACGTGAAAATCTCCTTGCTTATGATACTTTCGGCACAAGAGCAGATGCTGTAGTCGACAGAATAAGAATGGCTATCTCTGGCGGGCCATTGTTTGAATTTTTTTGTCTTGAACTTTTTAATTTAGTCGTTTGGTGCTGTGGTTCGTTGAGAGACAAACGCGCGCTCTTGTACAAAGTGCCCCGGCTCTCTGTTTGTTCCATGTTTAAACGCCATGCTTTCTAGTGTGTCCCGAAGTTCTTGATTGAATTTAATTGATCCGCAGACCATGACTCGATCACTTTCAGCCGACCATGGCGGCACACCTAGATCTGTATAAGCAATTCCGGAGGTGAGGCGATCAGTGATTCGACCCTCGGTTTTAAAAGGTTGTCGGGTCACCGTCGGGTAATACGTGATAGGGAGATCGGATAAGAGATTTGCGTAGGCAAGTTCGTCGGTCGTTCGCACGGTGTGGGTAAGGATGACTTCGTCAAACTTTTCGAAAGTTGCCGGATCGCGAACGATTGACAAAAAGGGCGCCAGTCCCGTGCCTGTTGCTAAACACCACAGCCTTTTGGCGGCCAGTAAATTTTTGATTACTAGTGTCCCTGTGGGGCGGCCTCCGACTTCAATTTGTTGGCCCGGTTTAATGTTTTTGAGTCTGCGAGTTAGTGGTCCGTCTTGAACAATAATTGATAAAAATTCCAGGTAATCGGCGTCTGGCGGTGATGCAATCGAATAAGCGCGAAGAAGGTCGTCGTCTCCCATGCCAATCATCGTGAATTGACCAGCGAGAAATGAACGAACGTCTGAACTACGAGTGGTTTTGAAGCTGAATAAAAAGTCCGAATAATGTGTCGTTTCGAGCACGGTTTCTAAATTCATGGGATCTCCTTATTCTTCAAAGTTATTTTAACTGGTGCAGGGGATTACTTGTTATTTCTGTGACAGTCTTCAGTTAAGCCACTTTTTAACTTGAGTGGAAGAGTTACTATTATAGATCAATATTGAAGGATTCTTCAGTTTCACTCGGCTTTTCAATTTACTAATTTTATCTGAGAGACCTTTTTAAATTTTGTAATCCACTCAGATGCTTACTTGCAATAATGCGATGACTATCAGGCACTCAGTTTAGCTTTTTATGAGATCTAATGAAATCGTTGGGAGATGCTTAAATGCGATTTAAATTAGGGATTTTCCATGCAGATCAGCGCATACTCTTATCTCTTTGAGTCCACTAGATCACATCAGATAATCGGTGATGAAACGGTCTGAGCGTGCGATGCTTCAAATTCTCTAGGTTACAGTTTTAAAGCTTAGCCGTGTGAAATAACATCAATTGCTCAAGTGGTATGCCTGCGGCGAGTTGTAATGCTTCTTCTATTATCGGATTTCATTAAACCGCCGCGTTCTCAATTTTGGTCAATTTCATTTGGATGTAAAAATTCAACCGTTTTATTTAAGTACAGTGAGCTATTCATGGATGAGAATGTAAGCCTAATGCTTGCAAACGAAGCGGGTTCGATTTCCCTTTTCTGGTTGAGGGCCTGATGGAAGAACTTGTTTCGATGCTAATAGCTGAAAATTTTTTAGGGTTTTTGGTAGCTGGCTTTGGTTTTTGTTTGATTATCATGTACTCCGGAATTGGCGCGGGTGTAATTGTCGTTCCGGTTCTAATTTCATTCTTCGCAATTGATCCAGTCATTGCTGTTGGCACCGGCTCCGCGTTTGCTTTCATGGCTAAGATTCTCATCTCCTTAGTCCACGCCAGGCAGGAACAAATTGTGTGGGGGGAGGTATGGAGATTTCTAGTGATCGCTGGTCCAATTACTGGGCTGATCGGTGTATGGATTGCTTTCCAAGCAGTTTCCGGGGAACAAGAATCAGTTAACACCGTCCTAACGCTACTTATCGTCGGTGCAGGCAGCATCTCCTTGGGTGCAATGTTTTCGCCAAGAGTGCGAACTGGCTTCCAGCGGCTCCCTGGTTATATATTGAGTGGAGCTACAGGTGCCATGATGGGATTTACAGGAATTGGCGGGGGGATATTAGTGATCCCAGCCTTGACAGCCTCGCGTGGTCTATCAATTAAATCAGCCGTTGCGACTTCGATCCCAATCGGTTTGGCACTCTCATTCATCCTGGCCGTTATTCTGGGGAAAAATGGATTGCTCGATCAACAGTTATTGTTGGGTTTAGTGCTTGGTACTTTAATCGGGTTGCCTGTTGGTCAAATAGGATACAAGTATGTGCGTGAGAAAACGGTCTTTTTGCTCGTTGCTGTATTGATTGCATTAGCCATTTCAGGGGCCGTGTATAATTTGTTAAATACTATCCTGTCCGAATAACTTTGCGACCCCATATAAATTACTGGATGCTCAATAACTCTAAATTACGCGGTAAAAACTATCTATTTTGTTCGTAAAGTGTTTATCTATTAGCGTATTTTGATCTTAATGATATCAATTTGATAGAAATTACGGGTCAAAATAGACTCTTAAGACTGCTCATGCGGAGCGGTCCATGAAAAAATAATTTTGGAAGACAATGACTAGTGGAAAAGTAAAATTCTTTAGCCAAGACCGTGGTTTTGGTTTCATAGCACCTGATTCAGGCGGAAAAGATGTATTTGTACATATCTCTGCGCTTGAGCTCAAGGGAATTTCTACCTTAAGTGACGGACAAAAAGTTACGTTTGAAACGCAAGAGCAAAATGGCAAAACTTCAGCCATTAATTTGAGTCTTGTTGACTGATGTAAACTGGCTTTAGTTCAGTTACCCAGTTCAGAAGCCTTTTTAACGAGGGCTTTTGGATTGGTGGTCAACTCTTTGGCCGCCATTCTATTATCTCCACCACTTCTTCTCTAATTAGTCGTACTTAATTCTCAGAGATTTTTTGCATTTTCTCGCTTGCATTGAGCTCCGTAATTGCCGTCTACAGGCAGTGAATAAGAAGCGTGTGAGCGGTTACCTTAGCCACTATAAAATAGAACATTGATCGAGTATTATTTATTGGCGCAATTCTTGCATGTATTCAACATGATGTTTTTTTGACGGAGTGTAATCATGTCGGTACTTGCTAAGAGTGAGTTGGAAAATGACCTTAATTGTTTAGATATTAGTTTGATATCCCAATGCCGCGCGTTGATCTGTGAGGGTGAGCTGGGCGCTGTAGATGATTTATTAGAAAAAAATAAAAGAAATTACTCGGACAAGGAATTTTTGATGATTAAGGCGCTTAAAGAGGTTGCAGCCAGTACTCACCGCATTATTGGCTGATTGTGAAATATTGGATTGTCGTGGGCGATGATGCAAAGCAGATCTTAAACAATGAGATCTAAGTTCAGCCGGGCCAGTGGAATTCTTGATCTTCCCGCGATTGCAGTGTTTGCGTCTACCGCCATCGAAATTATGCGGTGATTAATTTTTTTTAGCTACGTTCGAAAGGTTCTGAGTTTGCCACAATTTGCTTGCATTTTTGGTGCTTCGTTTTCTTTTTTCTTTTATAAATTCATGGCTTTTTTGATAGGTCTTCGGCGGCGACTAATCAGTGGCTTATAAATGTGCCGTAGGCCTCATTTACCTGTAAAGGCAACCATTTGAGGCCTAAAAGTTAATTTTTTACTTCATCAGAAACTGGGTAAATTGCTCTTGACAAGCTCTTAGTACGCGAAGTACTTTGATACCTAAGGATTCTAGTTTTAAACCTTGTTCGACCAAAAAACGATATCAATACTTTCTGTGATGCTCAAGGGAGCCGCATGTTTGGTCAGAATGTTATCCGGCAGCATATCTTTCCCGTGGTTGTGCGACTCTTTTTATTGCCTTAACTCTCTCGGCAAGTTGCTCCGAGTGTTACATAATAGTTTGGGCGGCCATCTCGGCAGACATGATCCGAAGAGATCCGCACGAAATGGTAAAGGTAGCGGGCATACGATTAGCTGCTAATCGCAATTAAGGAAATTAGTATGGGTGTACACGAAGATTTTTCGCCAGTTCATTTAGAAATGTTGATCGATGGAGCGAAGGTAAGTCGCCCGCAGCGAATTGAAATTACAAACCCAGCCTGTACAACCGAGATTGTCGGTACGATTGCCCGTGGTACAAGGGAAGATGTCAATTTAGCCGTCGCGGCAGCTAAGGCGGCTCAACCGGATTGGGCGCGAAAAACATATTCTGAGCGCGCCTCTTTATTGGGTCTGGCTTTGGATCTTCTTGATGCCAATATCGACGAGTGGGCTAATCTTTTTGTAAGAGAAAATGGTAAGACGTTGGCAGAAGCACGTAGCGAAATTCGGGGCGCTCCAACTAGGCAGCGCATGACTATTGCGCTGGCTGAACAGTTGGATTCCGAGAAAATTGTAGAGGCCCCGCACGGAAAAACGAGGGTTAGGAATTTGCCTTATGGAGTTGTCGTCTCGATTGTTCCGTGGAATAGCCCGTTGAGTCTCGGTTTGGCTCAAGTTGTTACGGCCTTGCTCGCCGGAAATTCAGTAATACTTAAGCCACCAGAGAGTTGTCCGCTGACGTTAATTAGGTCGGCTGAAATGATCAGCGGATTGCTGCCCAAGGGCTTACTTAACATAGTCACAGGATTGCCTGGTGAGATAGGCGATTCACTGACTGGGCATCCGGATGTGGGTAAGATCGGGTTTACCGGGTCGATTGCAGCAGCCCGAAAAATCATGGTCCAAGCTGCAGTCACGGTTAAAAGCGTTACTTTCGAATTGGGCGGTAATGATGCCGCTATTTTTCTGGAAGATGCGGACCTGTCGCCGAGTAATCTGCGTCGTCTTGCTGGCTCTGTATTTCGCATGACTGGTCAAGTTTGTATGGCGGTCAAACGGATTTATGTTCATCAAAAAATAGAAGCGCAGTTTGTTAAAGCGTTCAAGTCTGTTGTGGATGATATCGTTGTGGGGAATGGCTTGCATGAAGAGGTCACGATGGGACCTCTTCACACTGCTGCTGCTCTTGCGCGCGCACAAGACTTGCTTGAAGACGCCAGATCCCGTGGTGCAGACGTCATACAATCAGGTCGCTGGTTAGATAAAGGCTCTTCGGGCGAGGGTGGTCATTTTATGCTTCCAGCGATTGTTACAGGCCTGTCAGACGACGCACCGCTAGTGAAAGAGGAGCAGTTCTGTGCCGCTATCCCTATTATGAAATTTGCGGGGATAGACGAAGTCATCGCACGTGCCAATGATACAATTTATGGCCTTGGCGGATCGGTCTGGAGTGCGAATGAAGAGCGAGCCCTGGAAGTTGCCGATCGATTGGAGACGGCAACAATTTTTGTGAATACCCATGGAACTGACAGCATCAACAGGAAATTGCCGTATGGTGGTGTTAAGCAAAGTGGTATTGGATGTAAGTCGGGAATAGAGGGTCTCAACGAGTACTTGCAAGTAAGGACGATTACAACTTACTCGCAAGGAAAATAATACCTAGGGGATCGAACGGTTCTAGATCACTCATTTATAATGTGACGAAGTTTTTATGCACCTTTGGATTGATGCTGATGCGTGTCCGCTGCCGGTCAAAACTATTGTTTGTAAGGCTGCGGAGCGGTTGCAGATACAAACAACCTTTCTCGCAAATCATTGGATACAATTGCCAGCATCGAAGGTAATTCGAGTCAGGCAAGTGGAGAAAGGATTTGATGTTGCTGATTACGCGATTCTTGCAGACCTTGAGGCCGGAGATGTCGTCGTAACTCAGGATATTCCCCTGGCTTCGGAGGTTGTTAGTCGAGGCGGTCTGGCAATCAACCCGAGAGGTACTCTGTATACGGCTGACAACATGCATGGGTATTTAGTTCGTCGCAATCGGGCAGAAGAAATGCGTGCCATAGGGTTTCAAGGTGCGCCAATTGAGCCCTATGGGAAAAAGCATAGTCAGGCCTTTGCGAATGCTCTTGATAAAGTACTTCATCAATGCACGCGTAAGCTGTAGCCATTTGAGGCCTGCCAATAATCTGTAAGTCATCAGTTGTAAGTGAAGTCAGCGACGGCTATCGGAATCAATCTTTGCAAGGTAACGCGCCATCCAGTCGATAACAAACTGGCGTGCGACGCGACCTCCTCTGCCCCCACGTCCGATTGCAAATCGATTTGCCTCGACAGCCATTTCTTCGGTGAAGTCGGGTAGTTTCAGCGTTTTTCCGAGCACCTGGTACCAATGCTTGACGATCTCAATATAAATAGTTTGTGGATATGGGTAAAAAGACAGCCACAAACCAAATCTGTCAGATAGTGAAATTCTTTCTTCTATCGCATCACCTTGGTGGATCTCGCCATTCACAGTTGTAGTTTCCAGGTTTTCACTCGAAGGTTCTGAAACCAAGTGGCGCCGGTTACTCGTGCAAACGACTAAGATATTCCCGCCAAATTCCTCCAGTGTTCCATCAAGCACGGTTTTGAGTCCCGAGTAAGCGCGCTCGCCATCTTCAAATGTCAAATCATCGCAATAAATGAGAAACCGATATGGGGTTTCGCGAATGCATTCAACAATGGATGGGAGATCACTTAGGTAGGCCTTTTCGACTTCGATAATTCGAAGGCCCGCATCGTGATAAGCCGCTAACGCTGCTTGGATCATAGAGGATTTTCCTGTGCCTCTTGCTCCCCAGAGTAAGGTTGCATTTGCGGGGAGCCCGCGCAGAAAGAGTTCGATGTTCGCTCGAAATTCTTTGATTTGACGATCTACGCCAAGGAGCCCGTCAAAGGTTTGATCTAGGCGTGGTGTGAGCGCGCGCAATTGACCATGGTGCTGGCCGTCATGCATCCATCGCGCGCAGATGGTTTGATCCCAATGTATAGGCTCTTCTGCTTTTGGCAGCAGTGCTAATGCGCGTTCAGCCAATATCTTAAGTGTTGATTTTAATGAGCTCATTTTTTGTCTGATCGTTATTGGGCTTGCTTTTGTCAAAGGCCAAAGCCACAGTAAATAAAAGTAAGGATAATGCAATGATTGACCTCTATTACTGGCCAACCCCAAATGGTAGTAAAATAACAATGATGCTGGAGGAATGCGGTCTTGACTACCGCCCTCACCCGATAAATATCGGCGCAGGTGACCAGTTTCAACCAGCATTTCTAAAATTGTCGCCAAATAATCGAATTCCAGCGATTATTGATCATGCCCCAGCTGATGGTGGGCCGCCAATCGAATTATTTGAATCAGGTGCGATTCTGATGTACCTCAGTGAAAAGACAGGGCGTTTTTGCCCCACCGATTTGCGGGCGCGATATGAGGTCCTAAAGTGGCTGATGTGGCAAATGGGTGGGCTTGGACCAATGGCGGGACAGCTTCATCATTTTAACAAATATTCCCCTGAGCCAATCCCATATGCGCAAGAACGCTACTCGAAAGAAACAAATCGTCTTTACACTGTTCTGAACGAGGCCCTTGAGGGTCGCGAGTTTATTGCGAGTGAATACACGATTGCTGATATAGCCTGTTATCCATGGATTGCTCGGTACGAATGGCAAAAAATGGAATTGAACAATTTTCCGAATATCTTAAGTTGGTTTGAGAAAATCAGAGAGCGTCCGGCAACCATCAAGGCTTATGCGGTAGGTGAGGGCATGCGCCCAAACCGTCCACCGACTGAGGAAGAGCGTAGAAATCTTTTTGGTGCAGGGCAAGATCGGCGTTAAGTGAATTTTCTCGGTGTGTGATGAATATTTATAAGGTGCTCCCTAATGCGTATTTGGATTACTTTTTTTCTAGGATTGTCAGTAGGAACGACCCTTGCGATCGAGGAGGTAGCTTCAGAGGATGGGGGTTATGGCCCAAGGGATAAAGCTCCAGAAACTGCTCTTTATGACTATCCAATTCAAGTCAGTGGCCGAGTATTTAGTGCAATTGGTGCGACCCAACCACCGACGTACGAGAATGCGGGGCACAATAATAATTTATCTTTTGTGATTGGTGATACTGCTGTCTTAGTTGTAAATGGTGGTTCCAATAATGCATTGGCCAGCGACATTCATTCATATATCAAAACACTTACAAGCTTGCCGGTAAAATATGTGATCAGTGAAAATGGACAGGGACATGCATTTCTTGGAAATCACTATTGGAAGTCACAAGGGGCTATTTTGATTGGTCATGTCGATGCCCAAAAGGAAATTGATGAGAAGGGATATGGCAGTCTGTCGAGAATGAGGGAATATGCTAGAGAGTTCGCTCAGGATACAGGTCTCGTCAATTTCGATAAGACGTTTGATAAAGACTATTTGGTCAATCTTGGTAATGTGGAGGTTTTTGCCCGAGCCTATGGCTCAGCGCATTCACCGGGCGATATAACAGTATTAATTCCGTCCGAAAATGTTGCCTTAGCGGGCGATATTGCATTTCACACTCGAATGCCTCCAATTTTTGATTCCACAGATAGTAAATCTTGGATTGAGAGCTTCGATGTATTTGCAAATGAAGCGCGCACCATGATTATCGTGCCGGGCCATGGTGCTCCAACAAATATAGCAACGGTTACCGCCGGGACTAAAGATTACTTGGTATACCTCCGTGGCGAGGTTCAGGCATTATTGGATAATGAAGGGTCGCTGGAAGACGCATATCAAATCGATCAGTCCCGTTTCAAGCACTGGCACACCTACAAAGAATTAGCGGCCCGCAACGCCGGCCGTGTCTTTGAGCGCATGGAATTCGAATGATATTACGGTAAGAGAAAATGCTTAATGAGAACCTTTAAAGTAAAATCTCCCGGTTCTCCAAAGCTTCTTTGGGCGCGGCCATTCAGCACTAAAAGCATGTCTTCTAGTTCATTGCCAGTTTGGCGTACAAAATCATACTGTTCAATATCTGACCCCTGATAACGCTCAGGACCCAGAATGACGCACAGTTTTGATTCGACTTTGGTCAATGTTTTTCTTACACGATAGCCGGAGACGAAAACGCCCTCATTGAGGTTGCCGTGGATTTCGGATTGGTTGGAGGGCGAGTATGCGGTAAAAGTGACGGGACGCCCCAATTCAACTAGCATCAAACCAAGTGAAAAATCAGGAACTCCTAGCGTGTAGTTCGCCTCGCCCGACAAAAAGATGATCCAGCTTTTTAAGCTGCTTTTGAGGGCATTCGAGTCCCATTCGGTTAGAATCGGAATGTCTCGGTATGAGGGCTCGAGCTTTTCAGTGATATTTTCAACTGCTGCATCGAGCTGTTTCGCTAAGAATTTTTGTCTGTCATCAGGGCGTAGTTCCTTAGACTGGGCTTCGATCTGCGCGCGTAACAGTCGCTCCCCTTGACGGTGTACCAGTGGAACTAAAAGTGTATTAGATGGATGCATCGATATAATCTCGACCTTAAACGAAAAAGGATACCAGTTTGAATGAACTCCCCGATAGTCTGCCGACCAATTTGATCAGTGTGCTGGCATCGCCATCGCATCCTGGAAATATTGGGGCGGTGGCTAGGTCACTCAAAACAATGGGGTTGTCGACGCTGAGATTGGTAACAGCAGATGAATTCCCGTCCCCTATTGCTTCGGCTCGAGCTTCGGGGGCTTTGGACGTGTTGAATGCTGCGGGACACTATGATGACTTTGATGCGGCGATTGCGGACTGTCGTTTGGTCGTTGGGACTTCAGCGCGATTGCGATCACTGTCTTATCCGCATGTAACTCCAAGAGAAATCGCGCCCCTTATCGTGGAGGAGTCTCAGAAGGGACGTGTAGCGGTTTGTTACGGGCGCGAGGAATGCGGTTTGTTAAACGAGCAACTGGCACGTTGTCACTACCACATTGAAATCCCGGCTAATCCGACTTATTCAAGTTTGAATTTGGGCTCCGCGGTTCAGGTAATGGCTTATGAACTGCGACTTGCATTTCTTGCAAGTCAAGGGCGGAAAGGAATTGAGTCCAAAGAAGCATGGCCACCCAAATATGATTTAGAGAAGCTGGGCTGCGAAGAGTGGGACGAACAACCAGCAACGGGTGCCGAGGTAGATGGTTTGATTGCCCATTTTGAGCGAGCGACACTTCATACGGGGTTTCTCGATCCTAGAAATCCAATGCTTGGAATATTGCGATTACGTCGCCTATTAAATCGGGCGCGGGTTGATCGAGTGGAGATTAATATCTTGCGTGGAATTTTGAGTAGTGTTGAAAAAATGGATCCGCCCACCTATGAACAGCGGACAAAAGATAACTACGGGTTGCCACCGCAGGAGGATGAAAATGCTTAGAAAAATGCGCGAAGATGTTCGTGCTGTATTTGACCGAGATCCTGCGGCTCGTCATTGGCTTGAAGTGGTCACTACGAGTCCGGGATTGCATGCCATCTGGATTCATCGATTTTCCCATTTTTTGTGGAATCTTGGTGGAAATTGGCTGGCGCGCCTCATCGCGCAGACTGCAAGGTTCTTGACTGGTATTGAAATTCATCCTGGAGCAAAAATCGGTCGGCGTTTTTTTATTGATCATGGAATGGGTGTTGTGATTGGTGAGACAGCGGAAATAGGAGATGATTGTACTCTTTATCATGGGGTTACCCTTGGTGGGACAACCTGGAATCCTGGAAAAAGGCATCCTACGCTTAAGGATCGAGTAGTCGTTGGTGCCGGGGCCAAAGTGCTTGGTCCTATCGAGGTTGGAGAGGGTGCTCGGATTGGCTCGAATGCCGTGGTTACTCGTCCAGTGCCGCCGAATGCAACGGCGATGGGCATTCCAGCTAGAAATATTCTTAAGGGTAAGACAGACCCAGAATTTGAAGTAGAAAGACGGCGTAGAGATATGCATGAAAAAGCAGGTTTCGATTTATATGCTTTGGGTGATGACATGCCTGACCCCATCGCGCGGTCTATTTATGCGATTCTTGATCAGTTGCATAAAGTTGATCAGAAAATGCAGGTAATGGGTGGGTATCTTCAGGATGTAAATCCAAAGTATCGAGAAGAGGAGTTGCCTGAGTTGGATGAAAAGGCCTTAATGGGGGGTCTCGGATTGGATTCCTCTTCGGATGGTGCTGAGTAATGAAGGCATTGTACTTCGACAATGCCTCAACGACGCCAGTAGATCCTGCAGTTGCCACTAAGATGATGAGCTGCCTTGCAATCGACGGATTTTTTGGGAATCCAGCATCTACCACTCATGGATATGGATGGATGGCGTCGGAGGAGGTTGAGTGGTCGAGGGAAGTTGTGGCAGATTCAATCGATGCAGATCCTCGCGAAATTGTATGGACCAGTGGCGCGACTGAATCAGATAATTTAGCCATTCGAGGTTCTTTCGAGGCTCTCTCAGAAAAAACGGGGCGCCATCGTATTATTACGCTTGCCTCAGAGCATAAAGCGGTTTTGGACACTTGCAGCAATTTAGATGCTGATGTGGTAGTACTCAAGCCAAGATTTGATGGCTCTATTGATATGGAAGCATTGCGCCGAGCGCTGACGCCGCAGACTCTTTTGGTCAGCGTAATGCTTGTGAACAACGAGACGGGTGTCATTCAGCCGGTGCGTGATATTGCAGATATGGCCCACGCGAGTGGTGCTTTAATGCATTCTGATTTGGCTCAATCCGTGGGTAAGGTGGTGGTTGATGTGAAGTCTCTTGGGATTGATTTGGGCGCCCTTTCAGCTCATAAAGTTCATGGTCCAAAAGGTGTCGGTGCCTTATATGTCAAGCGAGATCAGAGCATCAAAATTGCAGAACAACAGCATGGTGGGCAGCATGAGAGGGGGATGCGTTCTGGTACTTTGCCGACGCACCAACTAGTTGGTATGGCAGAGGCCTATCGATTGGCATCCTTGGATCTTACGACTATGTTCTCTCGTTTGGATGAATTTCGTTTGATGCTAGAAGGGGCCTGTGAATTAATTGGAGGCATTCGCTTCAATGGGCGGGGAGTTCCTCATATTGTGAATCTGACTATTGAAGGTGTGGAGGCAGAAATGTTGATGGCTGCAATGCCGGATATTGCATTATCGACTGGTAGTGCATGTAATTCTGCGACTCTGGAGCCATCCCATGTTCTTCGCTCTATGGGACATTCTCGTAAAGAAGGCTTATCCTCTATCCGAATAAGTATGGGTCGGTTCACGACCCGTGAGGAAGTAGTACAATTGATCCAATCACTGCAGCGGGCAGTGATTGGATTGCGGAGCCAGTAATGAATCTGATAGTGACCCCGGAAGCAGTGGCCCACTTAAAAATGGCCCTTGAAAGAAATTTAGATGCCAACGCAGTGCGTTTAGGGGTGAAAACCTCGGGTTGTTCCGGCTATGCCTATGTTGTGGATTATGCTTCCTCCGCGACCGATCAAGATGTTGAGCTGTTTTTTGATGGTCTTCCAGTCGTTGTTGATCAAATTTCGGCACCTTTACTGGCAGGCACTGAGGTTGATTTGAAAATTGAGGGTGTCAATCGAGCACTTCGATTCACTAATCCCAATGTAGTTAGCGAGTGTGGGTGTGGTGAGAGTTTTGCTGTTGGTGCAGCAGTTCCCCTATAATCACGCGCCTATTTTGGACTACCGAATTGAATATCATAAATTTAAAGGAGAGCCAATTGGCTATTGAAAAAACGTTATCTATCATCAAACCGGACGCGGTCGCTAAGAATGTTATCGGCCAGATTGAAGCACGCTTTGAAGCGGCCAATCTGCGAATTGTAGCTATGAAAATGCTCCAGCTTTCGGAAGAGCTTGCTGGTGGATTTTACGCAGAACACAAGGCGCGTCCGTTTTACAAGGACCTTGTTGGATTCATGACTTCGGGGCCGGTTGTAGTTCAGGTTCTTGAAGGTGAAGGCGCTGTTGCAAAAAATCGCGATTTAATGGGGGCGACAAACCCTAAAGAAGCAGATTCTGGAACGATTCGCGCGGATTTTGCGGAGAGCATTGATGCTAATTCTGTGCACGGATCAGATAGTGTTGAGAGCGCGAAACGTGAAATAGAGTATTTTTTCGATGCCTCTGAGATTTGCTCGCGCTGATGTCTTTTGAGTCGATTGAAAAGGTTAATTTACTGGGGTTGAGTCTACCTCAACTTGAAGATTTTTTTGTCTCGATCGGTGAAAAGAAGTTTCGTGGCGCTCAAATAGTGAAGTGGATTCATCAGCAGGGCGTTACAAACTTTGAAGAAATGAATAATTTGTCAAAATCATTGCGCGAAAGATTGAATCAGATTGCCGAGGTCCGTCCACCTAAAATTACTTTCCGTGGGGATTCAATTGACGGCACAAAAAAGTGGCTGATGGAAGTCGATGGCGGTTCCAGCATTGAAACTGTTTATATTCCTGACGGCGACCGAGGAACCCTTTGTGTTTCCTCGCAAGTCGGCTGTTCTTTAGATTGCAGTTTTTGCGCAACAGGTAAACAAGGATTTAATAAGAATCTCACTTCAGCTGAGATTATAGGCCAGGTATTTTTAGCAGCCAAATATTTTGGGCTTCCCATTAAGGATACCCAGCGACGTGCCATAACTAATGTTGTGATGATGGGGATGGGTGAGCCGTTATTGAATTTTGACCCTGTTGTCAGCTCAATGGCCCTGATGATGGAAGACCAGGCTTACGGACTCTCAAAGCGGCGAGTTACTCTCTCGACGTCGGGTGTGGTTCCAGCATTGGATCGGCTTGGTGATGTAACTGATGTGGCTCTCGCTGTTTCATTACATGCGCCGAATGACCTGCTACGTAATCAGCTTGTTCCGATTAACCGAAAATATCCGTTACTGGTTTTATTTAACAGCATCCGTAATTATTTGGATGGATTAAGTGATGGTCGAAGCGTTACTTTTGAATACACCATGCTCAAGGGGATCAATGATTCTGATGATCAGGCGAGGGAGTTGTCCAAACTGATAAGCTCGATCCGATGTAAACTTAATTTAATTCCCTTTAACCCTTTTCCGGGAACTCAGTACGAGGTTAGTAGTCGAAACCGCATTTATGCATTTCAACGCATACTGCTTAATGACGGCCATATCGTGACTGTACGAAAGACTCGCGGTGATGATATTGATGCTGCTTGCGGGCAACTAGCAGGCCAGGTGGCGGATAAAACGAAGCGTGCGGG
The DNA here is from genome assembly GCA_028339155.1 of Litorivicinus sp. Taxonomy (GTDB): domain Bacteria; phylum Pseudomonadota; class Gammaproteobacteria; order Pseudomonadales; family Litorivicinaceae; genus HIMB30. The sequence goes on from JAOLBK010000012.1 coordinate 41,558, forward strand.
TCGATATATTGCATTACGTGATGTTTCGCAGTCAGTGGATGGGGTTGTACACCGATAAAGCTACTAACCTTTGTGGTCTTGATCTGAATTGGGTTATCGACACTATTCTTTATAAATTTATTCTGTTTCTTGAGCTGAAAAAAGATTGGCAAGTAACAAAATGAACTTTTTTATTTTTAGATTTATTGTGACGATCTCGAGCGGATGATAGCGAGTTCGCCTATCCTTATTTAAGGGCCCATTATGAAACAGGCTGCCTGACACATAGATATACTTTTTCATCTGTGATAAATGTTCAATAGTCGGTAGTTAGGTTAACTAATGTATGCTTGAATTTATCAAGAGGTTGCTACATGTCATCTGGAACGGTTGAGGTAATGAATCAAGGGGCCGAATTGCCTGGTTCTATTTTGAGGTCTGCTCGTGAAGAGAAAGGCCTGACCATAGAAGAAATGTCTGCGATTTCGAATCTTACCAAGCAGGTTATTCGCAGTATTGAGGATGATAGTTACGAGAATTTAGCCAGCCTTAGTTTCGTTCGGGGTTATCTAAAACTGTATGCAAAAAAGCTTGGTGTTGAGGAGATTGTCGTTCTCGAGCCGTTTGATTTCTGGAGGAATTCGGGTGCCGCAGATGGGGATCCGGAGCAGTCGATTAAAGGATTTGGGGATCATTCGTCGGCTGAAGAAAAATCCGAAGGTCGTAAGTTTAATGGTCTGCTCGTCGGGGCTGCGATTATTGGAATATTAGTGTCTGCTGGCACATTTCTGTCTTATCAAGAAGGGTCTCAGGAAAAGGCACCTGTATCTGAAAATATTGAATTAGAAGTTAGTCCGGCCGTTACCGAGTTGGCTCCAACAATATCGCCGTTATTACCGACGACAGAAGAAAGCGCGCTATCAGTTCCTGCGTTAACTCCTATTTTAGAGCCTCTTCCTGAAAGTGTGACAATTACTCCCGAGAATGCGCAAGACAACGAGGAGAAGGTTGCTGTTCCTGAGAAGGTTGCTGTTCCTGAGAAGGTTGCTGTTCCTGAGAAGGTTGCTGTTCCTGAGAAGGTTGCAGTTGTTCGTGAAAAAACAGTCGTTAAGCCAAAAGCTCAACTGCAAACCAAGAAAACGATAGATCCTGTCGTGGCGAAAACCGAATCGTTATTGGAAAACCGAGAACCGGCTCTTGTCAAAGTAGAGCCCTCCTCCGAGCAACCCAAAAAAGAAAGCGAAGTGATTAATGTGCAGGATCGTGGCCGTATTATTGCTAAGGCAATTAACTTGCCGCGGGCTACTGCTGAGTCGGAGCCTGAGACCCAAGTCAGTCCAGGATCTGGCGATGGCCTGAGAGTATTATCTGAAACGGTTACTGGTCCTGACCAGGATATGACGACGCTGGGTGCGCGTGGTATTTTAGATATGCGTTTTTTGGGCGAATCGTGGATTGAGGTTCGTGATTCGCGGGGCCGTCTTGTACTTGCGGATTTGATGAGTTCTGGACGGACAGTATCGCTGGAAACTTATGGGCCGATTGAAGTTCTTGTTGGTGCGGTTAACTCAAGTGAAATTGTTTTTAATGGTGAGAGACTGGATTTATCTGGGCGAGCCTTCCAGAATGTTGCCCGTATTAAGCTTGGAGTCGCCAATAATTGATAGAATCTCCCATCGTTCGCCGCGCGTCGCGGCAAATTTTAGTGGGTTCTCTGCGTATTGGTGGCGATGCTCCGATCGCTGTGCAGTCCATGACCAATACTGAGACAACTGACGTTGATGCGACGGTTAGGCAAGTCAGAGCTATTGCCGAAGCCGGTGCCGATTTAGTCCGTGTGTCTGTTCCGTCGATGGATGCGGCTAAGGCTTTTGCTCAGATTCGGCAAAGAGTCGAAATACCGCTTGTTGCTGACATTCATTTTGATCACAAAATTGCATTGGAGGTGATTCAGGCAGGGGTTGACTGCTTGCGAATTAATCCAGGTAATATTGGTCGGGAAGATCGAGTTCGTTCCGTTGTGTCTGCCTGTCGCGACAAAGGCGTTCCAATCCGGATAGGCGTCAATGCTGGTTCGCTTGAGAAGGATCTGCAGAAAAAATATGGTGAGCCGAAGCCTGAAGCTCTGGTCGAATCGGCCATGCGCCATATCGATATTCTAGACCGTTTGGATTTCCAAGAGTTCAAGGTTAGCTTGAAGGCGAGTGAAATCTTTATGACGGTTGCGGCTTATCACTTAATTGCTGATCAGATTGAGCAGCCTTTGCATTTAGGAATTACTGAAGCTGGTGGCTTACGAAGTGGCACAGTAAAATCAGCTGCTGGTTTAGGAATGTTGCTGATGGATGGAATCGGCGATACTTTGAGAATTTCTTTGGCCGCTGACCCAGTAGAAGAAGTAAAGGTTGGGTTTGATCTTTTGCGTGCGTTTAGATTGCGGTCACGGGGCATTAATTTCATCGCTTGCCCGAGTTGCTCCCGTCAGACGTTTGATGTTATTGGCACAATGAATCAGCTTGAAGCTCGTTTAGAGGATGTGAAGACATCCCTAGACGTGGCGGTAATTGGCTGTGTAGTCAATGGCCCAGGTGAGGCTCGACAAGCGGATCTAGGTTTAACTGGTGGTAATCCTGATAGCTTGGCTTTGTTCATTGATGGTAAGCAAGCTGCTCGATTGCCTGGCTCTAACTTTATAGACGAACTCGAGGCGACTATTCGGCAGCAAGCTGAAATTAAAGAATACGAGCGGTCGCAGCTAATAGCGAAGGCAATGGATACGCACTAAATGACAATTCAATCAGTCCGGGGTATGCCGGATATTCTGCCAGAGCAGTCGGGTGGCTGGTTGTTTTTGGAACAAACGGTTGCAGCACTTTTTTCATCCTATGGTTTAGTTCAGGTGCGTACGCCAGTGGTGGAAGAGACGCGTTTATTTGCGCGGGCTGTTGGCGATGTTACTGATATCGTAGAAAAAGAAATGTATTCCTTTGATGATAGATCTGGGGAAAGCCTAACTCTCCGCCCGGAACTTACAGCGGGTGTTGTGCGAGCTGTTATCGAGCATGGGATGCTGCACAACCAGACTCAGCGCTTATGGTATCAAGGGCCTGCGTTTCGTTATGAGCGGCCGCAAAAAGGTCGTTACCGTCAATTTCATCAAATCGGAGTGGAGTGTTTCGGATTTGCAGATTCGACCATTGAAGCGGAATTAATTGAGTTAACTGATCATCTCTGGCGTGCTTTGGGTATTCGAGATGCTTTGGATTTGGAGATTAATTCAATTGGCTCAGTTTCAGCGAGAGAGTCATATAAGACAGCGTTAGTCGCTTTTTTGCACTCACATTTTGATAGTCTAGATGAAGAAAGTCAGTCGCGATTGGAGCGTAATCCGCTTAGAATTTTAGATACTAAAAATTCGTCAACTCAGGCCCTACTGGCTAACGCCCCAGCGCTTGAAGACTATTTAACCAAAGAGGATTCGGCTCATTTTGAGGCCCTTTGTCTTTCCCTGGATCAGGCAGGTATTCGATATCGAAAAAATCCGAGGTTAGTACGAGGGCTTGATTACTATGGGCGTACAGTATTTGAGTGGATGACTGATTCACTTGGGGCTCAGGGAACTGTTTGCGGTGGTGGGCGTTATGATGGGCTTGTTCAGCATTTAGGTGGAAGGGCAACGCCGGGTGTCGGCTTTGCCCTTGGCATGGAGCGCGTCGTGCTCCTCATGGAAACACTTGGCGTGATTCCTGCTCAGATGCAAACTCAGGCAGACATCTACCTGATGATACAGAATGTTCAGTCGGAATCGACTATGCGTTCGTTGGCTCGCGAGATTCGTTTTCAGATTCCTGGGCTTCGTGTTATGACTCATATTGGTGGTGGAAGCCTGAAGAGCCAATTAAAAAAAGCAGATAAGTCAGGTGCCGATATCGGCTTGATTATCGGGGAAGACGAGCTTAAAACTAAGTCGGTAGTGTATAAACCGTTGCGCGGTGGGGACCAAGAAACCTTGCCAAATGAAGAAGTGGTTAAGCGCCTCAAATTATTAAGGGATATGTGATTGATGGACTATTTGCGATCGGATGATGAACAAGCGGAGCTTCTGAAGCAGTGGCTTAAGAAAAATGGCTTAGGGTTGATCATTGCGGCATCAATCGGTGTGGGATCTGTCTTCGGTTATCAAGAGTGGCAGGATTTTCAGATTAACCAGCAGACTGATGCTGCGTCACGTTATCAAGAGCTGATCGAGCTGTCAGCGGTGAATTTCGCAGATCCCGGTACTGATGAAGATTATGCCCGTTTATTAACTCTTGCAGAAGGTTTGCGCCAAACGCATGCGGATAGCAATTATGCTGCACTTGGTGCTGGCATTTTAGCCGCTCAGGCTGTGGAGCGTGGTGACTATGATTTGGCCGTTAGCCAATTGAATTACGCAGAAAGCACTGTTGGATCACCCGAGCTGAGAGCGATGACTGCATTGAGACTCGCTAGGCTTGAGCTCGAGCTTGGTCAAGCAAATGTCGCTTTGTCACGTATTCAGTCCATGGTTCCGAGCTCACTTTTAGCCTCAACGTCCGAGCTGGAAGGAGATATATTGGTGGTCCTTGAACGCTTGGGGGAAGCGCGTGAAGCTTATGAGAGAGCTCATGTTGAGCTGATTTCCAAGGGATTTAACTCGGCCGTTGTGGATATAAAACGTTCCTCCCTTCCAGAGGGTTCTTAATGTTACGGGTTTTAATAGCAGCGGCATTCGTGTGCCTTGCTGGTTGCTCGGGTGCTCCAGATAAGACACAACCGACTCCGCTTAAGCGAATTAGCGAAGAGATTAAGTTAGTTAAGATTGACTCGGTATCACTCGGCGGGAATGATTCTACGGGTTTGACGCCAGACGCTTTTAAGGATGCGGTCGCGGCCTCTTCTAGTGACGGTGAAGTAACGCTTTTTGATGCCAAGCTCAATACTCGTTGGACGACTGATCTTGACGTGAATATTCTTGCTGGTGTCGCGCTAAATCAGGAAGCGGTTTATGTCGTGACAGCGGATGCAAATTTAGTAGCTCTGTCGATAAAAGACGGGAGTTTGTTATTCTCAAAACTGCTTCCCAGTATTTCAACTGGGCCACCAGTTGCAGATGCAAATCGGGTATATGTCAAGACCCAAATTGGCCAGTTATTGGTTCTGGACGCTAAGTCTGGCGAACTTGCTTGGATTGAAGAGGCCCGAGAGTCAAGTATCGGTATTCGAGGCTCTGCGCCGATGACACTGAAAGATAATACTCTGTTTGTTTTATGGGAATCAGGACGATTAGTTGCTTATCTCGCTGATTCTGGTCGGACTCTATGGGAACGGCAGGTTGCTGTTCCGCGAGGCCGCAGTCCTCTTGATAGGATTGTAGATTCAAAAGGAGCGCCATCGGTCCGTAATAATATGGTCGCTGTGGCGACCCGTAACGGACAAATTAGTTTGCTGAACGCAATGAATGGACGGCCTATTTGGAGTTTGAATTCAGATGCTTTCCCAGGTGCCCTGATTGCGTTCAACTTGGTGATAGTAGTTGAAACCGATGGTGTGGTCTCAGCGTACAGTCTTCACTCTGGGAACCTAGTTTGGAGCAGTGAAAAATTAAAGTTTAGAGAATTGAGTCCGCCAGCTATTCTGGGAGACTCAATTGCTGTAGTTGATTTTGAGGGAGAGTTGCATTTGCTGAGTCCGAAAGATGGTCGTATGTTGGGTCGATTGGATGTTGGCAGTGCTCAAGGCAAAGTAGCTCCTGTGACCTTTAATACTGGTGTGCTCGTGCAACTGACAGATGGTCGACTCGTTCACGTAGGTGTAGTGCGTTGAAAGCACCTGTAATTGCAATAGTTGGCCGGCCTAATGTTGGAAAATCAACCTTATTTAATCGACTTACCAGGAGTCGAGATGCGCTAGTCGCAGATTATTCTGGTCTCACTCGTGACCGTAAATATGGTCGAGCGCTAATCGATGGACATCCATTTTTGGTAATTGACACCGGTGGCCTGACAGGGGGAGAGGCCGGCGTTGAAGCAGCGATGGCTGGGCAGTCAAAAGCAGCGATCGAAGAAGCCGACGCTGTAATGTTTATGGTAGATGTGATCGGTGGGATTACGGCATCTGACGCGGCTGTTTCCGAAATGCTTCGGAGAGTAGACAAGCCAGTGTGGCTGGTGGCTAATAAGATTGATGGTCAGAATCCTGACGTAGTGTTGTCAGAGTTTTATGGACTGGGCTTTGGTGAACCGTATCCAATCGCAGCCTCTCATGGGAGGGGCGTTTCGGCGCTTAGCGATATAATGCTTGCCCATTTTGGATTGCAGGATGTTGATCCTGAAGAGGAGGGCGCTGAACGCTCTGATGCGCCAGGAATCCGTATCGGTGTAATTGGGCGTCCAAATGTTGGTAAATCGACACTGGTGAATCGAATGCTCGGAGAGGATAGAGTAGTAGTTTTTGATCTGCCGGGCACTACGCGCGATTCAATATACATTCCCTATGAGCGCCATGGAGAAATGTTCACGCTGATCGATACGGCTGGGGTACGGCGGCGGGGTCGGGTGAGCGAGACAGTTGAAAAATTCTCGATTGTTAAGACATTGCAGGCAGTTGAGGATGCTCAAGTAGTGATCCTTGTAATAGATGCGCAGGAAGGATTAGTTGAGCAGGACTTGCACTTGATCGGGATGGTTGTTGATGCTGGGCGAGCCCTGGTCGTTGCGATCAATAAATGGGATCATTTATTGCCAGATGATCGAGATCGAGTTCGAGTTAGTCTGGACCGTCGGTTGAATTTCATACCTTGGGCGAAACAACACTTTATTTCAGCTCTGCATGGAACTGGGGTCGGAGATTTGTATCGGTCGATCCGAGATGCTCATGGGGCTGCAACCACAAAATTTGCTACTAACGCTTTAACGAAGATTCTTGAGGATGCTGTTTTAGACCACCAGCCACCATTAGTGAGAGGTCGGCGAATTAAACTTCGTTACGCTCATCAAGGTGGGATGAATCCGCCAAGAATTATTGTTCATGGGAATCAGACGAAGGACGTTCCTGAATCTTATCGGCGCTATCTCGAAAATACCTTTCGGAAAGCTCTCAAGATTTCGGGGACCCCAATTAAGGTTGATTTTAAAGCAGGGGAAAATCCATTTGCTGGGCGACGGAATCAATTAACGGATCGCCAGATACAGAGGAAGCGCCGACTTATGCAATTTGTGAAACAAAAAAAATAACGTTATGTGCGCTGCCACCGGTCGTCAAGAAGGGCGGCGGTGACCGCATTAACGACACCTACCCCACCATCAGAACGTCGAGCGCTTGCAAATGCGATGATATCCGGATTATTTTTGAGCCACCTGTTAACAAAAGCCTTAAGAATAGGTTTATTGTCTTTGCTGTGGCGTCCGATTCCATGTGTAATTCGAATATGTGTTAGGCGTTTCTCACGGATGGTTAGAAAGAGAGCCGCTATTGTTTGTGCCGCCTGTTCGACCGTATAACCGTGAAGATCGATTTCAAACTGAGCTGGAAACGGGACTTCGTCCAAGAGTCCAAGTGCTCGCCTGTCTGTATGATAAGCAACATACTGAAGCGGTTTCAATGGATTCATTGGGGGTGGTTCTTCGGTTGAGAGTTGATGGTGAATGCGTGTTGGCAGATCTTGCGCGCGGGCGCGGGCGCGGGCGCCAGCACCATCTTTTGCAGCCACTTGCTTCTTAGTTCTCACGCGAGCGTCACGGAGTATCGGTTTTACCCCGGTCTCTTTCATCAGAGTCTTAAACAAATCGTCAGTCATCATTCAACCATAATATGTTTGGTATGACTTTCAAAGTTATCTTGCGGCGAGTTCTGCTTGTGACTAATCTTCTCCGGATGACAGAACTAGCTTCATTACGTGATTTTCTTAGGTATGCCCTTTCTAAATTTGGCAAGCATCCGATTGTTCTCGGGCATGGAACTGATAGCCTTTTGGATGAGGCCTTGGCTTTAGTTTTCGGAGCAGTACACCTGCCACCGGACGGAGACGATCGCTTGCTGGATGCGAAACTTACATTGTGTGAGCGCGAACATGTTCTTAGTCTAATCGAGCGACGTGTGACCGAGCGAGTGCCAGTGCCGTACTTGGTAGGTAGAGCATGGTATGCCGGACTGCCTTTTTCGGTAGATCCCCGGGTTTTGATTCCTAGAAGTCCGATGTTTGAAGTTATTGCCAATGAGTTTGTTCCTTGGTTTTTGCCGCCGACCGATCGGCCGGCTCGTTTCTTAGATCTTTGTACTGGTTCTGGATGCCTCGGAATTTTGACTTGCATGGCTCTGGAAGAGAGTACCGGGGTGTTGGTTGATTTGGAATCTGGTTCCTGTGAGGTCGCGCGTTCAAATGTTGCACTTCATGACTTAAGTGATCAAATTGAAGTCGTACAATCTGACGCGTTTGAAGGATTAATCGATGAAGAGTTCGATCTCATTTTATGCAACCCCCCATATGTTGATGCTGATGATATGGCGTGTTTACCACCTGAGTACCGCCATGAACCAGAAGTTGCATTAGCTGCGGGTTTGGATGGATTGTTCTTGGTGCGTAGAATATTAAATACAGCTAGTGATTGGGTTTCTGATTCCGGCGTAATGTTTCTTGAGGTTGGAAATTCTTGGGGCCGTTTGGACCGAGAGATTTCTGAAAAAACAGGTGAGTCGGTTCAATGGCTTGACTTTGAATTTGGTGGTCACGGCGTGTGTGTGCTCTCGAAGAAAGAGCTTAGCGCGTTATACTTAGAATTTTAGTAGGGGCAGTCATGAGCGGAAATACCTTAGGTAAATTATTTACAGTAACGACATCTGGTGAAAGCCATGGCCCCGGATTACTTGCAGTAATAGACGGCTGTCCTCCTCAAGTCCCGTTGTCGATTGAAGATATTCAGGATGATCTGAATCGCAGAAAACCTGGGCAGAGTAAGCACACCACGCAGCGCCGGGAGGACGATTCAGTTGAAATTCTTTCTGGCGTATTTGAGGGTCGAACGACGGGGACTCCGATCGGATTATTGATACGTAATACAGATCAGCGATCTAAAGATTACTCAAATATTAAAGATATTTTCAGGCCTGCACATGCTGATTACACTTATGAGAAAAAGTTTGGTTTTCGAGATTATCGGGGTGGCGGTCGCAGCTCGGCCCGTGAGACGGCGATGCGTGTCGCTGCAGGTGCGGTCGCGAAAAAAGTACTTAAGGATCTTTTTTCTGTCACGGTTCGTGGTTGCCTGACCCAATTAGGCCCGATCCACTGTGAAATTAAAGATTGGGATCAGGTCGATCAGAATCCATTTTTTTGTCCGGATCCTCAGCAGGTTAAGGTATTGGAGGCATACATGACCGAATTGCGCCGGGCTGAGGATTCGATTGGTGCCAAATTGACTGTTGTTGCGGAGGGTTTGCCACCAGGTTGGGGCGAGCCGGTATTCGACCGCCTGGATGCCGACATCGCGCATGCATTGATGTCGATCAATGCTGTCAAAGGCGTGGAGATTGGTGAGGGTATGGCTGTGGTCGAGCGGCGTGGCTCCGAGCATCGAGATGAGATGACGCCGGAGGGCTTTTTAAGTAATAACGCGGGTGGTGTTCTCGGAGGGATCAGCACAGGGCAACCTATAATCGCACACCTGGCATTGAAACCGACCAGTTCGATTACGACACCGGGGAAAACTATCAACAGATTTGGCGAACCGACTGAGGTTATTACTAAAGGTCGGCATGATCCGTGTGTGGGGATTCGCGCAACGCCCATTGCCGAGGCAATGATTGCAATTGTGCTCTTAGATCATGCGCTGCGTCAGAGAGGTCAGAATAGTCACGTGGTGTCTGAGACTCCAACTATTCCAGGACTCGCCTCTTCGTGAACGAAGTCCCGAGCGCTCGTCTCGGTGGCCTATATGCACTTTATTTTGCAATTGTCGCCCTGAGTATTGGATGGTTTGGTCCCTTTTTTAAATCGCTTGGACTCTCTTCGCAAGAGATCGGAATTGCGATTGGAGTGCTCACTGGATCTAAAATTATTGCACCTTATTTCTGGGGTTATCTGGGAGATCATCTAAACAATCGTTTGAGAGTGGTGCAGTGCGGGATTCTCGGCTCAACCGTTTCTTGTGCTTTGCTATTGACCGATTTTGACTTTCTTGAGTTGTGTCTAGTTTTGATGTGTTTCGGCTTGTTCTGGAACGCAATTATCGCGCAATTCGATACGATAACGCTCGAATACTTGGGTGATAGCCACCACAAATATTCGCAAATTCGAGTTTGGGGTTCGGTTGGTTTTATAGTGATGATGCTCGGTTCGGGTTGGTTATTCTCGTTCAGAGCATTTGACTGGCTTCCTTGGATCATGATTGTCGGACTGGTTCTTTCTGGTTTCTTATCTTTGAGCCTACCTGTAAAGCGCTTTCAAGCACGTTCTTCGCAAACAGCGCCAAAAATTTTGGATCAATTGAATCAGCCGGTGGTGCTGCTTTTTTTTACAATAGCGTCACTTAATCAATTTACGCATGGACCATTGAACGTCTTCTTTACGCTATATCTTCAGGATCATGGATATAGCGCTTTGATTGCTGGCCAGCTTTGGTCGTTGGGCGTGTTTGCCGAGGTCATATTATTTTTTGTTTTGCCTCGATGGATTGGTAGAATGGATCTGCGGTTATTGCTTTCAGGATCTTTGATGGCAGCATCCTTGCGCTGGTTTGGGACGGCCTATTTTGTTGACTCGCTTTGGGCGCTTGCATTATTGCAACTAACTCACGCGCTGACCTTCGGTGCAATTCATGCCGTTAGCATTGAATTTATTCGACGTTGGTTTCCCGGGCAGTTGTCAGGTCGTGGCATGGCCCTTTATAGTGGTTTTGTGTTTGGTTTAGGTGGATCACTTGGTGCGCTAAGCTCCGGATACCTTTGGGATACTATTGGTGGTGCTGCCAGTTTTTCTTTGATGGGTGTTATGACCCTGATTGCAGCAATAGTAAGCGTTCGCTATCTTCATAATGCGCGTTTAGACCCCGAGTTTAGGTCTACAACGGTCTTTGGTTAATTAAGATTTCTGTTAGACTAATGGGCTTATTTACCAAGGAGATTCTATGTCTGGCCGAACCCTATATGACAAGTTGTGGGATAGTCATCTCGTCAGCCAGCGGGATGACGGCAGTGCGCTAATCTATATCGATCGACACTTGCTCCACGAAGTGACTTCACCTCAGGCTTTTGAGGGGCTTTCTCTTGCTGGGCGTAAGCCCTGGAGGCTTGATGCGAATCTGGCGACGGTTGACCACAATGTGCCGACAACAAACCAGGCGGCTGGCGTAGCTGCGATTTCGGATCCTGTGAGTCGATTGCAGATCTCGACATTGGATGACAATTGCGACGAGCTTGGTATCACGCAATTTAAGATGGCGGATTTGCGGGCCGGCATTGTGCATGTGATTGGCCCCGAGCAGGGTGCCACTTTGCCTGGAATGACTGTTGTCTGCGGCGATAGCCATACTGCAACACACGGTGCTTTCGGTGCACTGGCGCATGGGATCGGTACGAGCGAAGTTGAACATGTGTTGGCTACGCAGTGTTTGGTGACCAAGAAAATGAAAAACATGCTCGTGACCGTGACAGGTCCGCTTGGCCTAGGTGTGACCGCCAAGGACGTAATCCTTTCAATTATTGGGCAGATTGGAACGGCTGGTGGGACCGGACACGCGATTGAGTTTGCTGGTGAGGGAATTCAGTCATTGTCTATGGAGGGGCGGATGACTGTCTGTAACATGGCAATTGAGGCCGGGGCCCCGGTCGGTTTAATTGCAGTCGACCAAACAACGATTGACTATGTTGAAGGCCGTCCATTTGCACCTAAAAACGAAGATTGGCTTCGTGCGGTTGAGGTTTGGGCGGATTTAGCGAGTGATTCCAAAGCGGTTTTTGATACTGTAATTACCATTGACGGTGGATTAATCGAGCCTCAAGTAACTTGGGGTACGAATCCAGAAATGGTAACCGGCATAAAGGGTGCTGTGCCGAATCCCGCGGGCATCGTAGATCCAATCCAGCGCGGTAGTATCGAGCGTGCTCTCAATTACATGGGTCTTAAAGGAGGGCAGTCAATTGAATCTATTCAATTGGATCGTGTCTTTATCGGCTCATGCACTAACTCGCGTATCGAGGATTTGCGAGCGGCAGCTAAGGTTGTCGAGGGCAAGCGTGTGTCTGATTCGCTGATCCAGGCGATTGTCGTCCCCGGTTCTGGCCTCGTGAAAGCGCAGGCAGAAAAAGAGGGGTTAGATCAGATTTTTCGTGCTGCAGGTTTTGAGTGGAGAGATCCTGGTTGTTCTATGTGTTTAGCGATGAATGCTGACAAATTGGGGCGGGGTGAACATTGCGCGTCCACGTCCAACAGGAATTTTGAAGGGCGCCAAGGTGCTGGCGGCCGGTCTCATCTTGTGAGCCCTGCGATGGCTGCCGCTGCCGCTATCGCTGGCCACTTTGTTGACGTCAGAGAGTGGATTTAAGGAGTTTTTAATGCAGCAATTTATTTCTGAAAAAGGACTAGTTGTTCCTATCGATCGTTCCAATATCGATACCGATCAAATTATTCCGAAGCAATATTTGAAATCGATCAAACGCACCGGCTTTGGCGTTAATCTTTTTGATGACTGGCGTTACCTAGATCCCGGCGAGCCAGGAATGGACCACTCGGCGCGTCGCATTAATCCTGATTTCGTGTTGAATGATTCTAAATTTAATGGTGCGACTCTATTGATGGCCCGTGACAATTTTGGGTGTGGGTCGAGTCGCGAACATGCGCCGTGGGCATTGGTGGAGTATGGTTTCCGGGCGGTAATTGCGGAGTCGTACGCAGATATTTTTTATAATAATAGTTTTAAAAATGGTTTGTTGCCCGTAGTGCTAGCCGCAAAAGAACTCGAATATCTCTTTGATAAGTCGCTAGGTGATCTTCCGCTCGAATTGATGGTGGATTTGCCGTCTCAAACAGTCAAAGGCCCAGATGGGTTTGAGACCCGATTCGAAATTGATTCGTTCCGCAAAACCTGTCTTTTAGACGGGTTGGATGAAATCGGCCTATCTTTAGCGGAAGCCGATGGAATTCGAGCGTATGAAAATACGCAGCGACAGCGAACTCCATGGCTGTTTTGAGAAAGGAATAACTATGTCAAAGATTGTCTTGCTCGGCGGTGATGGTATTGGTCCTGAAGTTGTAGCCGAGGCCATACGAGTTCTTGAGGTTGTAAATCAACGCTATGGGCTGGGTATTGATGTCGAAGAGCATCTAATTGGAGGGTCAGCCATTGATGCGACTGGAGAGCCTCTCCCTGAGACCACTTTAAAGGCCGCTAAAAATGCAGATGCGGTTCTTCTCGGGGCTGTGGGCGGTCCGAAATGGGACTTATTGCCAATGACAAGCCGGCCTGAGAAAGGGTTGTTGAAAATCCGAGCTGGTATGAACCTGTTTGCAAATTTACGCCCGGCCTTACTTTATCCGGAGCTGGCCTCTGCTTCTTCACTAAAGCCAGATATTGTGAGCGGGTTGGATTTACTGATTGTAAGAGAGCTTATTGGTGGGATTTATTTTGGTGAGCCTCGTGGTATTGAGGGACCACCTGGCCAGCGGGTCGGCTTTAATACGGACCGATATTCCGAGCCTGAAATAGAACGTATTGGTCGGGTTGCATTCGACGCAGCGAATCGTAGGAGCAAAAAGTTGTGCTCAGTTGATAAGGCCAATGTGCTCGAGGTAACAGTACTTTGGCGTGAAGTGATGATGTCATTGAGCCCGGAATACCCGGAAGTCGAGTTGTCACATATGTACGTAGATAACGCAGCAATGCAGCTGATAAAAGCTCCTAAACAGTTCGATGTAATGGTGACCGGAAATTTGTTTGGAGATATATTATCTGATGCAGCCGCGATGTTGACAGGATCCATCGGAATGTTGCCATCGGCATCGCTGAATAGTGATAAGCAGGGGCTCTACGAACCCTGTCATGGATCGGCACCAGATATTGCGGGACGAGACCTGGCCAATCCTTTGGCGACGATTCTCTCAGTGGCAATGATGCTTCATCATTCGCTTAATGAATCAAAGGCAGCGTTGGCGATAAATAATGCCGTTAAGTCGGTGTTATCTGCCGGTTACCGAACTCAAGATATTGCATCTGGAGACTCAGGTGAGGAATTAGTCGGTTGTCATGCAATTGGTGACGCGGTTGTTGATTTGTTGAGTAAGGGGTGAATGAAATGAGAGTGGGTTTCGTTGGATGGCGAGGTATGGTCGGTTCGGTTTTAATGGATCGGATGAGCGCAGATAATGACTTCCAGGGGTTGGATCCAGTATTTTTTTCGACGTCCCAGCAAGGCCAAAAGGCACCCGATGAAGCGGCAGAATCGATTTTGCAGGATGCTTTCTCTGTGGATGCGTTAGGTATTTGTGATGTGATCTTGACATGCCAAGGTGGAGACTATACGAAAGCAATTTATGGCCCCTTGCGCCAGTCTGGTTGGTCAGGATATTGGATTGATGCGTCTTCTGCGCGGAGGATGGAGTCGGATAGCGTGGTGGTCCTTGATCCAGTCAATCGAGATATCATTGATGAATCGTTAAGGGTCGGAAAAAAAGATTTTATTGGCGGTAATTGTACTGTTACTTTAATGCTGATGGCCGTTGGGAGTCTAATCCGCCAAGGATGGGTCGAATGGATTTCAGCGATGACATATCAGTCTGCTAGTGGCGCGGGCGCTAATAATATGCGAGAGCTTTTAAACCAAATGGGGTATCTCGAATCCGTTGTGGCCTCTGAACTTTCTACGCCGTCTTCCGCCATTCTTGATATTGATCGAAAAGTCACTGAAGCTTTGCAGTCTGATGCCATGCCGAAACAGTCTTTTGGTTACCCATTGGCGGGGAGTTTGTTGCCTTGGATTGATTCGCCGTTAGAGAATGGTCAGACTCGCGAGGAGTGGAAGGCTATGGCTGAATGCAACAAGATCTTGGGTAGGTCAGACAATCCAATCCCGATTGATGGGACCTGTGTTCGGGTCGGAGCAATGCGTTGTCATAGTCAGGCTCTGACCATTAAATTGACTCAAGAGATCCCGCTGGATGAAATAAATTCGGTATTGGCGGATAGCACACCTTGGACCGATTTGGTCGCAAATGATCGAGAAATGACGATGGCAGAGCTTACTCCGGCACGAGTCGCAGGAACGTTGCGCGTCCCAGTTGGGCGAGTTCGAAAAATGAATCTTGGGCCCACTTATTTGAATGCCTTTACAGTTGGCGACCAGCTACTGTGGGGAGCGGCAGAGCCCTTAAAACGAATACTTGGTATTCTTCGGGAGTCGCGTTGATTGTAGTTTTGATTACGGGCGGTGGATCTTCACTGGTGGATGCCATCTTGGAAGCTTTTGAATTTGTTATTGGTGATTATCGGATTCGTTTGGTCGATAACCTTGAGTCTGCGGGAGAGGCGCGTCGTTTTCAGGGCCATACTTTAAATATTGAATTGGATACGGAAGCCGATATTTCGGATGCGGACTTAGTAATCGATTTAGATCAGAGTTACTTGGGTGATGCCTTTGTTATGCGTCCTGAACTCTCGATGGTTTCCTTAGCTCAGCGGCTCTTCGAAAATTTACCTGAGGGCGTGATTCGTAGTTTACACGGAGTAGTTAGAGAGCCTGTTGTTGAAGTCAAGGGTGGCGTGGAAGCATTGGCTGGTCAGGTAACGCAGTTGTTCAGTGGTCGCGATCCAGAGCCAATGCCATTTGGTGGTGCGCTGGCATTTAATAGTCGACTTCTCGATGATAGTGTTTTGATAGATGTTCTTCGTGAGATGCCGGCACTTGGATTGACATATATTTCGCTTGAAAGAGTTCAGTCCGATTGCTTCTACACGGTCTCCGCGAGTCTATGGCTCCAAATAGACAGCGCATATTCTGGTCGATTTAAAGACATGGCGACTGAGCCATATCAAATTGGATTGGGTCTTGCTCCTGACACTGGTCGTGTTGAATTGGATGCCCCGATTCGGGTGATGGTCCGTACCTTGGACGAAGGCTGGGTGCATATGGCAATTGCTGCTGATCTTGAGAGGCATTTGTGGGTAGCCGACGCTAAGTTGGCTTTAACGAGGCGATTGGAGTCCTTGGCTTGAGGTATTGGTCCGCGATCATATCGTTTGTATGGACAGGATGGGTTTTTGGTGTTGAATTTGGGCCTGCTCGTGTTCAGACTGAGGTTGGTGAGCCACTGGAAATCCGGTTATCCATTGTTAACCTTGGGGAGGTGCAGTCGACCCAGCTATTCCCTTTGCTAGCGGCGGAAAGTGCTTTCACTGCGCAGGGAATTCAGAGGCTTGAAGTACTCTCCGAACTCACTTACATAATTGATGTAAATGAAAAAGAAATTGATTTAGTAATTAGAACGGCGACTCCGTGGGATCAACCAGAGTTGACCAGCCTTGTTGAAATTTTCACCCCGAATGGTTCCCTTTTGGTCCCAGTTTCAGTTGTTTTGAAGTCGAAGCTTGAAGAGCCAGAAAAAATGACTACTGAAGGGTCCGGGATATTGACTATAAAGCCTGGGACTCAAAAAGTAGTCGAATCAAAGATTGCCAAATCTCTGAAAGTATTTAATGGAGATACCTTGTGGCGTTTGGGATTGCGGGTACAGCCTGCGGGTTCGACGGTAGAGCAGGTCATGATGGCTTTGTATGACTCAAATCCGGGTGCATTCGAGTATGGAAACGTGAATGCTTTGGAAAAGGGCAAGGTTTTAGTTGTGCCGGAAAATGCTGTCATTACAGCGCAAACGGCGCTTGAGGCCAAGCGCCGTTTTGATGCGCATATGAAAAACCCCGGAAAAGATTTTTTTGAGATTGGAACGCCGCTGAAAGCGAAGAGTCAATCCGGTGATGTTCAAAATCCAGAAAATTCAATAACTAATATTCTGATTCAAAGCCCAGGGCCGATAGTTAAAGAAGTCTCCCTGCCAACCGAGGCTCTGGTGCCGGCTTTGCAGAATGCTCTGGAATCGGGATCTCAGTCCGAGACATCGTCAGGAGTGACCGAGGATAGGATTTCTGGGAAAATAGCATCTGAAGTAGGCGCGTTGCTCGAAAAAATTACACTGTTGGAAAGTAAGTTGGATCAGGTTGATGCCAAACTCGAGGCGATGGTCGATCGGTCGGTAGCAGATTCATTGGATGATGATCCGATTATTGGTTTTTCTGAAAAATTATTTGGGTTAATTCCAAGTGAAGAGGTCGTGATTGATTTTGCTGCGGGGTTGCTAGCTTCACTTCCGGATGAAGAGGTGGTCATAAGTTTTTCTGAGGACTTTCTTGGGATGATCCCGACCGATGCTGAATTTACCCAATTCCGAAAAACAGAATTATGGCTGCCAGTAGTAATATTCTCTGTATTGTTGACATTGATCATTTTTATATTTGCGTTTCGTGCTTTTCGAGTGAGAGTGAAGCCGCCGAAAACTTTAGAGGCTGCAAAGCGTGATCAATCTAAAGTTGCTAGTTTAATGACAGGCTCATTAGAGCAGTCGGCCGGTAATTATGAGTCTATATTGGTTGAGACTGTTCCAGCGGGAGATGCCCTCACCAATGCTGATATGCTGGATTCTGCGATTGAGCAACTTAAGATGAAAATTGAAGACCCAAGTCGTCACGAGGAGGCGGAGGCGCTGTACCAAGGTGGTGATGACATGCTCATCAATGCATTCTCTGCCGATGCGCTAAATGAAAATCCAGATTGGGGACAGGATCTGGATGATGAGGCGGATGTTGCAGCTCATCAACTTGAATTGGCCCGAAGCTATTTGGAGATGGGGATGAAAGAAACGGCGATTGAATTGCTAGAGAGGGTAGTCGTGTCACCTGATCGTGCTTGCGCAAATCAAGCAAGAGTAATGTTGGATGCTCATCGAGCCTGAAAATTTCCCCAAACGATTAGCGTTGTCTCTAGAGTACGAAGGCAATCGTTATCATGGATGGCAGTCCCAAAAGGATGAGCCCCTTGCAGTTCAAACATTTGTGGAACGTGCTCTTTCAAAGATAGCGAACGAGCCTGTCAAAGTTGTTTGCTCAGGGCGAACGGATGCAGGCGTTCACGCCAGCTCCCAGGTCTGTCATTTTGAGACTCGGGCAGTGCGCGAGTCTTATAATTGGGTGATGGGTGCTAATAGCCAGTTGCCGGGTGATATTTCCCTTTCTTGGGTACGTGAAGTCGATTCACACTTTCATGCGCGGTTTAGCGCAACGTCTAGGCAGTACGTTTATTTTGTTCGGTGTGTGCCGGTTCGTAGTGCTCTACTTCGGCACGCGACTATGTTTACGTGTAGGTCTATGGATGCTTCACGAATGGCTGAAGCAGGTAAAGTCTTAATTGGCACGCATAATTTTAACGCATATCGGTCTGTGCGTTGCCAGGCTAAATCCCCGGTGAGAACATTGACTCGGTTAAGTATTCATCAACAGGATGAACTGTTGGCGATTCATGTCGAAGCCAACGGTTTTTTGCAACACATGGTAAGAAATATTGTGGGTGTACTGATGGAGATTGGCTCAGGAGAAGCCCCGGTAGACTGGGCTGAGCAGGTTCTTGAATCAAAAGATCGGACACGTGGAGGAGTAAATGCACCGCCACATGGTTTGTATTTTTTAGGGCCAAGTTACGACTCTGACTTTAACTTAGCTGAGACTGTGCGAATTCCACAGTTTTTAAAAGGCATCTTGAAATCAGATCCGGTAGGATAGTGCTATGACACGAGTAAAGTTTTGCGGATTCACCGATTCAGTTGATGTTGCTGAAGCGGTAAAGCTTGGCGCCGACGCCCTGGGGTTTGTTTTTTATTCCAGAAGCCCGAGAGCCGTTACTATTGCACTAGCACGTGAGTTAACCGCACAGGTGCCTGCTTTTGTAACTAAGGTGGGCCTATTTGTAAATGCAGAAGTTGATGAAGTACGAGAAACGTTTTCGTCAGCACGGCTTAATCTTATTCAATTTCATGGAGATGAAACACCTGCTTTTTGTGAGTCGCTCAAGTTGCCATACATTCGTGCACTTCGTGTCAGACCTGAACTGAATATAGTTAATGAAATGTTACGCTATCCCAATGCCAGTGGGTTTCTTTTGGACGCCTATAAAGAAGGTACTCCGGGTGGAACTGGAGAGATTTTTGATTGGGATCTAATCCCAAAGACCGGTCAGTCAGTGATTTTGGCTGGTGGGCTAAATCCTGAAAATGCTAAAGCAGCGATAAAACGAGTTTCTCCTTGGGCTTTAGACGTCAGTGGCGGTATTGAGTCGATGCTGGGAAGAAAAGATCCTGATAAAATGGCCCGCTTTATGGCTGCGTGCCGAAGCTAAGTTGGAAGAGAAATGGCATTGACTGAACAAGAATTACAAACCCTGTCTTATGAGCCTGATGTCTCCGGTCACTTTGGTGATTACGGTGGAAGGTATGTTTCTGAAACTCTGATGGCGGCTCTGAATGACCTCGATCAGAATTATCACATGCTAAAAAATGATGCCGAGTTTCAACGTGAATTCGACGCGGATTTGGCGACGTTCGTTGGCCGACCGTCACCCTTGTATCATGCTGAGCGGTGGTCAAAACAAATTGGGGGTGCACAGATTTATTTTAAGCGTGAAGATCTGAATCATACCGGTGCCCACAAGATTAATAATACGATTGGTCAAGCACTCTTGGCTAAATATTCGGGCAAGCCGCGTGTGATTGCTGAGACGGGAGCTGGTCAGCATGGTGTGGCTACTGCTGCTGTTGCGGCGCGACTGGGTCTTCAATGCGTTATTTATATGGGTGCAGATGATATTCAGCGGCAATCGCCGAACGTGTATCGCATGAAACTTTTGGGGGCGACAGTCGTCCCCGTTGATTCTGGATCACGGACGCTAAAAGATGCTCTGAGTGAGGCTATGCGGGACTGGGTTACTAATGTTGATGATACATTTTATATTATTGGGACCGTTGCCGGTCCCGCTCCCTACCCTCAATTGGTTCGCGATTTTAATGCCGTTGTTGGCAGAGAGGTTAAATGGCAATCCAAAGAAGTTTTCGGAAAATATCCTGATGCATTGGTGGCCTGCGTGGGTGGGGGATCTAATGCGATTGGATTATTTTATCCATTTCTACCAGATACTGAGGTTGCGATCTATGGTGTAGAAGCTGCTGGTCGCGGACTATCGACAAAAGAGCATGCGGCGCCCTTGTGTTCAGGACGACCGGGTGTGTTGCACGGAGCCAAAACCTATCTAATGGATACAGCTGATGGGCAGATTGCACATACCCATTCTGTCTCTGCGGGACTTGATTATCCTGGCGTGGGCCCGGAGCATGCCTATCTAAAAGATATTGGACGCGTTAAATATGTTGGAGCGACTGACGATGAGGCGTTGTCAGCATTCCACGAAGTGTCGTGCGTTGAGGGCATCATTCCAGCCTTGGAGACGGCCCATGCGTTGGCATATACGAAGATTTTAGCCGCTAACATGAGCTCAGACCAAACGGTTGTTTGTAATATGTCAGGCCGTGGGGACAAGGATATTTTCACAGTGGCTAAGATTGAAGGGATTTCGCTGACATGATCGAGAAACGTATCGAACGACGCATGTCTGAGCTAAAAGCCTCTGGTGTGAAAGCACTTATCCCCTATATCATCGCTGGTGATCCGTTGCCAGAACTTACAGTTCCTAATATGCACGCATTGGTTGAGGCGGGGGCAAATGTGTTAGAGATCGGGATTCCTTTTTCTGATCCTTTTGCCGACGGCCCAGTCAATCAGCGTGGCGCTGAACGGGCAATTGCCGCTGGAATGACGCTTAGAGGTGTCTTATCTGCGGTGGAGACATTTCGAAACACAGATCAGAAAACACCGGTTGTATTAATGGGCTATCTCAATCCTGTAATCGCAATGGGCGAGATCGAATTTTGTGATGAGGCTAATAGGGTGGGGGTCGATGGTCTTTTACTTGTCGATATGCCCCCAGAAGAAGA
>JAOLBK010000013.1 GCA_028339155.1 Litorivicinus sp.
TTGCTAATTTTGGTTTTTAATCAATGATATAAAATTTCACATAGGATTAATGGTTAGGCCTAACTCCCGGCCTAATTCAGCAATCAGATCAGGGATTAAAGTTATTATTAATTCTGTTCTTCATCCTTAATTAACTGCTTTAATTTTGCGTTTTGTAAGTGAGCCCAAGTAAGAATAGCAAAGGCTATCGCAAGCAAAAATATTGCCCCCGCCTCGTATATCAGTATTGACGGCTCAAAATCTTTACCTTGTAATATAATCAGACGGGTTATGCCCGTAATTGCAATTAATACCGGCAACGTTACAGGTAATGTGCTCGCGCGATAATAAACAAAGGCCATCCCAAACACTTCTAAATAGATGAACAAAAGAAGGAGATCAGCCAAAGTAACGGTCTTCGCACTAAGCAAATCCAATAGTTCTACCAGCACAGCCAATATCGTGAGAAGGCCTATCACGATCAAAAGGCCTTTTTCGCCAGCAACAAAAAGGCGTTCTACTACGTTTTCCATAATCCCCCCTTCTTCGGTTCGATTGATTCAAGTCAAAAGTTGCACTGGTTTGTAGCAATATTACCTTTTAACTATATTCAGAGGGTACTACGAATACTTCAAAGCCTACACCTTTGGTGTCGAAGCGAATGTGTAGTGCATGGAATGCACCGATGGATATGATTGATCAGATGGCCGGATGGAGCGGATGGAGCGGATGGAGCGGATGGAGCGGATGGAGCGGATGGAGCGGTAAAAGTGTAGGTGAAGCATATGGTTCTGGTTACTCACTAGCTCAAACCAGTTGTTTACTTTTAAAAGCTTTTCCGGAATCGGTTCTTTAGGTTTCGGCATGGGCCGCACCCTACCAGCACCGATTCAGGATCCTCTGCATTTTAAAGGATTCGCTCCTCTGGAATTTACGCTAGGGACTCTTTGAATGATACGTAACTATCTTGGTTTGGGCGGTTTCTTAAACTTTTCCGTAGACTGTTTACCTTTGTAGGATTGCTCTGGCCCATCGTAAACAAGCGCCATATTGACCTTGCTCATGTCAAATTCATTTTGACAACTTGATGTGACAAGCTCGTAAAAAATCACACGACCTTTCAATTGGGGTTTCTTGTCAGCCTCATTAAAATGGCCATAACAAAACTGATTACAATAAAATATCTGAACCGATTCGTTCTTTATACGCTTGGCGGTACCATTATTTTGAAGGATCTTTTCTTCTGGAATGATCCCGTCAATGGTTCGACAAATTTCAGATCCAACTGCTGCAGCCTTGTATGCTGATATAGTCAATTTTAACGGTAATCCATTGACCTCTCTTCCCTTAGTATCTAAACGCACATCAAATTTATCTTTAGCGAATCGTCTAGGTTCAGAGTTAAAGCAATCTAATATCGCCCAAGGCGATGTAGCTTTCACGTTATAGAAATAATTACCGGCAAGGTCAGTCATTCCCCGGCACTTATCAAGCTTTGACTCAATATCATTGAGTTTAGTGAACCACCCAAGAGCATGAATTGGATGACCATCCATAGAAAATCCGATAGGTTTCTTTTCAATTTCAACTTTTTGGCGCCCCAGTTGCTCAATAAGGCAATTTGGGGCGATATGGTAGTGATAGTCATCCCCTCGGCCAGCGTGGCCCCCACATTTATCTAACTCACCCGCATCAAGGGTGCTGGGGCGCTTTCCAGTGCGTTTATTAACAGGACCTTGGGTGGCAGGATCAAAAATAGGTATTCCATTAACTGCTACCCCAATCGGACCAGCATCTGGCAAAGCCTTAACTCCAAGCTGTTTTGGCTTCCGGTTTATCTTGAACTGATAGCTATGTTCAGTGGGAAATTGTTGATTGGTAGAGATGATACCTTCCATCAGAATATGGCCTGATGCTGGAAGTCCATTTGATTTAAATTCAATGTGCTTTTGATCGCATTTCAAACCTGAAACTTCTTGTGTAAACGTGTCTGTGTCGCAGTGGCCAATGTCTATTTCATGCGCCCACGACAAGGAAGCAATAAAAATACAAACCAATGCTCCGCCGCCCGCCGATGGGAAATTAAATTTCATGATTAATCCTTAAGTAGTGAAGGTCGATATACAAGTTAAGGTTCTTGAAATATGCCTATTGATTTACTTGCTGTAGGCCACGTTTATCCAATCTGAGCATCGTTTCAAATGGCCTGTTAGGCTATGAGAATACGCCGTGTAATGCGTCTCACAAAATAATACACACCACGTTTGAGGTAGGTGTATTTAGGGGCATCAATTTGTGCACTCATTTGTTGTACCTACAATACTGTTGGACACGGTATTTGCAGTTAAATCAATGAGTTAGTAACGATGAATGCGTATCAATGGTGCCGGTGGCCGGACTCGAACCGGCACGAGGTTTCCCTCTCCGGATTTTAAGTCCGGTATGTCTACCAATTCCATCACACCGGCAAGGGCAAGCAATCACGCTAAGGATAAGATTTTATAAAAGTATTATAGCTATTTGTTTGCCGAGGCGCACCTGATTAGTTTGCCTAGCCCCAGGTTAGGCACTACAAAGTTGCAGAGTCGCCACTCAAGCAGAAAAACATCGGAGCCAATTCGGCTTCCACCCCTCATTATCGATGTCATTCAGCTCATCACGAGTTTGAATCATTAAAGGTCCGGGCGCTGCTTTTGAATTTGGAGATGCGGCCAGGCCGCCAATAAATAGGCCCACATTGACCAAAGCGTAAGAATCGCTGCCATTACCAAAATCCACAAGCCAAGATGAAGCAGATGCGTCTCGGTCGGAAGACCGAGACAAAGTATAATAGCCAACATCTGTGACACTGTCTTCACCTTCCCTAGCCAGGAAACCGCGACACTGCCACGATAGCCAATTTCTGACATCCATTCACGAAGAGCGGACACCACTATTTCGCGACCAATAATCACAATCGCTGCCAACGTTACCAAGACCGAATCAAAGGCATCCACCAACAACACTAATGCAGACGCAACGATCAATTTATCAGCCACTGGATCTAAAAACGCACCAAACGCAGACTCTTGCCTCAAACGTCTTGCAAGCCAACCATCTAGCCAGTCCGTAGCCGCGGCCAGCGCAAAAATAGCAGCCGCGAGTTCGCCTGCATAAGCGAGCGGCAAAAACCAGATTCCAACCAAGATCGGAATAAGAGCAACACGAAACAATGTTAAAAGATTTGGCAGATTCAAATTTTAATCTCAGTCGGCATGCAGGGCAGAGTATACCAATTCTGCGGAAACTTGACTCATTCCTTGCACCTTCATAATGTCACCAATACTGGCACGCGCCAGTTCACGCATCCCCCCAAAATAGCGAAGTAATGACTGCCTGCGCTTGGGCCCGATTCCGGGAATGCTTTCCAGCGGACTTTCTGACCGCACCTTCCCCCGCGCTTGGCGGTGCTTAGTGATTGCAAACCGATGCGCCTCATCTCGTATATGCTGAATCAAATGCA
Source organism: Litorivicinus sp. (assembly GCA_028339155.1). GTDB lineage: Bacteria > Pseudomonadota > Gammaproteobacteria > Pseudomonadales > Litorivicinaceae > HIMB30. Next base: position 3,482 of record JAOLBK010000013.1, read on the forward strand.
ATGCTGGAGCGGTCGGCGGTAACTGCCTTTCTGAACCGGTATCACCTTGATGGATAATTTCGAATCCAGCTTTCCGGGTCGCCCCCTTTGAAATACTCAGCAAAAACACATCATGAATGCCAAGCTCATTAAGAATTTTCTTCGCCTCATTCAATTGCCCCTTACCCCCGTCTATAATTAGCACGTCGGGCAAGGCAACTTCACCAGCTTTCACGCGACGATAGCGACGAGTCAGCGCTTGACGCATCGCTCCATAATCATCGCCAGGAGTCACGTCAACGATATTAAAAATTCGATAATCGCTCTTGAGAGGGCCTGATGAATCGAATACCACACAACTTGCCACTGTGGCCTCGCCTGATGTGTGGCTAATATCGAAGCATTCGATGCGATCCGGCACGTCAATTTGGAACGTGGCTGCCAGATCCTTTAGCCGCTTTTCCTGCCCGTCCCTGGTCGCAAGGCGAAGCCCTAGCGATTCAGTGGCATTAGTTCTAGCCAGCTCCAAAAACTGCTGACGAACGCCGCGGACAGCGTGTGCCAAACGAATTTTTCGCCCACCGGCTTGAGAAAGCGCCGTAGCTACCAAGGCGGCATCAGATATTTCATGAGAAGTAATTAACTCTGACGGAATCGACCGCCCACTGCTGAGGTAATACTGAGGAATCAACGCATCCAAAATTTGACCCATAGACTCTGCCAAGCCGACCTCAGGGAATTGAGTATTAACACCCAACACTCGCCCTCCCCTTACACTTAGGATTGCAACACACACGGCACCACCCAATTCAGTCGCGGCCAGCACATCCAAGTCATCCAAATCACTCTCCATGATCTGTTCCGCTTGTACATGACGAATACGGCTAATGGTGTCTCGATAACGCGCGGCTTTTTCAAAATCTAAATTAACCGACGCGGCATCCATTCGGCTTTCTAGATTTTGTACCAGCTCCTGACTTCGTCCATCGAGAAAAAGCCGAGTGTCGTCCAAGTCCTCAGCGTAGTCTTCTGGTGAAATATAGCCAACGCAAGGCGCACTGCATCGACCGATTTGATATTGAAGACAAGGCCGGGTCCGATTCTGAAATACGCTCTCCTCGCAATGTCTGACCTGAAACGTTTTTTGAATCAAGTTCAGCGTTGACTTTACTGATCCACTCGATGGAAAAGGGCCAAACGTCTTGCCTCGGCTCTGCCGATTACCTCGCCGGAAATACAGCCCTGGATAGGTATGATCTGTATTCATGTATATGTAGGGATAAGATTTATCATCCCTCATTAAAATATTGTAAGGAGGCCTTTGATTTTTGATCAAATTTTGCTCAAGGAGCAAGGCCTCAATTTCGCTTCGTGTCACCGTTACACGAACACCCTGAATCTTAGAAACCATTGCCATGGTCTTTGTTGTGAGCCCTGCTCCCCTAAAATAGCTAGACACGCGCGCTTTCAGATTTTTTGCTTTCCCAACATAAATCACTTTGCCAGCGCCATTCAGCATTTCATAAACACCAGGGCGAACGGTCAATGTTTTCAAAAAGCGGGACGAATCAAACTCTGTCATAGACAACTTTTAATCCCTTTGATATTCCAGGGAAGGTTCTTTATCAATCCAAGGCCCTATGTTCGTTAAATTAAGACTTAGGTTAAACCAATCACCGCAAACAAGATCACGGCCAGTCCAAGTCGGTACCATACAAATGGCATCAATCCAAATCGTTGAATCCAGGCCAAAAACAAACGAATACATAAATATGCGGATAAAAAACTCACCACAATTCCCAATCCTACAACATCCCAAGCCACGGATAACGGACTGTCGAGTAGATCTTTTGTCTTCAGAACAACGGCACCCAGAATAATTGGGATCGACATCAGAAAAGAAAACTTTGCAGCAACCGTTCGTGAAATACCCAGCCAAAGCGCAGTTGTAAGAGTAATTCCGGAGCGAGACGTCCCTGGAATTAATGCTAGCACCTGGCTTAGGCCAATCACGATGGCGGCTGTGACCCCAATAGATGCAAAGCCTTTGCGGCCAGTCTGGCAATTCGCCCACCATAGCAATAAGCCAAATAAAAGCGTCGTGGAGGCGATGACTACTTCACTACGAAGCGTTCCTTCGATCCAAGATTTTCCGAAGAATCCTGCTGTCACAGCGGGAATTGTAGCCAAAACCAGCATCCACCCAAGCCGCGCATGGATTGGATAACGCCGCCCAAAACCGGAGAGCATTGCCACAATGATGTGCCGACACTCCTTGCGCAAACTCAAACAAACCGCACCAAGCGATCCAAGATGCACAGCCACATCAAAGGCAAGTCCTTGGTCTGGCAATCCAAAAATCGCTGACGGGAGGATCAGATGAGCAGAGCTTGAAATCGGCAAGAACTCAGTCAATCCCTGCATCAGGGCAAGGAAAAAAGCATACTCAGCGGTCATAAAGCTTCGATGGCTGCTCTGCTAGGGGCTTCCAATTTACTTTATTTCTGACATACCTCGGCGTCAAAAACGCTCCATCGATCCAATCTGATGGCAATTGCCTGTCAGAAAGTGCGCGCAGAGTATCCAGATTTGGATCACAGGACACCAATACACCGGGCAACACATCGACCTCAGAATCGTGGCAAACACGAGGAACATCATCGATGACCTGATCCCGCGGGACAATTATAATATCTTGATAAAGTCCGGTCTCACTCAGATTTCTTCCAAGATATAATTCATTCATCTTAGCGTCCAAAATTGCCTCGTCCGAAAATTTTATTGAGGCCGCTAATAAGGATAATTGGTCAATCGCCAATACCTTAATTCGTTTGACGGCATCCAGTGCATGAATGCAAGACACCGCGATGCGAAGTCCTGTAAAACTTCCAGGGCCATTAACGACCACAGCTTGATCTAAATCTTGAGCAACCAAGCCCCGAGCACCAAGAAGTTGGGTCAATGCTGGCAAAAGAACCGTATCGTGCCGACCTACAATTTTCTCGACCCCAGAAAACTCGCCGGCCGACAGCAATCCGATCGACAGTTGACTGCGGCTGCAGTCTAAATACACACAATTCACGGCCGCTTTTTCACCTCAGCACCTACCCGACTCGTCAAGCATACAGCACTCAAGTAATAACTCGTTCCAATCGCGCGCCAAGGCCGGTGAGCAGTTCATAACTGATCGTATTCGACGCAATCGCCAAATCATCAACCGTCACCGAATGCCCCATTAATTCGACCCAATCACCAACCACAGGACACCTAAGAGCTTGCGCCAACAACGTAGCATCAATGGTCACTAGATCCATACTTACTCGGCCCACTACAGGGAGCAGAAATCCATCTAAAGACACCTGCGCACGATTTCCGAGGCTACGAATATAACCATCTGCGTAGCCAGCAGCGACGGTCAGCAGAGTGACTTCATCATCCACCACATAACTAGCACCGTAACCAATCGATTCGCCGCTTGCGATTGTCTGAACTTGCAGTACCGGAGCCTGCCAACTCGCAACAGGTTCAAATCCCTGCATTTTTAGAGGATCTGGTGAGCCGCCATAGAGCCCAATCCCAGGCCTCACAAGATCAAAGTGATAGGATTTGCTCATTAATACACCTGCAGTGTTGGCCAAAGAACATTTCTCGACCGATTCACTAAACCGAGACACCAAGCTACTGAATCGCTCTAATTGGATCGTATTCAAGGGGTGCTCTGGATCATCAGCACAGACCAGATGACTCATAAGTAACGACGCATTTAGGTCAGGAAAAAATCCCTCCAGAAGATCCCAAGATGCTTCACCAAGACCTAATCGATGCATTCCAGTATCTAGATGAACAGCCGGTTGCAAATGCTGCGACATACATATTTGCAGGTCATCCATCGTATTCACAACTGGCCTGAGGCTATATTCCTTAAAGTACTCTAGTTCAGAGTCAGAAATACCGTGAAATACATAAATAATTGCTTCTGGTAAAATCGCACGAAGTGCTACTCCCTCATGCAGGTAAGCGACAAAAAAGGTCCTGCAATCAGACTCCCAGAGAATAGGAGCCACAAAATCAATGCCAAGACCATAAGCATCAGACTTAATAGAAGCACCACATTCAGAGCCAGTGGATAAATCAGACAGACGCTGGTAATTAGAGGCCAGCGCCCGCCCAGATAGAATAAGACGAGGCCGTCTCTGCATTAATCAGAGGCCCTTCAGGACGCTAAAAATCTCGTCCCGTATTTCCTCAACTTGACCAACGCCCTGTATCCTACTTATTTTAGGCGCCCCCTCAGGATCGACCTTAATCCAGGATGAATAAAAGTGAATCAGAGGTTCTGTTTGCTCGTGATAGACCGATAATCGATCACGAACTACATGCTCCTGATCATCGTCTCGCTGAACCAACGGTTCCCCCGTCAGATCATCGAAACCATCTTTTTTAGGTGGGTTAAAGATCACATGATATGTCCGGCCTGACGCCAAATGAACACGGCGACCAGCCATTCTCCCAATAATCTCTTCGTCATCGACCGCCACTTCTAAGACATTATCAATGTCTACACCAGAATCACGCAAAGCCTCTGCCTGAGGTATTGTTCGAGGAAATCCATCAAATAAACAACCACCAGCGCAGTCAGACTCGGAAAGCCGCTCTTTCACGAGACCAATAATAATCTCGTCACTCACCAATCTTCCAGCATCCATTACTTGCTTGGCAGCCAATCCCAACTGGCTTTCAGCTTTCACAGCCGCACGCAAAATATCGCCAGTCGATATCTGAGGAATTCCGAATTCCTCACAAATATACTGTGCCTGCGTACCTTTTCCGGCACCAGGCGCACCTAACAAAATCAGTCGCATGGCCTTACGCACTCCTTAATTAAACTAATTTACAACCCTAGCCGGATTCAACCCTGTTTAGCAAGTTACCCAAAGGTACTATCCCCATTAACGACAAGACCCAGTGATAATATTGCTCAAATTTATGCCAATATCAGAAAAAGCAATCAAACTAGGCGGTACAAAGGTATCCAGCGCCTAAAAAAAACCATCTTTCACAGCACGAGCAATGACCACAGAACTACTGACCAGAACAATTATTTCTTTTGAGCCTGCTTCACAGCACACCACAGATTGTGTTTTTCATCAGCATTTGCTGTGATCAGATCAATGCCCTGATTTTCAGCCAACTGAACCACCCCCGCAATACGAGACTCAAATTTTTGAGTTGCCTGTCGCAGTGACTTCTCACTGTCCAAATCCAGATGACGAGCTAGGCTAGCCATTGTAAAGAGCAAATCTCCAAATTCTTCCATGACCGAATCTAAATCCCCTGACTTACGAGCTTCCTGCAGTTCAGCGATCTCTTCATCAATCTTTTCAAACACACCTCCGATATCTGACCAATCAAAACCAATTCGAGCCGCACGTTTTTGAATTTTTTGCGCTCTAGACAAACTTGGCAATACCAAAGGCACATCATCGAACAAAGCATATTGGCCACGCGAAGCTCGTTCTTCGGCCTTTCGCGCTTCCCAGCGCCCCTTGATTTCTGAGACTGATGATTCTTCCAGCCGGCCAAAACTCGCGAGGTTTCCATCTGGAAATACATGGGGATGCCGAATTAAAAGCTTAGTAGCGATGCCGTGAACAATCGCGTTAAAGTCAAACCGACCGTCTTCTTCCGCAAGTCGAGCGTAAAAAATCACTTGGAACAATAAATCGCCCAGCTCACCCTGGAGTTCATCCCACGAGCCTCTTTCAACTGCATCCGCCACTTCGTAAGCTTCTTCAAGAGTGAACGGAACAATCGTCTCAAAAGTCTGCTCGCGATCCCAAGGACATCCATGATTCGGATTCCGTAAACAGCTCATCAACTGGATTAAATCATCTACATCAAAGCGACTCATGAAGAACGTATCCGCTTAGCTGAGATTACATTATGTATTCGTTGCACACGATCAAGCACATTCGATAATTCAAGCAATCCATCAACTTCAATCAATAGCAACAATCTCGCGGTATTAGATGACGCCACACTAAAGGTCTGCATGCTGGTGACATTCACACGCTCACTAGCAAAAGCTGATGTAACATCTCGAAGCAACCCTTGTCGATCGTATGCCATGATCTCGACGTCAACCGGATAGGTCTCCACCTGCTCGTCACCCCAACTGACCTCAATGATCCGTTCGGACTGCTCAGCTTCCAATGCCAGAATATTAGGGCAATCATTTCGATGAATACTGACGCCTCTATTCTTCGTAATGAAGCCAGAAATAGAATCCCCTGGGACAGGATGACAACAAGTAGCCAACTGAGTGAGCAGCTTTCCTACACCCCTAACTTGAATCCCATTCGTTCGCTCATGAGACGAGGCTTTTCTGGGTTCTAAATCAAACTCTTGCTGCCTTTCCCCAAATAAGCGACTCGCTGCGCCCACAACCTGCGAACCTCGAAGGTCACCCGCGCCAACAGATGCATATAAGTCCTCTACCGCCAATAAATGCAAGCTCTCAGCGACTACTCGCAAGTCCAAGGCCCCGAGGGCTAAACGCTTAATTTCTATATCGACAAGTTGCTTACCTGCAGCAATATGTTGATCCCGATCTAATTGCTTGAACCATGCTTGAACCCTAGCTCGAGCACGCGATGTTTTTAGATAACCGATACCCTGATTAAGCCAATCACGGCTGGGGCGACACTCATTTTGCCGGAGAATATCTACCTGATCTCCAACTCGCAGGTGGTACGTTAGAGGCACAATACTTCCGTTTACTTTGGCACCACGGCAAGAATGGCCCACGTCCGTATGAACCTTATACGCAAAATCAAGCGGCGTAGAACCGGTCGGTAAATCGACCACATGACCATCTCGAGTGAATACATAGATGCGATCATCAAGCACATCTTGCCTGAGCGAATCCGATAAGCCTCGGAAATCACCAGCCTCATCGTGCCAATCTAGAACCTGACGCAACCAACTAATTTTATCTTCATAGGCCTCACCACTGAAATCCGCATCAGTTCCTTTGTAGCAATAATGCGCGCAGACACCAAACTCAGCCTCTTCATGCATTTTCAAGCTTCTAATTTGCACTTCTACGATCTTGCCACCAGGCCCGATTACGGCCGTATGTAAGGAGCGATATCCATTGGGCTTTGAGGATGCTATGTAGTCATCGAATTCATGCGGAATACTTTTGAAAGCATTATGGACAAGACCAAGTACTGCGTAACAATCTTGAACATTATCCACTAGGACTCGAATAGCTCGCACATCATAAATCTGAGAGAAACCGACTTGCTTGCGTTGCATTTTGCGCCAAATTGAATAAATATTTTTCGCGCGCCAGGTAAGATCGGCAGTAATCCCTGCATTTTCCAAGATCTGACCAATACTTGTGACAAGTTCTTCAATGTAATGCTCACGATCTTCACGTCGCTCCGCCAAGGATTTAGCAATCTTTTTATAAGCATCTTCTTCGAGATAACGGAATGACAGGTCTTCCAATTCCCACTTAAGATGACCAATTCCCAGCCGATGCGCCAACGGCGCATATACCTCAGACACCTCAAGAGCCACCTTCATCCGACGTGAAACATCGGTTGATTTAACGGCGCGTAGCGCGGCTGTGCGCTCAGCTAGCTTTATCAAGGCGACACGAACATCATCAATCATTGCAACCAACATTCGACGAACCGCATCAGCCTGATTTTCCGCTGTACCCAGAAACTGACCACCGGTTTCTGAACGCGTCTGGCTGATAATCGCCATCTGCTGAGTGCCTTCGATCAATTTAGCGGGGATTTCACCAAAATCTTTTCTAACATCTTCTAAGCTGAACAGCTCTACTCGCACGGACCGGTACAAAAGGGCCGCAATTAACGCGTCCTCATCAATCCTCATAATGGACAAAATATCGGCCATCTCAAGACCGAATCGGTAGGCATCAGTTGTCTCACCAACCGTTGCATTGTGATCTACTGGCCCGAGCCTTTTGATGCGCCGAACTGCTTCGCCAAGTCGTGGGCTGAGATCAATGCCTGCTTTTTCCGCGAAACGTTTGGGCCAATTCTCAACCGATAAATCCGAATCCATTTGCAATGGATGGACTTCTCTAGCCTTAACCACAATCTGCATCCTTGACGAACAATGCCATTGATTCGACATGCGCTGTCTCTGGGAACATATCCATGATTCCCAGATGTGTTAGACGAAATCCTCGGTCAGACAGCAACCGAGCGTCTCGCGCCAGAGTGGCTGGATTACAGGACACATACAAAATACGTTCGACACGTTTCAACGACAACTGCTCAAGCAACTCTTTGGCCCCAGACCGTGGTGGATCCAAGATCAAGGTATCGTAATCGTCTTTAGCCCAGCTCTGATCGCCTATGGATTGAGTCAGATCAAACGCATTGGCCCTAACATTAATTAATCCATTGTGCTTTGCATTTTGCAGAACACGCGCAACCATTTCATCAGAAACTTCAATCCCTGTTACTGACGCCGCCTTAGTCGCAGCTGCGAGGGTAAAGTTGCCAAGGCCGCAAAATAAATCGAGTACTGCCTCGCTCCCATTGAGATCGAGAAGACTCATTGCTTGCTGAAGCATCAACCGATTAATCTGGGCGTTAATCTGTGTAAAATCTGTTACTTTAAAACGATATTCGAGTCCAAATTCTCCAATACGATACCTAAGCTCTTCAAGACCACTCACAGGCCAAAGTCTTTTGACCGTGTCCGGCCCTTTTGGTTGCAGATAGATATGCCAACCAGTCATAAGACCAAGTTCTCTAAACTTTTCAAGATCGGTTTCTGTTAACGGATCAAGATGCCGAATAATGACTGCCAGAGCATCATCACCCGCCGCGACCTCAATCTGAGGAATTCGTGCAGGACAGGAGGTATTTGCGACAACCGAGCAGAGTCGACCCAGTGATTCGCCAATCCGAACATCCAAAACTGGGCAGTGGGAAATGTCAGCGATAAAATTTGATGATTTCTCACGGAACCCTACTAATACACGATCTTTGGCGTGCACCCAACGGACTCCAAGGCGTGCTCGCCGACGGTATCCCTCCAAAGGACCAATTAACGTTGGTAGCCGAATGATGCTATCAAGGGGGACTCCCTCTTTACGCATGAGTTCATCGAGTGTCTTTGACTTGTGTTCAAGTTGATCTTCGTGAGGCATATGCTGAAGGGAACATCCTCCACAATAGCCTGCGTTTGGACATCTAGGCACAGACCGATTTTCAGACGCAACCAACACAGATTGAGTTACCGCCTCCGCAATCCGAGAAGATTTTTGCGTGATACGAACATTGACCAGTTCACCCGGTAACGCGCCATCGACAAAAAGAACTCGCTCACCCCAATTTGCCACACCACGCCCCTCATGCGACAGCCGATCAATTCGAATAGGAAAATCTGGCGTCGATTTTCCTCTAGATTGCCGTCGTTTGTGACTACTCTTCATTTTGGAAATAAGTCCGTTGAAAGATATCGATCGCCCCGGTCGCAGATAATACAAACAACTAAGCCTGCGGATAGATTTTTGGCTACCCGCAAAGCACCAGCGACCGCGCCACCCGCACTCACCCCACAAAAAATACCCTCATGGACCGCCAGTTCCCGCGCCATATGCTCAGCCTCCGATTGATCGATATCCAAGGTCAAATCAACACGCTCTGGCTCGAAAATTTCTGGCCGATATGCCACTGGCCAACGTCGAATCCCAGCGATCTTAGAACCTTCACTGGGCTGCAAGCCTACAATCGTAACATTAGCGCTCTGTTCCTTTAGGTATCGCGAAACACCCATAATAGTGCCAGTCGTTCCCATAGCGCTTACAAAGTGAGTTACAGAACCGTTTGTATCCCTCCAGATCTCAGGACCTGTCGTTTCATAGTGCGCGAGCGGGCAATCGGGATTGGCAAATTGATTAAGTACTTTGCCTTCCCCATTAGCTTCCATAGAAAGCGCCAAGTCGCGGGCACCCTCCATACCCTGCGATTCAGTCACTAAGATCAATTCAGCGCCATAAGCGGTCATAGCACGCTTACGCTCATCGGAGAGATTTTCGGGCATAATTAACCTCATACGGAAGCCGAGAATCGCTCCGACCATAGACAAAGCAATACCAGTATTCCCGCTAGTGGCCTCAATCAATAAGTCACCCGGCTGAATATCGCCCCGCTTCATCGCATTGTTAACCATATAAAACGCAGCACGGTCTTTCACTGAGCCGGCTGGATTGTCGCCCTCCAACTTACACAACACCTGAACATCAGCAGGTAATCCCTTGTTCAGCCTCTGCAAGCGGACCATTGCGGTATTGCCGAGTGTCGATTCGATGGTTGGGTATTGCACAAAGTCCTCCGCCCAAATGGCGCTAGTTTAGCGCAGAGCCGCAGGGATCTGCTGGTTTTGTCAGTCAAAGGACAGCATCTGACGAAAAAATCGCTCGTAATGCCCCTCGGAAATTGCCAAAAACTCTTGGTTCATCGCATCCCATAAATCGGGACCCGATACACTCATTGTTTGAGGCAATCGCGCCAATCCACAGACAGCTAATTGACCAATTCGACCTTTGGTTTGACGAAAAAGATCATAAGCCCAGCACTCGGCGGGCTGATCTTGGCGGTAGCGAAATCCGCTGGACGACAGTGCGGACTCCAATAAGGCAATATCTGTTACCAGCAAATAGCGCGACACTACATCCTGCATCAACTGGCTTAGACGGGCTATTACCGCTGCCTTTTGTTCATCCACGTATCGATTCCAATCAACGATTTCATGCGCAAATCGCTTGCACCCGCGACAGACGGAATCGCCATAAGTTGTCGAACAAAGTCCAACACAAGGGGTAAGAACAAGTTGCACCGGCATTATTTTTCCAAATCTTTAAAGTTATTCATAAGCGCAATAGCACTCTCGAAAACATAATTCTGCTCCACGCAAAATTAATATGTCAAAAATAGATAAGTCAGTCCATCCAATAACTAGAAACCTATTCTTGTTGATTTCATAGTCCGCCAGCCCCCAAAATAAAGCATCGCTTTAAGGAGAAAAATGAATGTCACTCAAATTGATGCATGAGTCCATGGAAGACTGGAATCGAAAAGTCACCGCTGCCGAAGAAATGATGCCTGTAATCGGCCGTCTCTTCCGAGAACATGCAATCGAAACGTCTATATTTGGCCGACTACTCAACAACCGAACTGTTATTAATATTGTTAAGTGTTGTCGTCTTGCACGTCAAGTCGAAGACGAAGAAATCACGGTCCATGAAGCTCAAGCGGTACTCCAAGCAATCCAAGATATAGAACTCAAGCCTTGTCACATAGATCTCGGCAAGTTCGCCGTCAATTTCCGTGAATTTGGCAATGGCAAAAGCCTTTCGGAGTATGTCACATATGAGCTAGAAAACGCCACAGGGCCGGCAGCTACTGAGTCAGACCGAAAAACAGATATCGTTCTCTATGGATTTGGTCGCATCGGTCGCCTCCTGGCACGCGAACTTATTGCCAAGTCAGGCTCAAAAGAAGCTATTCGTTTACGAGCTATTGTGGTCCGTAAAAATGGTGACAACGACCTCATAAAGCGGGCAAGTCTTCTACGCCGCGATTCAGTGCATGGATCATTCAATGGAACGATCACAACCGATCATGATACCAATGCAATCATTGCGAACGGGCAAAGAATTCAACTGATTTACGCAAATGATCCATCAGAAATCGATTATACAGACTTCGGAATTCAGAACGCGCTCGTAGTTGACAACACTGGCAAATGGCGTGATCGAGAAGGACTATCACTACATCTCCAATGCAAGGGTGCAAGTCGAGTTCTGCTTACAGCACCTGGCAAGGGAGATCTAAAAAATGTCGTTCACGGTGTAAATCACTATGAAATCACAGATGCCGATGCCATTATTTCAGCGGCTAGTTGCACAACCAATGCAATTACTCCTGTGCTGGCTGTCATAGATGAAAAATATGGAATACAGAATGGCCATGTTGAAACGGTCCATAGCTATACTAACGATCAAAACCTCATCGACAACTTTCATACTGGAGACCGCCGTGGTCGAGCAGCCGCACTAAATATGGTGATGACCGAGACTGGCGCCGCAACAGCCGTGGCTAAAGCGCTGCCCAAACTCAAAGGAAAACTGACGGGGAATGCTATCAGAGTACCCACCCCAAATGTATCTATGGCGATATTGAATCTCAATCTCGAGACGCCAGTAGAAGCGAGCGAGCTGAATGACTATTTACGTTACATCGCGGTCCACTCAAAGCTGCAAAAACAAATTGACTACTCCAACTCTCCTGAAGCCGTCAGCTCAGACTTTGTTGGTTCACGGGCAGCTGGAATTGTTGATGGCCTAGCTACTATCGCCAATGGTAACAAGAGCTGCGTCATCTACGTTTGGTATGACAACGAATACGGTTATTCTTGTCAGGTAATCCGCTGCTTGCGTCAGATGACTAAGGCAACACTTCCAGCTTACCCCGTAGCGAACTAACTGAATTAGAAGCCTAACAAATAACCTTCGACCAAGTGAGGGAGCGGGCTATTCCATTTTTTGTTAGAATGATCACTTCTGGCGTGCCGTGAATTGATCCCAAAAGGGTCCCCCACCGCGATCTTGTCAACCTGAGCAAGGACTAAAACTGTGCTTGAAGAATATCGTAAACATATTGAAGAGCGGGCTAACAAAGGTGTTGTACCAAAGCCCCTAAATGCTGAACAAGTCGCCGGACTAGTTGAGCTAATGAAAAACCCTCCAAAAGCGGAAGAAGAATTCCTGCTAGACCTCCTTGCAAACCGAATTCCGGCAGGTGTGGATGAGGCGGCCTACGTCAAGGCAGCATTTCTTACCGATGTTGCTAAGGGTACAACCCCATGCAAACTAGTCTCTCGTGAACGTGCGACACAACTCCTTGGCACCATGCTTGGCGGATACAATATTCCACCCCTAGTCGAGCTACTTGATGACACCAGCGTGGGGAATGCGGCTGCAGCGGCACTGAAAGATACGCTGCTCATGTTCGATGCGTTCCACGATGTCAATGATAAACGCCGAGCTGGTAACACGCTTGCAGCATCAGTGATGCAATCATGGGCTGATGCGGAATGGTTCTTAAAAAGAGATGAAGTACCTGAAACCATTACTGTGACCGTTTACAAAGTACCCGGTGAAACCAATACCGATGACTTGTCTCCAGCAGTCGATGCATGGAGTCGCCCGGACATCCCTTTGCATGCCCAAGTAATGCTCACAGCACGGATGGAAAAGCCACTTGAAACTATTGAAGAACTGAAACAGAAAGGCCATCCTTTAGCCTATGTTGGTGACGTTGTCGGTACGGGATCATCACGCAAATCGGCAACAAACTCAGTACTTTGGCATATGGGACAAGATATTCCACACATTCCCAACAAGCGCTCAGGTGGCATTTGTATTGGTGGGCAAATCGCTCCGATTTTCTTTAACACCATGGAAGACGCAGGCGCAATCCCCATCGAGACTGATGTGACTAATATGAAGACCGGTGATGTTATCAACATCAAACCATATTCCGGAATCATCACCAATGTAGCTGGTGATGTCCTAACAGAATTTAAACTAGCCAGTGATGTTATTTTCGATGAAGTCCGCGCGGGTGGCCGAATCCCATTAATTGTTGGGCGTGGGCTAACAACCCGTGCGCGCGAAGCACTCGGCCTAGGCATCTCCGATGTCTTCCGGACCCCAAAAGCCGCAGTTGACAGCGACAAAGGGTATTCTTTAGCTCAAAAAATGGTCGGCAAGGCATGCGGTGTTGAAGGTGTCCGCCCTGGCACTTACTGCGAACCCCGCATGACTACCGTTGGTTCACAGGACACGACTGGACCAATGACTCGGGACGAGCTGAAAGAACTCGCCTGCCTTGGTTTCCAGGCTGATTTGACAATGCAATCATTTTGTCACACCGCAGCATATCCCAAGCCAGTCGATGTAGAAACTCAACACACACTGCCAGATTTTATGATGAACCGCGGCGGCGTCTCACTAAGACCGGGCGATGGCATCATCCATTCATGGCTAAACCGCATGCTACTGCCAGACACCGTTGGCACGGGTGGAGATTCACACACACGCTTTCCAATCGGCATTTCTTTCCCCGGCGGCTCAGGTCTGGTTGCATTCGCGGCTGCAACAGGGGTTATGCCACTCGATATGCCAGAATCTGTTCTTGTGCGATTCAAAGGTGAGATGCAGCCGGGAATTACGCTCCGGGATTTGGTCAACGCAATCCCTTACGCGGCAATTCAATGTGGCTTATTAACCGTCGGGAAGGAAGGGAAGAAAAACTGTTTCTCAGGACGGATTCTTGAAATAGAGGGCCTTCCCTCCCTAACCGTAGAGCAAGCTTTCGAGCTATCTGATGCCTCGGCTGAACGCTCTGCAGGTGGTTGCAGCATCAAACTTGATGAAGCTCCTATCCGCGAGTATCTGGAATCAAACATCACATTGCTGAAATGGATGATTGGTGAAGGTTATGGAGACCCACGAACGATCGCTCGCCGTATACATGCCATGCAGGACTGGTTAGCGAACCCCGTGCTCATGGGTGGGGATGCCGATGCTGAATATTCAGAAATTATCGAGATTGATCTTAATGAAATCAATGAGCCCCTGCTTGCATGCCCGAATGATCCAGACGATGTGAAAAAATTATCTGATGTGGCAGGTACAAAAATCGATGAAGTCTTTATCGGATCGTGCATGACCAATATCGGACATTATCGAGCAGCTGGAGAACTCCTAAAGAAAGTAGACTCAATTCCAACCCGCCTATGGATTGCACCGCCCACAAAAATGGATGCACATCAGTTAATGGAAGAAGGGTATTACGCGATCTACGGTGAGGCCGGAGCAAGAACGGAAATGCCGGGCTGTTCCCTTTGCATGGGGAATCAGGCGCGGGTAGCTGACAATTCTACTGTTGTGTCAACATCAACACGGAACTTTCCAAACCGTTTGGGCAATGGCGCTAACGTATATTTGTCGAGCGCCGAGCTGGCCGCTGTCGCAGCTATAATTGGTCGATTACCAACAGTCGATGAATATATGAAATATGCCGAGGATATCAATGCCAAGGCCTCAACCATCTATCGATACCTGAATTTTCATCAGATCGCTGAGTATCAAGCGAAAGCTCAAAAAGCCCAGATACCGATGGAAGAAATCGTCTAAGCACCAAAGGCGAGATGTCCGCGGCTTTTACCGCGGACATTTGCTCTTAGTTAAAAAATAATTTCTTCATCCAAATAATGGTGGTTTGGGTTCAGTATTGATTTAACTAATTATTACCCTTGGAATCTGCCAAGAAAAACCAAGTTTCAAGAACAGTATCTGGATTAAGGGAGATCGAATCAATCCCCTGCTCCATCAACCAAAATGCAAGGTCAGGATGATCAGATGGACCTTGGCCACATATTCCTATGTACTTACCAGCCCGATTACAAGCTTCGATCGCACGTGATAAAAGAAATTTCACAGCCGGATCTCGCTCATCAAAAGCCTCAGCAACAAGCCCAGAATCCCGGTCAAGACCCAACGTCAATTGAGTTAAATCGTTGGACCCGATAGAGAATCCATCAAAATACTCTAAAAATTCATCAGCCAAGATAGCGTTTGATGGAAGCTCGCACATCATAATGATTTCCAAACCATTGCGCCCACTCTCAAGTCCATTTTCTTTTAAAAGTTGGATCACTTTAGATGCTTCATTCAAAGTACGTACAAATGGCACCATAATAGTGACATTTGTTAATCCCATCTCATCCCGAACTTTCTTTAGTGCTCGGCATTCGAATTCAAAACAAGGACGAAAAGATTCGGAAATGTAACGAGATGCCCCACGAAAACCAAGCATCGGATTCTCTTCTTCAGGCTCGTACAAAAATCCACCAATGAGATTACGATATTCATTCGATTTAAAGTCTGACAATCGAACAATCACCCGCTCTGGCGCAAATGAAGCCCCGAGTGTCGCAATACCCTCGACAAGTTTCTCAACGTAAAAGTCCGTCGGGCTCGCATACCCCCCAATCCGCTCAGAAATCTCTTCTTTCAGATCTGCAGGCAATGTCTCGAAATCAATTAGGGCACGGGGGTGCACTCCGATCATCCGATTGATAATAAATTCCAGACGAGCTAAGCCAATACCAGCATGGGGTAAGCGCTGGAAGTCAAACGCACGATCGGGATTGCCAACATTCATCATGATTTTAAACGGCAGATCCGGCATCACATCGACGCTAGTAACACGATGATCAAAATCTAGAATACCGGCATAAATGTTTCCTGTATCTCCCTCAGAACAACTCACAGTGACATCCACGCCATCCATTAAAAGCTCTGTTGCGTTACCACACCCAACAACAGCTGGAATTCCTAATTCACGAGCAATAATGGCAGCATGACAAGTGCGACCCCCACGATTAGTGACGATCGCAGATGCACGCTTCATAACGGGCTCCCAATCAGGATCCGTCATATCCGTAACGAGGACATCACCGGGCCTTACTTCATCCATACGTGAAAGATCTTTAATCATTCGAACCGGGCCCTGCCCAATTTTCTGGCCGATCGCACGGCCCTCGACTAAAACCTCACTCTTCTGCTTCAGTACAAAGCGCTCCATTTGACGGCCGTCCAACTGACTTTGAACGGTTTCCGGCCTTGCCTGCACGATATACAACTTCTCATCATCTCCATCACGCGCCCACTCAATATCCATTGGGCGTCCGTAATGTTTCTCAATAATCAATGCTTGGCGAGCAAGAGCTTCAACCTCTTGATCAGTTATACAAAACTGACGACGATCTATTACATCAACATCCATAGTTTCTACCGACCGACCAGGTATAGATGAATCTGAATAGACCATTTTGATCAGCTTGGATCCTCGAGAACGACGGAGAATGGCGGGAGAACCAGCTTCAAGTGTAGGTTTGTGAACATAGAACTCGTCTGGGTTTACCGCGCCCTGAACCACTGTTTCACCAAGTCCATAAGCTCCCGTAACAAAAACGACATCACGGAATCCACTTTCAGTATCCATGGTAAAAATTACACCCGCGGCACCCGTTTCTGAACGGACCATCCTCTGAATACCTGCTGATAAGGCTACCGATTCATGCTCAAATCCCTGATGGACTCGATAAGAAATTGCTCGGTCATTAAAAAGGGAAGCAAAGACTTCTTTTACAGCGCGTTTGACATTATTGAGCCCAGAGATATTTAAGAAGGTTTCTTGCTGTCCAGCAAACGAGGCGTCTGGAAGATCTTCGGCAGTTGCCGAGGACCGCACAGCTAACTTCATCCCTGAATTATCTGCAGTCATTTGTGCGTAAGCAGCCTCAATTGCCTTGTCAAGCTCAGGCTGAAAGGGTGTTGCATTGATCCAAGAACGAATTTTACTACCTGCGTTAGCTAAAGCAGGAACGTCATCCACATCAAGCTGCGATAGTTCTGCCTCAATCCGATCCGCAAGATTTTCATGGGTCAGAAACTCTTGGTAAGCATGCGCAGTGGTCGCAAAGCCATTAGGCACATTAACGCCCACTCCAGCCAAATTTGAAATCATCTCGCCTAAAGAGGCGTTCTTCCCACCCACACGCTCAACATCATTCATGCCGATCTGATCAAACCATAGGATGTAATTATTCAACAAGAATCCCCTTCCGACTTGTGTCTTTAAGACCTCTGACGCAGACTTATTCTGCCCTCGAACTCTTGCTGAGCTCGATTTATTACCAAAAAGCCATTACTAAAGTCGACTAGTATAAATGATTTGGAACCGAATATGACCGCAGAAACTCGACCAGTATTTTTTATCTCAGATGGGACAGGTTTAACAGCTGAAGGGCTAGGCCAAGCCTTACTAAGTCAATTTGATGCCGTCACCTTTGATAAAAAGACGCTCACATACGTAGACAGCTTAGAAAAAGCAAAAAAAGCAGTCGCCGAAATCAATGCTTGCGGCAAGAAATACCAAGTCATTCCTATCGTATTTGATAGCATCGTTAACCAGGAGGTCAGGGACGCTTTAGCTCTCTGCGATGGTTTTTTGGTCGACATCTTTCAAACATTCCTCAAACCACTAGAGCGTGAACTAGGGCGAAGCTCGAACTACTCTGTTGGCGTTAGCCATTCTGTAGCACCAGATGGCCAGTATAATCGTCGAATAGATGCCGTCAATTTTGCACTCGACAACGATGACGGTGCAACAATTCGTTACTACGACCAAGCCGATTTAATCTTGATTGGCGTTTCACGTTCGGGCAAAACACCAACCAGCTTGTACCTGGCTATGCAATATGGCCTGAGAGTGGCGAACTATCCAATTACGGAAGATGATTTGAACGATGATTCATTACCCAGAGTTTTAAGGAAATATAAATCCAAACTCTTTGGATTAACTATCAATCCCGAGCGACTGCAAGCTATCCGGGCGATGCGGCGCCCGGAGTCTCGCTATGCTTCACTGAAGCAATGCCGGTTCGAAGTCAATGAAGTCGAATCGCTTTACCGCCATCAAGCGATTCCCTTTCTCTCCACAACCGACCGTTCTGTCGAAGAGATCAGCGGCAGAATCTTGCAAGTCACCGGTAAAAGAACACCTGCCCATTAATTTGCAAGCGTAGAACTAGTAGTGACTGGCCGCTCATACAGTTAAAGTCCCTATGGCTAGAATCGTGATAATTTAGAGTCTAGGAACCTCGATTTCCTCAAAAATACTATCTGCTTCTACTCGTCCCTGACTAAGTAAAAACTTTCCAGTTACTTCGCGCGACAAATGCGGCGCGAATAACTGAATAAATCGGTACATATAGCTCCTAAAGAAAGTTCCACGCCGAAATGCTAATGATGTCAGGCTCGGGCTAAAAAGATGGCTGGCACCAACTTTAACGAGATCAATATCAGTCTGAGGGTCGTAAGCCATATCGGCAACAATACCGACGCCTAAACCTAGCCGAACATAAGTTTTTATAACGTCCGCGTCCGCGGCTGTAAAAACCACCTTGGGAGTCAAGCCTTCTTGCTCAAAGGCTTCATCTAATCTTGAACGGCCCGTAAATCCAAAGACATAAGTCACAATTGGATGCCTCGCAAGCTCCAGCAAACTAAGTTGGTTCGGAAGCTTCGTCAGCGGATGTCCCTTAGGCACTATCACCGCCCGATTCCATTCATAACATGGCATCAATAACAGATTAGAAAAATGCTCAAACCCTTCAGTGGCAATAGCAAAATCGACATCGCCGCTAGCCGCCATCTCGGCAATCTGAGCAGGAGTTCCCTGCTGCATTTGCAAGGAGACATCAGGATATTCACGAATAAATTGATGGATAACTGGGGGTAACACATAGCGAGCTTGCGTATGAGTAGTCGCGATGGACAGAACACCCTTGGTTTCGTCAGAAAATTCTTGTGAGATCTGTTTAATTGCATCTACTTTTTGTAGAACTTCAACGGCCACTCGCAACACCTCTTCGCCAGCGGCCGTAATTGCCACCAGGTGTTTCCCATGCCGAGCGAATACTTGAACACCCAACTCATCCTCAAGCAATCGAATCTGCTTAGAAA
>JAOLBK010000014.1 GCA_028339155.1 Litorivicinus sp.
CTAGGGCTCAACTAGATGGAGTTACGCGGCAATCGCAAGACGCGAATCGACGGCAGTTATTGCAACTTCATGAACAAAAGCTAATAAGTGAATTTAAACAGATGAAGGAGTGGATTGATCGATGAAAGCAAGAATTGTATGGCACGAAGCCGTATCTTTTGTAGTCGAGAGTGGCTCTGGGCATGCATTACTAGTTGATGGGGCGCCTGACCAAGGGGGGTGCAACTTAGGCCCGCGCCCAATGGAATTGATTCTGATGGGACTCGGCGGTTGCGCTAGCTTTGACGTCGTAACTATCCTGAAAAAACAACGCCAAGAAATTTTAGACTGTGTTTGTGATTTAGAGGCGAATCGTGCAAACGCTGTTCCGGCGGTTTTTACAAAAATAATAATGCATTTTAGAATCTCTGGAAACAATTTGGATGCTTCAAAAGTAGCACGTGCGGTTGCATTGTCTGCTGAAAAATACTGTTCAGCCTCAAGGATGCTGGAAGATGCTGGTGTTGAATTGAGTCATACAGTGACAATTAATTAAGGTTTATAAGATTTTCCATAACGATTCTTTAATAAACAAATTCAGGAGGACCGGAGAATAGATTTTTTGACTAAATCTTATCAGAGCTTTTCAGAGATCTTTGTCATGATTTTCGCGCTCTCCCACATGGCATAGCGAATGGGCTTCGGCAATTCTTGACCACCTTTCTTGAGGGCATCCTGACCATGGCGAATTTCATCATCTAGCATGCGCTCAAGAATTTTGTGCGAGGCATGATCAGCTGATGGCAGTCGATCGAGATGCTCTCTTAAATGACGCTCTACGTTAGCTTCTGTTGCGTGTACAAAACCTAGCGAGATCCTGTCGGAGATCAAAGAAGTGGTAGCCCCCAAAAAGAATGATGCTCCATACCAAAGAGGATCAAAGATGCTTGACCGATAACCCAGTTCGTCCAGCCGCTCACGACACCAAGATAGATGATCTAATTCTTCATCGGCTGCTTTGGCCAAAGTGTCTGATGTCAAGTCTTCTGAGGCAAATAGAGCTTGTCCATTATATAGGCCTTGCGCGCACACCTCACCCGAGTGGTTGACTCGCATTAGTGCCCCAGATAGCCGAGTCTGTTCATTAGTCATTAAATCACTCGGGGCTTGGTGCGACGGGGAGGGAGTGGTGGCGCTTATCTTGACTCTTGCAATCGTGCGGACCAACCCATCAATTCCATGAATAAAATGGTCAACTGCATTCATATTCTACGGCCAATGTGCATGCCGAAAGATTGGCCTAAATCATGAATATCTCTTGCCATGCGATTGGGATTCTGAATATCAAGAATATGTGTAGATGCGAGTTCTTCCACACTGAGATTGGCTTTGCTTGCGCTTTCTTCATCAGTGATTATGCCAAATAATAGTCCCTGTGATTCTGCAAGACGACGAAAACGCTCTCGATCGCTAACGTGGTCAAAGCTTCCGGCGCAAATGACTGGAAATCCGGCCCGTAAAGAGAGCTCCGCTAATTCTAGTAGGTGTCTGTATGTTTTACTTGCCTGAGTATCTGGACCGACTCGGTCATAGAGTCTAGCGCGCTCAAGATCTGAACGTAGACGAATCATTCCAAAATCATCAATTAGACGGTGCGATAAGTTCCGCCTTGCTTGTGAGTCCATACCTAGCGTGATCAGGAGAACGCGTGGTCGGATCATAGTCGCTTGTTCGGCCATAGCAGCATAGCGACGGTAACGTGAGGTTGGATCGGTAGATTCTTCATCTGGCAGTAGAGGTGCATTCAGAGAAAGCAGGCATTCTTTAGCGCGCACCATGGCGCGGTATGCTTGATAGCCTTGATAGACCCAAAGAGCATGGTAGTCCCCGCTTAACTCAAGGTACCGGTTTAATAAATGCCAGGATGATGCGTAGTCATGGCGCGCTTCAAAATCCATGGTTAAAAATGCAACTTCGCTAATCACATCAATCCATCGGAATTCAGATCGGTATTCAATGCAGTCGAATAATCTGATGTCACCATTTTTTGTTGCGACCACATTACCTAGGTGCAGATCGCCGTGGCACTCGCGAATCATGCCAAGATCTTTTCGTTCCGCAAATCGCGGCCATAAACGCTTTAAATATTCGTGAGCCCAGGCTTCTAACTGGATCAGTTGGGTGCGATCTCGCGCCTCTGTTAACCGCGGCCGCACTTGGTCAAAATTGAGTTGGGCTGGAATATAAAGGGAGTTGGGCTCTCCAAATGGCGCCTCGATTCCTGCAACTGGAGCGTCCTTATGGAGTGCGAAAACAGATTGGCATAGTCCTTCAAGGCGCACATGATCCAAGCCTTCCCGAGTATGAATTCGGTCTAGTGTTTGATTGGGCTCAAATTCTTGCATTTTAACTGCATATTCTAAAATGGCTCCATCACCTTCTATCCGCGCTCCATCGGATGCCTCTGTGATAGCAACTACTTGAAGATAAAGCTCGGGATAAGTGCGTTTATTTAAATTCAGTTCTGATCGGCACAGATTATGTCGTGCTTCCAGTGTACTTGCGTCAAGAAAATATAGATCGAGTGGCTTTTTGACTTTATAGGCAAATTCTCCAGTCAAAATGATCCACGCGAGATCAGATTCAATCACGGAAATAGTCTTGGTCGCATGCGAGTAGCATGCTGGATTTAATAATTTCTTAATGAGCGTCTCGCTCACCTTCGCCTCCCGGTATACTCGCATCATGAATTATTGGATACGACTAGCCTTAAAAATTTTTCTTACCCTATTAGTGTTAGTTGGGATGGTCACAGTCTATCTCAATGCGGATCTCACGAGGCAATTTGAATCGCTATCTTGGGCTGTTGGGGCAAAAATTTATGCGCGTCCGCTGGAGCTCTATAAAAATGCTCCTTTTAGCCGATCGCAGGTGCTATACGAATTAGATTTATTGAATTACCAGAGGGTAAATATCGATCCGAGCCGTGGTCAGTATCAACTGAGTGGTAAATCCATAATCATTGGGACAAGAGGGCATCAATATCCCGATGGCAAGGAATTGCCGCGTCGAGTGAGTGTTTTATTTTCAAAGGAGAAGGTCACAGAGATTCAGGTAGACAAAGGTGCAAAGCTCGATCTAATAAGGCTTGAACCATTAATGGTGGCGAAGCTCTCAGGTGTATATCCTGACCGTGAAATTATTAGTCTTAATGATTTGCCAGATAATTTCATTGCCTTATTGCTAGCAGTTGAAGATCGTCAGTTTTATACGCATAACGGGGTTTCCGTGAAAGGAATACTGCGTGCCCTTGTCAGCAATATCATGGTTGGGCGTTTCGCGCAGGGCGGTAGTACTGTGACCCAGCAATTAGTAAAGAATTTGTACCTGTCCGGGGAGCGAACCTTGGTTCGTAAAATAGTTGAGGCGGGGCATGCAATTCTCTTGGATCTATCGTTTTCAAAATCTAAAATTCTTGAAGCATATGTCAATGAGGTCTTTCTTGGTCAGTGGGGTAGCCGAGCGATACATGGTTTTGGAACAGCATCTATATTTTATTTTGGAAGACCGATTAGAGAATTAAATGAGGCTGAGCAGGCGTTGCTGATTGGGTTGATTAAGGGGCCGAGTGCATTAAATCCACGGCGCTATCCTGGTCTCGCCATTAAGCGTCGTAATTTGGTATTGAGACTTGGTTTTGAACAAGGAGTGCTGTCTGAATCGACCATGTTAAAAGCTGTTCGACTCCCGCTCAATATTCCTCAGATGCCAGCTGACCGTGTTGGCCGATTTCCTGGATATCTTGATCTGGTTCAGCGCGAGCTCACCAAAGAATATAAAGGTCAGCAACTAAATCAGGCTGGTCTTCGCATTTATACGGCTCTTGATCCACAAGTGCATCGGGGGCTGCTGGAAGGCCGCGAGGCCATGATTGATTCCCTGGCTTCTCGTGGTCTTGACCCTCTGGGGCAGGCGCAATTGGGTGCTTTGGTAGTAGATCTGCCAACCGGAGAGATTCAATCAGTAATCGCTGCACGTGATGATAAAAGTGGTTTTAATCGCGCTCTTGACGCACGGCGTCAGATCGGGTCGTTGGCGAAGCCGTTTGTGGTTGCTGCAGCCATCGAAAAAGACTCCCAGCTGAATGCTGGAACACTGGTGCGTGATGAGGCAATTTTTATTGAGGATGAACTTGGCAGGGTATGGTCGCCAAAAAATTATGATGAAGGCGAAGAGGGTGTGGTCCGATTAGAGAGTTTGATCGCAAACAGCATTAATCAGGCGACGGTTCATTTGGCGGTTAGCATTGGATTGAGTTCTATTTTAGATCGGATGGCAGAGTATGGAATTCCGATTGGCCCTACGCGCCCTGCCGCTTCAGTCTTGGGGGTGTCTGAAATGTCACCTTATCAAGTGGCAAGCCGATATCAGGCAGTTTTGAATCAAGGGTTCGTGACTTCTTTGAAAGCGGTCCGAATGGTTGTGGATGAACGTGACGTTATACTCACGCGTCGACCGTTTGCCCCAAGTCGTCTCATGTCAGGAGCAGCAGCAGCCAAGGTGGATCATATGATGCGGGTTGGAGCCAAGACCGGCACGGGTCGGGTGTTTGGTCAGGCTTACCCCCAGATTTTGGCCTCAAAAACGGGAACTACAGATGATGGGCGAGATGCTTGGTTTGCAGGTGCCGATGGGCGACGACTTGGTGTCGCCTGGGTCGGATTTGATGATAATCGTAAGGCTGGGCTGACTGGTTCTCTGGCGGCTTTGCCTGTAATTTCCAGAGCATTTTTTCACGTGCAACGGGAAGATCGCTCGGCCGAGTTGCCGAATGAGTTACGCTATGGCTGGATTGATCCTTCAGGGCAGTTGGTTGGCCCCGACTGCCCTGGCGCACAAAAAAGACCGGTCTCTTCCGAAAACGCTGGACTGGCGGCTACCCAATGTGGTGAGGCGATAAGGGAAAGCTCGGATAAAGAAGGATGGTTGAAACTTTGGTTTGGAGGATGAAGATGCGTTTTGCAGCGGCTTTAGTGTGCATGGCAACCCTAATTGGGTGCACGCCAATTGCGAAGCCTCCAGTTTTGGATGCATCTTGGCGCGCTAGTGCCGATGATAGAGTGATTAAGTCTGGCAAGATAAAAACGAAAAAGTCTCAAGTTTCAATTCAGCGTGATCGCACTGAAAAGAATTTAGTGGTTCCAATTGAGCCGATGGCCAAGATTGAAGCAATCGATCAGCCAAAGGAATACAAGATCTCCCCTGCGGTACTGTCATTGCTCGACCAGGCTGATCAGTTGCAGAATGCGGGTGATCTTATAGGGGCTTCCTCGCGGCTTCAAAGAGCGCAGCGGATCGCTCCAACGGAACCTGAAATTTATTTCCAGTTATCGAATCTTCGTTTGGCACAAGGTGCTCTTGGGGATGCTGTTAATGTTGCGACTCAGGGTGTTGGCTTCGCTGGTACAGATAGTGCTATGAAGCGTGATCTATATACGGTAATTGCAAGAGCACAGGATGGTCTGGGAGATTCAGTTAGTGCAACTGAAGCTCGCAGATTGTCGCGGTCTTTCGGATCTCAAAGTGAGGCAAAGCTTAATTGAGCAGCATCTATTGTCCGCTCGATATCGTCTTTCGTATGCGCGGATGAGACAAAACCTGCTTCGTACATAGAAGGCGCGAGGTAGATACCGCGATCTAGCATTTGATGAAAGAATCGTTTAAAAATTTCTTCATCGCAGCCAGTGACAGCGGCAAAAGTGTTTACCGGTTGATCGGCAAAAAAGAGTCCAAACATGCCTCCTCTGCATACGCCTTGCATCGCTACCCCAGCTTTTTCTGCGGCGGTGACCATGCCTTTAGAAAATGAAGCTGTGATTTCTGATAAGGATTCGTAAAAACCAGGCATTGCTATTACGTCTAGAGTCGCTAAGCCTGCGGCCATCGCGACTGGATTACCTGAGAGCGTGCCTGCTTGATAAACTGGTCCATTTGGGGCCAGCATATCCATAATATCGTCTCGTCCACCAAACGCGCCCACGGGCATGCCGCCGCCTATAATTTTACCAAGGCATATTAAATCTGGCTTGACGCCTGTAAGCTCGGTTGCTCCACCTTTAGCCACTCGAAAACCGGTCATTACTTCATCAAAAATCATTACTGAACCGTGTTGATCACAAAGTTTTCTGAGTCCTTCAAGATAGCCGGATTTGGGCAAAATCATATTCATATTGCCGGTGATTGGTTCGATTATGAGACATGCTAAGGATTCGCCTTTATCTTTAAAAAGTGCTTCTGCTGCATCTAGATCGTTAAAAGGTAGATTAAGCGTGTGTTTAGCTAGGTCAACTGGGACACCGGGCGAACTTGGAATGCCAAATGTCAGTGCGCCGGAACCGGCTTTTACCAATAAGCTGTCGGAGTGGCCATGATAGCAACCTTCAAATTTTACGATCGTGTCACGATTCGTGAAGCCACGAGCCAGTCGGATTGCGCTCATTGTGGCCTCAGTTCCACTAGAACAAAATCTAAGTTTCTGCATGGTTGGGAAAAATGATTTTACACGTTCTGCCATTTCGGTTTCGATTGCTGTTGGGGCTCCAAATGATAGTCCGTTTTTGATGGCTTCATGTACGGCATTGATAACTTTTGGATTTGCATGCCCTGCAATCATTGGCCCCCAGCTTCCAATGTAGTCAATATATTCTTTGCCGTCGGCATCGTAGAGATAAGGGCCCTTTGCATGGGAGAAAAATACAGGGTTGCCACCGACGGCGCGAAAAGCTCTTACCGGAGAATTCACTCCACCGGCGATTGATCGACTAGCTTGTTCGAATAGTTTTTTAGATTGATTCATATGTTTCCTTCAAATAAGCGGGCTAGCTCATATGTAGCCTGTGCAATATCGGTGGCCTCGAATACTGCACCGCAGACTGCGAGCATGGAAGCGCCGGCGTCCAAAATCTGTGCGCCATTTTCTTTTGTGATGCCACCAATGGCGACAACGGGAAGAGGGCATCGTTTGATTAGTTTTTCAAGGGCTAAAAGACTCAGTTTTTCAGCCTCTGGTTTTGTATTGGAGTTAAATAACCGGCCAAATGCACAGTAATTGGCACCCGCTGAAATAGCCTCGTCCATTAATGCTTCTGATCCATGACAAGTCCGGCCGATAATTGCGTCTTGACCGAGCCGTGCCCGCGCTAATGCCAAGGCGCCATCGGTCTGGCCAAGATGCAAGCCGTCGGCGTCGAGAGCGCGAGCGAGATCGACGTGGTCATTAATGATTAAGGGTATTGAGTCGTCTTTACAGGCGGCCTGGACCGCGACTGCTAGTGAGTGGCGACGCGTTGAATTTGCACCCTTGTAGCGGAATTGTATCAGTGCTGCACCGCCTGAGATCGCTAATTTAACTTGCTGGTGTAGGACCTCGGGGTCGTCAGCTAACGCCGGAGTGATGACATACAAACCCCGCATTAAAAAGGCTTGACGACGACCAGAATGACGATTGTGACTAAGGCAATGACGGGAGCCTCGTTGAACCAACGATACCAAGTGTGACTCCGGTTATTGAGATCATTTTTAAATGTTTTTACGATCCGACCACACCAGTGATGGTATCCAAGAAGTAGTAGGACGAGGGTGAGTTTGGCGTGCATCCAGCCCTGAGACATATAGCCTGGACGATCGACTACCATCCAAATACCAAATACCAAAGATGCAATCATGGATGGTGTCATGATTCCTCTTAAGAGCTTGCGCTCCATAACTTTGAAGCGTTCGTTCCCCACGGTATCTGAGTGTTCAGTCATGGCGTGATAAACGAACAGTCGTGGTAGATAAAACAGAGCGGCAAACCACGCGATAACTGATATCAGGTGTAAAGCTTTAATCCACTCAAACATAAAATCTCCTTAATTGAGTGAGGAGTAAAACAATTCTCGATGCAGTTGGCAACTTTACTCACGTTCACTGGAGCGCACGTCCGACTGTACAGTGATCACTGCCTTGAATAGATCGCCTTCAGTAATGACACCCAGAAATCTTCGGTCATTACGATCAATGATTGGCAATGATTCTCCAACAAAATCGCTGACAACATGCATTGCTGTGGACAGTGGATCATCTAGGTGAAGCAGTATAGGCTGAGTATCCAGAAAATTAAAAACCGATTTTGATTCAGCCTCGATTGCTTGATGGATTGAAAGTTTGCCCGCTAAGCAGCCGTTTCCTGAGATTACATAGGCCTCTGTTTGCTGCTTTTCCCGCATTTTCTCAAGAGCTTCATGGCCAGTGTTTGTTTCTGATAAAGACACGTAGTCATCATTAACATGTCCTTTTAATGTGTTCTGCGCCAGCGCGATAGCCTCTCGTCCGTGCGCTAGATTGATGCCTCGATCCATTAGTTGGCGGTCAAAAAATGAAGCCCCAAATAGTCGATGCGTGAGTAGCATGGAGGCCATTACCGACATTAATGCCGCGACTGCAAAACCATACGATTGAGTTAATTCAAGAACGATTAAAACTGCTGCTACAGGTGCGCCGATGACATTGGCAGCGACGGCGGCCATTGCTGCAATGCTAACGGCCACTGATAAATCAGGTATTCCAGCCATGGTTGTGGCTTGAGCGATGACCCCGCCGGCAGCTACGCCAATAAAGAGAGCGGGAGAGAATACGCCGCCAAATAAGCCAAATCCGACACAAAGTGCTGTCATGGCAATCTTGACGAACAGCAAAATAAGTAAGCCAGGAATGCCATACATTCCGTTAATCATGTCATTAATAGTGCCGATGCCAAGCCCCAATATTTCAGGTACCCAAATGCCGACGATTCCGCACAGGGTGGCTGCTGTTAAAATAAGCCGCTCTGCGGAGTAACCAGATTTTTTAGCGTATGCGGTCGAGCGTCTTAGCGATTCCATGTAAAGAATTGCAGCCCCAGCAATGAGCGGGCTTGCAATGACGAGTAAGGGAATTAGCGTCACTAGATCTGGCGGTGTGGCGGTGATTTCAAAGACATTTGAGGATGGAAAAAAAGCTTGACTGACAGCGGAAGCGGTCACTGATGCTACTGAAATCGGGGCAATTGCGCGGACTGAGAAATGACGCAAGACAGCTTCGTGTGCAAAAACAATTCCGGCAATAGGGGCTCCAAAGCCAGCTGAAATAGCGGCTGCTACACCACAGCCTAAATACACTTCATGTGATAATCGGCTCGACACATATCGTTTAATCACGATTCCGATGGTGGCGCCGAAATGAACCAGAGGTCCATATTGACCCACAGAGCCTCCGCCTGCTGCGCTGGTAAAAGCTGCTAGCGTAGACGCAATGCCATGCTTGATGTCCAGTGGCTCTTTGGATTGTTGCGCGGAATAAATGCTGTCCGCAGGCCCATGCCAGCGGGTAACGCTGAATACACGACGAATGAGGATTACTAAGAGGGCGGCTACCCACAGAAAGATAAGGCTTGTGAGCTCGAAATCGCTTTCACCAAGAGAAATCTGAAAGAGTGGATTTTGCTCTCTAAATATTGTGAAAAACTGAACTCCTGAGACATACGTATTGGAGGTCCACGCCATTAGGCTGCCGATTAATCCACCAATGCCGAATACAATCAACAATTCAATTCCTGCGTCTTTGATCTTTTGCTGCATAATCATCCCTTGTCGACTGCGCTCGCTTGCGCATGTAACGTATTATGCGCGATTTTCTATTGGGGATGGAATACAGGTGAAACGAATCGGAATTGTTGGTGGAACAGGATATACGGGTATTGAATTACTCAGAATGCTGGTCAATCACACCAAAGTTGAGGTGGCCTACCTTACGTCTCGTTCGGAAGCAGGTAATTCAGTAGCTTCTTTGTACCCTTGGCTCGATCACTATGACGCACTAGAGTTCGAGGCGCCGAGTATTGAGAGATTGTGCCATTGTGATCTTGTTTTTTATGCGACTCCGAACCAGATCGCAATGCATGAAGCGCCAGAATTATTGAACCGGGGCGTAAAGCTGATCGATTTGGCGGCAGATTTTCGATTCTCTGATGCTACTGTATGGCAGTCGATTTATGGTGCGCCCCATGCATCGCCGGAATTATTATGTGACGCAGTGTATGGCTTGCCTGAGATCTACCGAGATCGAATTAAAGATGCCTTTTTAGTCGGGAATCCAGGGTGCTATCCAACCGCATCAACCTTGGCGGTGTTGCCATTGATTGAGTCTGGACAGTTAGATTTAGAGAATTTAATTTTAGATGGGAAAAGTGGTGCATCGGGTGCTGGTCGAAATCCTCGAACCGATTTAATTGTGGCCGAAGCCTCCGATAATTTTCATGCTTATGCCGCTTCAGGGCACCGTCATGGACCAGAAATTGAGTACCAGCTTTCCCAATTGGCCGGCAGGTCAGTTTCAGTTACCTTTGTGCCGCACTTGTTGCCGATGATTCGAGGCATTGAAATTACAGCATATATAAAGACCCCTCTCTCATTGGAAGACGCATTGACATTATATCGGCAGCGTTATGCTGATGAACCATTGATCAGCGTGGTACAGTCTCCACAACACCCGGAAACGAGATGGGTTCGCGGATCTAATCGGTGTGTCCTCGGACTGTATCAACAAAAACCTGGGCAGATTATTGTTTCAAGTGTG
Organism: Litorivicinus sp.; assembly: GCA_028339155.1. Taxonomy (GTDB): domain Bacteria; phylum Pseudomonadota; class Gammaproteobacteria; order Pseudomonadales; family Litorivicinaceae; genus HIMB30. The sequence continues at coordinate 10,633 of JAOLBK010000014.1, forward strand.
ATTGATAATTTGGTGAAGGGGGCGGCTGGTCAAGCCATCCAGAATATGAATCTGATGCTTGGATTTGATGAAACAACGGCGCTTCCAATGCATGCGTTGAGTCCGTGAGAGGAATTTATGGCTGAAATTTTTGTTCCAATGCCTATTAAATTGACAGAACGTGCCGTAGAAAAGGCTCGTGAATTGATTGATGGCGAGGGTAATCCCGAGTTGCAATTGCGAGTTTTTGTCACAGGGGGTGGGTGCTCTGGGTTTCAATATGGATTCAGTTTCGACGACGAAGAGCAGGCTGATGATACGCGAGTCCAGAAGGATGGTGTCACGGTAGTGATTGATGGATTGTCCTATCAATATCTGGTGGGGTCGACCGTGGATTATTCTGAGTCTTTAACGGGGTCGCAATTTGTTGTGCAAAATCCCAATGCAACGAGCACCTGCGGGTGCGGTGCTAGCTTTAGTCTTTAGCGGGCCGGTAAATCATGCCGAGTGTGCCATTTCGATCTGCTCCGGTAACCGATTTTACATCTAATATTTTGCCATCAAGACATTTGAGCGCGAGCCAGCCAAAGCATGCAGATTCAACATAGTTGGGATCAAAACCGAAAAAACTGGAAGTTACCATTAGCGGATCAAGGGCTTCATCGATTGCATTCATTAGGTGAGCGTTGTGCACGCCACCTCCAGAGGCGACGACTAGATCTGTGCCCGTGGGAATATTTTTGGCTATGACGTCAGCGGTTAGATGATTCAGAGTTGCTTGAACGTCGGCCCCGGTAATTCCTGGGAATAAACTTAGAAACTGGTCGAGCCAGGCTCGATTAAAATATTCGCGCCCAGTACTTTTTGGGGGCTGCCTCTTGAAGTAAGGATCCGCGAGCATCAATTGCAGCAATTTTTTGTTTGTTGAACCTTGATTTGCGAAGTCACCGTTATGATCGAAAGGTTTTTGAGTTTCTGCTTGACACCAAAGATCTGATAATGTGTTTGCTGGCCCAGCGTCCCATCCACGCAATGGCTGCCCCGGCGTGATAATTGTTAAATTAGCAATTCCACCTAAATTTAAGGCCACAATGGACTCCGTACTTTTTCCGAAGTGAGCGGCATGGAATAAAGGAGCTAGTGGCGCTCCTTGTCCGCCGCGGGCCATGTCGCTTCTGCGGAACTGGGATACAACAGGTATGCATGTTTCTTCGGCGAGCTTTTCGGAAAGACCAATTTGTAGCGTAGAAGCGAGCTCCGGCGCATGCCAAAGCGTTTGCCCGTGGAAGCCAATGCAAGCGATGGGGTATCGAGAGGTGCTGGCCATTTCTCGGCATTGAGTAACGACCGCTTTTGTGTACAAGTATTCAACCTCTAGAAGTTCTTTTAATCTCACTTCCCCTGATGAAACGATATTTTGTAAGCGCTGTTTTAATGCGTCCGGGAAGGATGTTGTTTCGCCATGAATCAGTTCGACGCACCCATTATCTGTTTCACGAAGTAGGGCCGCATCTAAGGCATCAAGGCTCGTGCCGCTCATCAATCCAATGACCGCGCGCCTGGGGTTACTTTGAAATATTTTGGTATGCCAGCTCAGCATTTGAATTTAGTACCTCTAAAGACGCAATCAAAGGCTCTGCGAATTTTTGGAACCGAGCAAGTTCTGTTTTGGGCAGAGATTTCGCTTTTGGTAATTTCTCTATAATAGTGCGCGGGTTTCTATGGACGCCGTTAATAATGAACTCGTAGTGTAAGTGCGGGCCAGTAGATAAGCCTGTTGTCCCGACATAGCCTATCGTCTGTCCTTGCTGCACTTTAGAGTTTAAGCGATAGCGACCGAATTTCGAGAGGTGTGCGTACCGAGTTTCAATGTTATTTCCATGGCGGATGACCACTAAATTACCAAACCCACCTTTTCTAGCGCGGTAGATTATCTTTCCGTCACCTGACGCGTACACTGGTGTGCCCCTAGATGCCGCGTAATCGGTTCCTTTGTGCGCACGCATTTTTCCAAGTACGGGGTGCTTCCGGACTAACTTGAAATTGGAGCTAATGCGATTGAAATTAAGGGGTGCACGTAAGAACGCTTTTCTGAGGCTTACGCCTTCTTCATCATAATAGCCGGCATCACCAGAAGGGCCGGGATATCTAATTGCTGAAAAAACCTCTCCCTTATTGACAAACTGGGCCGCTAAGATATCGCCATATTCGATAAACTGTCCGTCGAGGTAGCGTTTCTCGAAAGTGACGTAAAATGTGTCGCCCCGGCGGATTTCGTAGACGAAATCGATAACGTGCCCGTAGATACTAGCAAGTTCCATAATTAGATTGTCGGGTAAGCCAGCACGAGCACCCGCCAAAAATAATGAGCTATCAATTCGTGCTTTAGCATATTCAATATAGATTTCAGGCTCGCGGTGGCGCTGTTCGATTGCCCATTCGTTGTTGCGGTTTACGGCGACCGTTTCGGAAAAAGGTGACTGGATCACGGCGACTTCGCGTAAAGAATCGCTCAGATACCTGAATTCGACGTTTTTGCCTGCACTAAGGCGACTGATTGCATTATTTCTTGATTCGGAACTTGTTACTTTGGTGAGTAGTTGTGGGCTCAAGCCTTGCCGTTGAAACAGTCGGCTTAGTGAGTCACCAGATTTGACAGTGTCTTTTTTGACAATGAATGCCGGCTCTTCCAGCGAATGAGGCAAGCTTGATTTGCCAGCGAAAGGATTTGGAATTGGAATCCATTTTGAAGCCGAATCCTTAGCCTCAAGAGCATTTGGCCAGTTTAATAATGCAGTTATAAATAAGGCGGAAGCGGAGACCCCAAGAACGTGTATTCCGGGAAATGGATGGCAAGCTGAGTTAAATCGATTAATTAGTGCTCGCATTTATCCCTCAAAATACGGTTTATGAGAGTGTACAGAAACCAAAACGCAGTTGCATATAAAAAAGGGTGAAGGTTTGCGTACAATAGTGTGCTTTATGCAACGAATTTGAGATAGATCAATGACTATAGCCGATGCCGCAAAGATTCAGGATGCTTTGGATCTGATCGCCCGAGGGGCCGATGAAATTCTTCCCAAAGATGACTTGAGGGATAAATTGGAAGGCGGGAACCGGCTGCGGATTAAGGCGGGTTTTGATCCTACGGCTCCAGATTTGCACTTGGGTCATACAGTTTTAATTAATAAGTTAAAGCAATTCCAGGATCTGGGTCATGAAGTTATCTTTTTGATTGGCGACTTTACCGGCTTGATTGGCGACCCTACTGGCAAAAACCAGGCTCGAAAGCCTCTGACTGACGCACAATTAAAGGTCAATGCTGAGACCTACGCATTGCAAGTGTTCAAGATTCTCGATCAGAACAAGACTCGTGTTGAATATAATAGCAGATGGATGAGTAAGCTAACGCCCCAAGATTTTGTTCGGCTTGCGGCAAAATTAACTGTGGCAAGAATGTTGGAGCGAGAAGATTTCGGTAAACGTTACAAATCAGGGCAGCCAATTTCAATCCACGAATTTTTGTATCCCTTGATGCAGGGATATGATTCTGTCGTGTTAGAGGCCGATGTTGAGCTTGGTGGGACTGATCAGCGGTTCAATCTTTTAATGGGCCGGGAGCTTCAGCGGGATGCTGGGCAGTCGCCTCAGGTGGTAATGATGATGCCCATACTTGAGGGGCTTGACGGAGAAAAGAAGATGTCAAAGTCATTGGGGAACTATGTTGGTCTAAATGATAGTCCTGGCGATATGTATGGAAAGCTCATGGGAATATCGGATTCATTGATGTGGCGTTACTTCGACCTTTTGAGTTTAAAGCAGAATAAAGAGATTGCAGCATTCAAAAAGGAAGTGCAGTCAGGAGCCGTTTCGCCGAATTCAGTAAAGTCAGAACTTGCACGTGAACTAATTACGCGATTCCATGACGTTGATGCCGCTGATCGCGCCTCTAAGAGTGCAGGCAATAAATTTAAGCCCGGTGAGATTCCTGATGAAATGCCTGAATTTACAGTTGTGGCTGATGACCAAGGTTCCATTCCGCTATCGGTTCTGCTGCGTGAAATTGGGCTGGCAAAGAGCTCTTCTGAGGCGAGGGCCTATATCACTCAGGGTGCTGTGCGCATAGATGGCGAGCTCGAGACTGATGCGCAACTTCGAGTCCAAGCAGGACAGCCCCGCGTCTTTCAGTGCGGCAAGAAACGCTTTGTGAGAGTAACTGTTACAACTTGATCATCGCTTTTCAATCTTGCGAATATGAGTAATGTGTCGCGCCCAATCTCTTGTGGCCGTGGGGCATGCGGGACAGTAATTAATTTATTTTTACAAAGTTATTGCACCATGATCGAAACCCTGTAAGCTTCGCGCTCTTCAGTTGTAGGGCATTGGAAACGAAGCAGTACTGATTGGAGAAGTTAGGCTGCATTCTAGAAGAACATCTTTAGGATGCGCTGAAAAAATTCGAAGCGAAAGTTTCAGTAACCCGAACAAGAAATTGTAAATAAGTGGTTGCAAAAGATGTAGAGTTCGATAGAATTCGCGTCCACTTCAGAGAGGACCTCTGGGGAGTTTTTTAACAAATTGATCAAGCAATGCGTGTGGGTGCTTGAGCTGGATGTCGATAAGATATCAGGCACAAGCAACCTGTATAAATTTATTTAGCAGTTTTGCGATTGTCTGAGCAAAAAATATCACCGAGTTTACTCGGTACTCTTAACTGAAGAGTTTGATCATGGCTCAGATTGAACGCTGGCGGCAGGCCTAAGACATGCAAGTCGAACGGAAACGATGCTAGCTTGCTAGCAGGCGTCGAGTGGCGGACGGGTGAGTAACGCGTAGGAATCTACCTAGTAGTGGGGGATAGCCAAGGGAAACTTTGGGTAATACCGCATACGATCTAAGGATGAAAGGGGGCCTCTCTTTGAAGCTCTCGCTATTAGATGAGCCTGCGTAAGATTAGCTTGTTGGTGAGGTAAAGGCTCACCAAGGCGACGATCTTTAACTGGTCTGAGAGGATGATCAGTCACACTGGAACTGAGACACGGTCCAGACTCCTACGGGAGGCAGCAGTCGGGAATATTGGACAATGGGGGAAACCCTGATCCAGCCATGCCGCGTGTGTGAAGAAGGCTCTAGGGTTGTAAAGCACTTTTAGTAGGGAGGAAGGCCCGGTAGTTAATACCTGCCGGGATTGACGTTATCTACAGAAAAAGCACCGGCTAATTTCGTGCCAGCAGCCGCGGTAATACGAAAGGTGCAAGCGTTAATCGGAATTACTGGGCGTAAAGCGAGCGTAGGCGGCTTGGTAAGTTGGATGTGAAAGCCCCGGGCTCAACCTGGGAACTGCATCCAAAACTGCCAGGCTAGAGTATGGTAGAGGATGGCGGAATTTCCTGTGTAGCGGTGAAATGCGTAGATATAGGAAGGAACATCAGTGGCGAAGGCGGCCATCTGGACCAATACTGACGCTGAGGCTCGAAAGCGTGGGGAGCAAACAGGATTAGATACCCTGGTAGTCCACGCCGTAAACGATGCGAACTAGCCGTTGGACATCTTGTATGTTTAGTGGCGCAGCTAACGCGATAAGTTCGCCGCCTGGGGAGTACGGCCGCAAGGTTAAAACTCAAATGAATTGACGGGGGCCCGCACAAGCGGTGGAGCATGTGGTTTAATTCGACGCAACGCGAAGAACCTTACCTACTCTTGACATCCTCGGAACTTTCTAGAGATAGATTGGTGCCTTCGGGAACCGAGTGACAGGTGCTGCATGGCTGTCGTCAGCTCGTGTCGTGAGATGTTGGGTTAAGTCCCGTAACGAGCGCAACCCTTATCCTTATTTGCCAGCGGTTCGGCCGGGAACTTTAAGGAGACTGCCGATGACAAATCGGAGGAAGGTGGGGACGACGTCAAGTCATCATGGCCCTTACGAGTAGGGCTACACACGTGCTACAATGGCTGGTACAAACGGTCGCAAACCCGCAAGGGGGAGTCAATCCGAGAAAGCCAGTCGTAGTCCGGATTGGGGTCTGCAACTCGACCCCATGAAGTCGGAATCGCTAGTAATCGTGAATCAGAATGTCACGGTGAATACGTTCCCGGGCCTTGTACACACCGCCCGTCACACCATGGGAGTGGGTTGCACCAGAAGTGGCTAGTCTAACTTCGGAGGACGGTCACCACGGTGTGATTCATGACTGGGGTGAAGTCGTAACAAGGTAACCGTAGGGGAACCTGCGGTTGGATCACCTCCTTAAACGACTATACGACTGAAGGCTTAAGTGCTCACACGCATTGCTTGATCTAGTGACCTGGTATAGCAGTAATGGGTCTGTAGCTCAGTTGGTTAGAGCGCACCCCTGATAAGGGTGAGGTCGGCTGTTCAAATCAGCCCAGACCCACCAATACTTTTGGGGCTATAGCTCAGCTGGGAGAGCGCCTGCCTTGCACGCAGGAGGTCTGCGGTTCGATCCCGCATAGCTCCACCATTCTATACCGGACGTGGTCATTGAGAAGTGCTGCTGTATTTCTCAATGACTATGTGGTCAGTGTTCTTTAACAAGTTGGATTAACAAGTTTTGTAATCAACAAAAATTGGATACGTTGTATCAATTTCAAAGATTACACAAGCGCGTTTAGTGATGCTGATTATAAATCAGCATTTATCGTGTAACCGGTAGACATTCATGAATGAGCTCAGTGAGTTCCAGGATTGTATGATCAAGTACCGAAGTGCACACGGTGGATGCCTTGGCAATCAGAGGCGATGAAGGACGTTGTAGCCTGCGATAAGCGTGGGGGAGCTGGCAAACAAGCTTTGATCCCGCGATGTCCGAATGGGGAAACCCAGTCGAAAGACTATCCTGCACTGAATACATAGGTGTAGGAGGCAAACCCGGAGAACTGAAACATCTAAGTACCCGGAGGAAAAGAAATCAACCGAGATTCCCTTAGTAGCGGCGAGCGAACGGGGATTAGCCCTTAAGTAACTTGTGTCTTAGTAGAACAGTCTGGAAAGGCTGGCCGTAGTAGGTGATAGCCCTGTATACGAAAAGGCACTTGTTGTGAAATCGAGTAGGTCGGGACACGTGACATCTTGACTGAATATGGGGGGACCATCCTCCAAGGCTAAATACTCCTGATTGACCGATAGTGAACCAGTACCGTGAGGGAAAGGCGAAAAGAACCCCTGTGAGGGGAGTGAAATAGATCCTGAAACCGTGTGCATACAAGCAGTGGGAGCCGTAAGGTGACTGCGTACCTTTTGTATAATGGGTCAGCGACTTACTTTCAGTAGCAAGGTTAACCGTTTAGGGGAGCCGTAGAGAAATCGAGTCTTAAATGGGCGAATAGTTGCTGGGAGTAGACCCGAAACCGAGCGATCTATCCATGGCCAGGGTGAAGGTTAGGTAACACTGACTGGAGGCCCGAACCCACATCTGTTGAAAAAGATGGGGATGAGCTGTGGATCGGAGTGAAAGGCTAATCAAGCTCGGAGATAGCTGGTTCTCCTCGAAAGCTATTTAGGTAGCGCCTCATGTATCACCCTCGGGGGTAGAGCACTGTTTCGGCTAGGGGGTCATCCCGACTTACCAAACCGATGCAAACTCCGAATACCGAGGAGTGCGATCATGGGAGACACACGGCGGGTGCTAACGTCCGTCGTGGAAAGGGAAACAACCCAGACCGCCAGCTAAGGTCCCCAAATCTAGATTAAGTGGGAAACGATGTGGGAAGGCACAGACAGCTAGGAGGTTGGCTTAGAAGCAGCCACCCTTTAAAGAAAGCGTAATAGCTCACTAGTCGAGTCGGCCTGCGCGGAAGATGTAACGGGGCTAAATCTAGTACCGAAGCTGCGGATCTCGTAAGAGATGGTAGAGGAGCGTTCTGTAAGTCTGTGAAGGTGAATCGAGAGGTTTGCTGGAGATATCAGAAGTGCGAATGCTGACATGAGTAACGATAAAGGGGGTGAAAAACCCCCTCGCTGAAAGACCAAGGGTTCCTGTCCAACGTTAATCGGGGCAGGGTGAGTCGACCCCTAAGGCGAGGCCGAAAGGCGTA
>JAOLBK010000015.1 GCA_028339155.1 Litorivicinus sp.
ATGTGGATAGTCCGATTTGTGTGGGGTTTGGAATTCGGACACCAGACGATGCCAGGCGAGTTGCGGCGGTCGCTGATGGAATTATAGTGGGTTCGGTTTTGGTCAGTGCAGTTGAAGCTCTCGCTAATCAGCCGGATCAGGTGCCAAATAAGCTCAAGGAAATTTTGCAACCAATGCGTGATGCCATGGATGAGACAGTTTGATTTTGGAGATCAGATGATTAATTGGCTCGACAAAATTGTTCCTTCAGTAGTTCGATCTAAGGTGATTGAACGAAAGACCCCTGTGCCCGATGGTTTGTGGTCAAAATGTGGAGCATGTGATGCGGTGCTTTATCGACCGGAATTAGAGCGTAATCAATTAGTTTGCCCGAAGTGTGAGCATCATGGTCGACTGGGTGCGCGAGATCGATTAATTAGTTTTTTAGATGAGGCGTCAGCGACCGAGTTATTTGCTGACTTGAAGCCTCATGACAAACTTAAATTCAAGGATCTAAAAAAATATCGTGATCGTCTTGTGCAGGCTCAAAAGGCGACTGGCGAAAATGATGCTTTGATTGCAATGGAAGGATGTCTTAAAGAGCGTCCTTTGGTGGCAATTGCATTCGAATTTAGGTTCATGGGCGGTTCGATGGGGACAGTAGTCGGCGAGAAGTTTGTTCGTGCGGCAGAATTGTGCCTTGAAAAACGGGTGCCGCTAGTTTGTTTTTCGGCGTCAGGCGGTGCTCGGATGCAGGAAGCCCTGCTGTCTTTGATGCAGATGGCGAGAACGTCTGCCGTTCTTGGAAAGATGCGAGAAGAGAGTATTGCCTATATTTCTGTGCTGACTGACCCAGTTTTTGGTGGTGTTTCTGCGTCCTTTGCGATGCTTGGCGATGTCAATATTGCAGAACCGAAGGCGTTGGTTGGCTTTGCCGGTCCGAGGGTGATTGAACAAACTGTCAGAGAAACTTTACCCGAAGGATTTCAAAGAGCTGAATTCTTGTTAGAGCATGGCACGGTGGATATGATTGTGCCTCGTCTTGAAATGCGTGACACCATCGCGCGGGTGTTGTCTAGACTTCACCATTGAAGAGTCTCATTGAGTGGGAAAAACTGCTTGAGTCAAACTCACCATCCAGTGAAGTCTTACTAGGATTGGATCGGGTTCGAGAAGTTTGGTCACGTCTTGATCAAGGTCTTCCCAGAACTGTGTTAATGGTCGCGGGAACTAATGGTAAGGGTTCAGTTGTTTATGTTGCCGGGGTACTCGCAAAAGAAAAAGGGTTAAAAGTAGGGGAATATACATCTCCACACCTTTGGCATCTTGGAGAGCGTTTTCGAATCAATGGAGAATCTGTTCCGGACAATCTGCTCACTAGTTCTTTTGAGGCTGTGTATTCTGCCCAGAAAGATATTTTTCTAACTTACTTTGAATTTTTAACTCTTGCTTGTTTTGTGTTGTTTCAAAGAGCATCTGTTGAGCTTTGGATTCTTGAAATTGGTCTTGGCGGACGCCTGGATGCGGTCAATGCTTTAGATCCAGATGTGTCTGTGATTACATCCATCGGTCTTGATCATCAGGAATATCTTGGATCCACCGTGGAAGAAATTGCCCTGGAGAAGGCCGGAGTGATGAGGCCTGGGATTGAAACATGGACTGCGGCATCGCAGGTCGAAAGTGTCTTGAAAGAAAGAGCTGAGTCGACTGGTGCGCGTCTTTCTCTTCTATCCGGTGCTTTGGATGATCAAGACCAGCTCTCAATAGCGGCGGGTCGTGTCTCGCTTGTTGATCTGAAATTACCTCGCGACTCAGTGGGTCTGGCGGTGAAAGCACTTGAAACGATCAAGAGCCTGCCTGAAAATGGATTGGAGGCGATCTTGCCAACGCTTGCATTACCGGGTCGAATGACGCGATGTACTGTGCACGGGGTGGAATGGATAGTAGATGTGGGTCACAACGCAGATGCATGTCAATTCGTTATAACAACCCTAAAGGCAAAACTCTGTGCTGGGCCTAGAATTGTGATTTTTGGTCTTTTGGCGGATAAAGATGCCAAGCCGATCATGCAATTGCTCCATCAATTTTCGGATCGAGTGGTCTTGGTGGGTATTGATGGTAATCGCGGTCGCTCTGTTGATGAGTTGGCATGTCTTTGGACAACAACAACTGAACAGACTCCTTGGCGAACTTTTGCTACACTTTCAGACGCGCTCGGAGGGATTTCCTGTGATCTGGAGCCGGGCAGTCAAGTATTGGTCTTTGGCTCTTTTTTATTGGCGGCAGACGCACTGAAACATGAAGTCCTCAACTGAAAAGACGGTTGCGTCGCATCGGCGAAAACATCAATGGATCGGTGCCGCAACATTAGTGGCACTTGCCGCGCTAGTTATGCCCTGGTTATTGACACCACATTTTTCGTTGATTGTAGATGAAGGGGCTCGTTTGACACGATTGCCAGATCCTCCAAAAACTGAATCGAAGTCATTCCAAGCCCTTGTTATCGATGAGGAGGCACTCAAGAAGTCTTCTGAAGAATTGGATGCTTTGCTCATTGGGCCAACCGGTTCAGGCAAAACGGCGAGTTTTATTTTGCAGGTTGGTGCATTTAAAGATGAGAAAAATGCTGCGGTTGTAATTGAAAAACTTAACGATTTGAATTTGGCACGAGTATATCAGCGATCGGGCAGTCAATTTATTAAGGTCTATTTGGGTCCATTTTTGAATCGTTCTGAAGCAGAAAAAGCGATTCAGATCATTAAAGATCGTTTGTCGTTGAAACCACGTATCAAACAATACGATGTGCGTGAAGACGGAAAATTATGAATGGCATTGAGGAAGCGATCGGTTTCGAATTAACTGCTTTTGATTGGGCCATTGTTGTTTTAATTGGTCTATCGACGTTAATGAGTCTACGCCGAGGTTTTATGAAAGAGGCTCTCAGCCTAGGCACCTGGATTGCTGCCTTTGTGATTGCTCGTCAGTTCCATAGTGCTATGGATCAATTGCTGGTCGCGCAAATCGCTGACATGTTGATGCGCTCAATTGCATCATTCGCGACACTTTTTGTTGGTACCCTTATTGTGGGTGCGATACTCAGCTTTTTACTCGGTGCTCTTATCAACGCGACCGGGCTATCATCGACTGATCGATTGCTCGGAATGGTCTTTGGTTTTGCGCGAGGAGCTTTGATTATTACTCTTATTGTTGGTCTCTTGGGTCTCACCCCGCTAACAAAGGACTCTTGGTATACTGATTCGACCATGGTTCTGCATTTTGAAATAGTGGCGCATTGGGCTCTTGATCAGTTATCGGTGCAAGGCATTGCGATACCACCCATTTAAAGAAGGAATTCGGGCATGTGTGGAGTGGTAGGAATCTTTGGTCGAGGTAATGTAAATCAGGCACTGTTCGATGCTTTGACGGTACTTCAGCATCGAGGACAGGATGCTGCAGGGATGGTCACCTGTGCTAACGGCAAGTTTTATCTAAGAAAAGATAATGGTCTGGTTCGCGATGTATTTCGAACTCGTCACATGCATTATTTGGTCGGAAATATGGGTATTGGACATGTTCGCTATCCAACGGCTGGAACCAGCTCATCTGCAGAAGCTCAGCCATTTTATGTTAATAGCCCTTATGGGATTAGCCTCGCTCACAATGGCAACTTAACTAATACAAAAAATTTGATGCGTGAACTCTATCAGGACGATCTGCGACATATTAATACCAGTTCAGACTCGGAAGTGCTGCTGAATGTTTTTGCTCACGAACTCGAGGCTCGGGGGAATTTTAGACCGACACCGGAGGATTTCTTTTCAGCTGTTCAGGGTGTGCATCGCCGATGCCGCGGTGCTTATGCAGTAGTAGCCTTGATTAACGGACACGGCATTTTGGGGTTTCGAGATCCGAACGGAATTCGTCCAATTTGTATCGGACAGAGGAAGACTGATCAAGGTGTTGAATACATGATTTCTAGCGAATCTGTTGCCTTGGATTCGGCTGGATTTCGATTGATAGGTGATTTAGCACCGGGCGAAGCCGCCTTTGTGGACAATAAGGGAAACCTTTATCGTAAGCTATGTGCGGGTAAACAGGAGCGTCACCCGTGTTTATTTGAATATGTATATCTGTCTAGGCCGGATTCAGTAATTGATGGTGTTTCGGTGTATCAGGCTCGCATTAATATGGGCCGAAAGTTGGCTGACAAGATTTTGAAAGAAATGCCAGATCATGATATTGACGTGGTAATCCCGATCCCTGAAACCAGCAGAACCAGTGCGCTCGAAGTGGCTCAGAAGCTTGGTGTACTATTCCGTGAAGGATTTATAAAGAACCGTTATATCGGAAGAACTTTTATAATGCCCGGACAAACCCAGCGGCGAAAATCTGTTCGTCAAAAATTAAATCCGGTAGCTCAAGAGTTCAAAGGACGTAACGTTTTGTTGGTCGATGACTCGATTGTTCGGGGAACAACCTGTCATCAGATTGTTGAAATGGCTCGCGAAGCCGGTGCTGAAAAAGTGTATTTTGCCTCGGCTGCACCAGCGGTCGTTTCGCCAAATGTCTATGGAATAGACATGCCCGCACCGTCTGAACTTATCGCGTACCGTCGAACTACTGAAGATATTAATCAACTAATTGGGGCGGATGGTTTAATTTATCAGGAGCTTGATGATCTGATTGATGCAGTTCGTGAACTAAATCCGGAATTGCGGTCATTTGAGGATTCCGTATTTTCTGCTCGCTACATCACCAAAGAAGTTGATGAAGCATATTTGGAAGCATTGGCGCGGTCGCGTAATGACTCCGCTAAGCAGGACCATTTGGCGGGAGCAGAGGATGCTTGCCTTGATTTGAGGGCGGATGCCTCATGATGGATCGCGATCGCCGATTGAAATCGTTGATTGAAACGTTAGATCCTGAAACGCAGGCGATTCGAGTCGGCATGGAGCGCACCGGCGAACGAGAGCACTCAGAACCAATTTACCCGACATCAAGCTTTGTCTTTTCCGACGCTGAGATCATGGCGGATGCATTTATCAATGATTCAGGTTTGTCTATTTATGCGCGAGTTGATAATCCGACAGTTGATGGATTTTGCCGGCGCCTGGCTGTAATGGAGAATGCCGAAGCATGTGAAGCTGCGGCCACAGGCATGGGTGCGATATTAGCTTTGCTAATGGCCCATTGCCAAGCTGGTGATCGCGTGCTGATGTCGACGGGTGTATTTGGTGCGACGCTTACGCTGCTAAAGAAATTCTTTGTGAAATATGGCATCGAGCTCACGTTGGTTCAAACAACAGATATGGGTGCGTGGGAGCAAGCGCTGCAAACGCCGGCTAAACTTGCTTATTGCGAGACTCCCTCCAATCCAACTATCGAGATCGTCGACATTGCTGCGTTATCATTACTTTGTCGGGCACAGGATTGTTTGCTTGTTGTCGATAATTGCTTCATGACCCCGGCACTTCAGAAGCCCCTCGACTTGGGGGCAGATATTGTCATTCATTCAGCCACCAAATATTTGGATGGCCAGGGACGTGTAATGGGCGGTGCGGTACTCGGCCGAAGAGAATTAATCGAACCGGTAACGGCATTTATCCGATCGGGTGGTGTCACTATGAGTCCGTTCAATGCTTGGGTATTTCTTAAAGGACTTGAGACGCTTGAGCTCCGGATGCGCGAACACAGCAAACGAGCCCTGAAACTAGCGCAATGGCTTGAACAACAGCCAGAAGTATCTCACGTTAATTATGCTGGTCTAGAAGACCATCCCCAAGCTGCTCTGATCGCTCGTCAGGCCTCTGGTGGTGGTGGCGTCTTGAGCTTTGAGCTCAAGGATGCTGGTCGGTCAAGGGCGTGGTCGTTTTTGAATGGGACTTGTTTGATGTCATTGACAGCTAATTTAGGTGATGTAAAGACGACGGTCTGCCACCCGGCAACGACTACCCATGGTCGACTTGAGCAGGTTGACCGCGACGTCATGGGAATTCGCGAGAGCTTAATTAGGATCTCAGTAGGTTTGGAGTCAGTCTCAGATGTAATGACTGACTGTGAACGGGGCTTTAAAAATCTTGCTTAATCCTGATTCAGAGCGTTCGTAAGGCAGCGATTCGTTCTTCAAGCGGTGGATGCGTCATAAATAATCGGGTCATACCTTTTCCGCTAGTTCGGATGCCAAAGGCAATCATTGTATCGGGTAACTCTGATGGTATTCCTTGTTCTGCACGCAAATGCTCTAGCGCTCCGATCATAGACTGGACTCCGGCAAGTTTAGCGCCATAGGAATCTGCACGGAATTCTCGTTGCCGTGAAAACCAAAATACAATCATTGAGGCGAGTGCGCCGAGTATTAGCTCGGCTACTATAGTTGTAATGTAAAAAGCCGGCCCATGGCCGTATTTGGTTTTAAATACGGCTCTGTCAATGGTATGGCCGATTACTCGAGAAAAGAACATAACAAAGGTATTCACGACACCCTGGACGAGTGCAAGTGTTATCATATCTCCATTGGAAACGTGCCCGATTTCGTGGGCCATTACTGCTCGTGCTTCATCACGACTGAATCTGCTGAGCAGTCCGGTACTGACCGCAACGAGAGCATTATTTCGGTTCCAGCCCGTTGCAAAAGCATTACTTGTCTGACTCGGGAAAATGCCGACTTGGGGCATCCCAATTCCAGCCTGTTGCGAGAGTTCTCGGACTGTTTGGATCAGCCATTGCTCATCTGCGTTGTTTGGTTGGCCTATGATCTTTGTGCCTGTTCCCATTTTGGCCATAGTTTTTGAAAGCAGAAGGCTTACCACGCTGCCCGCCATACCAAATATAAAACAAAAAAGAAGTAAGCTAGAGAGGTTTAAATCAACGCCATTGGTGGCCAAATAACCTTGAAACCCGAGGAGACTGAGCGTGATGCTTGCGACTGCAACAATGGCCAGGTTGGTTAGCAAAAATAAAAAAATACGTAACATGTGATGTAATCCTTGGGGCATGAAGATTCTGATGTAAACATTTTGACAAATTAACGGAGTTCAAGCATTGAAAGAACAACATAATGAAAAAAAATCAGATGTTGAATGGCGTCAGTTACTTGATGCGGAAACATTTAATATTACGCGGGAAAAAGGGACTGAGAAACCCTTTCAAAATGCTTTTAATGATCACAAGGCTGATGGCCTTTATGTTTGTGTTTGTTGTGATGCATTGTTATTTGATTCTCAGCATAAATATGATTCTGGTAGTGGTTGGCCGAGCTTTTATCGGCCAGAACCTGAAGATTCGGTAATAGAGTTAGAAGATCGATCTATTTTTTATATGCCACGAACTGAAGTGACCTGTTTGTCGTGCGACGCGCATTTAGGTCATGTATTCGATGATGGTCCAGATCCGACTGGATTACGCTATTGCATCAATTCCGCGAGTTTGCGTTTTATTCTTCGAGACACCGCCTAGCCATTTACTGCTTACGAAGTGCAATTAGTCGCCAGCCAGGCCCGGTAGCTTTCACTTCGATCCGATAATTGAGGGCTTGCAGTTCGGTTAAATGGGTTGTCGAAATAATTACCCACTGCCCAGGTTTGGGCGCTATTTCTGGAGTAATCTCTTTGCGATAAAAAGAAAAGCTTGGCATCCGAATGCCTTGAGCCACGACCTCAGCACCTGCTTCCCGAGCAATTAATGCAGCCGTTTTTATTGGCATTTGACGAGCTTCTGACAGTAGAGGTAATAATACTAGGCTAACGATTATTAATTGGACTCCACCCATGGCCAAAAGTCTTTGGGTGGGTTGCCAGCCAGGCAGAATTATAATTACTAGGGCAAGGCTCGTTAGTAGCAAGCTAGTAATGCTAAGAGGCCACCACCAATTTGAAATGACATCTTTTAAAAATAGTAATTGCTCTTGATCTCGTGGGTGGTCGGGTAGGGGAATTAGATGATTAAAACTTATTAGAACAAGGATTCCGATAGGGATTAGAAGGCCAGGCAGCGCCCAGAATCGGTGTTTCAGTTCTGGCACCACGCATGCGTAAAATATGAATAACGGCGGAGTTGAATACAAAACATAGTGAGGTAATTGTGTGCCGGAGGCCGAGACGAGGCCCACTACTAATAAGCACCAGATTAGCCCAAAGCGTCCTACTGGATCGTTCCAAAATCGCTTAAAACGCATTGAAACTGCTATAAAAAGTCCTGAGTAGGGCAGTAGCACCAGGGGCATAACAAATAGATAATAAAAGAGATATCCACCGTGACCTTCAAGATTTCCAGAGAATCGCTCTATGTTGTGCCGAAGAATGAAGTTTTTGAAAAACTCGATGCCTTGTGCATCATAAACGCCAATCAGCCATGGGGTTAGGATGGTACAGAGAAGGAGCCAGCCCGAGACAGATGAGAGTGCTGATTTTAGAACGCCCCACTGCTGCGAACTTACTACCCACAAACCAAAGGCTCCAATCGGAATAAGCACAGCGACAGGTCCCTTTGTTAAGATCCCAAATGCTAACCACGCAAATACCCGGATTTGTATGACTTTATTTGGCTTCTGTATGTAGCGTGCAATATCTGTGAATAGCAGGGCGAACCAGAGATTCAATAAGGAATCAGCAGTTGCGGCTCGTGTGATCACTAAAATCCCGAGCGTGCTAGTGAGACTTAATGCTACGAACAAACCAAGTGCTGGTTTTTGCGTGTATTCAGAGGTAAACCGTCCCAGTGCTAGAGCCCACAGAGCACCTGCAATTACTGATGGCAAACGACCAATTACTTCAATGGGAATAATTTCTTCGAGAAATCCTAGGCACCAAAGTGATATTGCTTGCAACCAATACGATAGGATTGGTTTGTCGTACCGCGGCAGCCCATCAAGGGTAGTCGCCGCCCAATGACCGCCATTTAATAATTCTCTGGTCGCTTCGAGGAAGGCACCTTCATCAAGATCAAATAAAGGTATCCAGGTGCCAATCAGGCCAAGTGCAAAAAGACAAAGGAAGAGTCGCCAGTCGAGCTTAATGAGCGTCATCTGATCCTTTGAGCCAGCCAATAGCATCCGTTTCCTGTGTCAAGGGAGGTTGCTGATAAGGTTTCAGACGCGTCAACATTTCAGCCACTAAACCAGTGGTGATTAACTGAAGGCCGACGAGTGCTAGCAGTACGCCAGTGATCAATAGTGGGCGATTAGCGATGTCCGCTCCAAATACTTTGAGTGCGAAGAGATACGTCAACGAAATACATCCAAGACCTCCGGTGATCAGACCCGCTACCCCAAAAAAATGGCCAGGACGTTCTCTGAATCGCAAAAAGAACCAAGCGGCTAATAAATCGAGAATTACGCGTGGCGTTCGAGAAATTCCATATTTGGATGTGCCAGAAATTCTCGCACGATGATTGACTGGTATTTCCGAGATTCGACTGGGATGGGTAAGGCTCGCAACCCACAGCGGTATGAAACGATGCATTTCGCCGCGTAAGTCGAGCCCCTCAAGTACCTCTCGTCTACCGACTTTGAGGCTACAACCGTAGTCGTGCAGTGTAACGCCAGAAACTTGCCCGATCAGCCAATTAGCAATCCTGGATGGCAGCGTGCGGTCGAGACTATCTTGGCGGTTTTTTCGCCAGCCACATAATAAATCGAGGCTGTCCTCATTTAGCTTTGCTACCATATTCGGAATATCGGCAGGATCATTTTGTAGATCGCCGTCCATAAACGCAATAATGCTTCCTCGAGCCGCTTGTAAACCAGTCTGCATTGCTTGTGTCTGACCCAGATTTCTGCGGTGCGATAGCACGCGAATATGATTTCCTTGATTTGTGCGAGCCGCGAGTAATCGTTCTCGGGTTAGGTCTGTGCTACCGTCGTCAACCAGGATGAGTTCAAATTCACCGGAATACCGTGAAAGCGCATTATGCAGTTCGTCGATCAATTGCTCTACGTTGTCTTCCTCTTTATACAGAGGAACGACGACGGATAGTCGCGGCGATATATCAACCATGTATTGTCCGTTTCAAAAGTAATAAACCACCGAGTATACCGAAGAGTAACGTCAGACTCAGTACATAGAGATGTAGTTGGATTGCTAACTCAAGGCCTGCTAATGGAGATTGGCCAGCAAGAGAAGCACCAAGCGCCCCCCCCGCCTCGTAACTGCCTGCGCCAGCCAGACCATGTATGGGTAGTATTGAAGATAATTCAGCGCCTAAGATGGTGGCCATGACCTCAGTAATTGGTAATCCCGCTAAACTTCCGAGGAGGATTGCCATTGCAATGAGCTTTGTAAGCCACGCCAGAATGGTAAGGCGCCAAATTCTGTGTAGTCTTTTTCCTTGTTTGGCCTCAAAAATTAATTGCGTTCGAGCATTTTCGATTGACTTGGGTAAAGGTAGGTTCTGGATCTTTGGAATGAGGTGGCTGATTATCATCGGCGTCGCGAATACGAGGATAGCGAGGCACGCGAGCATAATGGAGCCAAGGCTCGGTAAAAGCAGGATGCAGAATCCGATGCTTAAGAGACTGATTAGATCTAAAAAGCGAATCCAAATAAGACTTGTTAGGCCTACCGAAAACTTGATGCCAGCCAACCAACGAGCGAGAGCGGGCAGAGCTAATTCACCAAGGCGCATCGGTGCTAAATTATTGGCAGTGTTATGCAGAAAACTGATTCCGAGTGCTTCAAGCAATGAAAATTCCTGGAATACTATCCAGGTCCGCAGTCCACGCAGCAGCCAGCTTACTGAACCAAGTAGGAAGATAACTCCGAGAGTTACAGCAGGAATTTGGCTAAATGCCGTGAGTGTTGACTTTAAGTCAAGAAGTGAAGCGGCGATCCCAACAGTCAAAAATAGAATAGCTGTACCCAAGAAGAGTTTTTGACGGATTGACTGATTTTTTGTTTGTGTATTGTTTTCTTTTAAAGGGGCCATAGATTTAAGGCGTCGATTGATTAAAAAATAAGTTAAAGATATTACCTTTTTCTGAATCAAGATGTTGAATTGACTACTTTGAAAGCTGGAGAGCCTATGATTGATTCATTGACCGAATCCTACCGAGATATCCTCATTACCCTGGGTGAGGATGCTGAGCGCGATGGGTTGGTGGATACCCCTAATCGCGCGGCTAAAGCAATGGAGTATTTGACCTCTGGATATGGTGAGAATCTTGATGATCTAGTTAATGGTGCAGTGTTTGAGTCAGACAATGACGAAATGGTAGTAATCCGTGATATTGAACTGTACTCACTGTGCGAGCATCACATACTGCCATTCACGGGCCATTGTCATATTGGCTATCTTCCAGATGGGAAAGTACTCGGTCTTTCGAAGTTTGCGCGAATAACAGATATGTTTGCTCGTCGTCTCCAGATCCAAGAAAATTTAACACGTCAAATTGCGCTTGCTGTGCAACAAGTAACTGGAGCCCGTGGTGTTGGTGTTGTGATCGAAGCGAAACATCTTTGCATGATGATGAGGGGTGTGGAGAAGCAAAATTCGACGATGGCAAGTTCTATGATGCTCGGTGATTTTCGCGCGCATCAAGCAACCCGGAGTGAATTTCTTAGGCTGATAGGAAAGCGTTGATGCGAAATTCTCAGCGAGAACAAATAGCTAAAATACATATACATAATCTTCGTCTTCGAACATTTGTTGGCATCAACGAAGATGAGAAAAAAAATCGTCAGGATGTCGTGATTAATATCAGAATTCATTATCATGCAGAAAAAGCGGTCAATTTTAATGCGATCGATGAGGCATTGAATTATCGGACCATTACAAAAAAAGTAATTGCGCATGTAGAGGGAAATCGATTTTTATTGCTTGAGCGAATGACTGATGAGGTGTTGGTTTTGGTAATGGATGATCACAAAGTGATGTGGGCTGACGTCACAATCGAAAAACCTCACGCGCTTCGCTTTTCAGATTCGGTCTCGATTAGTCTGTCAGCGAAGCGTGAAGGGTATGCGGGTGCAGAGCACCCGCACTAATTATCCTTCCAGAGCCTCAAGGATTACGCGCTCCATGCGCTTCGAGCTTGGCCCAGTGAATGACCCAAAGCTGCCGACTAGTTTGCCGTTGCGGTCTAAAATGTATTTGTGAAAGTTCCATGATGGGTAATCATTGTCCGCGGCTTCGGCTAGCCCTTTGAATAGTGGGTCTGCTTTTCCTTTTTTGGCATGCATTGTCTCATACATAGGGAATTGGACTCCGTAGGTCAGGCGACAAAAATCTGCCGTTTCTGACTCAGACGCATATTCCTGGTTCCCGAAGTCTTTTGAAGGAAACCCAAGAACAACGAAACCCTCGCTTTTGTGCTTTTTGTATAATTTCTCTAGACCGTCAAACTGAGGCGTGAAGCCGCACTTTGAGGCGGTGTTGACGATCATCACCACTTGATTCTGATAGAGTTCGCAGAGTCGGTCTACTTTCTCACCAGCAAGTTGGCGTATAGAATGATCCAAAAGTGGTGCGCAGTCGGCTTGAGCTTTTAATGTCGTCATTGAGATCACCAGAATTAGGCATTGGATGCCGATTTTATTGAGATTCATGGATAGTTTTTTCCTTGTAGGAGTCCGTCCGTGGTTCGTTGCTGCCTCATTCTTGGCGATCAATTGTCAGACAATATGTCGTCACTTCAATCTTTGGCGGCTGATGACGTAGTTCTTATGGTAGAGGTTTGGTCTGAGGCGACGTATGTCAACCACCACAAGCAAAAAATTGCACTTATTTTTTCGGCAATGCGCCATTTTGCTGCTCAGTTGCAGGAAAGTGGGCGTGAAGTGAATTACATTCAGCTTGACGATCCCGAGAACACCCAGGATTTCTCAGGTGAAATCGCTCGTTGGCAAGCCAAAAGAGAGTTTAGCGGCTGGGTCGTTACTGAGCCAGGTGAGTGGCGTTTACTTGAGGTATTTCGCAATCTTAAGTCTACTTTTGAAGTGCCATTTGAGATTCTCGAAGATGCACGTTTTCTGGCATCACATAAAACATTTAATTTGTTTTTAGAGGGTCGAAAACAGCCTCGAATGGAGCATTTTTATCGAAAAATAAGGAGGCAAACTGGCATTTTGATGGACGATGGTCAGCCCGTTGGAGGGCAATGGAACTTCGATCACGAGAATCGCAAACGGTTTCCTGGTGGGTTAACCCCGAAAGCGCCTCAATGGATTTCAGATGAGATCACGAGTGCAGTAATTTCTCTCGTGAAAACACGTTTTGCTAATAATTTTGGAAGCTTGGATCAATTTTTGTGGCCCGTGACAAAGGCACAGGCAGAGGAGCTTTTGAGTCATTTTATAGAACATCGATTACCGAAATTCGGCGATTACCAGGATGCTATGGCTATGGGAAACGATACACTTTTTCACAGCCTAATTTCATCAAGTCTAAATATAGGGTTACTGGATCCGTTAGTCGTGTGTCGTGAAGCAGAGGCGGCGTTTCATCGGGGAGATGCACCACTAAATGCTGTTGAGGGTTTTATCCGACAAATTTTGGGTTGGCGTGAGTATGTGCGGGGGCTGTACTGGGCTTATATGCCTGAATACAAGACAAGAAATCAGCTTGGTGCAATGATGCCCTTACCTGATTTTTTTTGGGATGAAACAAAAACAGATATGCGTTGTTTGTCGGAAGCGATCCGGAATACACGTGAAAATGCTTATGCACATCACATTCAGAGACTGATGGTCACTGGTAACTTTGCACTGATGTGTGGTTTATCGGTGGATGCGGTGACTGATTGGTATTTGGGTGTTTACGTGGATGCTTATGAATGGGTTGAGTTGCCAAATACCCTTGGCATGGCCTTGTTTGCGGATGGAGGGCTGA
>JAOLBK010000016.1 GCA_028339155.1 Litorivicinus sp.
TGCCAAATGCAGACCTTAGAGCGGCCGTATTCACGCGTGAAGAGATTCGTCGTCGAGAAGTTGAGCAACTCAAGCAGCTTGAACAAGAACTTGTTGCAACAACAGTCTCGGAATCAGGGATTGCAGAAGGTGGAACACAGAGCGTTCAGGATGCGGTCGAAGTTGGCAGGAGTTTGACGCAACTGCAAGAGACTCAGGCGGTTGGTCGTTTGGTGATTAATTTGCCGGCCATCATCGCCGGCCAAACCAATCAAGACGTGATTTTAGAAGATGGCGATGTACTGGTTCTCCCAAGTATTCGCCAATCAGTGACTATTTTAGGCGAAGTTTTGTTTCCAACATCGCACGTCTATCAGGCGAGTTATAATCAATTACAGTATCTCGAAATGTCTGGTGGCCCCTCTAGGCGTGCTGATATGGCACGAGCGTTCGTGATCCGGGCAGATGGTTCCGTGACGCCATTGTCTAAGTTTGGCTCATCGTTTTCACTCGGAAGTATAGCGTCAAACGTTGCCATAGAGCCCGGTGACACATTTGTCATTCCGCGTGATGTTGACGATCTCCCAGCACTGGATTTGTGGACTAAAATTAGTCAAATTATCTACCAATCGGCCGTAACGCTCGCTGCAGTGGGTTCTCTTTGATGAATGACTCGGATAGAAAGGTCTACGCAGATGATGAGATTGATTTATTCGGATTAATTGGAGTCATTTGGAGCGGTAAATGGTTAATTATTCTTTTTTCCATGATTGCTGCTGGGTTATCCATTTATACCTCGCTGCAGATCCCAAACTCGTATCGGGTTGAGATAAAGATAGCTCCTGTCGATGACGGCGGTGGTAAAATGGCCGGTTTGATGTCTCAGTATGGGAGTTTAGCAAGTTTAGCTGGTATTTCCTTGCCTTCGTCGGGGGATGCTCAGACCGATTTATTACTTAAGATATTGCAATCCAGAAGATTTATCTCCGATTTTATTAAAGAAGAGGGGCTTGGCCCGAGACTGCTCGCTTTATCCAGTTATGATCCGGTCCAGCAGGTAGAGCTGATTGATTCAAATATCTTTAATGCAGAACAAAATCAATGGCTTAGAAAAGTTGAGGCACCAAGGAGCGCTGAGCCCTCTGAGCAAGAGTTATTTGAAGCCTTTGCATCCAGTTTTCAGATATACAAAGATAATAAATCTCCGTTAGTTACTGTGTCATTCGACCACCAGTCACCTTTACTTGGCTACGATATTCTCAGACTGATTGTCACTCGTTTAGATGATTACGCGCGTCAAAAGGATAGAACTAAATCTGAGCAATCAATTGAATACTTGGAGAGAAAACTTTCTCAGACTCGGTTGGTTGATGTTGAAAAAGTGCTGTATCAAATGATTGAGGCTCAAGTAAAAACTTTGATGTTAGCTGAAGTTAATGCTGATTACGCGTTTCAAATTATCGATCCAGCTCATATTCCTGAAACCAAAACGGGGCCAGTCAGATCGTTGATTGTAATTACTTCAACTTTCGTCGGAGGAATGATTGCGATTTTAGGGGTTTTTATCCGTGCTGCGTTTCGGAAAAGAGTAATGCGTTAGAGGTCTCGATCAGACGAGTAAGAAAGATTTCGCGTTAATTATATCTTTATGTGTCTGTGATGAAGTCATAGTTGATTGCGCTTGGGATGAAGAGGGCCTTGGGTGACTATATACTGAACGCCTAAGACAATATGACCCTAAAATGGTTTCGCTAAGTTGGATTGCGCCCTCTCGTAGCTTGCTGTTAGTGGTTATTTTTTAACGCAATTATGGGCGCCAGAGGCTATCTATTAAGTGCTTAATTTTCGGGTTCATGTGAAATGACGAATCGTTTTAATTTTCTCGTAGTTGGTGGGGCAGGTTACATTGGCTCTCATATGACCAAATTTTTAATCGAGCGTGGCAACCATGTCTGCGTGTTTGATAATCTTTCAACAGGATACCGTGACGCGGTGTTCGACGCAGAATTTTTTGCTGGGGATCTCTCCTCAGTAGACGAGATTCAGGAGGTGCTTCGTCTTTACTGCTTTGACGGAGTATTCCATTTTGCATCAAATATCGAGGTCGCCGAGAGTGTCGTCAATCCGCACAAGTACTATTTTAATAATGTCAGAAATACGCTTAATCTGATCGATGCGATGATTAAGGTCGGTAGTCATCGACTAATTTTTTCATCTACTGCTGCAGTCTACGGTCATCCTGAAAAGAGTCCTATGACGGAGGATCATCCGCGTAATCCCATCAATCCCTATGGTCGGAGTAAGCAGATGATAGAGACAATATTGAGCGATTACCGTAGAGCGCATGGATTTAAGTCGATGTCTTTACGGTACTTTAATGCGGCAGGTGCTGATCCCGGCGGACGTCTGGGTGAGCGTCATGATCCGGAGTCTCACCTGATCCCTATTGCGATTCAGGCAGCACTTGGGCAACGTGACAGTATGTCAGTTTTTGGCGCAGATTATGAAACACCAGATGGTAGTTGCGTACGTGACTATATCCATGTTAACGATTTATGTGATGCACACCTGAGGGCCTTTGAATATTTGAATCATGGTTCTTTTGGTACTGAGCTAAATCTTGGGACAGGGCAGGGCTTTTCGGTCTTTGAGGTTATTGATGCCGTGAAACGAGCTTCAAAACGTGATTTTCCAGTTTTGATTTCTGGTCGTAGGCTCGGTGACCCAGCGGAGTTGGTCGCAGATGCTGGCGCGGCTTATGACACTCTTGGTTGGTCGCCGTCTCGATCTAACTTAGATCAAATTGTAAAGGATGCTTGGAATTTTTATGTGACAAGGAATGCTTTGAATTAGCTATTTCATCCTAGTGATTTTGGATTTAGTCAGGATGGAGTTGTTGAACTTAATATTCACCTTTGAAATGCTAGGTTTGAGCTAACGGATGACTATTTTTGCTCCTTAAGGAATTTATCCTCTGGCAAGTAGGTTTGTCCTTAGCCACTAAAGAACTGAAGGAAAATTCAGTGAATATTGAACAGAAAAATCGCGAGGGCTCCACCGCAATTGGGAATCCTGCCAAAAAGTTGAAAAATCCATTATTGACCCATTATGTCAACTCTGGCATAAATCTGTTAGATTCCATAATGCTTGAATTAGTTCTTAAGGATACTTTTTTCGACATGCCACAATTGCTGGAAACGGCCACACAGCGCGAAAAATTAGTCAGTGCCTTCTCAATTCATGAATACTGGTTCGATATTGGGCATTCCGAGACACTAGAGCGCGCGCATGGAGAGTGGAAGTGAGTTTACTCGCGATCATTCCGGCTCGTGGAGGATCTAAAGAAATTCCCAGAAAAAATATCAAAACTTTGGCGGGAAAGCCCTTAATTGCCTGGACGATTGAGGCCGCACTTCAAGCGCAAGATGTTGATCGCGTTATTGTCAGCACTGAGGACAAGGAAATCGCTGCAATTGCCAAACAATTTGGCGCCGAGGTTCCCTTTATGCGACCCCTTTCGCTCGCTCGGGATGACACACCGGGTATCGCCCCAGTGTTGCATGCGATCGAGCAGATACCAGATTTTGATTGGGTTTTGCTACTTCAGCCCACATCGCCTTTGCGTTGCGTAGATGATATTAATGGCATTATTGATTTTTGCCGACGTAAAGGTGCGTCATCAGCAGTATCAATCACTGAAGTCAGTCAACATCCTTTTTGGATGTATCAGCGAGACAATCAAAAACGCCTGCAGCCGATTGTACCGAATCGACCAGAGATAACGCGGCGCCAGGACTTGCCAAACGCCTATATCATCAATGGCGCGCTTTACTTAGCGCGCACAGACTGGTTAGTTGAAAACAGGGATTTCATTGGGCCTGAAACGCTTGGTTATGTAATGTCACCTGAGCGATCGGTTGATTTGGATACCCCGCAAGATTGGCGCTGGATTGAGTTTTTAATTGAGGAAGCAAATGCTTAAGAAAATTTGGGTTGCCGGTGCTGACGGTTTCATAGCCTCTCAGCTGACTGAAACTCTGGTGCGTGCTGGCTCTGATGTGAAAGCCTTTGTTCTTTACAACTCATTCATTTCTTTGGGTTGGTTGGATCAGTCAAAGCCTTATGAAAGGTGTCCGCGAACGCTTTTGTCAATCACAGAATCACTGGCGCAGCGATTGATGAATCTGCCGTGTAGTGCAGGTTTAGTCTAATGATCATTGGTTCCTACGCAGACGGTCCTTGGTCACATAGGGGCTTAGAAAAATTACTGGCAAACCCTGCAATAAAAATTGCCTTTATTTGTGCTCGTTATGATCGTCAAGGTCTTGTTCTGAGTCAAAAAGCTAGTAAATCTGGAACCCCTTATTTGTTTCATCCAGATAGTAATAGCTCAGATTTTTTGGCGCGAATTGATTTGTATGCTTGTGATCTGCTTGTTTCAATGTCTTTTAATCAGATATTTCGCAAACATACGATTGAAACGCCGCAACTAGTTACAATTAACTGCCCCTTCGGTCCGGCAGCGCTTGGCTGTCTCGGTAAAGAGGAAATAAAGATTAACAAGGTGAAGGTTTTGCAAGATGCGCCAAGTTATGACGGCGTTCCGGGTGCGGTTTCAGCAAAAAATAATCAGTCGTTTCTTGGTAAAGCGCTCGACTCTTTTGTGCGCGTGTTGGGCTGGGAGTCTGATAATAAAATGAAAGTAGGAGATCGCCTGAAATGAGCGTTTTGATCATCGCTGAGGCTGGTGTGAATCATAACGGTGATCTCGAGCGCGCCAAGCGGCTGATTGAAGCCGCAGCGGATGCTGGTGCTGATTTGGTCAAGTTCCAGACATTTAGTGCCGAGCGGGTTGCAACGAAAAACGCACTCAAAGCTGAGTATCAAATGAGGACGACGGACGAGGCGGAAACACAGTTTGAGATGTTGCGTCAACTAGAATTAAGTGCACAGATGCATGAAATTTTGATTGCGTGCTGCCAAAGTCGTAATATCGGATTCTTCTCGACCGGATTCGACATCGACAGCCTCGGCTATTTGGCGTCACTTGGCGCTGAACGCTTCAAGATACCGTCTGGCGAGGTCACAAATATGCCTTACCTGCGTCACATTGGAGCCTTCGGTAAGCCTTTGATTCTTTCTACCGGAATGGCAACGCTGGGCGAAATCGAGGCCGCGCTAGACGTGTTGGAAAAAGCAGGAACTCCACGGAGAAAAATCACAATACTGCACTGTAATACCGAATATCCCACGCCGATGCAGGATGTCAATCTGCGCGCCATGTGCAGTATTCGTGATGCCTTTGCTGTTGCCGTAGGTTACTCGGATCACACGCTGGGTATTGAGGTACCGATCGCTGCGGTGGCGTTGGGAGCGACGGTGATCGAAAAGCACATGACCCTGGACCGTAACTTACGGGGCCCCGATCATAAAGCCAGCCTCGAGCCCAACGAATTCGCTGCGATGGTGCGTGCAATCCGCAACGTTGAGCAGGCGATGGGCGATGGCATCAAACGCCCTAGCCGAAGCGAAGCCAAAAATAGAACGATAGCGCGTAAATCGCTGGTTGCTGCACGATCTATTTCGGCTGGTGAGCTGTTCACGTCTGACAATGTCACAGTCAAACGACCTGGCACGGGGATTAGCCCCATGTGTTGGGATGAAGTAATGGGTGTGGTTGCCGCGAGGAATTTTGCGGCAGATGAGCTTATTAGCTTATGACAAAAATTTGTGTCGTCACCGGAACGCGTGCCGAATATGGCCTACTACGTTGGGTACTAGAGGGCATTCGACAATCGCCTGAACTGCAACTGCAATTGGTCGTGACCGGTATGCATCTGTCGCCTGAGTTTGGCATGACAGTCGATGCGATTGAGGCCGATGGTTTTACGATCGACCGCAAGGTTGAAATGCTCTTGAGTTCCGACACAACAGTAGGCGTAACGAAATCCATGGGCCTAGGCATGATTGGTTTCGCGGATTTCTTGGCTGAGTTACAGCCCGATTTGATGCTTGTCTTGGGCGATCGTTTCGAAATATTTGCTGCAGCCGCTTCGGCGATGATTGCACAGATTCCGATTGTGCATCTGCATGGTGGAGAGACTACTCAAGGCGCGTTTGATGAAGCAATTCGCCATAGCATTACTAAAATGGCACATCTGCATTTTGTAGCAGCCGAAGAATATCGGCGTCGCGTCATTCAGTTAGGGGAGCAGCCAGAGCATGTCTTTAATGTCGGTGGCTTAGGTATTGATAATATTTTACGTTTGAAGTTGCTTTCCCTCGAAGAACTAGAATCGGCTTTGAATTACAAACTTCGACGGCGTAATTTGCTGATTACTTTCCATCCGGTTACCTTAGAGCATAATACTAGTGCTCGGCAAATGCGTAATCTGCTGGCGGTCCTCGACGAATTGGATGACACGGGACTAATTTTTACTATGCCGAATGCGGATACAGAAGGCCGCGTGCTGTTCGAGCTAGTCACTTCATTTTGCGCATCCCATGCGCACGCGCGTGCCTATAAATCACTTGGTCAGTTGCTTTATCTCTCTTGTATCCAGTATGTAGATGGAGTGGTAGGTAATTCTTCTAGTGGGCTGGCTGAGGTTCCTAGCTTTAAAAAAGGCACTATCAATGTGGGCGATCGCCAGCGTGGGCGGTTGTGTGCGACCAGCGTCATTAATTGCGAGCCGGATCATGAAAGTATCGATGGCGCCTTGTTTCGTTTGTTTTCAGCAGAATTCCAACGCCAATTGCCGGGCACTAAAAACCCCTATGGTAATGGTGGTGCCAGCGATGCCATTGTGCAAATACTAGAGCAGCAACCTCTTAAGGGTCTTTTGAAGAAGTGTTTTTATGATCTTCCCGTGGAATGAAGATCTATTTATTGTGGTTGTTGATTTCTGTGCGCATGTGTTGCGTAAACGGAATGAAGGGCAAGTAAATGCGAATAAATATTGTGGGGTTCGTAGGCGCAGTGAATAGATATTTGATACGGATCAGTTTGCTGTGATCGGCGATGGTTTTATTGAGAATTTTAAGAGCACTTTGACTCGATCTGAGTAATGGACCCCGTAAATTGAACAGATCGATAAGTGCTCTCTCAGATTATGCCGCCAACATGGTGGCCGTTCCATCGTAGATACAGTCCAGCTTCTGCCGGTTCAAGTTTTGATCTTATCGTTCGCTAGTGTAAAGCCAGAAGTTACCGCTTCTAAAATAATTTCAACACTTCGAGAGAATGTTATTAATTGCACGTTCAACTACACTTATTTTTACATCTAGTTTCTTCACAATTCGACTATCGTCACGCAGCTTCTTTATCCTGCGTGATGTAAACAAGCGAGGTAAGTTGCCAAGACTTGCATCAATCAAACTACCGTGTCCGAAGTCTAAATTCCTATCAAACCAAATCTGCAAGCTAGTATCAGCAGAAACAATTTCTTGAAGTATCTCTAATGCATCTTCGCATAGGCTTTCACACTTTGCGTCTGCTGATGATGCAGCTACTTTTTTTCCTTGGCGGTGATAAGCATCAGCACGATTATACTGAAATGTGGCTTTTCTCAGCTTTTCTCAGCTTTTCTCAGCTTTTCTTCATAGCGTTTTAATTCGTCTGGCTTGTCTCTGAGTTCTTCCCGTAGCTCTAACTGCTCTTGCCACTCAACTTCTATCTGTGCGTACTCATCTTCGCTTAACCAAGTTTGAATCTGACGGTTTTGCACGTTTTCTCCACGCGTTAACTTGGCAACTATATCCTCAAGTTTAGATAATCGTCTTTCTTCTTCAGCTGAAAGTTTACGACGTGGGTTAGCTTCATCTAAGCGTTCTTGCAGCAACTTGCGAAAGTCGATGTTTGACTTCTTCTGACTGTTGTACCGCTCACTCGTCAAAGCTGGCAAGTTTTAAACGCTTAGCTGGATTACCGATTACAGTTATACCCTCTCTTACGGAAGATAAAACAACAGAACCAGAGCCAACAGTAGAAGACTTTTGCACTCTTAATCCTTGTCTGATTATCGAACCAGATCCTAGCAGAACCCCTTCACCTATTGAGACGGCGCCACCGATTTGTACGCCTGGATTTACTTGTACAAAATTATCAAAACTAACATCATGCCCAATACCGACCATAAAGTTGATGTAAACATGATTAGAAAAGGATACATTCGAGCCAATAACACAATTTGGAGAAATGATAATTCCTTCGCTATTAGCATCATCTATAGTTGTCGCTGTGACGGTAGATGAGTGAACTAGATTAGGGAAATCAA
This sequence comes from Litorivicinus sp., assembly GCA_028339155.1. Classification (GTDB taxonomy): domain Bacteria; phylum Pseudomonadota; class Gammaproteobacteria; order Pseudomonadales; family Litorivicinaceae; genus HIMB30. Next base: position 8,256 of record JAOLBK010000016.1, read on the forward strand.
AGCCTAAACTCTTTAACCTTTCAGAAACGATTCTCTTTGCATGTGGACTACCAATTGCAAGGACCACATGTTTAGTTCCCACAATTTCTGGAGTAATTGCACCGCCAAAAAATTTCCCCTTCAGTAAAAAATCCTCAAACTCATTTGTATTAGTTGAAGAGAATCCAATTATATTTACCTCTTTTGAGAAAAATTTTGAGAACTCTCGTGCAAGCCCTCCAGTTCCAATAACGACTATATTCATATTTAAGCTTTTTTAAATCTATGACCAACGCTAACTGAAGACACTTTTAGACGTTTAGGAGCCATGTGATTTGGTAGCTGCTCGCTTAAAAATGCCTTCAAGCCAGCCTTATCCACATCATGATTTGATACGGACTGAACAGTTAATTCGACGTGTTGACCAGTGATAGGGTTTGGCTTAGCTTCAGCTTTAGCTAATTCAACATGCTCATACTTTAGTGCTACTCGTTCAACTTCCGAAGCCATGAACTTCAACCCCCCTACATTTATCACTTCGCTTGTTCGCCCTGTGACTTTGTATAAACCATCACGCTCTTCAACTATGTCTTTGGTGTTGTACCAGCCATCACTGTCGAAAGGACTTTCAGCGTTCAAGTAGCCAAGCATCCGCGTCTCAGAACGAATTTCTAGAACTTTATCTACTACTCTCGTTTCAACGCCCTCACCGCCAACCTTCATAAATAAGCTATCACGAGCTTCACTTTTAACACGAACAATACCTAGTTCGGACATACCAAACGTTTGCCTAAAGTCGACGTTAGGTAGAAGTTCACATAGTGCATCTAAAGTAGTTTGATCCATACGCTCAGTTCCATATGTAATAATGCGCAACGACTTTGGAACACTTTCGGGCACTAGCCCACTCATCAGCATCATGCGTAGAAACGTAGGCGTGGTAGGAAGGACTTCAATTTCATATTCTGAACACGTTGCTAATATATCTTCTGCGCGACGTGAATTTGGAGCTACCACGGTACCTTTATTGAACAAGGTATGTAGAAGAGTATTAAGTCCACCGATGTGATCAAATAGTAAAAAGTTAATAGTTTTGAGCGTTGGACGGGGTGTTTCAAAACGCTGCATGAACAGTGTTAAATCATGCAATATCGCTTTTGGCCGCCCAGTAGTTCCAGTTGAAAAAAGGACTAATCCAGCGTGTTCTTTCGATCTTAGAGACTCTATAATTTCATGCTTTATACTATGCGTTATGCGATTTACTTCTTCACCTTCAATCACCATATCAACTAAGGCTGATTCAAAAAAGTACTCGTGCTGTGCTCTTGTATCAACGGTGAGCGGCACAAGAATCACATTCTTATCTATGAGTTGCAATAACGTAAGAATAGATTGGGGATCAAAGTCACCAATCAAAGCAACAACATCGCCACTTCTTACTTCAGACACGTCAACGGCTTTTTGTTCTGCTATTTCACTAAATCGTAATTCACCGCTCGAGTGGACAAGGAATGGATAATCTATATCACGCCAACGCTCCGTCAGTTTTTCTACTATATTCATTAAACACCACCTATATTAAGAACCTGTCCACTTAGGGATGCTGCTTTTTCGTCAAGTAACAACTCTACAAGGTCACACACATCAGACTTTTGGAACTGTTTAGGAATGACTTGTTGAGAGGTAATTTTTTCGATTTGCATATCTGTAATGCCTCTTAATAAATCAGTACGTATGGGCCCTGGAGCAATACAGTTTACTCTGACATTGAAGTCAGCCATTTCTCTTGCAAATGTGCGAGAGAAAGACTCAACACCAGCCTTAGAGGCTGCATAGACAGACTCCCCTTTCAAAGATAGAGCAACTGCAATGGTTGAAAAATTGATAAAACTTCCATGCTTTTGACGGAGCATAATTGGCGCAAATATCTGGCAACAATAAATTGTTCCTACTAGGTTTGTCTGTATTAATTTTTGCACAGTGGATTCATCAGTTGTAACTGCCAAATTCATCGAAGCAACACCAGCAGCGTTAATGAAAGCTTTCACTGGCTTTTTCATTCTCTTTATTTCTCTCGATGCATTTTTTACCGAAGTATAGTCACTTACATCGCACTCTATTGCGTCAATACTTA
>JAOLBK010000017.1 GCA_028339155.1 Litorivicinus sp.
GCACTTAATTCCTGTCTTGAACTGAAAGGACTTAGCCTCGACGCGGGCCAGATACATTCTTCTGATGAATTTTTACATCCTCCGAGTTGTGATTGTTTTGAGTTGATTGCTCGGAATATTGATATTTCGAATTTTGTGACGGCTGCCAAAGAGGTCCGAACCGACTTTTTGTGGCTTCCAGATATCAAGCCTAAACTCTGTTTATTTGATATGGATTCCACGCTCATTCAGCAGGAAGTTATTGATGAACTTGCTAAGGTATTCGGCATAGGTGCAAAAGTGTCGGCCATTACCGAACAAGCTATGCAGGGTAAGCTCGATTTTGGTGCAAGCTTCGCGTTACGCTTAAAATTACTGAATGGCCTTGCTGAAGAGGAGCTACTCACGGTATCTAATAGCCTCACTTTGATGCCGGGTGCCGGCGCACTGACCGCTAATCTAGCTGCCGCCGAAATACGCATAGGTATAGTCTCTGGAGGCTTCTCCTTTTTTGCAGACCGCATTGGAGCCATGTTAGGCATGAATTTCGTTGTGTCCAATGCGCTTGAATGCATCGATGGAAGTGTCACTGGACGAGCTATTGCTCCGATTATCGACAGTTCAGCTAAGCTTAATATTTTGGAATCTGAAGCTAGCCGTCTTGGGATTTCTTTAGCTGAGGTAATGGCTATTGGGGATGGAGCCAACGATATCCCAATGCTAAAAGTGGCGGGCGTCGGCGTGGCGTATCATGCGAAGCCTGCGGTGCAAAAATCCACCAATCATTCTTTGAACTATCAAGACTTAAGTGCGCTCAGTTACCTAGTTAATCTGTCATCGTAAAGATGAATCCCGGCGATAGTGTTGGTACACTCGCGGCCTTCAAAATTTTTTTCTAAGGATGGATTGTGGCTCGACCCAGTTGGATTTTGCCGGATGGTTTGGAAGAGTGCCTGCCAGACGAAGCTTGGGCTATTGAAGATGGTCGGCGGCTATGCTTGGATTTGTATAGGCAGAAAAATTTCGGTCTGATTATGCCGCCAATGCTCGAGTATTTCGATAGCCTAACGAGTGGTGTGGGCCATGATTTGGCTGACCAAACTATGGTGGTTACCGATCGTCTTTCGGGTCAATTGATGGGTATAAGAGCGGACATGACGCCACAGGCCGCTCGTATCGATGCGCATTCCCTTAATGAATCCGGCATAACTCGCTTGTGTTACTGTGGAAGCGTTCTTCGGGCAATGCCACTGAGTGGCGATTCAAGTCGTTCACCGGTTCAGTTGGGTGCGGAGGTCTTTGGTGAACCCGGACTCCACGCTGATGCGGAGGTCATTCAACTTGCTCTGGATACCGTGCGCTTATTTACAGATGAGCCTTTGTTAGTTGATTTTGGTCACGCTGGTTTGCTGAAAGAGTTGCTCGCTTCTTTAGGACCAGAGCTCCAACTTAAAGCTCTGGATGCATTGGCTAGAAAGGATGTTGATGCTATTGATGGCTTGGAAGCAGCAGTTCCCAAATTGGCATTGCTCAAGGGCGCGTACGGGGAATTAAAATCTGTGCTGGAGTTGGTGGGTTGCGAGCAATCGTTCGCTAGCGCCTGCGATGATATTCGCTCAGTCAGAGAATCGCTAGACGCAGAATCCATGTTTTGGTATTGCGATTTAGGTGAAACTCACGGCTACAATTACCATACAGGTATTGTGTTTGGGGTGTACGCGCTGGAGCGCGATCAGTTATTGGTTCGGGGTGGTCGATACGATCATGTCGGAGAGTCATTTGGACGGGCACGTGCCGCAACAGGGTTTAGTGCCGATTTGAAAACCTTGGTTCGGCTCGCGAACTGAGGTGGGTTGAAATTCATGCAGAAGAATTTAGTGATCCTTGGAAGCCAATGGGGCGACGAAGGCAAAGGTAAAATTGTTGACTTGTTGACCGAAAAAGTCGACTACGTTGTGCGTTACCAGGGTGGTCACAATGCTGGTCATACACTTGTGGTGAATGGGGAAAAAACTGCTCTGCACTTGATTCCGTCTGGGATTTTGCGACCGAAAGTTAGTTGTGTAATAGGGAACGGTGTCGTGCTGTCACCTGAAGCCTTGGTGAAAGAAATTAGAATGCTGGAGGAGCGCGGTCATTCGGTATTAGATCGTCTACATGTTTCTACTAATTGCCCCCTAATTATGAGCGTGCACGTAGCATTAGATCTGGCCCGCGAAGCAGCTCGTGGCGACGCTAAAATAGGTACCACCGGACGCGGCATTGGGCCAGCATATGAAGATAAGGTTTCACGGCGTGGTTTGCGTGTTGTGGATGCAATGGATCCTTCTCGCTTTGCGGATAAAGTGCATGAGTTAATGAAGTATCATAATTTCATTCTTGAGCACCTGTATAAAGTCGAACCCTTGGATGTGGATTTAATGATAGCGGAAACGCTTGCGTCAATTGAGCATTTTAAGGCCGCTGTTTGCGACACAGTAACGCTGATCCATCGAGCTCGCCGAGACGGTAAAATGATGCTTTTTGAGGGTGCGCAGGGAAGTCTGCTTGATATCGATCACGGAACCTATCCCTTTGTGACAAGCTCAAATACCACAGCTGGTGGCGTTGCTACAGGATCTGGTTTGGGCCCAAGGTACATCGATGCAATCCTTGGTATTACCAAGGCTTATGCAACTCGCGTAGGTGCCGGTCCGATGCCAACGGAACTTTTTGACGATACAGGAAGGTATCTGGCTAAAAAAGGTCAGGAGATTGGCACAACCACCGGGCGTGGGCGACGATGTGGTTGGTTTGATGCAGTCGCTGTGCGTCATGCTATCGACGTGAATTCTATGAGCGGAATTTGTTTGACTAAGCTTGACGTGCTGGATGGATTGCCTGAGGTTAAAATTTGCGTAGCCTACGAATTAACTGATGGAATTGTTGTTGATTACTTCCCAATTGGTGATGCATTCGCTTCCGCAACTCCAGTTTATGAGATTATGCCTGGTTGGAGTGGAATTACTTTTGGTATGACGGCGCTTGACGCCATGCCTCAAGAGGCGTTGAATTATATTCAGCGGTTGACAGATCTTATTGGCGCTCCGATCGATATTGTCAGTACGGGCCCAGAGCGCGATCAAACGATCGTGCTATCTACGCCTTTTGGTGTAGACTAATGTGCAGAAGCAGCATTTATCACAGGTGCTTTTAAAATCAGCAAAAAAATGAACATGCAGGCAGTTGAGGGAAAACCCACTTTATCTGGAGTCGTTGTAGATAAGTTGGTTCCGCGACTCCCTGTTATCTGGAGGTAATTATGTCAAAAGGGCATTCACTACAAGACCCTTTTTTAAATATTTTACGTAAGGAGCGGGTCCCAGTATCAATTTTTCTTGTCAACGGAATTAAGTTGCAAGGCCAAATTGAATCATTTGATCAGTTTGTAGTGCTTTTAAAAAATACTGTTAGTCAAATGGTATATAAGCATGCGATTTCAACAATCGTACCTGCTAGAAACGTTGTAGTTCCAGTATCTGGGTTAGGCGACGAAGAGGCTGAAGATCATTATAATCTTGATAGCTGATCTCCCTGTGGTTGCAAAGCAGCATCAGGTCGAATAGAATCCTGCGCCCTACTAACTTTCGCTTTGAAAGATAGTCTCCTTGCTAGTCGGATGGGCCGATTAGCGAAACCCGTAAGGAGCCACGATGAATCATTATGAAATTGTTTTGCTGTTCCATCCAGATCAGTCAGAACAAGTTCCAGCTATGATGGAACGATATAATAATACCGTTACAGAGGATGGTGGACAGGCTCACCGTTTTGAAGATTGGGGCCGCCGTCAGCTTGCCTATCCAATCAATGATTTACACAAAGCGCATTATGTTCTTTGGAATATTGAATGCTCTGTTCAAGTCCTAGATGAATTGACCACCACTTTTCGTTTTAACGATGCCGTTCTTCGGAACATGGTGGTTAAGCGTAAAGCTGCGGTAATTGATATTTCTTTCATCAAGGCCGCTGAGAATCGTCAAGACCGTGACCGTTCAGAGCGTCGTCGTGAGCGTGATGACGATCAAGTTGAAAATGTAGATGAGAGTGTGGTTGACGCAATTGTTGAAGAAGCGTCGGTTGACGTGGTTGTCGCTGAAGAAAGTCAAGCTGAGTAAGGAGCAAAGATCATGTCACGTTTTTTCCGTCGTCGTAAGTTTTGTCGTTTCTCTGCCGAAAATGTCATAGAAATTGATTATAAAGATTTAGATACACTCAAGCAGTATGTTTCCGAAACCGGTAAGATTGTGCCTTCGCGAATCACCGGGACGAGTGCAAAGTATCAGCGCCAACTGGCTACTGCCATAAAGCGTGCTCGTTACCTAGCATTGCTGCCGTATACAGATGCACACGACAATTAATTAAAGTAAAAGGGGACCCAATGGCACGTCTGGCGCATTTTTTGATGGCGTCTGAGTGGAGGGCAGCGCTGATTGCATCGGCGCTCCTATTTTTGCCCCTCGTGTCTTGGATTGGAGCTTCGGTGGTAGCACTTTTTGTGCTCCGTCGAGGTCCTGCGAAATCATCTTTTGTAATCTCAGTTCCGATAGTTATCGCAATGGTAATGGCTTTTTCGTTTGCTAATTCAGATATGTTTGTCGTGCTGATGATTACGACGATATTGGCTGCTGTTTTGCAGAGAAAGATGGGGTGGCTTGCGGTGATGCAGGTTGTATTGGCTGTCTCAATTGGGCTTACATTTTTGATCGGCGTGCTTTACGAAGAAACACTGAAAGGACTGGTCGCAGCAGTCAAGGAAATGATCGCTGCACCTGAGAAACTCGCTGCTCTGGGCGTGGATTTGTCGACAGTGGATGCTTGGATGGGATCCCTGTCCGTAGGTGCTTTAAGTTTTGTACTTATGGTTAGTGCTTTGTGCGCACTGGTTTTTGCGCGGGTAATGCAGGCCCAGGCCTTTAATTCCGGTGGATTTAAAGCTGAGTTTGAAATCTTCAAATTGCCAGGGTTAATGGCCAGTGGGTGTTTAATTCTGATGGTTGCTGGATTTTTGGTGGATCCTTGGATGCTCCGATTTTCTCCAGTTGCAGCACTGCCACTTGTATTTGCGGGTATGGCACTGGTGCATGGACTGACTAGCATGACAGGGTCTAAAAGACTTTTGACTATGTTTTATGTGGCGCTATTATTTTTTACGCCATATTTATTATTATTATTGGCGTTTTTGGCGGTCATTGATGCATTCTCGGATTTTCGGACCCGGGCGCAAAATGAGCCGCTCTAAGATGAGGATGAGTAAATGGAAGTAATTCTTCTTGAGAAGATTGGTAAGCTCGGTAGTCTCGGCGATCGTGTTTCCGTTAAGGGTGGATATGCAAGGAATTTCTTGTTGCCACAAGGCCGTGCTGTTTTAGCAAACGAAACAAATATTGCTGAGTTTGAGACACGTCGAGCGGAGCTGGAAACAGTAGCGCAGGAAGCTTTAAATAAAGCCAATCAACGTGCCGAGGAACTCAATGGCTCTCGGGTTGAGATTGTTGCGAAGGCGGGTGATGAGGGGAAGCTCTTTGGATCAATTGGTACGCGAGATATTGCTGAGGCAGCTGTGCTAGCTGGATTGTCAGTAGACAAAACTGAAGTGCGGTTACCAGAAGGCCCGTTACGCATGACTGGTGATCACGAAATCCAATGTCAATTGCATTCTGAAGTATTTGCGGTCATCACTGTGGCCGTAAACGGAGAGTAATCCCATGGCTTCGATCTCAACCAGCGGCTTTAAGTCGGGGCTGAAGGTTCTCATTGACGGCGATCCTTGCTCGATTGTTGAAAATGAATTTGTAAAGCCTGGTAAAGGTCAAGCATTTAGTCGGGTTAAAGTGAAGAACCTAAAAACTGGGCGTGTGGTCGATAAAACCTACAAGTCTGGGGATTCGCTGGAAGCGGCTGACGTTATTGATCTGGATATGGATTTTCTTTATGCAGACGGAGAATTTTATCATTTCATGATGACTGATGGCTCGTTTGAGCAGTATGCAGCGGATGCAAATGCGGTTGGGGATGTTTTGAAGTGGTTAAAAGAACAAGAGACTTATATTGTAACTCTATTTAATGGTGCTCCTTTGGTTGTGACTCCGCCAAATCATATCGAACTTCAGGTTCAGCAAACCGATCCCGGTATAAAAGGTGATACAGCCCAGGGCGGATCGAAACCAGCAACGCTGTCGACAGGTGCAGTGGTTAGCGTGCCTCTATTCATTGAAGAAGGCGAAATGCTGCGTGTGGATACGCGCTCTGGCGATTACGTCTCGCGCGCAGGTAAGAAATGAGTTGGCGGCCTTCGGCCGCTTATAGCATGTTGAAAGCTCGTGCGAGCCTAGTAGCTGGACTTCGTCAGTTTTTGTCAGGGCGAGGTTCTTTGGAAGTAGATGTTCCTACAATTTCGGCGGCGCCTGCCTCCGATATCTGGATAGATAGTTTTGAGATCAGAGATCCAGACGGACAACCCCAAGGTTACTTGCTGAGTTCTCCGGAGACCTATTTAAAGCGTTTATTAGCAGTTTATGCAGAGCCCATGCATGCGCTAGTAAAAGCTTATCGAGCTAACGAGCATGGACTAAAGCATGCCACCGAATTCACAATGCTTGAATGGTATCGCCCAGCTAATAAGGATGTGTTTGCGGCGATGGTGCAAGACATCTCTGATTTGGTTGTGCTCTTTACAGCTTTCGGCGCTCCCCGTGTTGTGACCTATCGTGAGCTTTTTGAGGCTCAATTTGGGCTTAATCCGCACACTGTAACCCTTCCTGAATTGACAGATTGTGCGATCTCAGCCTTAGGGCCAGGAGCAATCGATTCGCAGAATCTCGATAGCATGTTGAGTATTTTATTTGCAACAGACATCGAGCCGCATCTAGCGAATCATATCGTGATCGATTTTCCGGTGGTCCAGGCTTCGTTGTCTCGGGTTGAAACGGACTCCTTTGGTGACTTAGTTGCTAAACGGGCTGAGTTGTATCTACTTGGTATTGAGATTGCCAATGGCTATTATGAACTTACGGACGTCGATGAGCAGCAATTACGCTTCATAAATGATGAAGGAAGGCGGATTGAATTTCGCAGGCCAATGGTGCCGAGAGATGAGCCACTTCTCCAGGCATTGAGACATGGGCTACCTGAGAGCTATGGTGTTGCTCTGGGCGTCGATCGTTTGTTAATGGTGATCACCGGCAACCAAAGGTTGGCAAAATGTATGACTTTCGGGGAGGTTCGATGAAGGATCCTTATCATTTAATTTGGATTGATTTGGAAATGACCGGTTTGTCGCCAGAGACAGATCATATTATCGAGATTGCTACAGTCGTTACCGATAGGCATCTGAATGTCTTAGCTGAAGGGCCATCAATGGCTGTGCATCAGCCAAAAGTTCTGTTGGAGGGCATGGATGAATGGAATACTCGTCAACATGGTAGTTCGGGCCTTACAGAGCGTGTAAAAGCTTCGACGATAACCGAGTCTTATGCCGAGGAGCAGACGCTTTTTTTTCTTTCTCAATACCTTGAGCCAAATAGCTCTCCAATGTGTGGCAATTCGATTTGTCAGGATCGTCGTTTTCTTGCGCGTTATATGCCCGAGTTGGAGGCATTTTTCCATTATCGAAACCTTGATGTGTCAACCCTTAAAGAACTGGCAAAACGCTGGAAACCGGAGATACTTGATGGTGTTAAAAAAGGCGGGGCACATTTAGCGTTGGCGGATATTTTTGACTCTATTGATGAGCTCAGATATTACCGTACTCATTTTTTGTCGCTTGAAGACTGAGGCGTTCTAAGGCCCACTGAATATGCGTGTCCAGCGTATCTCCGTGCTTTCCAAGTCGTGCAGAGAGCGCAGCTACGACTTCCTCGCCCCCCCCCCCCCGTTACCAAGCCCAATGGCGAGATTTTCGAGAAATTTTATATAACCAGCTCGACGGATGGGGCTTCCCTCAGTGGAAGTTAAAAATTTTTGCTCATCCCACTGAAATAAATCCATTAACTGAACGTTTTCTAAGTTGTGACGTGGCTGAAATTCGGGATCTCCCACGTTTGCATATCGATTCCAAGGACAGACGAGCTGGCAATCATCACAACCGAATACGCGATTTCCGATCGCAGCGCGTAGTGATTCATCGATCACGCCCTTATGCTCGATAGTGAGGTAGCTGATACATTTTTTTGCGTCAAGACGAAAGGGTCCTGCAAATGCATTTGTTGGGCAAACATCGAGGCATGCAGTACAGGATCCGCAACGTGACGTTTCTGGGTTATTGCTAAGTGGTAAAGGGTAATCTGTAAAAATTTCTCCCAGAAAAAACCAGCTTCCTGCCTGTTTCGATAGCAGCAAAGTGTGTTTCCCAATCCAGCCAAGACCTGCTTTTTCAGCAAGGTGTTTCTCAAGTATCGGCGCGGAATCAGTGAAGACTCGAAATCCGTGAGGGGCGATTGCTTCGCCGAACCAGGTCGCTAACTTCTTTAAACGTTTTCTCAAGAGTTTGTGGTAATCCCGTCCTAGGGCATATCGCGAAATATAGGCCTTTTCAGGATCATTGAGTATTCGAATACAATTTGTATTTGGGGGAAGATAGTCAAGAGCCACTGATATTACACGTTGTGTGCCTGGAACTAATTTTTTGGGGTCATGGCGTAACTCTAAATTCTGGTGAAACCATTCCATTGAGCCTTCAAAGCCGTCATCGAGCCAACGCGTTAGGTGCGGACTATGGGCACTTACGTCAGTGTCTGTTATTCCGACACGCGAAAAGCCAAGGGTCTTTGCCCTGTTTTTAAGTTCATCAAGAACTTTAGTTGAGTGGTGCCCAGATGCGTTCATGATGGGTACACTACCACGATGTTTGCGAACCGGAATCCTCGATGCGCATTGAATTAAGTGATGAAACCAAAACCCGTGCATTGGGTAGCGAATTGGCGATGTGTTGTCCCACATCTCCGTTTCTTGTGACCCTAACTGGACACTTGGGCGCAGGTAAGAGCCACTTAGCACGTGCATTTTTAGAGCAACTTGGTGTTAAAGGTGCTATCCCATCACCGACATATACTCTCTGTGAAACCTATGCTATTTCAACAATAATGACGATTTCACATATTGACTTATACCGCCTCGAGGATCCAGAAGAGCTCGAATTTTTTGGGTTTAGGGATATGCTTGATGACCAAGGTATCTTGATAGAGTGGTCTCAGCGAGCCGGTGGATCTA
>JAOLBK010000018.1 GCA_028339155.1 Litorivicinus sp.
TCGAGCTTTGCGCCTTCATCAAACTGATACGAACACACCAGATGTTCGCATTGAGGAACTTTCGGGCGACAGCTTATCAATCGGGAATGTATTAATCATCAATGAATACAGCTCTCTAAATTATAAAGATGCCTTAGCAATTACTGGCGAAGGTCGAATTATTCGTGAGTTCCCAATGATTCCAGGAATTGATGCGGCCGGAGTAGTTTCTGAATCCGATGACCCTAATTTTAATGTTGGTGAGCACGTCATCCTCACCGGGCATGGAGTGGGTGAGACTCACACCGGGGGCATGTCAGAGCGCGTGCGAGTACCTGGTTCATATTTAGTCAAAACGCCTAGATCTCTTGATTCTAGACGCGCTATGCAATTTGGCACAGGGGGGCTAACCGGAATGCTCTGCGTTCTCGCTATTTTAGATTCAGACCTCAAACCTGCTGATGGGCCGATCGCAGTATCAGGAGCTGGCGGGGGGGTTGGTGGCATTGCAACGACCGTCCTTTCGACCCTTGGTTATGAGGTACATGCGATCACCGGACGAGCATCTGAACATGCTCGCCTAAGAGAGTTGGGTGCAGTAGATATATTGTCACGGGAAGATTTCAGCCGCGACTCCAAACCTCTTGAGAGCACCAGGTTTGCCGGGGCTATCGATACAGTTGGTGGGCAGGTCTTATCGACGTTAATCACTCAGACTCGATACAACGGGGTAATTGCAGCCACGGGCAATGCCGGTGGCTTTAAGCTTAATACTACTGTATTTCCGTTCATTCTCAGAAATATTCGACTACAAGGCGTAGATTCAGTCCATGCACCAACCCAAACTCGAGAACGTGCGTGGCAACTGCTGTCAGAAAACGTCACAATCGAGCAAATCGACTCTATTACGGCCACTATCGGTTTACTAGAAGTTGAAAAAATGGCCGAAAAGCTAATAAAAAACCAGATTTCTGGAAGAATATTGATAGATGTTCAAAATTAAAAAGGAAAATCTAATTACTTACTGCGTTGAGCACGCAAGCTTAAGAGACATTCTGACTCCGGCCACTCAGTATCTCGTTTAGCAACTACGAACTTGGCGTTGCAAATAAGACCAATCCGTCTTCTCAGCAAGCAAAATGTCTTGGGAACTAATACCTCCTTCATCATGAGACCACCAAAGAACATGTGTTCGCCCCCACGAGACGGTAATTTCAGGATGATGACCGTACTCATCGGCGACTTCACCCAGCCAGACAGCAAACGACATAGCACCAGTGAAATCATCAAACTCGTAGGCTCGTGACAGCATTTGCGTCCCATCACGGTTGATTACACCCCACCCCTCAGGATATTTTAGTGCCATAACATACTCCACTTATATATTGCATCTTAGCCATTCAGCTTAGAATAACGAATACTTAATAAATCGATAAAGCAGGCTACCATGAAAAAAATCCGCATAGCAGCAATTCCCGGTGACGGCATCGGCCCCGAAGTCATCCCTGCAGGCATCTCTACAGGTCACGCCGCCGCAAAAAGATTTGGGTTTGAGATGGAATTCACTGAATTTCCTTGGTCTTGTCGGACTTTTCTTGAAACTGGTGCCATGATGCCTAGTAACGGCCTTGATCAACTCAAAGAGTTTGATGCTATTTATCTTGGCGCAGTCGGCTGGCCCACCGTTCCAGATCATATATCGCTATGGGGTTTATTGATTCCGATACGACGCTCCTTCAACCAATATGCCAACATTCGGCCTGTAAGGTTGCTAAAAGGAATCAAATCTCCATTAGTAGGTCGAGGGCCAGAAGATATCGATTTTGTAGTGGTTCGCGAAAACTGTGAAGGCGAATACTCTGAAGCAGGCGGAAGAATTTATGCGGGAACTGATCAAGAAACAGTGATTCAAGAATCAATTTTCACCCGTCACGGGACTGATCGAATTCTTCGCTACGCTTTTGAACTCGCAAAAACTCGTGCTGGGCAAGTGACATCAGCAACCAAGTCAAACGGCATCATGCACTCCATGCCTTTTTGGGATGAGAGGGTAAAGGCAATAGCCTCAGAATATCCAGAGATCGAGGTGAATCAGTTTCACATCGATATTCTGACAGCCCATTTTGTCTTGCATCCAGACTGGTTCGACGTGGTCGTCGGCTCAAATCTCTTTGGTGATATCTTGAGTGACTTAGGCCCTGCCATAGCCGGATCAATTGGCATCGCACCATCTGCCAACATCAATCCAGAAGGCGACTATCCATCAATGTTTGAGCCCGTTCACGGGTCAGCACCTGATATTGCGAATCAAAATATTGCCAATCCAATTGCATCAATCTGGACTATGGCAATGATGCTCAGTCACTTAGGGGAGCCGGAAGCCGGAAAAGCCATTGAGGCCGCCATTGAGGCCGTTCTGACTGGAGGTAACCAACATAAGACCCGGGACTTGGGCGGTATAGCCACAACCACAATTTGTACTCAGGCGATCGTTGATGCACTAAACGCTTAAACGACCTGCTTCGCAGCTATTTTTTCTGCCCATTCAGCAGGCCCCGTCTGGTGCACACTTACCCCCTCGGAGTCTACCGCCACCACCACAGGCATATCCTCAACCACGAATTCATGAATCGCTTCCATACCTAAGTCTTCAAAGGCCACAACACGCGATGATTTGATCGCTTGCGCGACTAAGTAGGCGGCACCACCAACCGCCATTAAATAAGCAGCTTTATGTTTTTTAATTGCCTCAATCGCTAATGGACCACGCTCAGCCTTCCCGATCATGACAAACAATCCGGTCTCCGCAAGCACTTGCTCCGTAAATTTATCCATCCGGGTGGAGGTCGTTGGGCCGGCGGGGCCAACGACCTCATCACGCACTGGATCAACTGGGCCTACATAATAAATAGCTTTACCTGATAAATTTACCGGCAGTTGTTCGCCTTTATTAATCATCTCAACCATTCGTTTATGTGCGGCATCACGACCCGTTAACATAATGCCGTTAAGGAGAAGGGTTTCGCCAGATTTCCATGAACACACTTCTTCATGAGTAAGAGTATCAAGATTGACTCTACGCGCGCTCTGACCCGCACCCCACGAAATCTGGGGCCAGTCATCGATAGATGGCACGGTTTGCAATGAAGGGCCAAGCCCATCAAGCACAAAATGCGCATGCCGTGTTGCAGCGCAATTAGGAATCAGCGCCACGGGTTTTGACGCGGCATGTGTAGGATAATCCTTAATTTTGACATCCAAAACAGTAGTCAATCCACCAAGCCCCTGTGCGCCAATCCCCAAACGATTAACCGCATCAAAAATTTGGAGACGCAGTTCTTCAGTCGTCGACTGAGGTCCGCGCGCTCTCAATTCATGGATGTCAATGCCATCCATTAACGATTCCTTAGCCATGACCGCAGCCTTTTCAGCAGTCCCGCCAATACCTATTCCAAGCATCCCAGGTGGACACCAGCCAGCGCCCATCGTAGGCACCGTCTGAATTACCCAATCCAGAATCGAATCTGAAGGATTCAACATAACTAGTTTCGACTTATTTTCCGAACCACCACCCTTAGCTGCCAATCGGACATCAACGGTATTTCCGGGAACACATTCATAATGGATAACCGCAGGCGTATTATCGCCCGTGTTTTTTCGGACTCCTGCTGGATCTTCCAATATCGATGCCCTAAGAAGATTGTCCGGATGTAAGTAGGCTCGACGCACGCCTTCGTTAACCATGTCGGAGATCGACATCGTTGCTCCACTCCATGACACGCCCATCCCGACTCTTACAAACACGGTGACGATTCCCGTGTCCTGACAAATAGGTCGGCGTCCAATAGCCGACATCCGAGAATTAATTAAAATTTGCGCCAATGCATCCTTAGCGGCAAGAGATTCTTCGCGCTCGTAGGCTTCGTTCACTGCTCTAATAAAGTCTACAGGGTGAAAATAAGAAATAAACTGCAACGCATCCGCTACGCTTTCGATTAGGTCATCCTGGCGAATCACTGTCATGGAGGCTTTCCTTTGCTATCATCGTTAGGCCAGAAAGCCTACCAGAAGTCCTCTCTACTACGTACACACAGACGTAGAATGCATATATTACTTATAGACACCTTTTCTGTCTGGGTTTAGGTTTCTGGTACACTTTAATTTGCTTCACTGAGGCTAGAGAGGGTCAATGAAAAACCAATACGACAAGGACGAACTCCTTGCTTGCGCTCAGGGCAAGTTATTTGGCGAGGGCAATGCAAAGCTACCTGCGCCCAATATGCTAATGATGGATCGAATCACCATCATAACATCCGATGGAGGGCAGTTCGGAAAAGGCCACATAATTGCAGAATTAGATATCAACCCGGACCTTTGGTTTTTTGCATGCCATTTCCCAGGCGATCCAGTTATGCCCGGATGCCTAGGACTTGATGCCATGTGGCAATTGGTCGGGTTTTTTTTGGGCTGGAGTGGACACCCTGGAAAAGGAAGAGCTCTTGGAGTCGGCGAAGTTAAATTCACCGGACAGATTCTTCCAGGCGCATCCAAAGTAACTTATGAAATAGATCTCAAACGGCTCATTGCACGGACTCTTGTTATGGGGTTAGCGGATGGCGTAGTTCGAGTTGATGGCCGAGCCATTTATCATGCGAAGGACTTAAAAGTTGGTCTATTTACGTCCACTGAAGGTTTTTAATAAACCGCATGAAAATAAAGGAGTCTTTATGCGCAGGGTAGTGATCACAGGCCTCGGAATTACATCATGTCTTGGTCTAGATACGAAATCAGTTGCCACAAATCTTAGATACGGCAACTCCGGAATCAAGGCCAATCCAACCTATGCCGAACTTGGCATGAGGAGCCAAATTTCCGGCTCAATTGAAGTCGATCTAACAGAACACATTGACCGTAAGTTATTGCGATTCATGGGTAATGCTGCAGCCTATGGCTATTTATCCCTAAAACAGGCAATTATTGATGCCGGCCTTGAAAAAAAAGAGATCAGCAATCCGCGTACAGGTTTAATCATGGGCTCGGGTGGCGCATCTTCAGCCAATCAGGTCGAAGCCGCAGATATACTGCGTGAACGCGGTGTTAAGCGGGTTGGCCCCTACCGTGTGACTCAGACCATGGGGTCAACTGTCTCTGCTAATCTCGCTACTGCCTTCCAAGTCAAAGGCGTTAATTATTCTATGTCCTCAGCTTGCTCGACAAGTCTACATTGCATCGGAAACGCAGTTGAACAGATTCAGCTAGGCAAACAAGATGTGGTATTTGCTGGTGGTAGCGAGGAAGAGCATTGGACGATGTCGTGCCTGTTTGATGCAATGGGAGCATTATCTGCCAAATACAATGACACACCGAATACGGCTTCACGCACCTATGATGCAAATCGTGATGGGTTTGTGATTTCTGGCGGGGGTGGCGCTTTAGTTCTTGAAGATTTTGAGCATGCCAAAGCACGGGGTGCGAAAATTTATTGTGAAATCGTCGGTTATGGTGCAACAAGCGATGGTGCCGATATGGTAGCTCCTTCAGGAGAAGGTGCAATCCGATGCATGAAATTAGCAATAGAGGGCATTGAGGGACCGATTGACTACATCAATGCGCATGGCACATCGACACCAGCTGGGGATATTGTAGAACTTAATGCAATCAAAAAAGTTTTCGGCGCAGCAGTTCCCTTTGTTGGGTCCACTAAATCACTCTCTGGTCATTCCCTTGGTGCAGCTGGCGTGCATGAAGCGATTTACTCCATTCTGATGATGCAGAATGACTTCATCGCGGCCTCAGCCAACATTGAAACACTCGATCCGGGTGCCAACGGCATGCCGATTGCGCGCGAACGGATTAATGGGCCGATTAGAACTATTTTATCGAATTCATTTGGGTTTGGCGGAACAAACGCCTGCATGACTTTCCAAAAATTAGGTTAATCAAAATCATAAATCTAATAAGAGAGCGGCATAATTAATCAAAATTCTTTGGAAGAGGAGCCTTATCTGTAACTAAGTCAATATCCCGCTCTTTACTAAGTGATATTTGTTCTCTCAAGGTTCGCTGTCGCCTGAGAATCATCTTTCTCTTTTTTAGTCGGTTCATTCGCTGCCGAATCACCGGACTTGAATCAGCTCCTCTCATAGGCTCCTCTCATAAGCTCCTCTTTCGAGCTTGTAATGTCGCTCGACTGTTTCAGCCAACCCCTGGCGCCACGATCGGGGCTGAATACCAAAGTTATGAAGCAGCTTACTCATTGACAAAATAAGTTGCCTGGGTCGCTTTGCGCGGCCCTGCATGGAATCGCCCGAAATCCCCTTGAACTCTTTAACTCGAAGATCTTCATATTGCCGAGCCTGGGCAATCACACATTCTCCGAGCTCGAACCATGAGGCGTCTCCCTGGCAGCCCAAATGATACACCCCATAGGCCCCTGCCCCAGCATGCAATTGATCTATCAAAGCTGCAATAACTCGAGCGACATCATAAATTGAAGTAGGACAGCCACGCTCATCTTCTATCATAGACAGCTCATTCGCCATCCGCCCCATTGACAATAAGTTAGCGATAAAGCTACGGGGGCCTGGTGCAAACAGGTGCGAGACTCGAAGAATTATGTGGCGGTCCAATAAATTCCGAACATCAAATTCAGCTTCGAGTCTAGATCGACCGTATAAATTTAGGGGGTTCGGTGCGTCGTCCTCAAAATAGGCAATATCCTTTTGACCATCAAAAATATAATCGGTTGATAGTTGAATCAGTGCTGCTCCAAACTCCCGGCACGCGATCGCTAGCCTGACAGGCAAATCATGGTTAATTTCACGACATTTCGTCGGATCAGTTTCGGCACGATCAACCCCTGCCTCAACTAAACAATTTACGACAAAATCCGGACGACGCATCCGAATGGTTTCGAACATTGAGCTGTCGTCTATTAGACTGGCGCCATCCTGCACAATAACTCGTTGCTGGCCACCGCTCGAAAATGTCGCTATGAACGCATCCGCTAGCCTCGTATTACAACCCACTACCAGTACTCGGGCTCGTGGAAATCGAACGTCTGATTCGTTTTCGAAGCTCAGGGTCTTAAAAGGGTATTTCGTCATCAATATTTGCTGGTGGCATCGGCTGGCTTACGGGTTTTGGCGCAGACTGAGGCTGAGGAGTCAATTGCTGAGGTCTCGGAGTTGAGCCGCTCATCGACGATGACTCGCTGTCACCACGACCATCTAGCATCATCATCTCACGACCAACAATTTCTGTTGTATAGCGTTTTTGACCGTCCTGCTCCCACTGTCGGGTTCTGAGGTTTCCTTCGATGTAAATCCGCGATCCCTTCTTGAGATATTGACCACAAATCTCTGCCAATTTATCAAAGAAGACTACCCGATGCCATTCAGTACGCTCTTGCATTTCTCCTGAATTCTTGTCCCGCCATGAATCTGTGGTTGCAATGCTCAAATTAGCAACCTGACTGCCTGAAGGCAGAGCCTTTATGTCAGGATCATTACCTATATTTCCAATCAAAGTAACTTTATTGACCGAACGAGCCATGACTATTTCCTATGCAAAGCTAATGAGCTGTTAATGTATCACGGACCGGTTAGAGTCAGAAAGAATCTCGAACTCTGAACAAAAGATCTTATCTAATCTCCCTTGAATCAATACACCGAAGCCCAAACCAAGAGTAAACTGGTATTTTTGCCAATTAACCAACGGACACTCAGTGGACTCAATAAAAATCCGTGGAGCACGAACCCACAATCTCAAAAATGTGCATCTGGATCTTCCGCGTGATCGACTGATTGTGATTACCGGACTTTCTGGTTCTGGTAAATCGTCACTTGCATTTGACACCCTTTATGCCGAAGGCCAGCGACGCTATGTGGAATCACTATCAGCTTATGCGCGGCAATTCCTATCTATCATGGAAAAACCGGACGTCGACCACATCGAAGGGCTATCGCCTGCGATTTCAATCGAACAAAAATCGACTAATCACAACCCTCGCTCAACTGTTGGAACAATTACAGAAATATATGACTACCTGAGGCTGCTGTACGCCCGGGCTGGCGAGCCTCGCTGCCCAGATCACAATCAAAGCCTGGAAGCACAAACAGTCAGCCAAATGGTAGACCAGATTTTACGTTTGCCAGATGACTCCAAGATACTAATACTCGCGCCCATGGTAAGTGAGCGAAAAGGTGAACACCTTCACATTCTTCAGAATTTGAAAGCTCAAGGCTTTATCCGAGCGCAGGTAGACGGACTAATCATTGATCTGGATGAGACGCTCGATTTAGACAAAAAGAAAAAACATTCTATAGATGCTGTGGTGGACCGATTAAAGGTCAATCAAGGTCAAAAGCTCCGGCTAGCTGAATCGGTTGAGACTGCGCTTAACTTATCTGAGGGGCAGATCATCGTCCAATCGATGGATAATGCATTCGAACCATTAACGTTCTCATCAAAATTTGCATGTTCCCAATGCGGTTATTCTATCTCAGCTTTGGAGCCGCGACTTTTTTCTTTCAACAGCCCCTTTGGGGCCTGCAACACATGCGACGGTCTGGGAGTGCATCGGTACTTCGATCCAAATCAGCTAATTGTCGATCCAGAACTCTCACTGTCCTCTGGAGCGATCAAGGGATGGGATCGACGAAGCCTTTACTACTATCATTTATTAAAATGTGTGGCGGCCCACTTCAACTTCGATCTGGACAGTGAATGGTGCGAATTATCACCAGAAAACCAACAAAAAGTATTCTACGGTTCTGACGAAGAACACATTAATTTTAGTTACACGTCAGACCGCGGACGTGAAGTACATAAACACCATCCTTTTGAGGGCGTAATTCGAAACCTTGAACGCCGGTATAAGGAA
>JAOLBK010000019.1 GCA_028339155.1 Litorivicinus sp.
CTCTGAAAAACAAAACCGATTTGGCCTTGCCGCAAGCCGGCTCGGGCATCTTCGCTTAATTGACTAAAAGCATTCCCCTGAAATCGAATTTCACCGGATTCTGGGACATCAAGACCTGCCAAAAGAGATAAAAGAGTGCTTTTACCAGCCCCAGACGGCCCCATAATAGCTACACTATCTCCAGAATTTATCTCGAGATTTAACGACTCTAGTACAGAAAGACGGTTTCCAGACTGATCTTGAAACCCATGAGCAACATTGAGAACTTGGAGGACTGAATCTGATGGCATTACGTATCATATTCCTTTGGATGTGTGTGTCATTGCCCGCATTAGGAGCTCCTAGTATTTTAATTCTAGGCGATAGTCTAAGCGCTGGATATGGACTCGATTCAGGACAAAGCTGGGTAGACCAGTTATCTAAAGAACTTGAGCAGTCTATTGGGATAGACATCACTGTTTTAAATGCTTCAATCTCAGGCGAGACGACAGCGGGTGGATTATCTCGACTACCCGGACTCATGAACCGCCACTCCCCCGAATACGTCTTAATTGCACTCGGTGCCAACGATGGCCTCCGTGGACTTCCCCTCGATGGCCTTAAAGACAACTTACTGGCAATTATCAAATATGTGCGATCCAGAAATAGTATCCCAGTCTATGCTGGTATAGAACTACCTAGAAACTACGGGGGGCCATACAACCGCGCCTTTCGCATGACACAAAATGCTGTTGCCCAAGAATCCGCGGTTCCTTATCTCAGCTTTCTGCTCGAGCCTATCGCATTAGATCGTAACTTGTTTCAAGCGGACGGATTGCATCCGACCCTGGCGGCACAATCCATCATCGCCCTGCACGTTACCCGTTTTCTTCAAACCACTGTGTTTTTGAAATAACCTAGTTGAGTCAAATCATCCACTAAACGAATCAGAAATCGATCTGTCATCGCGGAAACATAGTCGGTCACACACATCAATCGCTGATACTTCGA
This sequence comes from Litorivicinus sp., assembly GCA_028339155.1. GTDB lineage: Bacteria > Pseudomonadota > Gammaproteobacteria > Pseudomonadales > Litorivicinaceae > HIMB30. The sequence continues at coordinate 991 of JAOLBK010000019.1, forward strand.
CTCATTCGGTCTCGGCCTAAACTTACCCAACCGAGCGACAGCATCTCGAGCCTTGGGGCTAATATGAGTGCCGTCACCATGGGCCTCATGCAGGAATTCTACGCCCTCCAGCAGATGCGTTAGCACGCCATGCAGTAGCCGATCACTCTGATCACTATATGACTGCTTATTTTGATCTACATAAACACGTTCGCGAGCCAATATCTTAGCGTGAGAAATAACCTCTCCCGCCGACGCATGCCGCCAGTCCAATAAATCTTCATCGAAGGTGCCAATCATAATTCTTTCATAATTCGATATGAATCGGGCCTCTGCCTCGTGCACTAACGCATCAATGGCAGCAGAGCGCAGTAACTCAAGTTTAGCTTCTGGATCATCCAAGAGTTGCTCAAAAAGTTTTCGCCGCGCACCACGGTCAACAAGCTCCTTCATTAAGGATGACACTTCCTCGTAGCCAAGATGGCCTAATTCCACCGCATCTTCCAAATCAATAAGTGCATAACAGATATCATCTGCTGCTTCGACAACGTAAACAAGCGGGTGCCGTGCCCAGGTGTCCGAGGCGTTTTTCAGTAATCCAAGACGATCAGACAAATCTCCCATAAACGGGAGCTCCGCCTGATTAATACCGTGCTTCTGTTTGCTTTGACCCATGGCTGAGTCGGCTGTATGTGGATACTTCACAAATGCCCCCAAGGTCGCCGCCGTTAATCGCATTCCCCCATCAAACCAATGTCTTTCCAGAGAGCTCAGAACCCGGAATCCTTGGGCATTTCCCTCAAATCCCAAAAAATCTGCCCGTTGTTCCGATGACAAACCAGAAAGCCAATAAGGATGAGATTTAAAATAACCCCGAATTGCGGTTTCACCGGAATGACCAAATGGTGGATTGCCGATGTCGTGGGCCAAGCACGCTGCTTGTACTAGCGCGCCAATTGCCGATGGCGAGTGAGTCTCATCGATCAACCCCTCACCCTTCATCCAGTGCCCAAGTCTTGTTGCCAATGACCTACCGACTGACGCGACCTCTAGAGAATGCGACAGTCGCGTATGTACGTGATCATTGTCAGACAAGGGATGCACTTGCGTTTTTAATGCAAGACGCCTGAAAGCACCTGAAAAAATGATTCGGTCGTGATCTCGCTGCCACTGATCTCGGTCTTCTCTCGAGATATGATCAACCCAAGCACCCTGATAATCCAAACGGGCAGTCGATAAAAGATCAGTCCATCGCATCATTTGCCAAATCCTTGGATACCCGGGGAAATTAGATCATTCTCTGTCAATTTCCGCTTCGGATATAAGTCAAATCGCACCGTTTTTGCACACACTTCGGACTGCGGAGCGCATCCTGAAAGTGGTGGCGCTTTGATAGGACGCTTGACCACAACTCGGGCAGCACCTGAATCCAAAGCTGCTTCGAGTAAAAACTCACTATCGTCAGAAGTGCCCGGCAGGTCATGAAAAATCTGCATCGCAAGGTTTGGTGCAGACTTCCGCTGCTTTACAAACATCGGGTCGAGATAAACCACGCCATGATTAACTGATGCCAATAACTCACGTGCATCCTGATGAATCAGTTGAAACTTTGATACCCAATGTAGCTCAGCCTCTCGCGCACGTCTAACTGCATCGGCTAACAGTGCCGCGATTAACGGATTTCGCTCTATGGCAAAAACCTCACATCCCACATTCGCTAGAACCGAGGCATCACCACCCAACCCAGCCGTGGTATCGAAAACCACCGGACGAAATCCTTTTTGGCAACCAACTGCTCGGGTCAAGGCTTCGCCTGAGACCGCTTTTAACCGACGAGCCTGTTGTCCGACTAAAAAATCAACATGAACGCTTGATCGAGAGTCATAGTCTCTCGATTTGAGATGCAAGCCATCACTATCCCAAAAAAAATAAATCCCTTTTTCAGGGATATTTACATCCCATAGGACCTCAATCCAGGGCCATTTTTCATTAGCAACAGCCCTGGTAATAACCTGCTGACTGGGATCGACGCCTTTCCAGCAAGACACCACTGATCAGCGCTCCATTACAAAACGCCAAGCATTATCAAATAACCCCATCCAAGGAGTAACCACTGATTTGGCTTCAGGTGAATAGGAAAGTTGGGAACGCAGAACCACCCTTTCTGGATGCGGCATCATGATCGTTACTCGTCCATCTTCTGACGTCAGGCCTGCCAAGCCACCAACTGATCCGTTCGGGTTTCCTGGATACCTTGTTTCCGAAACACCTTCTGCATTTGAGTACACGAGGCTCAATAACTTCGAATCCCTCAAGTAGCTCACCTCTTCCTCGATATGCGGGAAACGGCCCTCACCGTGTGCAACCGCGATCGGAAACCTAGTGCCATGCAAATGATTAAGAAGAACAGAACGACTCTCAGGCACAGAGACAAGAGTCAGACGCGCCTCAAATTGCTGCGAAAGGTTCTGTTCGAGAGGGCGAAAATGTTCTGCACCAGGTATCAGAGGCGCCAACTGCGCCATCATCTGACAACCATTGCAAATACCCAACGAGACTGTATTTTCACGATCGAAGAATTCTCTGAACATCGCCGATAAATGTGAATTGAATAAAATCGATCGCGCCCAACCAGATCCCGCTCCTAGGACATCTCCATAACTGAAACCCCCGCAAGCTGCTAATGCATCAAATGTTGCCAGATGTTGCCTACCACTGATCAAATCAGACATATGAACATCGACGGCTTCAAATCCACAATGATCAAAGGCATACGCCATTTCAATCTGGCCGTTAACCCCCTGCTCGCGCAAAATCGCGACCCTTGGGCGCTTCGTAAGAAAACGCTTAGATACAGGAACTTGAGGCATCGCAGGCACCTTCACCCCAGCAAGTCCCGCTGTGTTCAATCGAAAGGCTTCTGATTCTTGATCTACGCATTCAGGGTTATCCCTCATTCTTGCCATCGCATTGGATACTTTAGACCACGATGCCTGTAATTTTTCCCTCGTATCCTTAAAAACAAGGACCTGATTTTGATGAATATGCAGACCATCAGAATCATCAGGAAAGCCAAGAACATGGGCGGCCAAACCATGCTCTAGGCACCCGTTAAGCACGCTCACCTTTTTCTCAGTCGAGACCTGAATTACACATCCAATTTCTTCGTTGAACCAAAAGTCCACCGGGTCGATATCGGCAGGAGTGTTTGCCACCAAACCTCTGCGGGATGCGAACAGCATCTCGGCCACCGTCGCGATCAAGCCACCATCAGACCGGTCGTGATATGCAAGCAAGCAATCTTTTGCGATCAGTGACTGCAAAAAAGTAAAGCATGCACTTAATAATTTGGGCCGAATATCAGGGACTACATCACCTTGTTGACAAGTCACCTCACCTACTATTGACCCCGCCATCCGTTGCTCACCGAGATCGATCACAATCAATACTGTATCCCCGCCGCAAAGCATCGGTGTTCGAGTTTTCTCAACATCAGAAACAGGAGCAAAACCAGAACAGATCAAAGACATTGGGCTTATGACTTCATGAGTTCCTTGGCCATCAGACCATCGTGTTTTCATTGACATAGAATCTTTGCCTACCGGTATACAGACCCCAAGTTCAGGACAAAACGTTCCACCAATAGCAGAAACCGCACTGTATAAACGCTCATCCTCACCATCAGTTCCGGCCGCGCACATCCAATTTGCCGACAATTTAATGCGACTGATGTCCCCTATCGCTGCCCCACTCAAGTTCATCAAAGTCTCAGCAATCGCCATACGCGCTGAAGCAGCCGCATCAATCAGTGCTAAAGGTGCCCGCTCACCCATTGCCATTGCCTCACCAGTCTCCGAACCAATAGCCGTATGCGTTACCGCGCAATCAGCTACCGGTACTTGCCATGGACCGACCATCTGATCACGATGAACGAGACCAGAGACTGTGCGATCGCCTATGGTGATGAGAAAACTTTTAGATGCCACGGTCGGGTGACTCAAGACCCGATGAACGAGCTCCGAAAAAGTAATCTCAGAGAAATTCATGGGCGTCGTCTTAACTGATATGGCGTGAACATCGCGATGCATTTTCGGTGGTTTACCGAATAACACATCAATAGGCAGATCTACCGGCGAAATCGGCGCATCCGATTTACTTACTAATAGATCGGGATAATCAAGAGCCGTTCCAACCACCGCAAATGGACAACGTTCTCGCTCACAAATGCTCTCAAATTCATGCAGTTGCGACCGATCAATGGCTAAAACATAACGTTCTTGAGCCTCGTTACACCACAACTCTAAAGGCGACAACGAAAGATCGGCTGATGGGATCTTATCCATCAAGAAGTCAGCCCCAACGCCACCATCTTTAACAAGCTCAGGTAACGCATTTGATAGCCCGCCAGCACCAACGTCATGTATGAACAAAATCGGGTTTTCATCACCGCGCGACCAACATCGGTCAATTACTTCCTGGCATCGGCGCTCCATTTCTGGATTGGCTCGTTGGACTGATGCATAGTCGAACTCTGACCCAGAAGTTCCTTCTCCAACAGAACTGGCAGCTCCGCCGCCAAGACCAATCAAGAAAGCGGGTCCACCAAGTACAATCAATGGAGTGCCCTCACTGAATGCCAGCTTTTTCACCTGGCCTTCAGTAATCGAGCCGATGCCGCCTGCAATCATGATCGGCTTAACATATCCTCGACGTCTTACTCCTGTACTAGTCTGCTCAGTTCCTTCATAAGCACGAAAATATCCGTTCAAATTGGGTCGCCCAAATTCATTATTAAAGGATGCTCCACCGATGGGCC
>JAOLBK010000002.1 GCA_028339155.1 Litorivicinus sp.
ACTGTATCTGCTAGTTCTGCCTCCGTAACCACGGCATCCTCAGTCGCTTCTGGCGGAGTGGCGATTGTTTCAGGCAGCGCCACGGTTGTTTCTTTTGGTCCGACATTGCGCGACGTTTCCGCCGAATCGTCAGCTTCTGTTTTCTTTGGATCGGCTACGCGAGCGGTCTCGACTTGGTCTGCAGCTATCGCTGCTGCTGCTGCTGCCCGCTCTGTTTGCTCTTTCGCTCGTTGCGCATAATTGGCATCAGCAATAACAACTGGCGCAACGCACACAAATACGAACGCTAAAAATTTCGCTTTGAGGTACTTTAAATACATCTGTATCCCTTTGGTATAAACAGTCCCTGGACAGAATGTACAGAAGACAACTGCATTGGGCAACGATTCTTGGCCGTGGCGGTCCTGATGCTTAACATTTTGCTAGCTTTGATAGCGTACATGAGCGTTTCTTATTGATTATTAAAGATAATGAATGTTTTGTGCTGCGCTGGTGCGGACGCACCTCGGTTTTAGTTAAAAAAGTCTAGAAAACGTTGACCTGTAGAGACCTGCAGCCTTTCGGTTTATTTTTAATCTTCTTCTAGGATATCGGTTCAAATGGCAATTGAATGTCGCGAATGGTTGTATGATAAGCAGTATTATCGGTTTGGTTTATTTTTTAGGATACGAAGGGGTGCGGACCTCTGACGGTTAGGAAAATTTTCAATACATGAGCATAGCTATCAAGGAATGGTGCCCAATTGTAGGTACAACAATGGGTAGAATATTTTCATCAGCTGTTCCATACACCTACCTCAAACGTGGTGTGTATTATTTTGTGATTTAATTCAACACTTTATTTATAGTCGGAATTTCATGTGATTTATCTTCACAAGCTATTGCCTCTGCTTGTATCGCCACTTGGTTTACTAACGGGCCTGATGTTTCTCGCTTTGTTGTTCAAGCGGCAGTGGCCGGTTTATGCGGCAATGGCGATATTGTTTCTTTGTTCCTTCCCGTTAACTGCTCGCTCCATCTGGATGAACCTTGAGTCCGAATATCCATATCAACCGATGTCCACAGTGCCTAAAGCGGATGCAGTATTGGTGCTAAGCGGTATGTTGGGAGGCTTTGAATCTGAGTATGGGTACGTAACTGAGTGGGGTGATCCAGATAGATTCTTTGTAGGGGTGCAGTTAGTTCAATCCGGTAAGGCTGATAAATTGATTTTTACACGTGGTCAAATGCCGTGGAGTGACCTTCCTTCCGAAGGCGAGTTGCTCAAACAAAAGGCGATAGAGATGGGTGTTGCGTCAGAGCAGATACTACTAACGTCCGCTGTTTCAAATACAGCTGAGGAATCATTAGCAGTCAAATCAGTGATGGAACAACATGGCTTCAATGAAATCATTCTGGTTACATCAAGCTTCCACCTGCCCAGAGCAAAGCGATTGTTTGATGAAGTTGGTATCAAAACCTATCCATATTCAACTGACTTTAAAGCCGCCAATACCATACTGGATTGGTTAGACTTTATTCCTAGTGCAGAAGCTTTCAGGGACACGTCTGATGGCATCAGAGAGTACATAGGGAGACTTTACTACTGGCTTAAATTTGTGTAGCTGTCTGATGGAGAGCTATCAAGCTATAGCCATTTCCGTAACCCTGACCCAAGAACAATAAGGGTGAGAAAAGCCGGAAAAGTAATCTGCTTCATGAGTTATCTCCTTACTTTGCATGCGAGAAAAAATTGCTGTGTTATTAATTTATCCAATGGCTTACTTATGTAAAAACTAATAGGGATTAAAACGTACTGAGGAGTAGTAAAAGTGGAATTTCTACGCAAGCTGACGTCGTTCATATGCTGCCATGTTTAAGGGAAAATCAAAAAATCGGACAGGGGGCGGATCCCGTGTGATGGAATTAGTTGTAGGGCTAATCTTGTCGCAGAATGTGTTTGCAGCCGACTTTTCATATTCGTTTATGAGTGGGCAAGATCTCTTTGATGCTTTGTCCCAGAGCAATGATGTTGCTCGCGGATATTTGTTGGGTATTGCAGATTTGGGTAAAAATATTAAAGGATCTGAGTGTTTTAGGGTGCCAATGAGGGCGGATGCAGATGAGTCTCTAATTTCGGCTTATTTAGAGTTCTGGCCGAATAATGTCGACTTTGCGAAACAGGCACCAGATGCAGTTTTGGACATGATGGTTGAACACTTTCCATGCTAATTTTAATTTATTCCAAGGTTGATCACTTATGAGTTTTTTTTAATACTTTTGTCTAAATTTTTCAGGATTTTATGGAATTAATGTGCTCTTTCGGACTATGGTCGAAAATAGTTATAACGTTAGAACAAATAGTATTGTTAGAGTGAGAATCGTGAATAAGATAGCTGTATTGATTTTATTAGCAGTTTTTTGTGTAGGAATCTCCGGATCCTTCACTCAATCCGTGCATGCTTCTGAACCCGAGGTATGCGCTGATGGGAAGCCCTGCGACTCTGATGAGGACTTGGAAGATTCTTGCTCTGATGACGAAGTCATTTAGGCAAAGTGAAGTGATAAAAAAAAAATAAAAATAAAAATAAAAGGAAAAGTATATGAATTTAGTGAAATCTTTTGTTAGTGCCATTTTGGGCACAACTATCGTGATTACTGCTGTCTCTGTACAAGCAGAAAGCAAGCCAGTAGGCATTGGATTTGGTGGTTTGACTGAGGTGGCGGTTAAGCACAAGGGTAAGACAGTTGTGATTAAGCGTAATCAAAACAACGATGCAATGGTTGATCCTTCATTCGCTAAGACATCTCGCGCATGTCCCCCTTTCTGTATTCAGCCCATTTCCTTGGCGCCTGGAGTCGACACGATTGGAGAAATAGAGATGCTGGATTACCTGGCTCAAATGTCCGGTGGGGATGATTCGATTATGGTAATCGACAGTAGAACACCTAATTGGGTCGAACGCGGCCAAATCCCGGGTGCTGTGAATTTGCCATGGACGCTTTTGAATACTGCTAAAGGAGCAGATCCTATTTCGATCGGAGAGATTATGGAGAATGAGTTTGGTGCAACGCAATTTGACGGCTTATGGAAATTTGGCGCCGTTAAAACTTTGGTGATGTACTGTAACGGGATGTGGTGCGGCCAATCACCGGCGAACATTAAGGCGCTCCTTGACTTCGGCTATCCCGCCCACAAAATAAAATGGTACCGTGGTGGTATGCAGAATTGGGCAAATTTGGGTCTTACTATAGTAAAGCCTTAACTAATTTCCCCACCCATAAAAAAGCCCGCAAAGCGGGCTTTTTTATGGGTGGGGAAATTAGCTTTACATGAGCATAGCTATCAAGAAATGGTGCCCAGGAGAGGATTTAGTTCCTGTACACATCACCAATGCTTCAATGATTACCTGCAATTGATAGTGTTCACTAGGCGTGAGTTCACAGTCAATACTGATAAATGTTCTTCTATTTGTGCACCCATTAAGAATGCTGATGCTAAACGTTATCAGTGCCCACTCACATATGCCTCACTACAAACACTCCATCTGCATGTGATCACATCAGGTGCATTTAATATCCCTGAATAAACCACTTAGTTAGTTTATAGTTTTTTTGAGGTACAAACGTTTGAAGGTAGCTCAATGGCAATAATCACTTATGAAGACGGTTCTAGCTATAGTGGCGATCTTTTAGATGGCCAGTTTCATGGTGCAGGTACTTATACTTTGGCCAATGGTGATAGCTACTCAGGCGAGTGGGTAAATAATGTCGTTTCTAGTGAAGTTACTTATACTTGGGCCAATGGTGATAGCTACACCGGCGCATGGGTAAATGGTAAAGTTATTGGTGGCCTGATTGCTGGAGAAATTCCGTATTACGTGGGTACGGCAACAGTTAATAAACCAAAAACAGGTATTAACACTGTAGATGCATTGCTATTTGATAACCCAGAAGCGTGGGCCTCCAATAAGACCTACGATAGTGGCACTTCTACGACCATAACCTACAGTTTTATTGATCCCTCAGGGCCTTCCCTTTTTGCTGATGGCTATTACTCGCCTGATCCTGAAGTAGATTCTATTTATGGTATGTCTGTGGACCGTGGTCACCAAGAAGCTGTCAGGCTGGCATTAAGCCAATGGAGCGATGTTGCTGATCTAACCTTTGTAGAAGTTGCAGAAACGGCTGCGGAGGTGGGGACACTCCGATTTGGTTTTACGGATCATCAATTATTAGCAGAACAACCATGGGGTTGGGGCCACGCAACATCTGCAGAGCCTATAGGCGGTGACATTTGGATTGACCAAAATCAAAATGAAGTGATACTGAGCAGCGGGGAATTGTACTTTCAAAAATATAATGAATTCTCTTATCACTTTTTAGGTGTGGTTCATGAAATTGGACATGCTCTTGGACTAGATCATCCATTCGACGGTGTGGACACTTTGACTGCGTCTCTGGACATCAAAAACAATACAATCATGGCCTATAACACCCCAGAAAACTTTTATTATATTGATGATTCTGGTTTTTATTATCTATTCTCAGCACCCATGGTTTACGACATTGCAGCGATCCAATATCTTTATGGGGCTCCAAGTCACAATGCTGGCGATACAGTATACAAATATGATCCAGCCAGGCCTTTTGTAGAAGCAATTTGGGATTCAGCTGGATACGACACATTGGACCTAAGCGATTTCACTAAAGCCTGTACGATAAGTTTGGTCCCCGGAGCCTACTCAACAATCGTGTGTAACGATTGGTCTATGACCGAAAATCTGGGCATTGCTTTTGGGGCTATTATTGAGAAAGCCATTGGCGGCTCTGGCAATGATATAATTATAGGCAACTCTGCAAATAATACTCTGCATGGTGAGGCTGGTGATGACGCCCTTAATAGTGGCTCTGGCAACGATACGCTAGATGGTGGCGTAGGAAACGATACGATAATCCTCGAAAGCAACGGTACCTTCGGCTCAGATTTATACGCCTACAACACCACCTCATTGCTACAAACAGGTACAGAAGAGTGGATAGTTCTGGATGACAAAACACGCTTTGGGGACGTCATGGATGGTGGGGCTGATGTAGACACAGTCGAGCTTACAGATAGCTCAGATGCCTTCTTCCTGCATGATAACTTTGGTGGGTTTCACTCGTCTGTTACTCTTGTTGAAGACTATGACAGCCACCTTGGAGCCGCACGTATTGCGAATATAGAGAACATAATCTCTGGCGCAGGCGATGATATAATTGATCTCACATCCCCGGACTATTCACTCGCAGGTCAAAACATCACCGTTGATGGTGGGTCTGGGAATGACACGCTCTGGGGCTCTGATGCGAATGAAACGTTAAAAGGCGGCGAAGGTGATGACGAACTCTTTGGTGGTGCAGGAACAAATGCTTTAACAGGTGGTGCAGGTGCTGATGAGTTTCAGTTCACGAAGACATCAACGAACGACACGGTTAAAGATTTCAGCTTCAATGATGGTGATACCCTAAAGTTCGTCAACACTGGTGGTGCGCAGTTTGACCGTGGCAGTGTTAGCCTGACAGGTGATGTACTTTCCATCTCAGATGGAACTGACGTTCTTACCATTACCCTTGAGGGTGCTGGATTACAGTTGGACGATCTCCAGAGTGATGTCTTGATCATAGTCTGATCTGGAAGTAACCAAACTCAATACCATCCCACACCACTAAAGACAGCAATAAGGTCAGTCACACCTCTAAAAAGAATAAAAAGTAGCAGAAAATAAACCTAACTAATCCTAAATATTAAACACTAATAATTTAGTGAACCAAATCTATGAATGTAATTTCTCTCTAGTCATATATATAACCATTTTCCATCAAAGATGCTGATTGGATGTCAAGAAAGTGTGGGGTAATTAATTCATTCTGGTAATGGAATGCACCTAGGAGTGTGTGATTCACTGTGTCAGATAAAGAAGATACATATCGTAATAATTATAGGCTTAACTCAAGACCTTTAGATGTACACAGATGGAGTGATTATCCTGAAGTAAAACTGTTGATTGGCCGCTTATGGGATCCGACGCTATGCGCTTACTTATTTTAGTTATACTGTTTTCCAGCTCATCATTTGGAACTAATTTTAATAAGAAATCTGCACCAATAGTGCAGGAGCCTATCAATTTCATAGTCCCATCCGATGTGTTAGCGGATTTCGCTAAAGGCTCAGATCTAGATAAAAAGAAATTTTGTTCGGCCTCCCCTAATTCTGTAAGTCTGGTTGATTCATATGGATCCGGCGAAAAAGAAATACCCCTATTGATTAAGGGATATAACAGCAGAATGGATAATGGACGAGACATACCATTTGCGGATGAGACAGGCCTTTTTATTTTGCGCATGTCGGAAGTGGTCACTGACGCTTGGGTCTTTAACGATGAACGAAAAAAAGAGATTGCTTTAGGGGCCCTCAATCAATGGGCAAGTCAAGATGGATTATTAAAGACGAAATCTTGCACCCGAAATGGGAGGCTTGTTCAAGGCTGTACAGCATGGACCCAATCTGATGGTCAAGATTTATCCGACTCAAAGGACTTCTCCACGGTACAGATGTGGATTATGAAACTAGCCAATGCATATTTCTTTGCTCTATCAAACTTTAGACCTAATGACTCAAGGCACAAAACTATTCAAACGTGGCTTGGAGAGTTCTTCGAACGCAATAAAAGGGCTAATAACGTCTATTTTGGGTTGGATCACGGGTGGTTCTATCCAGCCATCCTAGACAGATTGAGGCGAAATAAGTCGCCAGAGGCGCTTGTAACTAAGCTTTTGAAGGATCTAGATAAACAAGTGTTCGATGATGGATCAATGAAAGATCGTACAACCAGAGGTAACAGAGCCCTCTGGTATCACCATGACGCTGTCAAAGAAGCAATGATCACCATTGAAATTGCACGGACTGCAGGTGTGGTGATACCAGATAAATTGAATGCTAAACTTAGCAAAGCAGGAGCGGTTTTCGTTAATGGCTATTTCGACCACTCAACTTTGGACAAGTGGGCAAAAGAAGCGCAAAACTCAGTGTACGAACAGGGAAAACAAGATTTTAAAAATAAGTTAAATCAAATGCCAAATGGTCATTCTTGGTTCTACATATTTTCGTACCGAAATCCTCATGATCCACTAAGCATTAAATTAGATGACATGATCCGACAAGGTAATAACCAAGCTGTTAAAGATGGGCAGATCGGTATTGGTCTTGGGTGTATTTATGCTGTAGCAAAGGGTGGACGCAACCTTTGATTCAAAGTGGTGAAAACATTTTTATCGGGCATTTTCCACGTACAAAACAATAGATCAGAGGATGGCGGAGAGAATTTTTGATCCTAATTACGATCTTACTTTTGCTCGTTCTTTTATCTCTGTCGCTTCCAAGTTTTGGCGCTGACTTTAAGAAGGGACTCACTGCTTACAACAACGGAGACTATTCAACTGCCCTGAAAGAATTTACGCCGCTCGCAGAACAAGGGGATGCGGATTGGGCGTTAGAGTGGAACGGTATGATACAAATTCATATCACGCCTCTATATGGATGATGAAACTATCGAAAATGTCCTGGAGAACTTATTATGACTAAAATTAAGAGGTTTATGGGTCTAACGATATGCTTTGCAATAATTTTTGGAGCAATCACTCACGTAGGAGTTAGCCTGTATAGCGACATCATGAGCGCAAGTTTCGTATTCGGGGGAGCCGTAGGCTATGTGTTCCTTAAAAATGAACCTAACCAGCGAATTAAGAGTTTTGGTAGAGGATTAATATTTTTTGGTTGGTTAGGTGCCTTGATCGGTGTAATTGCCATTACCGGCGATGCATTTGGAACGTTAGGGAGTGTTGAAAAAATAGCTTCCGCGTTCTCAGTCGCTTTGCTCCCAATACTCTATGGTTACCTCGGTAACTTAGTCTGTTTAACCATTTATTCGGATAGTAGCTCTGCATAGGAGTTAGTAATTGAAACTTCTGCTAGACATCCTTTCCTGTCAAAACTGAGCTTTCGATAGGCTATGGTGCTTTGATGGCTGTAAGTTATTCACATACAAGCTAGCAAGTATTAATTACGAATAAGTCACTGATTTTGATAGAATTAGTTAATTTTTTACATCTATCTAATCTTATTTTTTATCACTGCTCATACCACTAAGGTGATTCCTTAAATTCTGTTCTGCACAGATCATGATCTTTATTTACTTGGTGGGCCAGTAGGGGCCCCCGGGGGGGGCTAAACAGCCTTTAAAGTATTCTTAGTATCCACTTCCATTTACCAAAAGCTGATTTCAAACAGGCGTTGTATCTTTGTTAAGAAAAATAAAATCAGTCTTTCTAGACGGTCATTTTAACGAAAGATTCGGGTAAAATTTGAATAGTTGGTTTTGAAGAGCGGTGTGCCGATTGTTGCCCTTATTTTTGTGAATTGTTTTGATGCTTGGGTGCAACAGTAGTGAGCGGATAAAGAATAGATATTCTGAATATAGTATCAACGAATTTAATAAAGCCTTCATCGAGCGAAGTCATGAATCGAGTAAAGACATAAACTGAATTTAATTTGTGGCTCTATTTGTTATTCTGGGCCCACGCTTTTATCAAAAGGAATGCAAATTGACGTTTAGATTTTTTTTAGAGCGTTTTGTAACTTTAATAACAGTATTTTTATTAGCAGTAAATGCGTTTGGACAAGCCAGCGAGTCGATCGTGAGGTCATCCTTAATAGTGACCGAAATTAGTGATATCAGCATCCAAGAATCTACTTTTTATGCGAAGGCTGAATTATCCCTTATGTGGCGCCCCACAGACGAAACAAGCGTCGCCTTGAATCTAGGAAACACGATTAAATATTCACTGGCGCAACTCGCTTCTGAAGGCCGATTGCCGTGGATTCCAGAATTTTTCGTTGCCAACTCTGTGCTTCCAAGAGAGCGGATGGCGCAAACGCTGACCGTTTATCCGGATGGGACTTTTGAGTTATTCGAACGGTTTGGGGCCGCGCTAAAGTTAAGTGATCCCATGCCTTCCTACCCTTTTGGCTCTCAAAAAATCGAATTAATAATAATGCCAACGAATGACTCAGTTGAAACCTTCAGATTTATTCCCAAGCTCTTTCAGGTGGGCAATGCTAATTCTCAAGAAGCCATCACTGGTAATTGGAATTTGATTCGCAACTATTCTTCAACACAAGATTACCCGACCTTGAAATATGACGGCGTAGAGTATCTTTCAAAATTGAATTACACCCTACTTTTAGATCATGATTTTTTTGTGATTTTACAAGCGGCTTTGGGGCCAATATTTTTGATTACACTTCTTTCGTTATTCATCAACCGATATTGCGTGATACAGGAAACTGAGTCTGGAGGCGATAACGGAAACTGGCGAATTGGTGGGCAGTTGACGCTTCTGCTAACAGTTTTTGCTCTCAAGTTTTCGCTGGGAGACCAGATGCCTCAGGTTGAATATCTGACTTTTCTGGACGCTCTATTTATCATCTCTGAGATTGTAATCAGCCTATGTCTTTTCGTTGGTATATTCTCCATTTACAAAGTCCAAACTGGTGATTTGGTGGTCGGGCAAAAAATCGACCGCCTCGGGACACCAATTATAAGCGTAGTTACCCTCATTCTTTTTACATGGTCAGTTTTTTATGCGTTTATTTAATAAATTTCGATTCCAAAACAGAGCTAATTGTGTTGTGAATGTTTTGCGTTTTTTGTTAATGATAACCACTCTTATTATTCAAAATATAGGTATAGCGGACACTGTTGAGGAGATACATTTTTTAATTCCTGGTGGCGCTGGTGGCGGTTGGGATGGGACAGGGCGTGGGGTTGCGGAGGCCCTTCTCTTGAGTCAATCGTTAGCGAAAGGAATGTCGGTCGAGAATATGTCCGGAAAAGGTGGTGGCAAAGCCATTCGATTCTTGATGGAGGAGGCGGCTGACTCGCCAGTAGTCATGGTGAATTCGACACCTATAATTTTACGAAATCTTGTGGGAGTTTTCCCAGAGAGTTTTCGTGACCTTACACCGCTTGCCTGCTTGATTGGGGACTATGGTGCTTTAGTAGTGCGCAACGAGAGCAAAATTAAGAATTTTTCGGATCTGGTTGCTGAATTCGAATCAGACTCTACTAAATTAAAAGTCGCTGGTGGCTCGTTAGCTGGAGGTATGGATCACCTGGTTATGGCTCTTGCACTCAAGTCAGCAGGCGCTGATCCGAAAGATCTCGTTTACGTCCCATACGACGGCGGTGGAAATGCCATGAAATCACTTTTATTTGGGGAAACGCAGATTTTGTCTACCGGATTGTCGGAAGCACTAGCCTTGGCTGCTCAAGGTAATGTCCGCGTGCTGGTGACGACAGCCCCGGATAAAATTAATGATCTTCCATCACTTCGTTCTGAAGGATATCCGGCGGATTTCGTAAATTGGCGTGGCTTATTTGGACCACCCAACTTATCGGTCACGCGGCAAGAGAAGCTCCATAAAGTGCTAGAAAAGATGTATCAGACTGAGGTCTGGGAACGAATTCGAGAAAAGAATGCGTGGACAAATCTTTTTATTCCCGGAAGTGATTTTACTGACTTCTTGGGGGTACAAGAATTGCAGATCCAAGCCCTATTAGCTGAGCTAGGTTTTTTGTAATTTTGCTATCCGGGCCAAGCTCTTATTAGGTCTTGGACTTTGGCAAACATTGCTTTTACTTCAGGATGTTCTGAGTAAATTTCTATGCACAGATAACTGACATCTTTCACAGGCTATCCTTAATTTTTCCTAATACCCAAAACACTTCCTCCTCCTAGTTATTATCCTTTGTGTATCTAGCTCTCTAGAGCATTACAGCTATGCAGTCATCAAAGTCTCAGAAAGTATTAATAATAGATGTATTCAATTATCATCAAAAAGTCGCTATATGTTCTAAAAAGTGCTTAAAAATTATTAAATAACTCAAAATTACCTATAATTAGAACAATATATAGCGCCTATACAGGCACATTCTTTTAGGCTTTGTAGAGCTGAATAACCTTTTCATTGTTCTCATTGAGAAAGCCCATCGCTTTGCTTACCGCCATTTCGAACCGTTTCACCATCTCTGTCGAGCCGATTCCCTGCCGCCCGTAATGTTTGAGCATTTGCGATTGCCCATTGTCTCCGGCCCATCCTGCGAGGTAGAGGATATCCATCGGTTTGGCATCGGCCGCGTGCAGATAAAATTTGAAGCTGTGGCGAGTGCAGTAGGTTGTGTAGCCTACACGGCCGGGATCACAGGCTTTAAAATAGTCGTTGAGCTGACGGTTAATGTTGGATTCAGAGGTTGCCCATTGGTAGCCGTTAGCCGTCATCACTACCAGTGCTTTTGGCAGTGCTGTGGGCTGCCCTTCATCCATGCAGTCTAGAAGTTGTTGAAGTCGCTCGACCCGCAACGGTAAAGGCACGATCCGCTTGCGATCTTTGGTTTTCAGTTCAGTGTCATACAGACTGATGTGGGGGGTGCCTGCCTCCAAATGGATGTCATGACGCTCCAGCCGGATCAGCTCCGACATAATGGTCGACGATTGGCAAAGTATCGTGAAGACAAATTCCTTCCAAGGCTGATACTTTTTGTCTGCTTGGTCTTGGATCAGATTCCATAATACCCGATAGGTGTCTTTTGGTATGACTGGGCGTTGCTTCTCTTCCGTTTTGATATCAAGCCGCGGCATAACCCACTGAAGGTCAAGCGCTTTGGCTTGCCGTGCATAATTTAATACGGCGCGGATCACACCTAATTCCCGTTTCAACGTTTGATCCTGAACCTGTCTGCCTTTTTGAGCATCCAGCCATGCTCTGAGTCCATCGTTGATGGATTGATTGGTAAGCACTTCGTCACCGACAACAGAGACAAACGATTGCCATCGGCGGAGTGTCTTCTGGTGCTTTTGGCTGCTTACATCGAGGTTTTTTCTGGAGGCATAAATATCCCACAGATCGCCGAAAATGACGGGTTTTCTCGATGATTTCTATTCGGTGTAAGCAATCCAAGCTTCTCGCTGTAATTGCACCTCTGGAAGCATCTGGTGAACTCTAGGAAGAAGCCCACTCCCATTCTCACGGGCTTCCACCTGATGGCGCTGTGTCCAATCTACGAGGTCATTAAATGCCCCAGAGAACTCTCGTGTATTGTCGATAAATTCAAAATGATGATTGTGTTCGTTTTCGTCGGCGATCCCGCCTAGAGCGCCGCCGTGAGTATTGAGGTTAAATATCTTGAGGTGAGCTTCAGCCCTCCCTGCGACGCTCTCTTTGATCCAATGTGTGTGGGTTTCGTTCTTTGATATTGGTGAGCGATGTTTCAAAAGTTTGATGAATTAGCGTCCAAGCACTGATGACTTCAGTAACGGGCGCATCAATTTTAAGGCCCAAGGGGCGTTTCCAAGATTTTTTTTCATTCCAATAGGGATGCGCTAAGACAGCTTTCGGTACGCGCCGTTCGTACTGCCAGTACCCGTTATTTCCGGTAAGATGTTTGATGTTCATTAGCTCATCCATACGGGCAGTGTACGAACAAAAATAAATAATGTCCCTACTAATGTCCCTAAATTAGGCGCATTTCAAAGGCTAAATATTCAATAAGATAATGATTTAATTGATTTTTTAAATATAAAGATGGTGCCCAGGAGAGGACTTGAACCTCCACGGAGTTTCCCCCACTAGCACCTGAAGCTAGCGCGTCTACCAATTTCGCCACCTGGGCAAGGGCAACCTGAGGCGCAAAAATATAGAGAGGACTCTACCGTAAGTCAAGGATAGGCTAGACTATTGCAATGTCCAATAAACGACTTTCTCTTCTTGTTATAACCGGACCTACCGGAGTCGGTAAAACATCACTAGCGATAGGATTGGCCGACGAGGCGCCGCTAAGTTTGATCAGCGCAGATTCTGTTATGGTTTATCAGGGGCTTGACATAGGATCGGCTAAGCCTTTGCCGGCTGAGCTGGAGCGTTACCCGCATGCTCTGGTCGATCTGGTGCCGCCAGAGCAAAAATTTGATGCGGGCCAGTTTGTGCAGCATGCGCGAGAGTCGATTTTAGGATGCATCGATAGTGGGCGAGTCCCGTGCTTAGTGGGTGGCACAATCTTGTATCTGAAAGCTTTGTTGGACGGATTGCACGATATGCCGGGATCTGATCCTATTATTAGAGCTAATATACGATCAGAGGCAAGTAAATCTGGTTGGCCTGCCGTACATTCTTGGCTAGCTCGACTGGATCCATTAGTGGCTAAAGAGATCCATCCAAATCATTCTTCGCGCATCGAGCGTGCGCTTGAAGTGGTATTGCTGACGGGTCAGTCAATTCGAACGTATTGGAAGACTTCTGTGAGACCACTCGAGCTAAATGGGAAGCCAGTCGACATAAGAATACTGGTGCTTTTACCAGAAGATAGGACTGTATTGAAGGCGGCGCTCGATCAAAGATTTGAACAGATGATCAAGCAAGGCCTTTTAGGTGAAGTTGCTGAGTTAAAAAAAAGGCCCGGCTTAACTGGGGACTGCTCATCTATCCGAAGTGTAGGATACAGGCAGGTATGGCAATATCTTGATGGTCGGCTCGATTACCAAACCATGTGTGATCAGGCGAAGGCTGCAACAAGACAGGTTGCAAAAAGACAACTGACTTGGCTGAGATCTTGGCGGAATAGTACAAATACTTTTATTGAGGTTGCCAACAGTATTCCTATTGAATCTGGGCGCCGATGGCTCGGGGAGTCTTTAACACATGTTCTTTGAGCGTGAATCTGGTGGCGAACGTGCGATTTTATGTTCTGTGTCTATCCGGGAGCCTGTGTACGTGCCCGATCCAGACGAATTTCGATCTTTGGTGAAGTCTGCCGGCGCGGTCATCGTCGGTGAGCTGGCTGCACAACGCCAAAGGCCTAGTCCGGCTAACTATGTTGGCCTCGGTAAGGTCGAAGAGTTGGCAGCTCTGGTTGAGGCGGAAGAAGCTGATCTCATAATTTTTGATGGGCACTTGTCGCCAAGTCAGGAGCGTAATTTGGAATCGCAGGTCAAGGCCCGCGTGATTGATAGATCTGGTTTGATTCTTGATATTTTTGCCAGTCGAGCTCAAACTTTTGAAGGTAAGTTGCAAGTAGAGCTGGCACAGCTTAATCACATTCGGACCCGTTTGGTCCGCGGCTGGACTCACTTGGAGCGTCAGAAGGGCGGTATTGGGTTGCGAGGCCCTGGGGAGACTCAGCTAGAGACTGACCGTCGTTTGATCGCAGTACGTATGACTTCGCTTAAAAACCGTTTAGAAAAGGTACGAAAAACTCGTGAGCAGGGTCGTCGGGCGAGGCGGCGAAATGCACTGCCAACTGTAGCATTGGTGGGTTACACCAATTCGGGTAAGTCGACGCTTTTTAATCGACTTGCTGAGGCAGATATCTTTGCCGCAGACCAGTTATTTGCCACGCTTGATCCCACGCTACGCAAAATTACATTACCTGGCGGCGCGACTACAATACTTGCAGATACTGTGGGTTTTGTACAAAACCTGCCGCATGCTTTGGTGGATGCCTTTAGGGCAACCCTTGAGGAGGCTGCTGAGGCTGATGTGCTGTTGTTTATTCAGGATGGTGCGCATGAAGATCGCTTGATGCAGGAGAAGGCTGTGCTGGATGTTTTACAAGAGATTGGCGCTGGTGACGTGCCAAGAATTGTTGTGATGAATAAGGTTGATAAGCGCCCTGAAGTAAGGCCCGGCACCGATGAGTTGGCTCGAGTATGGATTTCGGCTTCAACCGGTGCTGGCTTGAGCGACTTAAAAGATGCGATTGCGGACGCTATTGGGCAGCATCCAGAAGAGTTGCAATTAATATTGACTCCTTCTGAAGGCAAGCTCAGGGCTCGCTTATATGATGAAGCTGATGTGTTAAGTGAATCCCCGACAAATTTGGGTGAAATTTGTTTAACTGTTCGAATTTCTGAAGCTCGCCTGAGCACATTGCTTCGGGAGGTTGGTCGAAGTTCCCCTCACTGAATGTGACGCAGGGCCTTTCGGGAGAATTCATGACGAACCAAGATCAATCGCTAGAACAATTAAAAACGCCTCCGCACTCTAGAGAAGCTGAGCAGTCTTTATTAGGTGGGTTGCTGCTCGATGCTAATGCTTGGGATGATGTCGCGAGCGTGGTGACGCGAGATGATTTTTATTTGCCGCAGCATCGCTTGATATTCGAGTCGATACTGCGTGTGTTTGAACGCAATCAGCCAATTGATGTACTGACTGTTTCAGAACAGCTCGAAACCATGGAAGAATCCGAAAATGCCGGAGGCCTCGGATACTTATCTGAAATTGCGGCTAGTGCATCCAGCGCGAGCAATGTAACTGCTTATGCTGAAATCATACGAGACCGATCTGTTCTTCGTCAGCTCATTCGAGTGGCAGGTGAAATCTCCGAAAATGCGCGACGCCCTGTTGGGCGTAGTGTGGGTGAAATTCTTGATGAAGCGGAATCTAAGGTCTTTAAGATAAGCGAAGAGCGGCCGTCTCGAGGCGGCCCTGAAGCGGTTAATCATTATTTAAAGTTGGCACTAAAACGAATCGATGATCTGTATGCGTCGGACTCGGCGATAACTGGTGTATCAACAGGATTCAAAAAGCTTGATGAGATGACTGCTGGCCTTCAATCATCTGATTTGGTAATTGTTGCCGGCCGCCCATCTATGGGTAAGACAGCATTTGCTATGTGTCTCGTGGAGTCTTGCCTGATTAAGTCTGAAAAGCCGACATTGGTGTTTTCCATGGAAATGCCGGGCGAATCTATTGTAATGAGAATGCTCTCCTCTTTAGGGCGAATAGATCAAACAAAGGTTAGAACGGGCAAACTTAGTGATGAGGATTGGCCGCGGTTAACATCTGCATTTAGCTTGTTAAATGAAAAGCCACTGTATATCGATGATACGCCAGCGTTGACGCCCACTGAATTGCGTTCGCGAGCCCGGCGCATCGCCCGACAGCATCCGGAAGGTATTGGCATGATCATGATCGATTATATTCAGCTTATGCAGGTCGCAGGAACCGGTGAAAATAGGGCAGGAGAGATTTCCGAGATTTCTCGCTCACTTAAAACTCTGGCAAAAGAGCTTGAATGCCCCGTAGTTGCACTCTCCCAGCTTAATCGTTCACTGGAGCAGAGGCCCAATAAGAGGCCCGTGATGTCAGACTTGAGAGAATCAGGTGCAATCGAGCAGGATGCGGATTTAATCTGTTTTATCTATAGGGATGAAGTTTACAACGAGAATACTGAATATAAGGGCATTGCCGAAATTATTATCGGCAAACAGCGAAACGGACCGATTGGCACCACGCGACTCGCATTTCTGGGCCAGTACACACGCTTTGAGGACCTTGCTGAAGGGTTCTATGAGGATTATCCGCATGAGTAACTCGCTACAAGATCAACTGCTTTCATTGGGAGTTGCCGATAAGAAAAAAGTGAAGCAGGCGAGGCATAAACAGCGTTTAGAAGGCCAGGTAAGAGAAAAGCGTGCGTCTGTTCAGGAAAGTCTGGCGGAAAGTCAAAAAAAGGCTCGAGAGGAAAAAAAGGCTCGAGATAAGTCTTTGGCAGTTGACCGCGACGCAAAGCGTCTGCACGCCGAGCGTTTAGCGCAGGTGCGTGATATGGTCAAATCGAGTTCGCTGGATCGAGGTCTTGTGTCGACACGTGTTGATTTTCGTTTCCCTTATGGGAAGAAAATTCGGCCGTTTCCGGTGTCAGCTGAAGTGCGTGAGAGACTGGCAAAAGGACAGGCTGGACTACTGGAGATTGATGGAGCGATATTGATTATCCCGCGTGACGTGCTTCAGCGTTGTCTTGACCGACTCGACGGACAGGCCATTTTCACTCATCTCGCTAAGCTCGATATTGATGATGAAAACTACCCGCCGATTCCTGATGATCTTGACTGGTAAATGTCTGCCGACGAAATAGCCGCCATGACAGCATCTGCTTGTTTTTTTGTTGAATAAATTGTGGCTGTCGAGCATGCTTTTTTGAGTTCACTAATTTTCTTTATTGCGGAAATGATTCCTAAGAGGGTCTGAATTTCCACCTGTACTATATTTGTCTGAACGGCAACCATGTCGTCTCGAAAATGGACTATTTCTGCAACAAAATTGACTCAAAAATTATCGAAAAGTCTGTATTCGTTTGCAGCAATATTTAAATTGCCTTGTGTCGCTGTATTTCGGGTGCTAGTTTTTGGTTTAAAGGAAGCGGGTTCGCTTGAAAAGATAGAGGGATAATTAGAATCCTTTTGCTATTTTTTAGTGCTTAGAGATTAATCTGACCCATCTAAATTTGGAAGTAATGTTTATTCAGGAGTGAATCCATGAAATGTTCGTTTAAAATTATAACTGGCCTAGTGGCCGTTGCTTTTGGAGCGGCCCAAGTCGCTAGTGCAAGTACGCTCGACGATGTGAAGGCACGTGGCGCACTCAAATGCGGTATTAGTGGTGGCGTACCAGGCTTTTCATCGCCCAATGATGCAGGCCGAATGGTAGGTATTGACGCGGCTGTTTGTGATGCTGTTGCGGCTGCCGTGTTGGGCGACGCAAGCAAGGTCACCTTTATTCCTTTAACTGCGAAAGAGCGTTTCACTGCTTTGTCATCCGGCGAAGTTGATGTGCTGTCTCGTAATACTACGCACACGCTTACGCGTGAAGCGTCGTTGGGTCTGAACTTTACCTATTATAATTATATTGATGGTCAAGGCTTTATGGTCAAGAAAGACTCAGGTATCAAGTCTGCACTTGAGCTTGATGGTGCAAGTATCTGCGTTCAGGCAGGCACAACCACTGAGCTGAATATGGCCGATTATTTCCGTAATAACAAGATGGACTTCAAGCCAGTCGGCTATGAAACGTCAACTCAAACACGTGAGGGATTCGAAGGAGGTGCTTGTGATGTACTGACTTCTGATAAGTCTCAGCTTGCAGCACTTCGGACAGAAATGAAGAATCCGAACAATGCTACGCTTCTTCCGGAGACTATTTCGAAAGAGCCGCTTGGACCTGTAGTTCGTCAGGGTGATGATCAATGGATGGATATCGTGGCATTTACGCTCTACGCATTGATCAATGCAGAAGAGCTTGGCATTACATCTAAGAACGTCGATGAGATGAAGAGCAATCCACCAAGTCCTAGTGTTGCTCGAATCCTCGGTACTGAAGGCAATACAGGAGAGCTTCTCGGTTTGGGTGCGGACTGGGCATATAATGCGATTAAGCAAGTGGGTAATTATGGAGAAATTTACGCAAATACTGTAGAGCCGATCGGTATTCCACGTGCTGGTTCAGTTAATGATTTATGGACTCGCGGCGGAATTCTTTACGCCCCACCTGTTCGCTAATCATACTAAATCTAAGGACCGGGCAACGCCCGGTCTTCTCTAGTAATAACTGGACACAGCAGTGACAGACCGAGTACGTATCCCGCTTCACCGTGACCCTAAAGCACGCGCTATAGCAATTCAATTGATTGCTTTATCTCTTGTCGTTTACGGTGCTTATTCTTTGTTCCAAACAACTGTTGGGAATTTGGTTGCTCGTGGCATACAAACGGGCACTAGTTTTTTTGATGAAGTCGCGCCATTCAATATTGGGTTTAGTCCACTCCTTGATTTTAAGCTTGGCGAGTCGACTTATATCGAAGTGTTCTTTATTGGCATCCAAAATACTATTTTGGTATCGATTCTAGGCATTGTTGCGGCCACAGTTTTGGGTTTTATTGTTGGTGTGGTTCGTCTTTCGCCAAATTGGTTGGCGTCAAAAGTAGCTCTTTGTTACATCGAGATCTTTCGTAACGTACCTCTTCTCTTGCAAATTATGTTTTGGAATTTTGCAATTTTTTTACCAAGCCTTCCTGCGCCGAAAAACTCAATTGAAATTGGTTCTTTTTATTTAAATGCTCGTGGCCTGCATATGCCCACTCCAATAATTGATAACAGCTCAGGTTTTATATTGTGGGCACTTACTCTTGCGCTCTTAACATTCGGTTTATTCATATTTGCCCGGCGGGCGAAAGTAAGATTTGAAGAAACGGGGCGACGTTTACCCGTATTTTCGATTAATTTCTTTGCATTTGTTTTTTGTGGATTTATTTTTTATAAAATCTGTGGCTCACCATTGGCTTTTGACATACCGGAACTGGGGCGGTTTAACTTTAAAGGTGGCGGGCAATTACCGTTGCCATTGTTTTCGCTTTGGTTCGCTCTGACTGTATATACAGCCGCATTTATTGCTGAAAACGTCAGGGCTGGCATTCAGTCAGTTTCCCATGGTCAGACAGAGGCATCTCACGCACTAGGGATGTCTCGGCGGGACACGGTGCGCCTCGTTGTTATTCCGCAGGCACTCAGGGTAATCATCCCACCAACAATTAGTCAGTTCTTGAATTTGACTAAAAATTCATCACTTGCCGTTGCCGTAGGTTTTGAGGAAATTGTTGCGGTTTGGGCGGGTATTTCACTAAATCAAACTGGTCAGGCTTTAATTATTATTGCTATGACGATTGCGGTTTATGAATGCTTAAGCCTGCTGACATCCGCATTTCTCAACTGGTACAACCGCCGCATTCAGTTGTCGGAGCTTTGAGATGATAGATGACTTAAAAACCTTCACCACTTTGCCGGATAGGGCGCCACCAGGCTCAGAAATCGGGCTAATCGCATGGATCCGTCAGAACTTATTTGGCTCGGCCGGCAGCTCGATTACTACGTTAATCTTAGTGTTTTTGTTCCTAATGTATTTGCCACCTTTTGTTGAATGGGCGTTGATAAATGCGAATTGGGTGGGTAATGAACGCTCGATTTGTGATGCTAATAAAGCGGGTGCTTGTTGGGCATTTATTGGCGTCAGGATGGATCAAATTCTGTTTGGCTTGTACTTTGGGGCCAATCCAGATCAGGTATGGCGTCCAGTCACCATCTTCATTATATTTTTTACACTTTTGATTCCTTTAATGATTGATAAGACGCCGCGTAAAGATATTCTGGGCATTCTACTGTTGCTCGTTTTTCCTGCACTGTTTTACGTTCTTATATACGGGGGTGTTTTTGGGATTCCGGTTGCTGATACGACTCAGTGGGGCGGATTTTTGCTGACGTTTGCGCTGGCATTTATCGGAATTCTATTTGCTCTACCGATCGGTATTCTGTTGGCACTTGGGCGGCGTTCAGAAATGCCCGTTATCCGTGCGATTTGTGTGACCTACATCGAGTTTTGGCGTGGTACGCCATTGATCACGATCTTATTCATGGCGTCTGTGATGCTGCCACTTTTCTTTCCTGCGGGCGTAGATTTTGACAAAGTGGTTCGAGCAATGATCGGGATTACTTTATTTCAATCAGCTTATACTGCTGAAGCGGTCCGCGGTGGGCTTTCAGCTATTCCAAAAGGCCAGTACGAAGCCGCTATGGCGCTTGGCCTCGGTTATTGGAAACGAACTATTTTTATCATTCTTCCACAGGGTCTCAAGATCTCAATTCCTGCGATAGTGAATACATTTATTGCACTATTTAAAGATACGTCATTGGTATCCATTATTGGCTTGTTGGATCTTCTGAACATGGCGCAAACAGCCTCTCGTTCGTTGGAATGGAACGGCTATGATATTGAAGGTTATCTTTTTGCGGGTTTCATTTTTTGGATGTTCTGTTTCGGCATGTCTCGCTACAGCCAAAATCTTGAACGGAAACTGGATACGGACCGGAGAAATTAACGATGACTATCGATATACAGGCAAATAGCATCGAACTTGGTGAAACCATCATAAAAATTGATGGTTTAAATAAGTGGTATGGCCAGTTTCATGTCTTGAAGGATATCAATCTTGATGTAAAGCGTGGTGAAAGAATTGTGATTTGTGGTCCGTCGGGTTCCGGAAAATCTACGCTTATTCGTTGTATCAACAGGCTTGAGGTGCATCAGGAAGGCTCTATTGTAGTCGATGGCATTCTACTGACTGAGGACACCAAGCATATCAATGATGTCCGAAGAGAGGTCGGCATGGTATTTCAGCATTTTAATTTGTTCCCTCATTTGACAGTGCTCGAAAATTGTACTTTAGCCCTTATTTGGGTGCGCAAAATGCCAAAAAAAGAGGCTGAAGAAATTGCTATGCGCTATCTCGAGCGGGTCAAAATTCCTGAGCAATCACAAAAATATCCGGGCCAATTATCTGGAGGTCAGCAGCAGCGAGTGGCGATCGCTCGTTCCTTATGCATGAATCCGCGAGTTATGTTGTTTGACGAGCCCACATCCGCTCTTGATCCTGAAATGATTTCAGAAGTGCTTGATGTGATGGTTGGGTTAGCTGAAGACGGTATGACGATGCTATGTGTCACGCATGAGATGGGATTCGCACGCAAAGTAGCCAACCGCGTCATTTTTATGGATGAGGGTCAAATCGTTGAGCAAAACGAGCCAGAGGCATTTTTTAATCATCCTCAAAATGATCGTACGCGGCTTTTTCTTTCACAAATCCTTCAACACTGAACGCAGGGTGGTGTAAAACCGACCACCCGCCCTTATCATAGAAGTATTAGTCAATTAACATATTAAAGGAGCTCCTATGGCTTGGAATGAGCCCGGAAAAGACGACAGTGGCCCTTCTTGGGGAAATGGCGGTAACCGGAATGATCAAGGGCCACCTGACTTAGATGAGGTGGTGAAGAAGTTGCAGGAAGGGTTAGGCGGCTTCTTTGGCAAGTCTGGTGGCTCAGGGTCTAATGGGAACGGCGAAGGATTTACTCCGTCAGGTAAAATGCTGGGTGTCGCGGCTCTTATCGGACTGATTGCATACAGTGCCCTTGGCTTATATAAGGTTGATGAGCAAGAACGCGCAGTTGTTCTTCGTTTTGGTCAATACCTTGAGACTAAAACCCCAGGACTTCGCTGGAATGCCCCAATCTTTGAAGAAGTGAATAATGTGAATGTGACTCGTGTTCGAACGCATACTTCGCAGGGCGTCATGTTGACTGAAGATGAAAATATTGTGGACGTTGCCCTGGGTGTCCAGTACGTCATTTCAAATCCAAAAGACTTTCTTTTGAGCGTACGAGATCCTGAAGTATCTTTAACGCATGCTACCGATTCTGCAATTCGCCATGTGGTCGGTTCGGCTGAGATGACGGCTGTTATTTCTGAAGGCCGAGAGGCTTTGGGCGTCGATGTTCAAACGCGTCTTCAGTCTTATATTGATAGCTATGGAGCGGGTTTGCGCGTCGTAAAGGTGAATCTCGAGAATAGCCAGCCTCCTTCTCAGGTACAGGCAGCATTTGATGATGTAATTAAGGCTCGAGAAGACGAACAGCGTTTTAAGAACCAAGCCGAAGCATACTCAAACGGAGTGATTCCTGAAGCGCGCGGACGAGCACAGCGTGTGATTGAGGAAGCGAATGCTTATCGAGAACAGGTCGTTGCCCAAGCGAAGGGTGAGGCAGATCGTTTCTTGAAATTACTCGCAGAATATCAAAAGTCACCTGAGGTAACGCGTCAGCGGCTCTATATCGATTCAGTACAAGAAGTCATGCAGAAATCATCTAAGGTGATGGTAGATGTCGATTCTGGATCCAATATTATGTATTTACCATTGGATCGTATAGCAGGACAGGTCGCTCCAGCGCTTGGACCTCAGTCGCGAGGAACATTATCTCAGCCTTCCGTGGGTGCCACGTCCGGCTCGATGACGCCGGGTAATATTCGTTCGCTGACTGATCAAGTTATTCAAGAATTGCGTTCGCGACAAACTAATGAACCAGATAGTGGGAGTATCCGTTGATGTCAGGACGTCAGATGACTATTTTGATAAGTTTGGTGTTGTTGTTGGGTGTCGTATCCAATTCTCTTTATGTGGTGAATGAGCGCGAACGTGCGGTTATGTTGAAGTTTGGTGAGGTGGTCGAGACAGATATTCAGCCGGGGCTACATTTCAAGATACCTATAGTTAATGATGTGCAGCGATTTGAAGCACGGTTAATCACTTTGGACTCAAGCCCACAGCGGTATTTGACGGCTGAGAAAAAAGCACTGATCGTGGACTCGTACGTGAAATGGCAAGTTGCAGATGCGGGAACTTATTATACGGCAACGGGTGGTGATGAGTTTACTGCAAATAATTTGCTGACTTCTCGCGTCGATAATGGGCTTAGAAATAAATTCGGTGAGCGAACGGTGTTCGAGGTTGTCTCTGGCGAACGAGATGCTTTGATGGCCGAGATTACTAAAGAGCTTGATGATATCGCTTTCCGTGAGCTGGGAATCCATGTTTTGGATGTGCGGGTTAAGGGCATTGATTTACCACCTGAGGTATCCAACGCGGTGTATTCTAGAATGCGTACCGAGCGTGAGCGAGAAGCGAAGGATCACCGATCTCGTGGCCGCGAACTTGCGGAAGGTATAGAAGCGGATGCTGATCGTCAAAACACGGTTATTGAAGCTAATGCGTACCGTGAATCTGAGCAAATTCGTGGTGGAGGTGATGCCGTTGCGGCAGAAATTTATGCCAGCGCGTTTAATAAAGACCCTGAGTTCTACTCATTTTCTCGGTCGATTCAGGCATATCGAACGGCGTTTTCAGGTAAGGAAGATTTGCTTGTCATTGATCCAAAATCTGAGTTTTTCAGATACTTGAATAATCCATTAGGTAATTAAGGGAAGGCACTCGGGTAGTTTAAAATTGCCCGAGTGTTTCGCCTGTCCGGATCGATTGTTCCGACTTTAAATTCTTAGCAAAGCCTTGTGTATTGCTTGGCAAAATTGTGATGACTGTAGATCCGTATTGAAACCGGCCTACCTCGTCACCCTGCTCAAACTTCAAATGTGCCCCTTTGTGGTAGTTCCAATGACTGATTGATTGACCCACAGGCGTTATCACGCCTGCAAATGTCGTTTCAATGGACGCAACGAGCATTGCTCCAACCAAGACCATAGAGAAAGGCCCATGCTCGCCTTTGAAGTGCAGAATTACACGCTCATTTCTGGCAAATACAGCGGGAATTGATGTAGTCGTAGACTCGTTCACTGAAAACAGTCGACCTGGAATGAAGGTCATTTGTTTGAGTTCGCCTTTCATCGGACAGTGTACTCGGTGATAGTCTCTCGGGGAGAGATAAATAGTCAGAAATTCCCCATCTTTATATGTCTGATCATATTGCTCTGTCCCTAAAAGTTCGGCCAACGAAAATTTATGTCCTTTCGCCTCAAGGCGAGCGTTAGAAGATAACTCTCCCAGACCAAAAATAGTTCCATCGGCTGGTGATGCAATGTGTCCTTCCCCGGCCATCGGACGGGCCCCTTGTTTTAGTGCGCGGGTAAAAAAGGCGTTGAAGTGTGGATACGCGTCAAGTGAGACGACAGAAACCTCGTCCATCGAAACATTAAAATGCTTGATGAACTTTTGAATAAGAAAGTTCTTTATTTGTTGGTTTTCGCACAGGGCCAGTTTTCCAGCCAATCGTGAGAGTGGGTGTGCGGGTAAGATCTGTTGGATCAAGGTATTTACGTTTTGAGTCAGGTTCATGCGTCACCTCCCGTTAGGGTGTCGAGAATGCGTTGGAAAGATTCGAGTCGCCTCCTTGAGACATTGCCTTTTTCTACCGCATCTAATACCGCGCATCCAGGTTCTTGTCGGTGTCTGCAGTCTCGAAAACGACAATATTCGGCAAATTCATTGATATCGACAAACCCCCGCTCAACATCTTTTCGTGAGATTTGATCGAGCCCAAAATCTCTGATTCCTGGAGAATCAATAATCGATCCACCAGCTTTGTAACCATAGAGTCTGGCTGTAGAAGTGGTGTGTCGACCCAGTCGAGTCTGTTTGTGCAAGTGGCCTACGCGGATATCTTCATTAGGCAATAAGGCGTGTATAAGGCTTGATTTTCCAACCCCCGACTGTCCAATAAAGACCGAACTCTTACCAATTAAGTACTTCGAAAGCTCAGCGAGTCCTCCGACATCTTTGGTCGTGGATTCCACTACGGTATACCCAAGCACTTGATACAAGTTTTTAATTGCTGCCAGAAAATTCTGATTTACGGTGGATTCTTGCATCAGATCAGCTTTATTGATTACGATCAACGGCTTCATTCCAGCCACTTCGGTCGCTACTAGATACCGATCTAGTAATTCGGGCTGGGGGGCGGGCTCAAGTGCTGAAACAATTACAATCTGGTCAACATTGGCCGCCATCGCTTTGATGACGCCCCGAGAGTCTGGTCGCTCGAGGACATTGCGACGAATTTCGCATGCGATCACTATTCCCGCATCGCTTGAACTTTGAAAGACTACTGAGTCGCCGGTCACCAGATTAGTAAGGTTGGCCCGTAAATGGCAATGAATGGCCTTACCATTTGGTTGCCCGAAGTCGTCAACAGGAACGACTTCAACTTGTTTTCCAAAGCGCGCGACAATTCTTCCAGGCTGTTCAGGACCTAAATCACCATTATCCAAAAGCCCTTCAACCTTCACTTTATGGCGAGAAACCCGGCTAAGCCGTTCCTTTTGAACCTTTTCTATACGCCATGATTGCTGGCGCGTCAGTTTGCGTTTGCTCATATCTCTATATAAGTGATGCGTGACTTCCTATGGATCGACCCCCATTATTGCAGGCATTGAAAGGAGAAACTATGTCTGATCCCTATGGTGATGCCGAATCGTCCCGTTACGAGTCCCCGGTGGCGTCACGTCGGTGGCTAATCGAGCTTTTGGAAAAAGCGGGCCGACCGGTGGAATTTGAAGAACTATTATTGCTAACAGGCACGTTGGATCCGAAGCGGGATGGTTTATTCACTCGGCTGACGGCGATGGCGCGCGATGGTCAAGTTATTACAGACCGGATTGGCCGTTATGTTTTAGTGGATCGAGCTGGTTTATTGTCTGGCCGTGTAGCTGCACATCGTGATGGCTTCGGATTTTTTGAACCAGATGATGAGTCAGAAAGTCTATATCTGCACGATCGGCAAATGCGAAAGGTTTATCACGGAGACCGAGTGCTGGTCGCGGCGATACCACCTAACAAAAATTCTCGTAACAAGCGTGAAGCTAGAATCGTTGAAGTCATTGAGCGGAAAACTAAAAGGCTGATAGGTAGGCTGCGTGAACAGGCTGGAACTCGTTTTGTTACGCCGGAGGATGACCGTTTGTTGCACGAAGTAATTGTCCCAGAAGGTGGGGTCCATGGTGCAATGTTTGGTCAGTACGTAGTCGTCGAGATCGACAGTTATCCAGAAAATAATCGTCAGCCGGTGGGCCATGTTGTGGACATCGTAGGAGAGGCATCAGACCGGGGAATAGAGGTTCAAGTGGCGGTTAGAACCCATGACCTCCCGTATGAATTTTCTCCGGAGGCATTAGTACAGGCCGACTCTTTTGGTGATGTGATTGACCCGGAAGTGGCAACTAATCGGCTAGATTTAAGAGACTTGCCGTTCGTAACTATTGACGGCGCAGATGCTAAAGATTTTGATGATGCTGTATGCGCGATACCTCGCGATAAATCAGGCTGGACGCTTTGGGTTGCGATTGCAGACGTCGCTCACTATGTAGCTCAAGATTCAGCATTGGATCAAACTGCGATTGATCGGGGGACTTCAGTATATTTTCCGAGTGAAGTGATACCGATGTTGCCGGAAACACTTTCTAACGGCTTATGTTCTCTAAATCCGGATGTCGACCGCCTGGCGCTGGCAGTATCATTGGAAATTTCAGGTACAGGGCTTGTGACCAAGTATCGGTTCCATGAGGTAGTTTTTCGCTCAAAAGCACGACTTACGTATGAGCAAGTGCAGGATGCACTCGATACTGTTGGCGCGTCTGATCTTGATCACAGCGGCTTGCTTTCTCAGTTGATAGCCATCAACTATTTCGGATCGAAGGATGTTGATGAAAATATTGGTCAATTGTTCAGCATCTATAGAATGTTGCGCGCAACACGTGAAGATCGCGGTGCGCTCGATTTTGATTCCGTAGAGCCTAAGTTTGAGTTTGACGAACGTGGTAAAATCACCGGTGTGGCACCGCGGCAGCGTTTAGAAACTTATAAATTGATCGAAGAATGCATGCTTGCCGCAAATGTTGCTGCTGCCCGTTGCTTAAAAAAATTCAAATTACCAACGCTTTATCGAATTCATGAAGGTCCATCTGACGAACGACTTGCTGCTTTGCGTCAGTTTTTGGGTTCTATGGGCCTCGGCCTCGGAGGTGGAGAGAAACCCGAGCCCGCAGACTATCAAAGCTTGTTGGAGCAAGCGCATCAACGGGCTGATTTCGCATTGATTCAGGCGATGGTGTTACGGTCAATGCAGCAAGCCAAGTATGCGCCCGATCCAGATATTGGTCATTTTGGATTATCTTATGAAAACTATACCCACTTTACTTCGCCAATTCGCAGGTACCCAGACCTAACCGTACACCGACTGCTAAAACGGATTATTCAAACAGGGGCGCAAGATGATGTGTCGAGCCTAGAGCGTGAAGGGTTGCCTGACATGACGCGAATGGTGGCTTTGGGAGAGCACTGTTCAATGGTTGAGAGACGTGCTGATGAGGCTAGTCGGGATGTGGGGCAGTGGCTTAAATGTCAGTTTATGCGTGAGAAAATCGGTGAGGAATATCAAGGTACCATCACTGGCGTCGCAGGGTTTGGTCTGTTCATTCTATTGGATTCCCTTTTTGTTGAGGGTATGGTTCATGTGACCCAACTCCCGCCAGACTATTGGGTTTTCAATGAGCACCAGCACACCCTTGCTGGAGAGCGAACGCATCAGGTGTATCGGTTAGCAGATTCTGTAAAGGTGCAAGTGGCTCGAGTGGATTTAGAGGCTAGACGAATAGACTTTGCGATATCAGGTTTTGGTTCGCAACCACGAGCGTCGAAGGGTTCTGGTCGGGGTCGGTTCAAGACGGGAAATGTTCCTGGAAAAAGTCAAACTAAGTCGCCAAAAGTGAATAAGCAAGGTAAGTCAGTGAAGAGGCGTGGATGACAGAGAAGCGCGGTCGGATAAAGCAAAAGATACTTAACCATACGCCAAATACACTTGTGATTTCTGGTCTTCATCCAGTGCGTGCTCTGCTCAAAACTGGGCGAGTGTCCGAAGTCTGGATTCGTGAAGGGTCGAAAGGGCA
This sequence comes from Litorivicinus sp., assembly GCA_028339155.1. Classification (GTDB taxonomy): domain Bacteria; phylum Pseudomonadota; class Gammaproteobacteria; order Pseudomonadales; family Litorivicinaceae; genus HIMB30. Next base: position 28,186 of record JAOLBK010000002.1, read on the forward strand.
CCGCTTAAGTGAGGTGATCTTAGAGAGCAAAATGAATAATATTTTTGTCAAAACTGTTGCTGCTCGTATTTTTGAGGACGCCCTTCCCCAGGTGGAGAGCAACCATCAGGGTGTAATAGCGATTGCGCGACCACGTGAGATGGAGCCAGAAAATTCGTTACCGATTCTTTTAGATAATGTCAAAAATCCTCTAATTTTAGTACTGGATGGGATTACAGACCCTCATAATTTTGGCGCTTGTTTGCGCTCAGCCGAGGCTTTTGGGGTGACATGCGTGGTTGTTCCAAAAGATAATTCTGCACCGTTAAATCATATTGCTCGAAAGACTTCATCCGGAGCCAGTGAATTCATTCCCGTGGTCCGAGTGACGAATTTGGCGCGCTGCTTAAAAGGTCTTCAGAAGAACGGATTTTGGGTGATTGGGGCTGCTGGTGATTCGACTGGAGGCCTTGATCAGATGGAGGGTGCTGGTTCTGTAGCGCTGGTCATGGGTTCGGAGGGGGCTGGGCTTCGACGATTAACGCGGGAAAACTGCGATGCGTTAGTATCCATCTCTATGTGCGGCCAGATAGAAAGTTTAAATGTATCAGTCGCCACAGGGGTTTTGCTATTTGACCTGCAAACGCGGCGAGGTAAATTGGACAGTGATTCAGCATTTAAGGAACGTGTTTGATGCGGTGTCCATTTTGTCAGGCTTTGGATACTAAGGTTATTGATTCGAGGCTACATGCTGAGGGTTCTCAAATTCGACGTCGTCGTATCTGTTCTAATTGCGATCAGCGATTCTCTACCTATGAAACTGTGGAATTGGTGATGCCTCGGATTGCTAAGAGCAATGGCCAGCGTGAAAATTTTGATGAGGAGAAGTTACGCAGAGGTCTTATCCGTGCCTTAGAAAAACGCCCTGTGACCACTGTGAGTATTGACGCTTGTATTCAGCGTATTAAACGATCACTACAAAGTGAGTCTGACAAAGAAATTGAGTCGCGTAGAATCGGTGATCATGTCATGCGTGAACTAAAGGCGCTCGATCAAGTTGCCTATGTGCGTTTTGCATCCGTTTATCGGAGTTTTAGTGATGTAACGGAATTTATTGGCGAAATTGAGAAGCTTACTGATGATTGAGTTTACTGACTTTGATCGTCTGGCAATGTGGAGGTCCCTACAACTGGCATCAGCTGGGATCAACAGCACGCGTGAAAACCCTCGGGTGGGGGCCGTGCTTACAAAAGGCTCAGAGTTTCTTGCTGAGGGATTCCATCGCGCGCCAGGGTTCCCACATGCTGAGGTTGAAGCGCTCAACGCCCTGAATGATGTGACCGACGCTTTTGGCGCGACTTGTTATGTCACGTTGGAGCCTTGCTCTTATCAGGGAAGGACCGGGCCCTGTGTGGAGGCTTTGATTGATGCCGGTATTGAACGAGTGGTTGCGGCTATGGAAGACCCCAACCCCAGGGTTTCTGGGAGCGGATTTGCCATATTGCGACAAGCCGGCGTTAAGGTTGATGTCGGCTTGTGCTCGGAAGAAGCTCGCGCCATGAATCCTGGTTTTATTAGTCGAATGACGAGGGGCCGCCCAATAGTTTGGGTCAAAAATGCAGCCAGCTTAGATGGTAAAATCGCAATGGCCGATGGCGAATCTCAATGGATTACAGGAGATTCGGCACGCCAAGATGTGCAGCGGCTCCGAGCGCGGGTTGGTGCGGTTGTAACAGGTATCGAAACAGTGTTGGTGGACAATCCACGTCTGACCGTCCGGCATGATGAGGCAACGATTGATTGGCCGGATCAAGTGCCGGTCACTCAGCCCCTGAGAGTGATTTTAGACTCTCAGGGGCGGTTGCCACTTGATGCGGCACTGTGCCTCGAGGGAGGACCTATTTTGTGGGTCACCACTAAATCTGGTTTCAATCTTGAAGGTAGGCTTGGTGATATTTCCCACTGGGAAGCGCCGGCTGACGCGAAAGGTCGAGTTGACCTAACGGTCTTGCTTTTGCACTTGGCTTCCTTGGGAATCAACGAGATTTTAGTTGAGGCTGGTGCCACCTTATCCAGTAGTTTTATCGAAATTGGATTGGTTGATAAGGGTGTTTTATATCTCGCGCCGAAATTTCTAGGGCAGCCTGCACGTTCGCTGTATAATTTAGCTCCCGCGCATCTTGCTGATGCGCCGACAGTTTTTATTTCTGAGGTACGTAAAGTCGGAGATGATCTTCGATTGGACTGGATTCTGAGGACCGAATAAAAATGGCATTGGCTTCCGTCGAAACGCTGATTTCAGACATTCGTGCTGGCAAGATGGTCATCTTGATGGATGATGAAGATCGGGAAAATGAGGGTGACATTGTTGTTGCAGGCACCCATTGTACATCCGAGCATATAAACTTTATGGCGCGCCATGCGAGAGGTCTCGTTTGCCTGACACTGACCGAAGATAGGTGTCGTCAGCTCGGCCTCCCGCCAATGGTTGCTGAAAATACAGAGCGGTTAAAAACTGCATTCACAGTCAGTATTGAAGCGGCTACTGGCGTAACTACAGGAATCAGTGCAGCCGATCGCGCTCGAACTGTTCAGGCCGCGGTCTCGCCAGCAGCGAAGCCCATTGACCTTGTTCAGCCAGGCCATATTTTTCCGGTTCAGGCGAGACCGGGTGGTGTCTTGATGCGAGCGGGTCACACTGAGGCCGGATGCGATTTGGCGCGATTGGCCGGCTTGGAGCCGGCGTCGGTGATTTGCGAAATCATGAATGATGATGGCACGATGGCGAGGCGCCCTGAATTAGAAATCTTTGCCGGCCACCACGGTCTATCAATTGGAACTATTGCGGATCTGATTCAGTACCGAGCGACCCAAGAAACGACGATTGAGTTAATTCGGGATGAAGACGTAGAGACTGCCTTTGGGCCATTTCGGCTGCAAGTATTCCGAGACCAGATTCTAGGCGGAACTCATTTGTGTTTAATTAAGGGTGTCCCGTCGCCTGAGCGGCCTTGTCTGGTACGGGTGCATATACCAGATACGCTGAGAGATTTAGTGCAGTTAGACTGGAGCGGACGAGGTAGCTGGCCATTATCGGGTGCGATGGCAGCAGTTGCCGATGCTGGTACCGGGGTCGTGGTGATTTTGGAGCATCGTGGACACGAATTGATCGATGAACGCTTGGCGCAGTATCTTGACGACAGTTTGCCAAATCTGGGCAGTCGGTTAATACCATATTTGACGGTGGGAACGGGATCACAGATTCTCCGCCATGCTAATGTTGGCCAAATGCTATTATTGTCGGCACCGATGAAATTCAGTGCGCTATCGGGGTTTGATCTCGAAGTGGTGGAATATTTGGAATATAAGGGATAGTCAATGCAGATGATAGAAGGGAATTTTACAGACGCTGACGGACGTTACGTGATTGTGGTTGGGCGTTTCAACCAGTTTGTGGTGGATTCGCTGGTCGAGGGGGCATTAGATACTTTGGTGCGCCATGGCGTAAATGAAGACAATATTACTGTGATTCGAGTCCCTGGTGCTTATGAAATTCCACTAGCCGCTCAGGCCGTTGCGGAACGCGGTGAGGTAGATGCAATTATTGCTTTGGGAGCGGTGATTCGTGGGTCGACACCTCATTTTGATTATGTCGCTGGGGAGTTGGCTGGCGGTTTGAATAAGGTGCAATTGGACACCGGATTACCATGTGCGTTTGGGGTGCTTACTGTCGATACTATTGAGCAAGCGATTGAGCGCGCTGGAACAAAAGCGGGCAATAAGGGTTCAGATGCTGCATTAGCAGCGATTGAAATGGTTTCGATTTTGAGACAACTGGGTGAGTGAAGAAGGTCTTTTGGAGCCAACAGCATCGCAGCGACATCGTGCACGCGAGGCTGTAATACAAGCTCTTTATCAGTGGGAATTATCGGGATATCCAATGACGCAGGTTGAAGCGTTGTTTCGAGCCGATAATAATCTAAAGCGTGCTGATTTGGCATTTTTTCATCAGGCTCTTCGAGCGATTGACGAGGGTCATGAAGGCTTTGTAGATGCATTGAAGCCACATTTAAATCGTGATTTCCAGGAGTTAACACCAATTGAAAGAAACATTCTGCTTATAGGTGCCTATGAGTTAATCGATCGGATCGATATTCCATTCAAGGTGGTCATTTCCGAAGCGGTTTCACTCTGTAAAAAGTTTGGTACTACTGACGGACATAAGTTTGTAAACGGAGTGCTTGATCGGCTGGCAGCCGCGGCTCGTAATGTTGAGTTTAACGCGCAAGGGCCGCGTGACCGAATTTGAGCTGATCGAAACTTACTTCCGTCGGGGAGCGCATGGCCCTTCGGTGGTTCTGGGTAACGGTGATGATGCTGCGGTTTTTCGCACAGATCCAGGTTTTGAAACAGTTATTTCGGTGGATGCGTTAATTGCGGGACAGCATGTGCCTTCGATATGCTCTCCACAAGGCTTTGCCGCGCGGTTACTTGGCCGGGGACTCAGTGATCTTGCCGCCATGGCTGCCGAGCCTCAATATGTCTTGCTCTCTCTGAGCTTACCCGTTCTGCAAACTAACTGGATAGAGCAGTTTGCTGAAAAATTTCATCAATTAGCTGTGCAGTGGGGCCTTGATTTAATCGGTGGAGATACCGCCAAAGGCCCCTTAGCGGCGCAAGTCACAGTGATTGGCCGAGTTCAGAGTGGGAGAGCGATTTCTCGTGTGGGTGCTCAGCCTGGGGATCAGTTATGGCTATTTGGTTCTGATTTGGGTGGCGCTCGAGCCTACCTTGAAGTACTAAATGGATCCTGCGATGGTAATTTGGTCTGGGCTGAGCGTTACTGGCGTCCGCAACCTCTTGTTAGCCAGGGCCTCGCCTTATCGGGACGGGCTAACGCGTTGATTGATATATCTGACGGACTCTGCCAGGACTTGCTTCACATCCTGAGGCAATCAGATGGACCGCTGAGTGTTGATTTGGACTCGGGTGTAGTGCCGTTGGCGCCCGGTCTGATTGAATCGTTTGGTGAGACTCGAGCAATGGAAATGGCGCTGACAGGTGGTGACGATTATTGTCTTTTGGCGGCGGTCCCGGAAGGCACTGATGTTCCTCCAGATGGCGTGTGCCTTGGTCATCTTCATTTAGCAGATACTTCAAGAATTACGATAGATGGATTGCCTTTGCCACCAGAGTGGTCTCTTGGCTGGGATCACAGTCGATGAATTCACTTAAGTTTTGGATTGCCGTTGGGCTCGGCACCGGTTTGTCGCCAAAAGCACCAGGTACAACTGGGACATTGGGTATTCTACCCCTTGTCGTTTTAGCGTGGGATGCACCAGTTTGGGTTTGGATATTGGTGTTTTTAATACTCGTTACATTATCACTTTGGAGTATTCCAGAAGCTGGAAGACGTCTCGGCGAGATCGATCACGGACAGATTGTGATTGATGAGTGGGCTGGAATGTGGCTCGCAGGTTTCGGTGTGGCCATGATTACGGATGCACCAGTTTTTATAGGAATTTCTGTAGCTTTTCTCGGATTTCGGTTCTTCGATATATTGAAGCCTTGGCCAGTGTCTTGGTGCGAGCAGCGTATTCCGGATGCTTGGGGAGTACTTGCGGATGATTTGGCGGCGGGGCTTTATGTGCACCTGTTGGTGGCGGTATTTGTTATGATTAATATGCTGATTGGATAGGTACATGACCCTCGAACATATCGACACTTGCCAACTTCCAACGCAATGGGGCACATTTCAGTTGCATGGGTTTCGTGATTCAATGTCTGATAAAGAGCATTTAGCGCTCTCTATAGGATCTCCCGGAGACGAACAGCCAGTTCTTATTCGTATGCATTCTGAATGTCTTACAGGAGATGCATTGTTCTCGCAGCGTTGTGATTGTGGTGCACAACTTGAACATGCTTTAGCTGTTATTGCGGCTAAAGGATCGGGCATTTTACTGTACTTGAGGCAAGAGGGTCGTGGTATCGGCTTGCTCAACAAGATTCGGGCATACCATCTTCAAGACGAGGGGGCTGATACTGTAGATGCAAATGAAGCTTTAGGCTTTGAGGCCGATCAGCGAGATTATTCGATCGCATTGCCGATGCTTCAGTATTTTGGAGTGACACGGGTTGAGATTTTGACAAATAATCCAAGAAAAATTGAAGCCCTGACCGAATTGGGTATTGAGGTAGTTAAGCGTCATTCAATCGAAACTGGATTGACCCCGCACAATTCAAATTACCTAAAAACGAAGTCCACGAGGCTTGGGCATTTGCTGAGTTAGCTGCAAGGTCTTTGGCTGAGCCGTGTTTTGATCGCTTCTTGAATACCCTCCGCATCAAGCCCGACACGCTTGAGCATGTTTTCCGGGTTACCATGAGCCTCAAATCGATCTGGAAGACCAAGAGAAAGGAGGTTAACTGGCATTCCGATGTCGGCATAAAACTCACCTACCGCAGATCCAGCTCCTCCCATGCGTTGATGCTCTTCCACAGTGACAATTAACTGAGTATGCGCGACCTTCCCAAGTAGTTTTGCGTCGAGTGGTTTTACAAATCTCATATCATAAACGCTCGCGTCCAAATACTCAGCTGCATCCAGGGCGGCTGCCACTCGAGAGCCGAATGCAAGAATAGTAATTTGTGCTGCGCCCTCCCTCCTGCACACCGCCTGCCCAATCTCTACCGGATCTAGGCTGGAGTCAGGTCGCTCACCTGTACCATGCCCCCTCGGATAACGAACAGCTGAAGGTCCGGGATAGTGATAACAGGTTGACAGCAATAACCGACATTCGGCCTCAGTAGATGGTGTTGCAATAATCATGCTGGGTAAAGCCCGTAAGTAAGCAATGTCGTAAACCCCTGCATGGGTAGGACCATCCTCTCCAACTAGACCAGCCCGGTCGATAGCGAAAGTCACATCAAGTCCTTGAACGCAGACATCGTGTACGACCTGGTCATAGGCGCGTTGCAGAAAGGTTGAATAAATGGCAACAACTGGTTTCGTTTTTTGGGTCGCAAGCCCCGCGGCTATGCAGACCGCGTGCTGCTCGGCGATGGCAACATCAAAGTAGCGGTTAGGGAACTGCTTAGAAAAATTCGTTAAATCAGACCCTTCTTGCATAGCAGGAGTTATAGCCACAAGCCGAGTGTCTATCTCCGCCATATCGCAAAGCCATTGACCAAAAATATTAGAATAAGTGAGTTTTGGAACGTTTCGGGAGTCGTTCTTGGCTTTGATTTTCCCGATTGCATGGTATTTGATTGGATCGGCTTCGGCGGGAGAAAAGCCGCGACCTTTTTGAGTAACAACGTGCAAAAATTGGGGGCCACTTAGGTCTTTCATGTTGTTTATAGTCGTCACCAGTCCTTGCAGATCATGCCCATCCACAGGCCCGATATAATTAAATCCGATTTCTTCGAATAGCGAGGCTGGACTTACCATCCCTTTTAAGTGTTCTTCAGTTTTTTTTGCTAAATGGGCAAGTGGGGGGAGCGGCTCTAAAAGCTTTCTGGCCTCGTCTCGGCTCCGTGTGTACGCTTTTGATGACAATAGTTTGGCGAGATAATCTCGAATACCACCCACGTTTCTTGAAATCGACATGTCATTGTCATTCAGTATTACGAGGAGGTTAGCTTTTTCACTGGCCGCATGATTTAACGCTTCAAACGCAAGTCCTGCGGTGAGGGCTCCATCGCCTATGACGGCAACATGACGGCGACTTGATTGATTTAATCTTGCATCAATTGCCATCCCTAACGCTGCGCTAATTGAGGTGCTTGAATGGCCGACGCCAAAAGCGTCATAAGGACTTTCTCCTCGATCTGGAAATGCCGCTAACCCGCCTTCCTTTCGAATAGTCGGGAGCTGATCTCTTCGACCTGTGAGAATTTTATGGGGGTATGCTTGATGCCCAACATCCCAGACAAGTTGATCAAAGGGCGTGTCGAAACAAAAATGCAGTGCCACAGTTAATTCAACTACGCCAAGCCCAGCACCCAAATGGCCGCCAGATATGCCAACTGAATAAAGTAAGTACTCTCTGACCTCATCTGCTATCTGGCTTAGTTGTCCACGATCAAGTTGTCTGAGTTCGAAGGGCGAGCTTAAATTCGACAGAAGTGGTGTATTCGGCTTTTCTTCCGGAATTTTATCGAATAGCTTTATTCGGGACATTAGTGGCTACGCTCCACACTCTGTGTGGCAAGGTATTTTAAAAAGCGGGTGTCGCCATCGAGCTGGGCCAAAGCCAAGTGTGCTTCAGCCACCAGTCGTCTCGCTTCAGCCAGACTATTATCGAGGCCAAGTAGTTTGGGAAAAGTTGATTTACCAAGAGCTTGATCTCTTCCTTGTTCTTTCCCCAGTAATTTTGTGGGGGTAGTTTCGTCGAGAATATCATCCCGAATTTGGAATGCTAGACCAATAGCACGCCCAGCCTCGGCCAGCGCTTTCCACGAATCAGAATTGGTCGATCCACAGGAAGCGCCCATCAGCATGGAGGCAGCTATCAGTACACCAGTTTTCTTTTCATGCATAAATCTTAAAGCGTTCAACTCTAAGACTCTACCTTCGCTCGCGAGATCTGTGGCTTGTCCGAGCGCCATGCCGGTGAATCCGACGGCATCACCGAGTAATTTCAGTTGTTTTACTCGCATCGCGTCAGAACGACGATCTTTTTTTGAGAGTACCGAAAAAGCTAGAGCCTGCAGAGCATCTCCTGCGAGTACAGCGGTGGCTTCATCAAAGGCGATGTGAGTCGTTGGGCGGCCGCGCCTAAGCGCATCATCATCCATGCAAGGTAAATCATCATGAATGAGGGAATAGGTATGGACTAGCTCAACAGATACCGCGCAGGCGTCTGCAGACTCGAGCGAAGCCCCGGCCGCAGCTGCTGCAGCATATACTAGAGCTGGCCGCAGCCTTTTCCCGCCACCAAGTACACTATAGCGCGCAGCTTCTAGTAAACGAGAAGAAGTCAAATGTGACCCAAGAACCTGATCTAGTTCTGAATTAACTCGATTGGTTACGCTTTGAAGCCATAAGCCTATATCATCACTCATGCGTCGGTTTCGAGATCGCTTTGTTCGCCAGTTTGCTTAATTTCAGTCACTTTTTGTGATGCAGAATCTAAAATTTGGTGACAGTCTTTTGCGAGCTTTACGCCTTTTTCAAAGGCATCAAGTGATGAATCAAGAGGCATAGATCCTTGTTCCATCTGACGGACTAAGTGCTCCAGTTCAGCCAGTTTTGATTCAAATGAATGTGGTTTTTCATGCGCGCTCATCTTGCCCCCCTTTAATAAGAAAATTGTGATGCCCCAACCGTAGAATAATGAATTATGTGTTTCGTAAACTCCAAAATTCCTATGACAGTTTGTATGAAGAGGAATAGCACCAATTCAAAAAAAACGCTTGGGCCCGTAGTAGCAGGATTTTATGTCGATATTGACGATCCAATTCATCTTTATTTATTGGTCTTAATTAAAGGATCAGCTAAATCTTCTAATCTCTTCGATCCTCTAGTATACCGCCAATCGTAGATGACTTGGGCCGCCAAGACTCGTTGAACATAATTTCGTGTTTCAGTAAACGGAATAGATGCTACCCAGGCATCCATTGGCATGGCCTTATCGGGCGTCCACTGTTTTACGCGATGAGGTCCTGCATTATAAGCTGCTGTGGCGAGGGCCGGATGTCCAAAGCGTTTTAACTGATTTGCAAGATAGTGGCTGCCGATACGGATATTTTTTGAAGGGTCGATTAATGTTCTGTTACCACGCCATGTCATGTTGAGTTGTTTCGCAGTCTGGCGACCAGTTCTTGGCATAACTTGCATCAATCCAAGGGCGCCAGCTGGGCTCCTAATATCATGCATAAATAGGCTCTCTGATCTCATTATTCCAGATAACCAACTGAGTTGAATATTGTATTTCTGAGCGGAGCGGCGCAGAGGCTCCTCAAAAGCTAGCGGATAGCGAAGTTCGTAATCATCGGTGAGGCCCGACTGATGGGCTGTTACCGCAGAGCGAGAATGCCAGTTCCAGTCATTGGCGAGAATTGCTGCAGCCTTCTGCTCTTCTTCTGTTAAGCGCCCAAGCGTAAAGTCCCATTGCCGCCTTGCCATCACTGTAAGGCCATCCTTAAATAGTAGCTTAGCTATAATGATGTCATTCCGGACCCTGACAGCATTGATTGTATTTGTCGTTGGACGGATGGTTTTGGGATTTAAATCATAGGGCAGCTTAAGATAATCTGCTGCTAGAAAACCGTACCAGGAATTCGACTTCGCAACTTCTCTAAATCCGTCTAATGCGAGGTCTGGACTGCCAATCATGGTTAGAGCTTTGGACGCCCAATAAGACCATTCGATCTCCGTGCGTTCTTCTGGAGAAAGCTTTGCGATCGCATTTAAAATATCTCGCCATTGTTGGAAATGGATAAAATATCGGACCCGCCATAGGTCTAGAATTGGATGCGGGGGCAGCTCCATCCGAAGCAGCGCAGTGGCTGCTGGATCCAAATTAATTGCCATAGTGCGAGCGGTTCCTAAAATAGCCTGTTTCCGCGAAGCGTCTGGAATTTTACGATCCTTGATTAAGCTTAATGCAAGATCGGGCTCTCGCCGAGCCAGCCGAGATGCAGCCATAGCTACTAACTCGGGAAATTCGGCCGATTTTTGAGTCAGGAACTCAGCTGGTTTCCGCCTTGCTTGGTCCCAGGCATTAACGTGTGCTGAGCCGCTTTTTTTCAATCGTTTCGCGAGCCATCGCGCTAGCTGAAGTTGATTTTTTTCAAGTGCGTTATCAATTCTTCGAAGTACGACTTCATCTGTGATCCATCTTTTTTGATCCATTAGATGAAACAGGGGGTCACAGGTTTTTGGTTGGCTTTTCCCACGCGTCCACATTTGGATGGCTTCGCGTCGATCAGCATCGGTGTCGCGTTTGAGCTTTATTTTAGCTTCGATCTTGTAACAGTTCAGTTGGGTCGAGTCAGTTGTTCTGTAAAGAGTTAAAAAGTCTTCGTGCCAGTTGGCCCGTCCCAATCGAAATAGTTTTTTCCAGCGTAGATTCGCTATGGCGACACTGTCGGGATATCGATTTATAAGGGCCTCAAGATCTTTGGTGGAAATTTGGCCAAGTCTCTTTCCGTTCTCTGCAGCAATTAGTTCAGGGTAAAGTGGAGAGTCCTTCCAGGTTTTTTTAATGGCCGAATTGATTCGACCTGATCCATCAACGGACATCCATGCACGGCTGAATGAATTTGCATATGATTGATGAATACTAAGTACAAGACCCAGTAATAAGCCAATGATTATTTTGAAAATGCGGTTGATGCCTTGCACATGCACCTCTTTGCCCAAACAGTGTCAGTGTGACGAAAGGTCACTGTTGTCGCAATGGGGTGTGTTAATCAATGTCAGAGATTTTAATTACAGGTGGTTCTGGATTCATCGGAGATGCACTGATGCCGGTACTCGTAGCAAAGGGATATGAACCGATTGTTTTTACTCGCGATGTAAAAAGATCAAAAAAACGGCATGGCCAACTATCCGATCACCTCAGATACATATTCGACTTTGATCAATTAAAATCGATGCCCTGGGCTGTCATCAATTTAGCGGGCGCAGGGATTGCAGATCGACGTTGGACTGATGCCAGAAAGCGTTTACTAAGAGATTCTCGGATTGGGGTTACAGAGCGATTGGTCCAGCGACTGGGTTCTTTAAATGGCGCTCCTGAAAAAATTATTTCGGGTAGCGCTGTTGGTTACTATGGCCCATTAGTTGATGCTATAGCCACGGAGAAAACTGGACCAGGTTCAGATTTCTCTGCTCTTCTTTGCAGTGACTGGGAAGGTGCAATCGCTCCCTTAGGCTTGGGCACAACCGCGCTTTCGATTCTACGAATTGGTGTAGTTCTCGGTCGTCCGGGAGGTTTTCTTGGGCGTCTTGAGCCCGTTTTTCGTTTAGGCGCAGGTGGCCCTTTGGGGGATGGTCAGCAGATGTTTTCTTGGATCCACAGGGATGACTTGGTCAACTTGATGGTTTGGTGTCTTGAGCATTCGACGGGTGGGATATACAACGCGACGAGCCCGGGCCCTGTTTCCAACGAAGGTTTTACTCGAGCATTGGGGCGAACGTTGAGGCGGCCAACTATATTTCGAATTCCAGAACATCCAGCTCGTTGGATTTTAGGTGATCTGGCTTCGCTCTTATTTGAAGGTCAGGCCGTTAGGCCTAAGGCAGCAATCGATGAAGGATTTATTTTTAACCATCCAGATCTTGACGAGGCACTTGCCGATTTATTCAGGTGACACTCGTGCTAGTTGTCCCTGAACCAGGACGCGCACGCGCTGCCCTTTTTGAAATTCATTGATGGTCTCGACTTCTTGTACAATTGAGATAATTCTACTGGAATCTAGACGGATGGAAAGTTCGAGTCCTTGCGTGCGCGTAGCCTTTTCCTCAACCATACTGCCTATTACTGCGCCACCGACAGCACCCAGGATCATGAAGATCTCTTTTCCTTTGCCCTCGCCGATCGAGGAGCCGGCAACTCCTCCAATGATTGCACCAGGAAATTGCCCTTTTTCCGATTGTGTTCCTTGAATCACGACAGGCCGTGTTGAAAGCAATATTCCAAATTCAAGATCCTGGATTTGAAGGGCCTCCGACCGAGAGTAGCTACTTCCTTGAAGCCCTGAAACGCAGCCCATTAGGGTCAGGCTTAAAATACCTATGCCGCAAATAAAGCCTAACGACACCTTCATTCTCTCTCTCCTCTCTCTCGCACAGCGCCTTTGAACTGTGCTCCACCTGTGACACCATGATATAGCAATTTAAATATATCTTGCCTGAGACTTTTTATTATATACGTAATAAAATCTTTGTTTTAGAGACCAAAGTTTTTTTACATGACCCCATAGGTGTCTTTGATTTTCATCAGCATTCGGTGGTTATTCCAATGGCGGTTCTGGAGGAATTGGATGACATCAAGGACCGAAAAAAGAGTGTTGCAGCTGAGGTAAGGACGGCGATTCGTCTGATTGATGAAGTATTAGGCGGCTCAAAACCCGAAGATGTTGCTCGGGGCGGTAAAAATACTTGTCGCACTCAATGGCAATTCCCTGGCTCGAGAGGGTACGTTTTCTACTCATTGGTCACCAATGGCTGATGAGTCACAAGGACGACTTGATGATATTGAGTCGGGTGATAATCGTTTCATTAATTCTGCTCTTCAGGCCCAAAACAGGGCAATTGATAGCTAAGTTATATTGGTGACTGAGGACATCAATATGCGTTTAAAGGCGCTTGGTGCAGGACTGGGAGCGGTCGAGGATTATAGGCGTGATAAATTGGTCAGCGATTTAGAGTTATTGCCGTCTGGGTATCTGGGATTTGTATCTGAGTTCTGGATAATGGTCGAAAATGTTGAGACCTGGGATGAAAGGGAGCAAAACCTTTCATCGGGTGCCGTGTGATGTATTTCAGGAGGAAATATATGCCAATCAAGACCTAATCGATCCCACTGGCGAATTCGCACTTAGAGTGAGTCAAATTATTGATAATAATGTAGTTTTACTAGATATTGGCCGCGTACGTCTTGCAGAAATGGAGACTTGGGGGATACGTCCTTTGAGCGTTTATTAGGGTACTGCTATGCATGCGCTATTGGATTCAGCTTTAGATGTAAACTGGATAATCGGGGCTGCAGGTTCGGGTAAAAGACTTTTGTCCTTGGCTTTGCCCTTGAGCTAGTTTTAAAGCAGAAGCGATACTCTAAAATTGTTGCAACTCGATCTACGCTACCAGTCGCAGAAGATGCTGGGCTTTTACCGCGAACTGAGGAAGAGAAAATGATGCCTTGGCTTGCGGCTACTCACGGCAACCTGGAGGCATTGCATGAGCACAATGAAAATCCAGAAGCATCGATGCGCTATGCTTTGGAGAAGGGTAATATTCAGTTTAAGTCATTGAATTTTATTCGAGGGTGGTCAATTCAAGATGCCATTATTTTGTTGGATGAGGTGCAGGACTGAACTCCTCAACAATTGAAAACTATCATAACGCGCTGTGGTAAGGGGTCAAAAATTTTGTGTTTAGGGAATCTGGGACAAATTGATAGCAATTACCTGACGGCTTTGACGTCAGGCCTCACCTACGTGGTTGAGAGTTTTAAAGGCTGGACTGGCGCTTCGATCCTGCATCTTGAGGGTGTCGTACGGTCTCGATTGGCATCGTATGCAGAGCAGAATCTTTAAGTGAGACGGATTTTAATACTTGTCTCGTTAGTTTTAGTTATCGCTCTTGGTCTTGCCGGGATTCCAGTGCATTTCGATGAAGCTCAGTACGCGACCTGGCTTGCCCATCCGGACTGGAGTTACCAGACTAAGGGCCCTCTGGTCACGGCGGTGCAGTCAGTCACCCACGGGATCGAGATTTTGCCACAGGTCGTACAAGTTCGGATGACGGCTTGGATTGCATGGTTATGTTCTGCGGTTTTGATTCTTTGGTTGGCGCGTCTATCCGGATTTGATGTATCCCGCTCGCGTAAGCTACTCATTCTTTTCGTCACAAGTCCAATGCTTCTTATTGTGGGGGCAATTCAAACTACCGATATTTGGTTGTTGTTTTTTATGCTGTTGGCACTTTGTGCCTTTGCCCAAGTCCTTCATTGCCGGCCAAATACGCATACAGAACTTTGGTGGATATTGATGGGTGGAGCCTTGGGCTTTGGTGCGTTGGCGAAGTTGTCGGTTGCCTTGGTTCCTCTCTCAATTGCACCTTGGGTTTTACTTCGGAATCCACGGTTCATCTTCACGACGGGTCCTTACCTTGGTGTCTTTTTTTGTGGCTTATGTATGACACCATGGATTCTGTGGAATGACCTAAATGGCTATGCGCATTTATTCCATGAATTTAGCCATGTTGGTGCGAATACGAATGCGGATTCATTTCTACACTTGATCGACTGGATTCCATTCCTGCTCCTAGCCGCTCCAATGACAATTTTTATCTCAATTTTTGGTGGTTTGTCGATCTATAACGAGGGTTTCTTCAGTGAGGCTGAGTCTTCTGTACGTGAGATGCTTAAATATAGCTTCTTGACCATGTTTGTGCTGTTCGTCTTTAAAGGTTTTTTTGGCGAGATTCTCATTAACTGGACGCTGCCTCTCGTGCCGGTCTTTTTGATGGGTTTGGCATCGCGATTAAAATGGCCGGCAAAGACGCTATTAGCTGTTGGTATTGCGCAGATCGTTCTTCTGGTTGTGGTCTTGTTCCCTTATGGTGTCGGGCTCGGGCATAGCCAAGATTTATTTCAGAAGAATCGGGGCTGGGATGAAATGATTGAGCGCGCGGCTCGAATCGCAGGTCCTGTGGATGTAATTACCGCAGACCGTTACACAACGTTGGCCCTTGCTTTGTATCTGTGGCCCTCCAAAGCATCGAATGATGCTCGGTATATTGAGCCAACCGGCCAAGTCATTCCATCGGTCTCACGGCGCCGAAATCAATATGATAATTGGCAAGTTTTAGATCATGACTATGCGCGAGTAGTTCATTTGGGTGAGCATTCACAGCCTTTGGCGCGACGTTGTTTGAGTTTTAAAAAGCTGGGTGAGGTGCCGCAGGTGATGCCTGATGGGACTATTCGCTCAGTTTTGGGCATCCATGAGTGCCTTGGCTTTTCGCCAGTTCCTGCTTGGCCACAGGTTACTCGTCATTGATTCCAATTTTCACTATGAGTTAGTTTTTCGGATTTGTTCAGGTTAAATATTTTTTAAAGTGCCTACCTACCCTGCAAGAAGTAACGTGTGGCCGATTATTTAAGAGATTAAATTCAGCGAAAAGAAATTTCTAGGGCTGGATTCGATTTCTACTGCTTAAAAGCTTTTTGGGGATTACGGTAGGATTTTGAAAGCGCTGGTCAAGTGTTACAATCTTCAAATTAGTGACGTCCTGCATTTTTTAGGGCTTCAATTTGCATTTTGCTGAAGGTAGAGAAGGACGAAGTATGATTGGTGCCCGCCACGGAGTTTTAATGGATGCCCTTTGCGAAAAAGGGTCGATCAAGTTCCGGAACTACTTTTTGGTAGTCTCCGGTTCGCTTTTACTGACCTTGTCAGCCAAATTTCAGGTGCCTTTCTATCCTGTTCCAATGACGTTACAAACATTGACAGTTTTATTGTTGGGTATTTCTTTCGGGTGGCGCCTTGGCGTTGTGACTGTTTTATTTTATCTCGCTCAGGGAGCTGCTGGGCTACCTGTATTTGCTGGTACTCCAGAAAAAGGACTCGGCCTTTTGTACATGATGGGTCCGACTGGTGGATATTTGTTTGGTTTCGTTTTGGCCGCCGGCCTGACTGGATGGTTAGCTGAACGCGGACTAGACCGGACGGCTCTAGGAACTGCGATTGCAATGGTCTTGGGTAATGTTGCCATTTATGTTTTTGGATTATTGTGGCTGGGTAGCTTTGTTGGTTATAACGAAAAAGTCTTAGCTCTTGGTTTAATGCCATTTATTTTTGGTGATTTGGTCAAGATCGCACTAGCGACACTAACCATGCCGCTAGTTTGGAAATTTCTAAACCGCCGCTTACTTTGAGCGGATTATCCTTGACTCATTTTTTTAAATTCTGTTAAGAGAATCCCATGTTCTGCCAAAGGCAATCGCGGTCCATATTTAGTCACAAGATGTCCAGAGGCATGAACTGCAAAGCGCGCGGATTGCTCGAAACTCCAGCCCTGCCTTATCCCGAAAAGAAAGGCCCCAGCAAACATGTCGCCGGCACCATTGGTATCGACAGCATCCACAGATTTCCCAGGGACGCGAGACCTTTTCGCTCCATCAAATACTATGGCTCCTGATTTGCCTAGTGTGCAGACCCATTTTGATGCTGTTTCCGTGAGTCGATCAAGAGCCGCATCGATCGTGGTCTCATTTGTCCAGGTCATTGCTTCTTGTGCATTACAAAATAGTAAGTCCACACCTTCACCAATGATCTCAGCCACTTCGTTTTTAAAGTAGGTGACCATGGCGGGATCAGAAAAGGTCAGGGCAACCGAAATTCCTTTGGAGCGAGCAATTTCATGGGCGCGAATCGCGGCAGCGCGGGCTTTATCAGAACTTGCTAGATAACCTTCTATGTATAAGGTTTTGGAGCCGGCCAAGGCTACTTCGTTGATCTCATTGACACTTAAGTCGCCAGTAATCCCAAGAAAAGTATTCATAGTGCGCTCGGCATCATCACTGACCATTACCATGCAGCGTCCCGTCGCTCCTTCTTCGCGGATCTCATCTAGGTTCGTGAAAACTCCCGAGTCGATCAAGTCGGATTGATAAAAGTCACCGAGGGGATCGTTAGCTACCTTGCAACTGTAGAACACTGAGGCACCAAAATTCGCAAGCGCGATTAGGGTATTGGCTGCAGAACCCCCGCTTGCTTGTTTTTTTAGTTCGGCCTCTTTAAGTAGCCGTTTTTCGAGCTGATTTAATTGATCTGAATCTATTAGGGTCATCATGCCTTTTTCGATTCCGAGATCTTCAAGTAGTTGGTCGCTCACATGGTATTCTGTGTCGACCAGAGCATTCCCAAGACCGTAAATATCGTAAGTCATTGTTAAAGTACCTTAGCGATTGCGTCGCACAGTGGGTCGATATTTTTGGGAGTAATTCCTGCAACATTGATACGTCCAGAGCCGACAATATAAATGTGATTATCCTTGCGAAGTTTTAAAACTTGCTCTTGATTCAATCCGGAGAAGCTAAACATTCCTTTTTGATGATTAATGAAGTTGAAGTCAACTGCCGCTTGGCGATCAGTCATGCCGTTTACAAATGCCAGCCGCATCGCTTTAATTCGTTCTCGCATTGTGTCAAGTTCCTTGATCCAAAGTGCTCGAAGAGTTTTATCACCTAAAACAGAGGCAACGATTTTACCGCCATGCGCAGGTGGACTCGAATAAATCGCTCGGATGGCGGCTTCAATGTGGCTGAAGGTATTCCGGGCTTCTTGGGCGTTACTTTCGATCACAGTTAGCGTGCCAATTCGTTCGTTGTAGAGCCCAAAATTCTTAGAGAATGAAGCTGCAATTAATATGGACAATCCGGCATTTAATAGGACGTGGAAACCAGTTCGATCCTCTTCCAGGCCCTCTCCAAAACCTTGGTATGCAAAATCGACCAGGCACACGAGCCCTTTGTGCTTTGCAGCTTCGGCCACTGCTGCCCATTCAGTTTCGGTTAGATCGATGCCGGACGGGTTGTGACAGCAAGCATGAAGAACTAGCACGTCACCAGTTTTCATCCTATCGAGATCTTGTATAAAGCCGCTGCTATCCAGGGCTTGCGATTCTTTGTCGTAGTAACGGTAATGTTGCACATCAAAACCCGCTGCTTCGAAAATGGTGACATGGTTAGACCAGCTTGGATCAGAGAGCCAGATAGTGGCGTTGGATTTGACACGTTTCAGGAAATCAGCGGCCACGCGCAATGCACCTGTTCCCCCGGGCGTTTGAGCCGTTTTAGCACGGCCTTCCAGGATGATTTTATGGCCAACTCCGAACAAAAGTTCTTGCGCTTGATCAGCCAAGTCAGCTAACCCCGGAATTGGAAGGTAACTTTTTGTACCCTCCATTATAAGAAGTTGTTTTTCTGCAAGTTTTACCGATTCTAAAATCGGTGTTTTCCCGGTATTGTCCTGATAAACTCCGACGCCTAAGTTGATCTTATCTGGATGGGTATCCGACTTGAATGCTTCGGTGAGGCCAAGTATTGGATCGGCGGGCGCTAAATCAAGTTCAAACATGCAGGATAATTCCAGAAAATAGGCGTAAATAGAAAATTAAATTGTCGCACAAAGCGTTAATAAAGTGTGAGCCAAACTCATTTGACGGGCAGCGTGGCTAGCATGGCAGCGCGAGTTGGTCTGGGTAGTCCCTCGACCGTTTGAAGGGTATTTTTTGGATCTATTGCGAATTCTAATGATTCGAATTGCATCCAGGGTGTTTCGCGCTGTTCTTCGAAGGTTGTGATTGATACATCCAGACACTTGATTTCCCTAAACCCAAGTCGTTTGAGCCAACCAGTCAGCATGGCGATTGAGGGTAAGAACCAAACATTATTCATCCGGGCATAACGATCTGGCGGCACTAAGCAGGTATTTTTATCGCCATCGACTACGAGTGTTTCTAGCACTAGTTGGCCACCGGGTGAGACCCATTTTTTTAATTGTTCGATATGAGTGATAGGGTCTTTTCGGTGGTACAAAACGCCCATTGAAAAGACTGTATCGAAACGCAGATTTCGAGGAGAAAATTGCTCAAGCGTTAGCGGTAGACTGGCTGCTTTTGGGTGTCCGAGTAAACTTTTTATGGCGGCAAACTGGCAATGGGATAGGATACTCGGATCTATACCCAAAACCTCTTCAGCGCCCGCATCGAACATTCTCCAGATGTGATATCCAGATCCTGAGCCAACGTCCAGCACGCGTTGGCCAGAAAGGTCTATATGTGGGGTGAGCCGGTCCCACTTAAGATCTGAACGCCACTCAGCATCGACTGAAATGTTTCCGAAGCGGAATGGCCCTTTTCGCCATGGCATGAGTCCTCTCAAAGCGGTTTCCAGTGCGTAAGATGTATCCTCGGGAATCGTTTTGAGACCGACTGCGCGTCCAAAAGTTGCTGAGCTCGATGTAATTTCGGGGATAGACTCCAGCGCTTGCTGCCATCGTCTGAGATCACCATTTTTCATGCGAGCATCGATTTGCGGTTGATGGTGACTTACCAGATCCCTGAGCCAGGGAAGACTATTATTTTCCCAGGCATCTCTGATGCTAATCATTTGATACCCAGGCGGGTATCAAAGTTCATGCGCTGAAGGAGCTCGATAAGCAGGGTGAAATTTGACGGTTGCATTCGCTGTACCTGCGTGCTTTTGGTTTCTGGGATAAAGCAGTCATCCATGGACTGTGGTATTTCTGAAAGGCCGAATGCTGGAAAGCTTGTAATTTTCATAAAGTTTAAATACTGATCAGCACGGATATTTGATTGCAATTGGTTTCCAAGTTCAATTTTCTCATTACATTGAGCGTTGTCAATTCTTGCCCGTGAGGCCTTAGATGGCTGGTCTTCGTTATTGTGCATCGATACTCCGGTGGTGAGGCGTGACTATGGATGTCATGATACTGGAGGTAGAGGAGATCTTAGTAATGGAAATCACCTGGGTGCTGGCCGCCCTGACTGTTCTGGGTTTTGGCCTCGCCGCTTATTTTGGACTTGCCTGGGTCAAGCTGAAAGTTGAACTTAGTGACGTTGATGTTAAGCGAGTTTTGGCGGACGATTTCGAGCATAAACGTCAGTTAATGAAGGCGGAATTCGAATCCCTCTCTCAGCGGCTCCTTGCGGAACGATCTAAGGATTTGACGGATAGCCATAATGAATCTCTTGCGCAAGTGATTAAGCCTCTGGCAACTGAGCTTGATGGCTTCAAAAAACGTATCAACGAGGTTTATGAGCGAGAAACTCGTGACCGAGTCTCTCTACGGCAAGAGATTCTTTCGCTTAAATCGCTTAATCACAAAATGTCAGAAGATGCGATTAATCTAACTCGGGCATTGAAGGGAGAGAATAAAACGGCTGGGAATTGGGGCGAGTTAGTTTTGGAGCAAGTCTTATCTGCTTCTGGGTTGCGGGAGGGCCACGAATTTAGCTGCCAACAAAGTTTCACTGGTGAGGATGGCAGGCGTTTGCAGCCGGATGTGGTGATCTCGTTACCAGATAACAAATGTTTGATAGTAGATGCAAAGTTATCTCTTAAGGATTATCAACGAGCGATCTCGGCTATTGACGAGGTAACTCGTCTTGATGCACTAAAGGCGCATGCTAATTCTCTAAAAGCACACGTTCGTGGCTTATCTGGAAAGAACTATTCGGGGCTATCCCAAATCACGACAGTCGATTTTGTAATCATGTTTGTGCCGGTTGAGCCCGCATTTTCAGCGGCCTTCGAAAGTCAGCCTCACTTATTCACTGATGCCTTGGCGCAAGGCGTTGTGATTGCTTCGCCATCAACTTTGTTGGCATTACTACGAACGATTGAGCATGTTTGGCGGATTGAGCGTCAAAATGCAAATACTCGAAAGATCGCGGATCTAGGAGGCAAACTTTATGATCAGTTTGTTCTGTTTGCGGAGAGCTTCCAGGATGTTGGTGACAAGCTAAAGCGGGCTCAGGATGCGTACGAGAAAGCCGGAAGTCGGCTCGCTAGTGGGCGAGGTAATCTGGTGCGTCGTGCTGGGCAATTAAAAATTCTGGGAGTGTCTTCGACTAAACAGATGCCTCCTGAGCTTCAAGAGCTGGAGGATTGAAGAAGTGAAAAAATTGAGCCCGCTTGTTGCACTGTATTGAGAGAGATAGACTTTTCGTTGCTCTCGAAAAGACGCCGCGCGGCCATGTATTCACGGGCTGCATTGATGGCTTCGACTGCTGTTACTCGCCCGTCTTTGTGGCGTAGTACTACCCGTTGGTGGGGTTTATCCATTAACAAGAAGCTGTCATCAGAACGCTCAGAAAATCCGGCAATCTGTAATTTTTCGGATCCTTGATTGGACCAGAACCAGGGAATTTTGTGACGTACAGATTGTTGTTCAAGGAGGTGTGTGGCGAGTATGCACGCGGTCTCGTTGGCTTGAGCGATGGACTCAATGCGCAGTTTTTTTCCGATGAGGGTATGATGATATTCAGCCACCTCACCAATCGCTGAAACCCGTGGATGGTTCGTTTGCATGTTTACATCCACTGGAATGCCTGAGGTTGTTGCTAATCCTGACGCCTCAGCAAGCTCTATATTTGGTTCGCTTCCGATCGCGGTGATAACTAGGTCGCAAGAAATTGGCCCTTGATTTGAAAGAAGAGATTGCGCCTTACGGTCAAATTTGATCAACCTTGTTTCGGTCATAATCAGAGCATCAGATCGTGAGCTAAGGTATTCGGCTGTGTCTAGGCCTACTTGCGGGAGCGCTCGCGGGCCTTTGGCTAAAATTCTCACGGTTATCCCGAATTTCGAGAGACTTGCCGCTAGTTCGAAGGCCAAAAATCCGGCGCCGACAATATTGATTGTAGAAGCCTGAGCCAAATTCAACCTCAGGTTTTCAGCATCATTTAGAGTTCTTAGCGAAACATTCTGTTGTGCCGATAGTCCGGGAATTTCGAGTTTTTTTGCGCGAGTGCCTGTGGCTAGAATAATGTGGTCAACAGTGTGGGCTGTATCTCTTGTTCGGATGGTCCCTCGGCCTGGATCAATTGATGTCACTGTCCGCGAGATCCAGGTTATCCGGGAGTCCTGCTCAATGATCTTTGGTAGTAAATTAAGGCGGTCGCGTGATGGATTCTGAAGCCAGTCTTTAGAAAGGGGTGGACGCTGGTATGGTGGTATAGCTTCGCCATTGAATATTAGGACTTGCCCTCGAAAATTACCTCGGATTAGCTCTAGTATTAGGGTGCAAGCAGCCTGTCCGGCGCCAACTATGCCAAGGATCATGATCAGTATTGCCGCTTTGCGACATTTAGTGTGAGGCCGTTATGCTCTGTTTTGAGTTGGACCTGGCATGCGAGTCGACTTTGGGGCGTCGGATCAACTGCAAAAGTCAGCATATCAGCTTCTTGTGGTCCCGGTGGTTCCAGTGTGCCTGCCCAGGCGCTGCTGAGAATTACGTGACAAGTTGCACATGAGCAACCGCCACCGCATTCAGCGAGTATGCCATCGACTCCGGCGTGAACGGCAGCTTGTAATAAGCTATCTCCAGGCTCAAAATTTGCCTCGATTTCGTTTTCTGATGGATCTATAAAAGTTACATACAGCATCCTAAGTCCTTGTATTACTTCCAGTCTGGACTGAATCCTATCCTGAGCTGGCGCTTTGAAATAATTAATTGGTCATTACACTATGGTCAAAATTTAAAAAGGAAAGTTCAATGCGGTCAATTGCGAGGATTATTCAGGGTCGGGCTGTCTCGGATGGGGCAGGTGTTAATATTCGCCGTGTCATCGGATTGGCAGGTGCTGAGTATATTGATCCATTTCTAATGTTTGATGATTTTAGAAATGACGATCCTTCTGGTTATGTGGCTGGTTTTCCTCCTCATCCGCATCGTGGGTTTGAAACGGTGACATATATGGTGAAAGGTAAGATGCGTCATCGAGATTCCAATGGCAATTCGGGCCTTTTGGAAGATGGAGCGGTGCAGTGGATGACAGCCGGTCGGGGAATATTGCATTCTGAAATGCCGGAGCAGACTGATGGGAGTCTTTGGGGCTTTCAAATTTGGTTGAACTTGCCGCAGCATTTGCAAATGTCTGAGCCTAGTTATCAGGACATTCCTGCCGCGGATGTCGAAGAATTTTCTGAGGGTGGTGTTGAATTTAGGTTAGTTGCTGGCCCGTTGTTTGGGTATGTTGGCCCTGTCCAGACTCTATTGCCGGCGTTGATGGTTGATATCATGATAGAGCAAGGTCAAGTGGAATTGCCATTGCACGCAGACCATACGGTGATCCTATTCTGCTTTGAGGGAGCGCTTTCGGTGGCTGGGAAGGAGATTCGGGACGGTGAACTTGCTATTCTAACTGGGCAAGGCCCAGTTGGAATAGGAGCTGAGCGCGGCCGAGGCATCTTACTAAGTGCTGAGCCTCTTAATGAACCGATAGCGCGCCACGGGCCATTCGTGCTGTCAACCGAATCTGAGCTCAAGCAGGCTTTTACGGATTATCAGTTGGGCCGGTTGGCTCCAAATCAGGCGTCGTTTTTGGCGTCAAGTAACCTCGAGTAATCTCACCCGTATCTAATAGCGGTGCTGCATCGATGTGCCGCGCCCCCATCATCTCAGCGACTTGTTGAAGAACGCAAACTAACTGGTGTTGCTCCCATTCGCGCAGTCCTTCAAATCGATGTAAAAAATTTTCCTGCAGTGGCTTAGGGGCTTTCAGTAGTAAGTCTTTCCCAGCATCAGTAATGACTAAAAACACTTTACGGCGGTCGACGACCGAGCGTTGGCGCTCGAGTAATCCGCGACGCTCAAGTCGGTCAACGATGGAAGTCACCGTTGCTTGAGATAGATTGACCTCCGCGCTGATGACTCGAATGGGCTGTTCTTTCGTATTAGCAACTGTTTGGAGCACCAGGAGCTGTGGCGTGGTGAGGCCAAACTCTTTGCCCAGCCGATTTGAGTGCTGGTCTATTGCTCGTACGATGCGTCGGAGTGATACCAGCACCTCTGTTTCGAGATTATTTGCTTGCACGAAAATCATCTTCTAAGTCATGGATTTGACTCACAGTGTGCCAGTACTTTGGAAGTTTGTAACTTGGTAAGTTTAGTGTTTTGCAACTCCGAATTTCTGTTTCGGTACTTAAATTTTGCCTACAAAACAAAATTTAAGGATTTTTTTATCAAATTTTTCAGAGATTTTAATTAACTTATTGTTTTTACTAAAATTTGCTGAAACGCATATATTTAGCTAAACTAATTAAAACCTTCGTGGGTGAAAAGAAAAGATAGAAATATTAATTTTTTGAGGATGATATGAAGCAATTATTAATTAGTATAGCTCTTACAGCAAGTGCTCTTCTTGCTGGCGGACAAGCCTTGGCCGCGGATTGCGGGAAGGTTGTTATTGGTGAAATGAATTGGGCCAGTGGCGAATTTCTCGCCCGGCTGGATGGATTTATTTTGAAGGAAGGATACGGTTGTGAGGTTGAATATTTAACCGCAGGTACGATGCCTCAGGTTACATCAATGAATGAAAAAGGATCGCCGGATTTTGCGTCAGAGCTTTGGGCTAACGCTGCCGCTGTTGCGATCGATGCCGCCGTTGGTGAGGGAAGGCTGGTTAAGCTAAATCCAGCGCCTATTTCTGGTGCCGGTGAGGGTTGGTTTGTTAGCGCTGCTGCTGCAGCTGCTTATCCGGAGCTTAAAACGATTGATGACATCATTAAGCGCCCTGATCTTTTTCCTCATCCTGAGGATCCAGGGAAGGGTGGCCTCCATACATGTCCTCCTGGTTGGGGCTGCCAGCTAGCAACAGCAAATTTGTTTCGTGCTCTTGATATGGAAGCAAAGGGATGGAAAATCATTGAAACTGGCTCAGGTGCTGGTCTAAATGGATCAATCTCCAAGGCTGGTGAGCGCAATGAAAATTGGATCGGCTATCACTGGGCTCCAACATTACTGGTTGGAAAGTATAACTTGAAGCAGGTAGATCTTAATTCTGGATTTGATCAAGCGCATTGGGATAACTGCATCTCGAAGGCTGTTGAGGAATGTGCGAATCCAAAGCGCAGCAATTGGACTGTGTCTGAAGTTGTGTCGCTTGCGCAAACAGATTTTGCAAAACGAGAGCCTGCGGCAGCAGATTATATAAAGGCACGGACGTTTGGCTTGGAGCTTCTTGGAAAGTACTTGACTTATATGGGTGACAATCAAGCCTCAGGTGAGGATACTGCGATAGAATTCTTGCTTAAAGAAGAGTCTGCGTGGAATGGATGGGTATCGGCTAGCGCCTTAACGAGAATCAAGGCAGCGCTGTAACTAAACAACTAGCAGAATTTAAAGTATCAAGACTCGAGGTTCGCCCCGGGTCTTTTTTATGAGATGACATATGAATTGGTTGACAGACTTTCCAACGCTGGGTCGGGAAGATCTCCGTGATTTCAGGATGGCCATCGATCGGGGGTTTAAAGACTTTACCCGCTCCTACGGGGACAATATTGAGTCATTTTTTGATCCTTTGCTTTATTTTTTGATTTGGCTAGAAAAACTGCTATTAGCCACTCCTTGGCCAGTATTTATTCTTGCTGTTTGTGGCCTTGCATGGATCGCAAGCCGGAGTAAAAGCATCGTTATTGGCTCAGCCGTGAGCTTCTTTCTGATCGGATTCCTAGGTATGTGGGAAGACACAATGAGTACGGTTAGTATTATCATGGTGTGCACGATTGTTTGTATCGGATTGGGGTTACCAATCGGTATTTTGATGTCCCGTTCTGATCGTACGCAGGCTGTGATCACTCCAGTACTTGACGTCATGCAGACGATCCCAAGTTTTGTATATCTGATTCCTGTGGTGATGCTGCTTGGGATCGGTAAAGTGCCTGGACTAATTTCCGTTGTGATTTATGCGATTCCTCCAATGATCCGATTAACTAATTTAGGAATCCGCTTGGTCGACCGCGAGGTTCTTGAGGCAGCTGACGCGTTCGGTGCTAGTGCCTGGCAAAAGCTTATCGGAGTGCAAATTCCTTTGGCACTTCCTAATATTTTTGCGGGCGTAAATCAGACTATCATGATGTCTTTGGCAATGGTGGTGATCGCGTCGATGATCGGAGTTACCGGTTTGGGACAACCTGTGTTGAGGGCGATCTCGAATCAGTACCTCGCTATGGGATTGTTGAATGGTCTTGCGCTTGTGGCGTTGGCGATTATCTTTGATCGCATTAGTCAATCTTATGGAAAGCGCTTACAGAGTCATCGAACTGGAGGTCATGATGAGTAACGCCAAAATCGAAATTCGTCACCTCTACAAGATCTTTGGTCCTGATCCAGTTGCGATGATGGAGAAGGTTCGTGAAGGTGTCGGTAAAGACCAGATGATCGAAGAGTTTGGTCATGTCCTGGGCCTTAGCGACATCAATTTGAAAATACCCGAGAAGGGAATTCAAGTCGTTATGGGCCTGTCTGGATCTGGAAAGTCTACTTTGATTCGTCACATCAATCGATTGATTGAGCCAACTACTGGCGATGTTTTGGTCGAAGGAGAAAATGTCCTTGAAATGAATGAGCAGGCATTGCGAAACTTCAGGAGACACCGGGCATCGATGGTTTTTCAGAAGTTTGCTCTCCTACCTCACCGAACGGTCATGGAAAATACGGTTTACGGGCTTGAGATTCAGGGATTAGCCGAAAAAGAAGCGCGCAAGCAGGCTGCACATTGGATCGACCGGGTCGGGCTATCTGGGTATGAGGAAAATTATCCGCAACAGCTGTCAGGCGGAATGCAGCAGCGGGTTGGGCTCGCAAGAGCGCTTGCTACGGATGCGGATATTCTTTTAATGGATGAAGCCTTTAGTGCATTGGACCCATTGATTCGTGCTGATATGCAAAATATCTTGTTAGATTTGCAGCAAGAGCTACACAAAACTATTGTATTTATAACGCATGACCTCGAGGAGGCCTTGCGTATTGGCGACCAGATTGCAATTTTACGCGATGGCGAAGTTGTTCAGCAGGGCACGCCACAGCAAATCATCTTGAAACCTAAAGATGATTACATCGCTGATTTTACGAAAGACATCAATCGGGGTCGAGTGATTCAGCTGAAGACGATTATGTCTCCAGTGAATGATTTACTCGGCCCGGAATTATCGGGGGAAATGATGGTTGAGGATGCTGCTCAGGTGGTAACTGAGTCCCCGTCATCGCAGGCACGTGTTATTGATGATTCTGGCCGAGTGATTGGGGCCGTCAATATTACTAATTTGATCCGGGCTATGGCCCGGCCTGATATCGAAACTCGACTCGAAGAATTGTAGATGCCTAAAGATGCTCGGCTTGTATATTCAACGGAGTCGGGCCGTATTCGAACCAACCCTGAAAATACGTCACTAATTAATCCGGAAGATGCCGTCTGCTCAGTTCGACGAGAAAAGAAAGGTCGGGGCGGCAAAGAGGTGACCGTAGTTTTCGACGTTCCTGGCGGCGACATGGAATTGAAAAAGCTGGGTAAGGGGATCAAGAAGAAACTTGGCACGGGCGGATCAGCGAAGGACGGTTGCATTGTGATACAGGGCAATCATGTTGATGCTATTTTAGCATTTTTAAAAGACATTGGGCATCAAGCTAAAAAGACAGGTGGATGACAGTTCCTATAGATATTTTTAAGCAGGCCATGGGATCATTCCCAACCGGTGTCACTGTGACGACAGCTTATAGCCGGGCTGGCAAAGTAACTGGTATGACGGCTAGTGCATTTAGTTCGGTTTCACTTGATCCATTGCTGGTTATGATGTGTCCAGCCCGGGATTCGGAATGCTTTGGTTCTCTAACCGAGGCAGAGTATTTTAGCATCCATATTCTGGGCGGTGACCAAGAAGAACTTGCCTGGCAGTTTGCGAAGCCAGGTATTGAGAAAACCTTGGGATTAGAGATCAATAGGGGGCCGTGCGGCGCACCCAAAATTGAAGGATGTCTGGCTTTCCTAGAATGTCGTCATTATGCGCTTTACGAGGGTGGTGATCACGGAATTTTGTTGGGCGAGGTTATGCACATTGATCTTCCTGACCCTGATCGGCCACCATTGGTATACTGTAAAAGCGTTATTGGTTCGTTACCTGCATTTTAATGTTGACAATTTTGGTTGGTTTTTTTTGACTCTAGTAATGATCACTTTTTTTCCCTTTGACTTTCAAATCCGAGGGTGTTTTTGCGCCGCGAAACGTAATTCTCTTTTATTGAATAAAGAAAAAATTTGGTTCAGTGCATGCTCCGAATAGGACAATTTTTAATACTCCTTTTAAGCTTTGAGGCACCTGCCTCTGATGGCAAAATTTTGCATTATGAAATTGATTGGGGTCCCGTAATATTGGCAGACCTCGAGATGGAATTATTGGCAGAAGACCCCATTCGATCGGTCAAAGTTAATATAGCTTCGCGTGGTGTGACTACTTGGATTAGCGAGTTTCAGTCCAAATTAGAGATTGTAATGCTCAAGGGTGGCGCCAGAATTCTGGATGGGACTGGTAAGTGGGGTGATTCTCTTAGCAATATTACGGTAAGTTGGCTACCTGATCAGTCCGAGCCTTTAGTTGATTTATATCGATCGAAGCCACGAAAGTACGCACTTACTCCGCTGCCTCCGGGCTCGACTGGGGGCACTGTTGATCCATTTACACCATTGTTTGAAATCAGCGCTAAATTAGCTCAGGGTGGAGCTTGTAAAGGTGATTATCGGGTGTTTGATGGTGTTCGTCGATACGACTTGGTGATTACAAATGGCGGCCAGGTAAGTTTGCCTGATGGCACGCCGTCAGTCGTGGGCGAGATAGGATTTGTTTGCGACGTTGAATTGACGAAAATCGGCGGGTTTTCTGCTCGGCGAGGTTTATTTAGCTCCAGTGAAGCAGAGATTACTCGAACGGTGTGGTTTGGAAATTTGCGTAATCACTGGATTCCAGTTCGGGTAGAAGTAAATTCTCCATTTGGTGCGATCGTAGCGCGATTTATCGAGCCTTAATATTCCCTGTCGAATCAAAATTGATGCAGTTTGATCCGCATCGCGAATTTTTTGCTTAGACAGTCAAAATTAAGAATCCTACTTAACTGGCTTGCATTATTTAAAAAACGGCCAGCTTATGTGACTGATGAATTGGCGTGGATGAAGGAAGTCGCATTTCTAGATGAACTCTATTCCTAATCAGTCCAGATAAATGTGATGGCGGCTGCCAATTTGAACTCGCAATTTCCTAATTTGTTATCGGTAGAATATTTCAACGGTCACGGGCATGCCGCACATTCAAGTTACGAAAACTAAAAATAGCCAGCAGTGTTGACCTTTTTCGGTTTTGAGAATTAAACGTGCAACGTATACTCTATGAGGAATATTGATTGGGAGTCTATGATGTTTCGCTTCGGCGGTCCTAACTGCAAAGTATGTCGTTTGATTCGTGTGTATCTGCTAGTTGCAGTGCCTGTTTTGATGATGATGTGGATTCGCCCTGAGTTCCAGATTCCGGCGGGTATTGACGGCCGCGCAGTCGTTGGTTATGGATTTGGCATCATCTTGGTGTTGGTGATTGTCTACCGTTATTATATAGACATATATCGTAAAAAGAGATGATTTTGGAGAGGCCAAATTGTTGGAAGTGCGAATTTTTTCGTATTAGCTGGGATCGAAAATTCCCTTATAAATGCGAAGCGTTGGGTTTTAAGAGTCAGTCCTTGCCTTGTATTCAGGTGATGAGTATTGATGGTCGTCCATGTCAGGCCTTTCAGGTAAAGCCGCAAAGCGAGATGGACGAGCGCTCTGACGATTCGAGGCCTGGTATTAAAGGGCGAGAGACGGATCGCTATGTCTGATTTAATCTCTGACCATTAATATTGGTTGAGAGGCGTCAGACCTCTGACGACAGAAGACTGAGCCCTGATATATATAGATAGAGCATGCAAACCGGTCACCATGCCACGAGTCTTCATTTAACCAGTAGTTCTCGACTGTAAGACCAGGAAAAACGTTGGGATTCAACGCCGGGCTGTCACAACTTTTTTCAATGATCTCTTTGAACTCTGATTTTGTCGGTAAGCGCCACTGCTCTCCTGATTTTTTGGAGAAATCTTGAAGGTAAGAATCTGCCTCGATTCTCGTCATTTCGAATGGTTCACCTAAGCATTTCTTGCCCTGAAATGATTGCCCAGCTTTACATCGGTACCAAACTGTTCCACTGATGTGTTGCGCAAGCCCCTGGGTCTCGTTGACCATGAAGCGGCCATAATCTTGAGGTGAAAAGGTCTCTGTGCAATTGGGCTGCTCGCCCCTTCGCTCGCAACCAATGAGCATTATCGTGGAGATGATTAGACACCAGAAACGCATGCTTTCCCCTTGTTCACTAGAAATCATTTACTCTTCATGACTTGGATACTATATCGGACGATTTTCAAAAACGTTGATTTGCTGTAAATGTTTTGGTGAAGTTGCCGATATATCAGCCTGAGTTAATCGGGATTAACTTTTTTGATTTTGGAGAAGTAGATGGATATTGCCAGTATCGTTGGGTTGATTGGTGCACTCGCTTTAATTGTGATGGCGATGGGCGATCCAGGCCCGTTCTTTGATATTCCTTCGATGTTGATTGTTGTTGGCGGTTCTATTAGCGCCACTCTTTACAGGTCGACGCTTCCTGAATTTATTGCTTTTACTGGTGTTATGGGCAAGGCATTCGGCGGTTACCCAGACCAGCCCGATGAACTTATAGTGCAACTCGCTGAACTTGGGACGATCGCGCGAAAAGACGGGATGATCGCTCTTGAGGGGCAGGAAATTAAAAATAGTTTTATGGCCAAAGGTATTTCGATGTTGGTCGATGGAACAGACGGGAAATTGATACGGGGCTCGCTAGAGCGTGAGAATGATCAGATGAAAGTTCGCCATACTGCCGGTGCTGGATTTTTTGAGGCTTGGGCCGAAATTGCTCCGGCTATGGGAATGATCGGCACACTTGTTGGCCTGGTATTAATGCTCGGAAACATGTCCGATCCAAAGTCAATTGGACCAGCGATGGCAGTGGCATTGTTGACGACGCTTTATGGAGCGCTTTTGGCGAACGTTGTCTTGATTCCATGTGCGATGAAATTGAAGACCAAGTCGAGAATGGAGGCACTCAATAATGAACTTGTCATTGAGGGTGTGATGTTTATTAATGGCGGTGGAAATCCCCGCATTATGGGCGATATGTTGGGCTCCTTTTTGGATACTAAGCAACGAGCCCGCGCAGTTGCAGCGATGGGCTAACGGATGGCTGAAGAAGAAAACTTAGACGAGGCAGAAGAGTCCGCTGAGGAGTCCGAGGCTGCCGAGGAGGCGGTTCTTGAAGAGGAGGAGCAGCAGAAGTGCGAAGAATGTGCTCCTTGCAAGTCTGGTGCTCCGGCATGGATGGCTACTTTTGCAGATATGGCAACGCTTTTGATGGCATTCTTCGTGTTGATCCTCTCATTTGCTGAAATGAACGTCCCGAAGTACAAGCAGATTACTGGTTCATTAAAAGCTGCTTTTGGTGTTCAGCGACTTATTCCAATTGTTGAGCCACCGAAAGCGCAGAGTCTTATTGCTAAAGAGTTCTCGCCGGCAGTCACTAAACCAACGCCTCAACAGACTGTCAAACAAGATACCACCGATGCTATGAAGCGTGAGATTGAGCCGCAGGTAGAGAATAAAACAGAAGATTTCAAGGAAAATGCGGATCTAAAAGCGGTTCAGCAGGTACTCGCTCAAGAAATTGCGGAAGGTCAGGTTGAGGTTAAGGTAGATGACGAGAAGATTGTTGTCGAATTGATTTCACCCGCGAGTTCTGGTGGCGAAGGTGAAGCGGATAACGGAAAAAAAGACGCAGGTATCATCGATCAAAAGACATTGGAGTTGTTTGCCAAGGTAGCCGATGCACAAGCCACGATAGAATCGGAACTTGTTGTTAAAGATACCTCGCAAATGGCTGAGTCTCAGCAAAATCAAGGTGATAACGGGACTGCCGGCACTTCGGGAGAGGCTTCTGGTGGCGCATCTGACAAGAGTGTGGACGAGCAGCTTGAGAAGATACGAATGGAGTTGTCTCAAGATATTCAAAATGGCTTGGCAGAAGTTGAGCGTGAAGGTGACAAGATCATCGTTCGGCTCGCGGAGCAGGGTTCCTTTCGCTCTGGATTTGCGGACCTTCAGCCTGGGTTCGAGCCGTTGTTGAACCGGGTGGGCAAGGCCATTGCTCAAACAAACGGACAAGTCATGGTTGAGGGTCATACAGATAATGTGCCTGTCGCATTTAGCGAGCGATTCCAGTCGAATTGGGATTTGTCAGCAGGTCGTTCAGCTGCAGTGGCCGACTATCTCTTGGGTAATACAGATATGCAGCAGGGCCGCATCACGGTGGCTGGGTATGCGGATACGAAGCCATTGGAGTCTAATGATACTGCGGCAGGTCGGGCTAAAAACAGGCGGATTGAGATTATCGTCGATGGTGGCTAAGTATGCTGTTGCGTTGGCAGCCTTGTTACTTTCTTTTCCGGTACTGGCCAACGTCGCACCAGGTGCAAAGGCACTTGAGCGGGGGCGTCCTTTCACTGCTCTCCGGTCTTGGTTGCCGCTGGCACGAGAAGGTAATCCTAAAGCTCAAAATAATGTTGGTTTAATTTATGAGCGGGGTGCGGGAGTATCACAAAATTATAGTGAGGCCATGAAGTGGTACCGGCTTGCGGTTGCTCAAGGGCTTCCTGAAGCCCACCATAATATAGGTCTTCTTTATTATTCAGGTTATGGGACCGAAGTGAATGATAGGGAAGCTCTCCGATATTTTCGATTTTCTGCCGACAAACAGTTGCCTGAATCGCAATATATGTTGGGTTTGATGGTGTATTACGGTCGAGGTACCGAGATAAATGCTGTTAGGGCAAAGAACTTATTTGAGTTTGCCGCTATTCAAGGGTATCCGGAAGCTCAGTATATGCTCGGCTTCTTATATCAGTCAGGTGACTTGGGCAATGTACGGCCTGATTTGGCTTATGTGTGGTCGAAAATATCGATGGATCAAGGCGTTGAGCTGGCTGCCGAGTTGAATTACCTTTCGACGCTAATTCTTGATGAAGAAGGGCAGCAACAGGGCATTGCGTTGGCTGACCTTTGCCGAAATTCTAATTACACCGATTGCCCCAAGTAATTAAAAAAACGCTAAAGACTTTTCCCGTTTTCCCGATTAAATATGCAACGGAAATAATCTCGAACAAAAAAGGGGCAAGTTCATGGCATTTCGTAAAAAAGGTCTGGCGAGTTATGGTGAAGTCGGGGTTAAGGCGGGCACGGCTTACGCAGATAGTGTGCAGCTGATACAGATGCTGTTTGATGGTTTGATTGACTCTCTTTCTGTCGCCGAAGGCCAGATCCAGCGTAACGAAATTCAAGAAAAAGGCGATTCGTTGAGTAGGGCAATTCGAATAATATTGGGCCTCCAGGGTTCTTTAGATGTTGAAAAGGGTGGGGAGATTGCCGCTAATTTAGCTGATCTTTATGATTATTGTACTCGCCGCCTTCTGCATGCCAACCTGAGAAACGATCTCGAGGCTGTGCAGGAAGTGAAGAAGCTGATGTCTGAAATCAGAGAGGCTTGGTCCCAAGTTCCCGATCTTATACAAAAACAACCCCTAGTGAGCGTTGGTTAGATTGTGATTGAAACAATAGAGTCAATTGCCAACTTAGCTGCTCACGGCTCTGAAATAAAAAGGCCTGCGACTGCAGGGCCTTTGTTTAAAGAGATTTATACTGGATTTATTGATGTTGAGAATCCAGCCGAATGGCAGCCGTTGTTGGCTGGAGAGACGCGTTCCCTCCTTGCGCATACGACCGATGTGCAGAGTCTAGCCCAATTTCGCTCGCTTCATCATGTCCCTGAAAAATGGGGTACTCAGTATCATCATCAGGCGTATTTGCGCACTGCGGAAACCCTCGGAGTCTGATCAGACTTTAAAAGTCGTGGCTGAAAACATTGAGTCATGGCGTAAGAGTTCTATACTACCTTCTTAGTACTTTAATAATTTCAGAGGTTGCCTATTCATGGCGCTTGAAATGATCATCGGTAAAAGCCGAGAGGTTAGTGAATTGCGTGGCTTAATACGTCAGGCAGCAAAATCCGATGCGAGTGTTCTTATTCTCGGGGAAAGTGGAACCGGCAAGGAATTGGTGGCGAAGGCGTTGCATGCTGGATCGGCCCGCTCAGCTAAACAATTTGTCCCAGTGAACTGTGGTGCGATTCCATCTGAGCTGCTTGAATCTGAGTTGTTTGGCCACAAAAAAGGTGCTTTTACGGGCGCGATTTCGGATCGAGTGGGCCGTTTTGAACTGGCTAGTAAGGGAACGCTATTTCTTGATGAAATTGGCGATATGCCGCTCGAAATGCAGGTTAAACTGCTTCGTGTTCTGCAAGAGCGCTCGGTAGACCCGGTTGGGTCAAGCCGGTCCGTTGCTATTGATGTGCGCGTGGTCGCAGCCACACATCGAAATCTCGAGATGCATATTGAAAAAGGGATGTTTCGTGAGGATCTCTTTTACCGTCTTAATGTCATCCCGATTGTTTTGCCCAGTTTAAGGGAGCGAAAGCAGGATATTCCTGAATTGATTAATCATTTCATAAACCAGCACAGGGTCGAGCATGGTCGACCAACATTTGATGCTGATTTATTTGAAGCGCTGTGCGAGTACGAGTGGCCAGGAAATATCCGAGAACTCTTAAATCTTGTACACCGATTATGTTGTTTCTTTCCAAACCAAAAGATTGCGCTTTCCAAAATCCCAGCGAGTTTACTTCCGGGACCTATCGCTCCTTACGGAGCGAGACACTCATCGGCATTCATAGACGGAGCACCTCAGCAGTCAGAACTTGATTTATCACTATTTGAGCCAGAGGCAGCCAATCCAGTTGAGGATGTCATCATGCGGGCTCAGAGCAGCAATCCGGGGTCTGACAATAATCTTCCTGAGAGCGGATTGAATCTGAAAGATCATTTAGCCGATATCGAGAAGAATCTAATCATCAAAGCGCTGCAAGAGTCCGATGGAAATGTGTCGCAATCGGCAAGACTTTTGAATTTGCAGCGGACTACGCTTATTGAGAAAATAAATAAATACAAGCTCGCTTAATCTGCCCGTCAGAATAACGTCAATTTTTTAAGCTCGCCTCCCGGATTGGGATTGCCGGGGCGTAAAGACAGGCGTGGCGCTATCTTGCCGCTTTTGGCATGCCACTTGCTTTCCACTTGGCAGAACTTAACCAGGTGAGCAACGACGATGTATTCAAACCCTTCTTCTAGATTATTGGGAATCGCTGATCCAGCATGGCCAGAGGCTTCGCCGATAGAAAAGTTGGCGATTGATCTCGGTTTTGAGGCAATCGTTTCGACACAAGTATCTGGATTGATTTCCAAGCGAAATGGTCTGGGGATGGTCGTCATAAAGTTATCCAAGAATGAATCGCTAGCAAACATAATTGAGTCTATGAAGGTGTTTAGCGACGAGGTTCAGTTTGTGATCCGAGCAGATGCCTCAGACAGTCAAACCAGTAGTACTTTGGCACGCATTCCCGGGGTTGCTGTTGTTGGGGATACAGATTTTTCAACGGATACATGGGCGCCTCTGCTCAATAAGTATCTTTTGCGGTCAGACAATGATCAGGAATCATCGGGGACTGATGAGAGCTCCGGCATTGAATTTGTTTTTGTTGATCCGCGTTCTCAGCAATTACTGGCACTGGTAGAGCGTCTGGCTGGCACGAAAGCGGCAGTTTTACTGCAAGGCCCAACCGGATCTGGCAAAGAGGTTTTGGCGAAGACCTTGCACGAACTATCCGATCGAGCCCAGGGGCCTTTCGTGGCGCTGAATTGTGCGGCCATGCCTGAGCACTTGGTAGAAGACATGTTGTTCGGACATGAGAAGGGTGCGTTTACTGGTGCAATGCGAGAATTAGCAGGAATCTTTGAGCAGGCTCAGGGTGGCACCGTTTTCTTGGACGAAATTGGTGAGATGCCAGTTCAGCTTCAAGCCAAGCTCCTTCGGGTATTGCAAGAAAAAGAAGTAGTCCGTTTGGGTGGCAGGGAATCGATTTCATTGGATTTTCGATTGGTTGCCGCAACCAATCAGGATTTAAAGGCTGGGATTGCGAGTAAAACATTCCGTGAAGATTTGTATTACCGAATCAGCGCCTTCAAATTGCAGGTGCCGCCTTTGGCTGAAAGGCGCGGCGATATTGTACCCCTCGCTAATACGTTAGCCCGTAAACACGGTATAGAACGTCCTGATTTTACCGAGATGGCTCTCCGTGAACTATATGGCTACCACTGGCCAGGAAATGTTCGGGAGCTGGACAACGTCATTCAACGCGCCGTTGTTTTTTCAGACTACGCACTGATTGATGTTGAACATATTTTCTTTGATGAGCCATCGATTCCACAAGATGACAATTTTTCGGGGGGCATTGTACGTGTACCCTTTGAGTCTCGGCTAATTCGTGAGCCGGTAACAAATGGACAGGATATTATCCGACCGCGTGATTTGCAGTCTGCAGTTCGAGCTAGCGAACACGATGTGATTATGAACGCGATTCGTTCGACCAGAACACGTGAGGAGGCTGCCCAAAAGCTGGGAATTAGTCCACGTACTCTTCGTTACAAGATGGCCAAGCTCCGCGATGGCGGATCCAGCCTATCTCATTGCGCTTGAGGGAGATGAATCATGATTGATCCAACTGGAAGTGCGCACGCCCAAATGCTCATGGACCAAATCAGGGCATATCAAACGAAAGTCAGTGAGACGCGTGAGCCTGATGCGGCGATAGCCTCGACTGAAGTTCAAAAGCCAAAATTTAATGAAGCGGTTCGTGCATTGGTTGAGTCTGTCAACGATGCGCAGCTGGATTCAGCCGATATGAGGTCTGCGTTTGAACGTGGTGAGGACGTTCCACTAACAGATGTCGTAATTAGTATGCAAAAAGCATCTCTTTCCTTCGAAGCAACGCTTCAGGTCCGTAATAAGGTCCTAAGAGCTTACGAAGAAATCATGAATATGCCGGTATAAGGATAGTTACAGGTCATGGCAACAACAACAGCAGACATGCAACAACTTCAGGCTCAAGGGCCGAGTGAAAAAGGTTCTAGTTTATTGGCACAAAAAGGGCAATCACAAGCTCTTGTGAGTGGCGCTAACGAAAATGCTGCACCAGGCGAGAAACGAGGCCTTCCTAGTATACGAGAGATGCTCGCACAGCCTGCCGTAAAAAAAGCGACGCCAGGCATTATGATTGGGATTCTGTTGCTATTTTTTGTGGCATCGTACATGGCTATGCAGGAGCCTGTATACCGTCCGATTTTCCCTGGGATGACCGATTCCGACCGCCAGACAGCAATGGATGCGTTAAAGGAGGGTGGATTTTCTCCACAAGTTAATCGATCCACGGGTCAACTGGAGATTGATGGCGGTGGTTATCATGAGGCTCGAATTTATCTGGCTTCAAAGGGTATTCCGTCGGAGGGTTCGGCATCGGGGTTCGAGGCCCTGAATCAATCGGCCTCGATTACAACTTCACAGTTCATGGAGCAAGCTAATTACGCTGCCGCCGTTGAGCAAGAGCTGGCTAAATCGATCATCCGAATTTCAAGCATCAAGTATGCACGGGTACATCTTGCGCTCCCAAAACAGTCCGTATTTGTGCGTGACCGAACACCACCAAAAGCATCGGTGGTGGTAACCCGCTACGCTGGTCGGAATATTGACAATAATCAAGTTAACGCGATCATCAATTTGGTCGCATCGAGTGTGCCTTACTTGAGCCCAACAGACATATCAGTAGTTGATAGCCTCGGCAACTTATTAAGTGACACAACCCAAGATAGTCCTCTGGGGATAACAAGCGCCCAATTGCAGCACAAGCAGCGTGTTGAGGAAACATATCGCAATCGAATTTTTCAGTTGCTTGGTCCTATTTATGGCAAAGATAATGTCCGCGCTCAGGTAGATGTGGACCTTGATTTTACTGAACGAGAAAGCACGTTTGAGACGTACGATCCTAATGATAAAGGGGAGAAAACCCGTTCGGAAGTTTTGTCACTCGATCGCACTGGAAGTGCAGATGCTGAGGGTATACCGGGAAGCACGACTAACCAGCCACCTGAGGAAACGGAGTTTTCTTTGGACGGCAAGGCCAGTCCTGAAACCTTTTTAAATATTGGTGAAACCGTGAGTTCCAGAACTACTCGGAACTATGAGATGGATCGAATTGTACGCACAGTCAAGGATGCTAACGGTGGAGTGAACCGCGTGTCCGTTTCTGTGGCAGTGAATAGGTTTGCTCCGGGCGAGTATCCACAACCGCCCGAGGGTGTTGAGCTTGTCGACTTTGATGGTCCTATAATTTCCGAGATTTCGGAGCCGGAACTAACCCGGGTCAACAATTTAGTTCGAGGTGTTGTAAATTTTGATCCTGAGCGTGGTGACCAAGTGACGGTTGTTGCAACCCCATTTGACCCCCTTGCAGAGTTGGAGAATCTTATGCCTTGGTACGAAAACGTGATGCTTCTTAATGCAATTAAGGGCATTGTGGCAATGCTTGTCTTTGCCGTTATCGCCTTCGTCTTAATTCGACCTATTGCCTATAAGTTGCTCAATATTCCATTGCCATATGAGAGGAAAGCCGCAGAGCAGGCAGCCGCAATCGCAATTGCCCAGCAGCAGCAGCAGGTAGGAGTTATTGCTGGTCCTGATGGACAGCCTTTGCCGCCTGGAGCAATCGGTGTTAATGATGAGGGTAAGCCGATCGGACCAGACGGTGAGCCAGTTCTTGATGAGGACAAAATTGAGATTCAAGAAGGTGAGTCGTTAGAAGAAATTAGAGCTAAGTTAAAGCCGAAAAAGACTTCCGTATCCGTTGACTTACTGGATACGGCAAATACATACGAAGATAAGGTGGCGTTAATTCGAATGCTGGTTCAGGAAGATTCTGGTCGCGTCGCTAATGTCTTAAAAAACATGGTCAGGAAACGTTAGAGGTCAATCATGGCAGACTTAGTGGATATTGATACTTTACCAGAGGCCCTCCGCGATGAAATCGAAGGCCTTACGCATGCGGATAGGGCGGCCGTTCTGTTGCTCCTTCTTGGGGAAGAAGAGGCTGCCAATATTCTGAAATATATGAATCCAAAAGAGGTTCAGCGATTGGGTGCTGCGATGGTGAGTGCAGCGGATTTGTCGCAGGAAGCGATCAATTATGTATTGGATGAATTTGTAGCGACACTAAAAGGCCAGAGCAGTTTGGGTCTAGGTGCGGCTGATTATGTTGAAAATGTGCTGATCAAAGCGCTTGGCGCAGATAAAGCGGCTTCTGTTTTGGGGCGGATTATGCCGGAGCAGGGATCCAAGGGTCTTGAGATTCTTCGTTGGATGGATGCTCGCGCAATAGCAGACATGATTTCCAATGAACATCCTCAGGTAATAGCAATCATTATGTCTGTGCTGGAGTTTGAGGTAGCGGCTGATGTTTTGAGCTACTTGCCATCAGATGTTCGTCCCGAGATAGTCCAGCGTGTCGGGAAGCTTGAAACTGTGCAGCCGGCTGCAATGCAAGAGCTCGAAGCCATCATGAAAAAACAGTTTAGTAATAATTCATCGGCGCGATCGTCGACCGTGGGAGGCGTCAAGTCTGCGGCCAAAATCATGAATTTTGCCAAGGTTGAGATGGAGACTCAGGTCATGGCTGGGCTGATGGGTATTGATGAAGAAATGGCCCTTCAAATTCAGGACCAGATGTTTACTTTTGATAACTTACTTGACGTAGATAATAAGGCTATTCAGATAGTAATGCGCAATGTCGACCAGGATCTGCTCATGACTGCTTTGAAAGGAGCCAGCGATCCAGTTAAAGAGAAGTTTTTTGAAAATATGTCGTCTCGAGCACGTGTAATGTTTCTCGATGATATGGAGGCAAAAGGGCCAATGCGCGTTACAGATGTCGAAGAAGCGCAAAAAAATATCATGCGGACTGCACGTAAGTTGTCCGATGCCGGCGAGCTAGTATTGTCAGGAAGTGGCGATGATTTCGTCTAAATCAGAATACGTTGCAAACGGCGTAGATCTTGAAAAATCCTTCGAGGGTGACGAAGTACTGAATCGTAAAGGCGATCGCCCTCTTGAAGATCCTCCCTGGAAGGTCTTGGATACTGATCTAGCCTTTGAACCTATTGTCATAAAACGCGAGGATCTTGACGGGACTGAAAGTACTCAGGAGTTTATTGATTGTGAAGATAATAATGAAGAAGAAGCCTCTAAAGAGGCCGTGTCACAAGAGCTTGATGAGGGCGATCTAGATAAGCAGTCCAGTGAGCCTGAATGGGCTGAAGTGGAAGAGGTCGCAGAGCAAATAATCGGGATCTCAGAAGAAGAAGCTGAGTCTCGAATCGCTGAAGCAGTGGCAAAAGCCCAAGTGGATTTAACCGTCAAGTGTGAGGCTGATTTAGAGGTATTGCGCGCGGAGTTGACTGAAGTAAGAGAGGCAGTTGAACGCGTGCGGATCGATACCAGGACGGAGGTGGAGTCGGAATATCAAGAGCGACTGGATGGGAGTCGTAAAACTTATGATGAGCTGACGAAAAAGCTTGCGCATGCAACAGAAAATTTATCTGAGTTTTTCGATCCGGTTTCTAAGCTAGCTGTTTACATTGGTCAGCACCTTGTCCGAGGCGAGCTAACTGTTGGTCCGACAGCTATCGCGAGGCTTGTGCAGGGTTGCCTGGATGCTTTGGAGGGTTACCAGCCCAAAAAAGCACCGGTTTTAAAGATGCACCCCGACGATCTTTCAATGTTTTTATCAGGACTCGAAGGGCAACCGGAAGGAGTTCAAATGCGAGCAGATGAATCGATGGCTCGAGGAGATGTCTCGCTTCGGATGGATGACACCGCTGTTGAAGATCTGATTGATCATCGACTTGAGAAACTTGCCAATCATGTTTTTGGTATGGGGCAGGGCATTACCGATGAATTGTTTCGCCAGCCTTTTGAAACTGATTCCAAGACGCTAGCAGCCGTCGAGGACATAGAAGCATTTGTTGATAACGAAGTCTTGGATGTAAACCCTGTGGCCGAAAAAAATGATGCAAATGAAGGTCAAATTGATACTGCTGAGATCGTCGTAGGTGAAGATGTTTTTGAAGAAGTGGCTGAGAGCTTTAATGCGCCTCCAGAACTTTTTTCTGAGAAATTTGAGACTGAATCGGTTGATTCGTTGGAGACGCTCCCAAGTGGTTCCCGCGAGATAGGTGAGCCATCAGTAACCGACCACGAAGACAATGAGCTTGATTCAAGCGAGAGGCCCTCATCGCCTGATGATTCTGAGAATGTTCAATGAATTTTTCGAAGGTGGTGGATGATCTTTGCACTGGATATGTGCCGCCTCTGCCCGAGCAAACTGGGACTCTCGTAAGAGTTGTGGGAATGACACTTGAGGCACGGGGAATTTTGGCTCCAGTCGGAGCCTTATGTCGCGTGGAAAGCTCTGCGCATGAGGGATTTGACGCTGAAGTGGTTGGTTTTCATGATCAAGTATTGTCCCTAATGCCATTTACGGATCCATCAGGAGCACATCCCGGCGCACGTGTTCGCCTTATCAGTGCAACCGCAAAGGCTTCGGTGGGGAATGCGCAGATGGGCCGTGTTTTGGATGGTTTGGGTCGTCCACTTGATGGCAGGCCCGCGCCCGCGACTGAAAAGTTACTTGGTCTACAGGGTTTAATGATCAATCCAATGGAGCGTGGCCCAATTCGAGCTCCATTGGACGTTGGTGTGAAAACAATTAATGGGTTATTGACCTTGGGCTGCGGACAGCGAATTGGCTTGATGGCTGGATCTGGTGTTGGCAAAAGTGTCCTTTTGGGGATGATGACAAAATACACCGAAGCAGATGTCGTTGTGATAGGCCTAATTGGTGAGCGAGGTCGTGAGGTGAAGGAATTCATCACCGACACGCTTGGTGAATCTGGCTTATCTAAGTCTATTGTGATTGCATCCCCAGCCAATGAATCCCCGGTTCTGCGTTTAAGAGCAACGATGCTTGCACACCTGATTGCCGAGTATTGGAGAGATCAGGGAAAAAATGTTTTGTTGCTTATGGATTCGATGACTCGTGTTGCGCATGCTCAGCGTGAAATCGGTCTCGCGGTCGGAGAACCGCCAACAACTAAAGGGTATCCGCCATCGGTCTTTGCACTGTTACCTAAGCTCATAGAGCGTTCTGGTGTCGGTCGGCATGGGCATGGATCTATTACAGCGATTTATACTGTTCTTGCAGAAGGCGACGATCGATCTGATCCGATTGTCGATATTACTAGGGCCTCACTGGATGGCCAGGTCATGCTTTCTCGGGATCTTGCGGATGCAGCAATTTATCCTGCAATTGACCTTACAGGATCTGTTAGCCGAGTAATGAATCAGTTGGTCACTCCTGAGAAATTGCATCGTGCCAACCACTTCCGTCGATTGTGGACTCTGTATCAACAAAACCGCGACTTAATTCAAGTAGGTGCTTATGAGAAAGGGACTAACCCAGAACTAGATGAAGCGATTCAAAAGCGGGCCGCGATGGAGCAGTTCATGCGCCAGGATTACGCGGAGCGGTTTGATTATGCTGCAACTGAGCGTCTTCTTATGGGGGTAGTCTGATGTCGTGCTGGAGTATTTTGGCGCAAAAGGCGCGGGCTGAGAGGAATCGTATTGCAGAGGATTACACCACACTCCGAACGAGAATTGATGAGCAGCAGAGCTTACTGGATCGCACTGTGCAGATCTCAATGCAATATCAGAGCAAAATTGAATTACTGCAAACAGGGTCTGCGCTGTTTGCGGACATACAGTTATATCGCAGCTCGCTTAAGCAGATGCAGCAAGCCAAATTTCAAATTGAAAGCCAGCTGAAAATACTGGTACTTGAGGGCGGGCGATTCCAGCGCAGATTGCAGATTGCTGAAGTAGAGCGTCAAAAATTTGAAAAATTAATTGATCGCGAGAAATTGAACTCCAAGCGCCTCGCTGAAAAACTTGACGCGCTTGATATGGACGACCTCGGGATTCAGCTTTTTCAGCGAAAAAAAAAGTTGGCCTAGACCTTGCAATCTAAGTGGGTAGATTTACTAGTGCAAGGATTTAAGAGCCCATGTCTTTTACACCCAGCGTTACGATCAGCCTCACTTCGCAACCTGAAGGCTTGGCTGAAATTCATGAAAAATTCAATAAAACCAGTAATTTAGAGAATACTTCGAAAGACGCAGATTTTGGAAAGATGGTCGAAGAAGCGGCGCCCGCTAACGCTGACGAGGCTGGCAAGTTGTTGCCGAAAGGACCATTTTCATCCGGCGATACTCCAGTTTTATTGGACTTAGGCATCGATCATTTGAATGTTCGAAAGCAAGGTCAACTTACTCTCGTAACAGGTGGGCAAGAGATTTCTCCAGATTCTCTCGTTGGATTTATGCAGAGCCAAGGCCTATCCCGCGCTGAAATTGCAGAACTCCTCCTGCAGGAAGGTGAGAAATATACTTTGGACCACTCGTCTGCATTGAATCCACTAACGTCGGATTGGCTGCGGTTCAAGTCACCTTCTGTCTCGCTCGATCTGACTAAGGTAGAGT
This sequence comes from Litorivicinus sp., assembly GCA_028339155.1. Taxonomy (GTDB): domain Bacteria; phylum Pseudomonadota; class Gammaproteobacteria; order Pseudomonadales; family Litorivicinaceae; genus HIMB30. The sequence goes on from JAOLBK010000002.1 coordinate 72,127, forward strand.
CAGGTGACGTAGTTAATGAGGTTGTAAATAGTAACGCTCCGCAGAATTTGGCGGCTGCACTTTTGCAGCAGATTGAGGAGGATCAGCTGGCTCAGTCTCTGTCTCCCGTTGTTGAAGTCTTCAATATTCGCGGGTCGCTGCAGGCTGGACAGATTGCTGTGCATGCTGACTCATCTGAAGTAGATGGCGTAATCCGCTTGGCAGATTTATTATCTGTTCAAGGCAGAACGCTTGGGACGCAATCCGGCAGTTCGTCGAGTCAAAATCAGTCAAGTTCCGGGGGTTTTTTCGAGCAAGGCGGGCGACCTGGAACTGAACCAGCTAGTCAACAGCAGCCTCAGATGAAGGAATTCCGAGATTTTTTAGTCGATCACTTGCGTCGGGCAGAAAATTTACAGGCACTGTCAGACCGAATGGGGACTGTGATCGCTCAAAAAATGCTGGTGCAGATTGGCCGTGGGCGCTGGTCCTTGGAAATGGCTTTGCATCCCTCAGAGCTTGGAAGTATTAAAGTGGAAATGGAAATGACTGAACGGGGTCTTGAGGCAAGTTTCCGGGCGTCACAGCACGCAACTCGTGATCTTTTGATGGAATCAATGCCTCGGCTTAAGCAATGGTTTGAAGAAGGTGGCATTAATGTTGCTTATACTGGCTTGATGCAGGATCCTGATTCACATGGTGGCGAAAAGCCGACAGATTCAGATGATGAGACTGTGTTAAATCCCGCTATTTCCGGGGTTGAAATGGAAGACGAATCAATGATTGATTCGGATCTGGGTCCTGAGGTTGATGGTTACCCGGGTTTTGATATACGAGTTTAAAGAGGATTCAGCATGGCTGATGAACAGACTGAAGGACAAGAAGGCGGCAAGAAGGGCGGTCTATTAAAGATCATTTTAATGGTCGTGGGTATCGTATTGGTCGTTTCTTTGACGATTGGATTGACGCTCTTTTTTACCGGTTTTTTTGACCCTGGTGCTAAAGAAGTCGCCGAAGAGCAGATTCAGGCACTTGAATCGGATGTAAATAAAGCGGCGGAAGTAGCGGCTCAACAGCCAGCTAAGATCCAGCTAGAAGCTCCCGAAGTGGAGAAGTTTGAAGCTGTTTATTACGAACTTGATCGAGAGTTTTTAGCCAACGTCTCGAGTTCTCGAAAAGTAATGCAAATTAAAATTGCGATCATGACCCACTATGATGAGCAGGTCATTGCAAATATTGAAAAGCATGTGTTTGCGATTCGGTCATCTGTTCTTGATATTATGCGACAGGTAACTGAGGCTGATATTGTTAGTCCTGATTTTAGAACAACGTTAGCAGGAGACATCCGTATTGCGATGAATGCAACGCTGGAAGAAATGGAAGATTTCGGAGGGGTAGAGAAGGTCTACTTTGTCGAATTCATTGTTCAATAATAGGATTGATCCATGGCTGAAAACCTGCTGACTTCAGAAGAACTGGAGGCCCTAAGTCAGGGGGTCGATTCGGGTGATATCGAAGTAGATACTGGTCTTAACGTCCAGGCCAAGGTTGTTAAACACGATTTGACCGCTGAGAATTCTACGCTTGGTGTCAACCTGGCTTCGATTGATATGGTGAACGAACGGTTTGTTCGAATGTTTCGCCTAGGATTGCTTGAAGTTTTGCGAACAAGTCCGCGTGTTAATCTTTCTAAGGCGAAGATTATGAAATTCGGTGAGTATCTTCCCGAACTAAAGCCGCCACTCTCGGTGACCACGATTCGCACCAATCCAATTAGGGGTTCTTCGATGGTATTGATTGAACCTAATATCATTTTTTCGGCGCTTGATAATTTTTTTGGTGGTTTCGGACGTGGTATTGGATCTTTGCCGCCGGGGCGACTTTTCACTCCAACCGAAAGTCGAATTATTAAATTGATGCTTGATCAGTTGTTCGTGTCTCTGGAGGATGCTTGGGCCCCGCTGCTCCCATTAAAAATTGAAGCCATTGGCTCTGAAATTAACCCACAGTTTGCTCAAATTGTTGATGAGAATGATCTTGTGATCCTTTCTCGATTTGAGATCGAGATTGGGCAAAATGTGAAGGGCTTCATCGACATCGTATACCCATATGCAGGATTGAAGCCTTTCCGCGATCTCCTTCGAAGTCGTCTGCGGACGGGTGAGGGTAATGAAGGGTCTGACTTTGTTTGGACCCAGAAAATGGAATTGGCGGCAGGCGATGCTGAGTTGAGTGCTAAGGTTGAACTCGCGAAGGTCAAGATCCCCGTTAGGGAGTTTGAATCACTTGAAGAAGGACAGGTTCTGTTTTTTAGAAAACCAGACTTTGCCCGTTTAATTATTAATGATGTACCTGTCTATGAGGCAGCAGTTGGAAAGCATGGAACTAATGTTGGCATTCGGATTGAAAATCCAATAAAGCCGGAAGAAACAAATGATTAATGAATTGGCGATGAATGGAGGTGGATTGTGAGTGATGTAGATGCGGAAGGTGTGGACGCTAAAATAGAAGGTGCTGAGCCGACGGAGAGCACCGAAAAGCCATCTGAAAAGTCATCTGAAAAGTTTAAGATGAACCAAGATGTAATCGAAAATATACCGGTAACACTGGCAATTGAGGTTGGTCGTGCTTCTCTAAAGATCCGCGATTTGATGCGCCTGACACAGGGTAGTGTTGTGGAACTTGATCGATTGGCCGGGGAGCCGCTCGATATTGTTGTTAATGATACGGTCGTCGCTCAAGGTGAAGTCGTTTTAGTCAATGATCGATACGGAGTTCGTCTCACCAAGGTGGTCTCAGCCGCAGATCGGATTAAAAACTTGTGAGCACTATTTGGAGTTCGAGTGGAAAGCGTTGATTGGATATCATTTGGCCTGAGTTTTTTTCTTGTTATTTTACTCCTTGGAGCCACGCTCTGGGGGCTCAAGCGCTTTGGTCGGATGCAGATAAAAAAATCAGATACTGCGTCGCAATTGAGGGTCATTGAGTCAGTTTCCCTGGGTGCGAGGCAGCGAGTTGCCCTAATTGAGGCAGATAACCAGCGTATTTTAGTGGGTGTGACGCCTAGCGCTATATCGCGCCTTGGACAGTGGGAAATGCCGCATTCACCAAACTTCCAAGATGCATTAAAAGAGGCTGAGTCAAAGCCGGCTGAGTCTTAATTGAATTACTAGTCAAAAAAATATAATTTATCGTTGCGAAGTTACTTATTGAATAAGTATCTACCTGAGCGGCAACATTTTTCCTAATCCGAGTCATCCTCACGGAAAGGCTTTGCCTCTTCTGGCACTACTCTTGCAACACTATTTCTTAATTATGCATTATTGCAGAATGACTTATTTAAGTTATTGAAAATTAAGGAATTTAATTTTGTTTTTAATAGTGTCAGGTATTCGACAGCGTGGTGACGAGGTTGGAGTATTCGAATTTCTTCTTGAGGGCTATTCGGCCAATTGCAGCAATGAGGTTCATTATGCATAAGCTTTGGATTGTGTTGATTTTTATTGCGCCTCAGGCGCTCGGTAATGCATTGCCAATGGTAACAGTGACGGAGCAGGCCGGAGCGACTCAGTACAGTCTGACCTTGCAGTTGCTAGCCTTGATGACGTTACTGTCTGTGCTTCCGGCGATGTTATTGGGTTTGACGTCATTTGTTCGAATAATTATCGTTTTGTCGCTCTTGAGACAGGCATTGGGAACCATGCAAACGCCTCCGAACACGGTATTGCTCGGGATTGCTTTGTTTCTTACTTTCTTTGTAATGGGCCCTGTCTTCACCGATGTTTACAACAATGCGATTCTGCCATTTTTAAATGAGGAGATAGCAATCGAGGCGGCGATTGCCGCCGCAGAAATCCCGATACGCGGATTCATGCTGAATCAGACTCGACAAGAAGATATTGCAATGTTTGTTGAAATTGCAAACATGGAGGCGATCTCGTCACCTGAAGCTGTACCCTTTCAAATTCTTGCCCCTGCTTTTATTACGTCTGAGCTGAAGAGTGCCTTTATTATTGCGTTCATGATCTACATCCCATTCGTGGTTATTGATCTGATCGTGGCTAGCGTGCTTATGTCGATGGGTATGATGATGTTATCTCCGATGATGATTTCAATGCCCTTTAAATTAATGCTTTTCGTGTTGGTGGATGGATGGTCTTTGATCATGGGCTCACTCGCGGCAAGCTTTGCAATGCCCTAAGGAGATTGATATGGATCCGGCAATGGTTATTGAATTAGGCCGCGAAAGCTTGCTTGTCGCGGTTATTGTGGCTGCACCGATGCTTGGGATGGCCTTAGCCGTTGGATTGTTTATTGGGGTCATTCAGGCTGCAACATCAATCAATGAGATGACATTGAGTTTTATCCCGAAACTTGGTGCTTTGGTTTTGGTGATGATATTTATAGGGGGTTGGCAAATCTCTGTCGTGGTGGAGTTCATGCGGAAAATGTATGAGCGAATCCCAACTATATTTTTTTAGAGGTTGAGATGGAGCTTTTTGTAGCAGAGCTAGTCGATTTTTTTTACACAGCATTGTGGCCGTTTATACGTATCGGCGCGATGCTGATTGCTGTACCGATTTTGTCGATCAATGCTGTTTCGGTCCGGATGCGAGTGCTGCTAACTAGTTTACTAACGTTCATGATTTATCCCTTGAGCGAGTGGCCTGTAATTGATCCAGTCTCTGCGCGTGGGTTATTAGAAATAGTGAACCAAATTTTGATCGGAGTAGTGATGGGGTTCTTTCTCCAAATCGTTACTGCAGCTGTTGTTGTTGGGGGGCAGGCGATGGCAAACTCGATGGGGCTATCCATGGCGAGTATGGTCGACCCTGGGCTGGGCACGGTACCTTTGGTCTCGCAATTCCTTCTCATTATCTCGACATTGATTTTTTTAGGAGTTGGTGGGCATATGCTGATCATTGGTATTTTGCTCCGAAGTTTTGAGACTATTCCAGTTGGTATGGCATTTATCGGCGAGACAGCATTCGGTGATTTGATTGAGTGGAGTGCAATGATTTTTTTGGGTGGGCTGTTGTTGGCACTCCCGGTAATGGTTGCTCTTTTGTTAGTTAATATCGGCGTCGGCGTGGTCACGCGTGCGGCTCCGAGTTTGAATATTTTTGCTGTTGGTTTTCCGGTATTTCTGCTCACTGGTTTCTCTGTTTTCATTCTTTCTATGGCAGGCATTGGCGCGCGCATCCAATGGTTATGGTTAGAGGGAATTGAACAAGTGAAAGATTTAGTTCAAGTGCCGGGAGTTCTCTGATGGCCGAAGACGCACCAGAAGACGAGGAAAAAACTGAAGAGCCCTCGGCGAGGCGTCTCGAGAAAGCTCGAGAAGATGGTGATGTTCCGCGATCCCAAGAACTTGGGGCAGCTGCGGTCATGATCTGCTCCATGTCAGCTCTCTACTTTTTCGGTGGGTGGTTGATTTCTCATCTATCGATATTATTTGCATCAGGTTTTGTGATTGAGCGGCGAGATATCTATTCGGAGAATTTGGGACTCGTTCACTTTTCAGAGATCGCTCTCGAGAGCTTCATTCTGATTGTTCCTTTTCTATTGCTAACAGCTGTTGTAGCGGTTCTGGCGACATCAATGATGGGTGGTTTGAATTTCTCCTTAAAAGCCATTGCGCCAAAGGCTAGTAAATTTAATATAATCAGTGGAATCAAACGTATGTTTGGTGTCAAGGCATTGGTCGAATTGACTAAGTCACTTCTCAAATTTACGTTAGTTGCAGCCGCGCTAGCCTATTTTGTCTATGATTTTTCAGATGAATTGGTTTCCCTCGCGGCAATGTCGATTGAGCCTGCACTTGAAACTGCGGGCGACATGATTGGCCTGACAACGATATTAGTTACTACGATGCTCGTTGTGATTGCAGCGATTGATGTTCCGTTTCAGAGTTATCAATTCGTTAAAAAAATGCGAATGACGAAGCAGGAGCTGAAGGATGAATATAAAGATATAGAGGGTCGTCCTGAAGTCAAAGCGCAAATTCGGAGAAAGCAACGAGAGATGGCTGAGCAGCGGATGATGCAGGGCATCAAAGATGCAGACGTCATAATTACGAACCCAGAGCACTTTTCGGTGGCCCTAGTATACGATCCTGAATCAGACGGGGCTCCAATTGTAGTCGCAAAAGGCATCGATCATTTGGCACTTCGTATTCGTAATGAAGCGAAAGAGCATGGAATTGTTCAGGTTCAGATTCCACCACTGGCTCGAGCCATTTATTTCACGACAGAGATTGATCAAACTATACCTGAAGACCTGTATTATGCAGTAGCACAAGTAATCGCTTACGTATTCAGCCTAGCCAGTTTGCGACGAGACGGGCAAACTGCAGGAAAGCCGAGTCCAGAGATTCCCGCTGGATTCCGTTTCGATGCGGATGGGAACCCCGAATAGAACAAGGTGTCATTGCGTATGCAGGAAAGCGACCACATTCCCGCCCAGAAATTGCTTCAGGATAGCGGTGAAATATTTTTCAGGAATGCTGATATCATAAGATTTCAGCGCGTTTTTGATGCCGTGGTTGATGATGGGCGTCATTTTTTGATGACGAGCGAGTTTGATGGCGTGGTCGATCACTATGGAAAAATGATGCTCAATCGCATCAAGATGCGTTCAGGGCTGGCTGTCGAAACGTTTATGCCGGCAAGTACTGATGCCTTAGTGAATCGTTTCAATGAATTATTAGATAACCTTTCCGTTGATGAGGCCCGTGGTGCAGTGCCTAGCAATACGCCGGGTCGAATTATTGTGGTCAACGATCCAAGGGCTATTGACGGCGAGAGTTGGCCATTACTGTCACGGATGATCAATGATTTTCCAGGGCTCAATATGCGTCTGGTATTTCTATTGGACCGTATTCCAAGTGCTGTTGAGAAGGTTTTAGAGCGGTTTGGCTCTCGATTAATCCGCTGGGAAGTCAATCCGCCTTCTTCTGATGAGCAGCTTCAACTTCGCAAAGAGGGAATGCAGGTTGGCCTCGAGTTCCAGGTTGAGCGGATTTTATCGAGAATCAATCAGACTCTATCAGAGCATCTTGAGCCTTCCCTATATGGCGAGAAGGCACCCTCGATGCAGGTAGATGTTGCTCATGCCTTATCTGAAGGAACGGATGCTGGGGAGCGCGAAGCCGAAGACATTCGCGCTCTGTTTGAAGATGAACCACAGAAAAAATCAAAAAAGATTGGGTTTAGGCTTATTATGACATTGGCTTTGGTTCTCGGTATTGGAACCGGGATTGCTGGATTTGTGAGCCCTGAAGTTGGGCAACAATTAGATCGCATACTTCAGGCGGCTGGATTTAAGCAGACAGTATTTACTCGTCAGAATCGGGGTAGGTCGGTGGTTGACGCTGCTTACGATGCATCCCAGTCTGAGACACCGCAACCATTGCAGCCTGGGGTATCTCCAATGGTTTCGGTACCACCATTGGTGCCAATCGATTCTCCAGTTGCGTCCGATTTGTCTTTGTCAGTCGGCGATTTGGAATCTTCTGCGCGCACGACATTGGCGGTCCAAATTGCCCAAGAAGAGTCAAATCTAGTTGTTGAGCAATCGTCTCAGAATACAGAAAATTCCGCCGAAAGTATTGACCAAAACTTAGATGAAACAGTCTCGGCCAGTCCGGTTGGCGAAGAGCCGATTTTGGCAATTGAACCTGAGAATACGGATAGTTACCTAAATAGAATCAAAGATGCCAGCCCGGCTGATCAGTTTATTCAACACATTGTTCTGGCATCCCGAGCCCGAGCCATGGCTTGGCTTGCGACCCAAAGTAATTTGTCTCGCGCCGTGGTTGTGCCGATAGAAGTCAATAGTGCGACTAGATTCGCTGTGGTCAGTGGCGCTTTTACCAACCGAGAAGAGACGCGAGAATACATTCAAGGATTGGGCGCAGGTGCCGATTATTGGGTGAGGACAGCGGGATCGCTGCAACGAATTTTGCGCGATGGAGATTAATGATGGCAGATGACGAGCTTTTTCGCCAAGGACAACAGGGTCCTGATACCGCTGATGTTCAGGACGGGGATGCTGCTAATAAAGGGTCCCCGCTGGATCTCATCCCAGGCGCTCCCGTCGATACTTTCAACGATCGTTTTGGGTCGATTGAATCAGGCAAGGATCGATTTTCGCTTATCAAATTGCAAAATCGGTCGACTGGCGGGCGTACGTCGGCTCATTTGAAGGCGGATATCGACGAAGTTGCGGCTCTGACTAAAATGAGCTGGGAGTTAAAGCCATGGCGTCCAACAACCTTGAGTCGGGCGCTACTAACGCGAATGTCTAATGCCGAAGTGATGCTAAAGACTGTAGCCACTGCCGTTGACGAGTCGTCTCGGCAAGTAGCTGTTTTATATGATGAATTAGATGATCCAAGTAGTGATGAAACGGATGATGGTTAGTAGGAGATAATAGATGAGTGATAACGATGCTCCGGGAAAAAAAGGCCCCAGCAAAGATCAGCTTGATAACGAAGAATCTCTGGATGAAGAGTTAGAGGATGAGACTGCGTTTGAGATTGACGAAGAATTCGAGTTAGGTGATGAAGCGGCTCTTGCGATGGATGAAGTTGGTGAGCGAGCTTCATCACCTAATGATTCGCTCGGTGTTGCGACGGTTGATACGACGCTTTCGGAGGCCGTACGCTTGGCGGACGAGTTGGTAAAAACTCGAATTGAGAAAATCCATGAAGCCGGAGAGAAGAGTGTTTCTAAGGCCGTGGAGTCAATGGAAACTCTTATTGGTTCGGTACTTGATTCGGCCGAGGCTGCGACTAGAGCATCTGCCACCGCGAATAGTTCAACTGGAAATCTCGTGAAGTCAGCGAGTAAATTGGACGAGTCAGCTGACCGGAGTTCAAAAATTTCAACCATCGTGTTGAGCGTTGGTGGGGCAATGCTGTTTGTGTCAGTGGCCGTATTTGGATTCATGGCCGCTCAATTATCGAAGAGAACGGCTGAGCTTGAAAGTATGGTTCTTGCTGTTGGAAAGCGGGTTGTGGAAATGAATGTAGCCCTTGACCAATTTAGCCTTATTAATGGTTCGATTGATCAGTTGCGATTGAGCCAGGAATCATTTCGAGATGCGCAAATCCAGTTGACTGAGAGACTTGGTGGACTGGATGAATTGATGAGAATCGTGCAAGTCGAAGTGCCTTCAAAAACAGCGGAATCTGTTGGCCGTCAAAGCGAGGCATTTACGTCGCAAGTAATGGATGTTGAGGCTCGTATAAAATCACAGCAGAAGGTCACCGCTGATCTTGCTAAATCCATGCAAGGATTGGCCGGGCAAATCTCCTCACTTAAGGGGCAAATTTCCGGTGTTGGTGAATTAAATAAAGATGTTGAAGCTTTAGTTACTTTGCAGCGAGAGCGCTACTACGAGCTGCTCCAAGCGCAACAGCCTGAGTCTCCAGGTGCTACTGGCGGCGAGATTGATAAGAAAGATTCGGTTATTGTTAGATATCCTAACCCTGAGTCGCCTTTACCGATGCCCGAAACTGGCAACTAAGATTCTGGATCAGATTTCTCCGGGTTGACGCTTGAGTCTCCCGGAGGAAGAGCGAGTGTTGTCTCTCCTTCTGTTATTTCTGATGCATCTTCGTCAGGATCAGTTTGTTCATTAATGTTTGAATTACCGATGCTCATTGGCATTAGACTAGATGCCAATGAGATTTTTAATTCCAGGCCGGCTTGATTAAAAATCTCTCCAATCAGCTCATCTAATTCCTTGGCGAGGACATCACGTTTCTCCGGCTTTGTCTCAACATTTTGTCCGAATTCATAAAGCGTAGATGCTTCAACAAATGGAATAAAAGATTCAACTGATCCGCGAAGCATTGGTATTCTGAGCGTTGGTTTTGCAGGAGAGCGCTCCTGGTTTTTTGCGTCAAAACGGCCTTCCTCGACCAAGGCTTCGATGTGTCGGGTTAGGATAAATTCATAGCGTCCACGAAGCGCGTCAACATCACCAACTTCTATGTTGCTGTCTTCAATTGTCTCACCGGTCATAGCCTTCCAAAGATTTTCTCCAGAAAGTTCCCCAAACGGATTTGGTCCGAAATTAACATGCTCGGCCAGTTTGTCGGTTGTGATTTTTGGGTGAATTCCGAGTAGCGTTTCGAATACACTAATTCGCTCTCCGAGATAAATAACGAAGATCGCTGCACCCCCAAGAACAATAATAAGAAGGCCAAGAATCCATTCCATTTAATTTTTCTCCCGCCCTAGAGCAAGTCATCCGATTCATTGTCGTCGAGTGCTGCAATTTCAGCATCAACGTCGATGCCTTCATCGGCCAAATTTTGCCTAAGGAACTCGAGGGCGATCAGTGAGTTTTCGATTTTTAGTTCCATCCCCACGGCGTTTGATATTTTTTGTACATTGTTGATTGCTGTGGCTCCAGAGATTTGAACGCCTTGGTATTGCATTCCATATTTGAAGACTAAATCAGCATATTCTTCGGGCAGAAATGACCAAACTTCTCCGCTGGCAGTCATTAGCTTCATGTACTGGCCTGCCTTGGGCGGCTCGGGTGATTTTTTTCCTTGAGAGATGTTGAGCATTACCACGTCGCTGTATTCCGCTACTTTTGATGCGGCCTCAACAAATAATTTATCAATGTGTCCGCGTGCTCTAAGCGCAATTCGCATACGATATGCATTTTCTTTTCGGCTGTCGCCAGTGAGCGCAGCCGCTCTTTCAAACTCTTTTTTGGCGGTTTGTTTTAGGTCTTTTTCGCTTGGTCCAAATAGAGCCATGTTTGAGATACCTTCGTCTAGTTTTCGTTTAAAGACATTATCCGTCTTAATTTCTTGACATTTGCCGATAGCAACTGACTGACCCTTGACTCGCTGATCTCGAGAACGGCGCCGATTTCCTTCAGATTCATGTCTTCTGTGTAGTAAAGCGCTATAACAACTTGGTCTCGTTCGGGCAGTTGACTGATGGCCTCAGCGAGTGATTCCATGTTCATTGCATTAAAAACTTTCTGCTCTGGTTCGGACCCATTCTGAGCTGGCGCATTGAGCATTTCTTCTTCAGCAGACTCTGAGTCTACCATCAACATTTGATGCGCGTGAGACCTCTCCTTTTGATAGTCGTGGCTTTTTTTCCCAATGAACGTGGCTAGTTCAGCCTGTGTTGGTGCGCGACCTAGTTCGGTGGCTAACTTTTGGGTTGCCTGATTTGTTTCCCTGATATGCGAAATAGCCGACCGAGGCAAAACAGAGATACGTCTAACTTCATCAAGAATGGCTCCGCGGATTCGAGTCCTAGCAAAAATTTCAAAATCAACACCGCGTGTTGCATCAAAACTTCTCGAAGCCTCGATCAGGCCGATCATTCCGACTTGAATGAGCTCGTCCACATCCATCACTTGAGGAATACGGCCCTTTAAGTGAAGAGCTGTTCTTTTTACTAACCCAACATGAGCCAATATTGGATCTCGATTGTTTTGTTGTATTTGATTGTAAAGATTAAGATCAGCCATTCTGAACCTCCGGCTGCGTATTCAACATCCGTTCAATGAAAAATTGGAGCCCGCCAGAGGCGCCCTGCTGAGGCGGAAACGTCACTACCTCCTTTGCCAGTTTTCTAAAATCTCTGGCGGCAGAAGACCCGGGCGCATGCTTCATCACTGGAAGATATTTGCGAGCTGCTTCAGTAATCATCTCATCTGACTCAATGCTGTAGGTGTATCCAAGTTCGAGGTTTAGGAATTTCAAGCAGACAGCATTTAAACGCCGATGTAGAAGCTCTCCCGACCTTTGATCGGGAACTCCGTTTGGAATAAGGCTAAGCTGAGTGTAATTCTGCTCGGTAACAAGAACTTTAATAATCCCATAAGCATCCGCAATGGAGGATGGTTCGTCACGAACAACAATCAGCGTTTGATGGCATGCTTTGAGAAATGTAATAACCGCGAGTGAGATGCCGGCCGCAGCGTCAACAATAAGATAGTCGAGAGGTTCTTTGAATTCCGAAAAGCTCTGAATCATTCCTTGGAGCTCGGCTTCACCGAGGTCTGCCATTTTTCCAATTCCAGAGGCGCCAGGCACCACATAAATATCAGAAGGGCCCCGAACAACAATTTCGCTGAGAGTTTTTTCACCAGAAATGACGTGGCTAAAATTGTAGTCAACTTTAATACCTAAGGCGAGTTGTGCGTTTGCTAGCCCGAGATCTCCATCAAATAGCATCACGCGGTTACCAGCATCTGCTAACGCCACCGCCAAGTTTGCCGAAATTGTCGTTTTACCGACGCCTCCTTTACCACTCGCTATGCCAATAATTTTGAGGTCGCTCATATTTTTTATCCGTTTAATGCTGATTCTTTGATGCTCGACCGACTGCCACCTGTGCGGTCCGATTGGTGAGCACGGAGATCAGTTAAGTAATCAAGTGTAGTCACGCTATTAGGCGTTTGTCGACCTTCCATTGGTGTGGACTCGTTAGATATCCGGTCAGCCTCTGGTAGTTCAATTGTTTGTAAAATATTCGAAACAAATTCTCCGATTTCTAGACTAATTGCTGGGTCTGCGAAAGAACCACCATTGGAGTGCAACCACATTTGCAGATCAGGACTTTGTAGCAGCGCATCTAACAGAACCCAGCTATCAGTTGATTCATCAAGTTTGGATACGTTTATGCTGTCCCAAACCATGCCATCCTGAAGTAATCGGTTCACGGATGACCGTGAAATTTCTGAGCCAACAACTAGGTGTAATAACGCTTCTGGAGCATATTCCTGAATTTTCTTATGGGTTGACGAAATGGCTACGCCACCGGTATCAATTAAAACGCAATTAAAACTATTGGCTTCAGACAGAATGGTCTGAAGCATTTCAGTGGAAGTTGCTCGAAAGCATTCGATGCCCCACTGAGAAGCCATCAACTGAATTTGGTTCCAGGCACCCAGCTTTTGGTCGGAGAAGCTAATAACAGCCACTCGCTCTGCGCCCCATCGATCTGAAGCCATTCGAGCAAGTTTGCCGATCAAGGTAGTTTTCCCGGAGCCGGTTGGACCAAGAAACGCGTGAAGACCTTCTAGTTCGCAAGGATCCTCAGATGCTTGTGTAAGCCCTTCTTTGAGCACTGAATGTAATTGCTCTTCTGCTTGATCGGGATTCTGTGTACCTGCCAACGAATCAATTAATAATGTTTTGAGTCGGTTCGGTATGGCATGTTCGACCAAGCCTTGCTGCCAAAGTGAGAGGTCTTTGGGTTGAGCCATTTGCATGTGCCACGCAGATGCTTTCCGAGTCTCTTGCATTTCTTGCTTGAGAATTTGGATTTCAGATTTGAATAAGTCAACAATCTCATCGGCGCGGACTGAATCTCTATTGGTTGTTTGAGGTGAGCTCGAGCCGTGAAGAACATCGTTGAACGCCGGCATGTTCCTTAATTTAGCACGAACAGGCTGGGGGTTTTCGTCCTCCAAAGCATCATCAGGTACGTCCAGAAGTAAAGTATCTGCCTTTAGATCAATCGCAACGATCATTTCAAATTTGTCTTGAACTTTGTTGCTTGACACCACTAAAGCCTCAGGCCCATATAAGCGAACCACTTCTTCCATGGCTTGCTTGTTGTCTTTACCGATTACGCGCTTCAGTTCCATGGGATATCCTTATACTGCTTGTTCGATTTGGGCTGAGACTGTGGCGACCACTTTCACTGCCTGATCTTCTGGGATTTCCGTATACGATAATACGGTTAAATCTGGAATTCGGGGACGGGCTAAATTGGCAAGCCAAGGCCTGACAGCAGGCGAGACCACCAAAATGGCTGGGTTACCTTGGTCTTCTATTTTATGTGCTTCTTCACGCATCGACCGGAAGAGGGCTTCAGCCAATTCTGGGTCAATAGTGAGTGTTTTTGTCTGATGTGATTGCTGAACCGCATTGTGAAGCATTTGCTCTAGCTGCGGATCGAGTGTCATAACCGACATTTCTTGGGACATTTCAACCAAACTTTGCACGATCATTCGGCCTAGTTTTGGTCGAACCAAAGCTGTCAGTTCGTCGGGATCTTGTATTTTTCCACTTTCTTCGTTGAGTACGGCAAGAATAGTTCTCATATCACGAATCGGCACGCCGTCGCGCAATAGGTTCTGAAGAATCCGCGTAATCGCTGCAAGGCTAAGTTTGCTGGGAAGCAGATTTTCGATCAACTTTGGTGAGCGCTCTGCAGTTTTATCTAGCAATTGTTGAACTTCGTCATGGCCCAGTAGTTCGGGTGCCGCTGTGTACAATAGATTATTCAGATGAGTTGCGATGGCTGTTGGTGCGTCGACAACTGTATATCCAAGTGTTTTAGCGTAATCGCGTTGTGATGGGTCAATCCAATACGCATCCAGTCCAAAAGCAGGTTCTTTGGTAGCAATGCCATCCATTGGCGTGGTGATGTGACCAGGATTAATGGCCAGTTCTTTTCCAACATAACTGTCACCGCGCCCGCGAATTACACCGTTCACTAAAAGGTGGTAGGCGTTAGGATCGAGGTCAAGATTGTCGCGGATTCGGACTGGCTGAACCAAAAATCCGAGTTCTGTCGATAATTTTTTGCGTACACCTTTTACACGGGTGAGCAGTTGACTGCCAGTCTCTGAGTTGACCATTGGGATCAGGCCATAACCAATCTCGAGACTGACTAAATCAGTTTGACTGACATCTTCCCATTTGATTTCTTGTTCATCAGATGGCTTGCGTTCTTTCTCAACCTGGGCAGCAGCTGATTCCTCAATATTTGTCTCAGCTCGAGTGCGACTTACGAGAAATCCAATTCCACCACAAATGAGTGCGAGTGTGATAAAAACGAGTGACGGCATTCCGGGAATTATGCCGAGAAGCAGCAAAATTCCTGCCGCTACGAATAGAGCCGTTGGATTAGCCAGTTGCGAGGTTGTTTGCTCTGTCATTGACTCGCTGGTCGTGACCCTTGTTACAACAATAGCCGTCGCCAGTGACAAAACGAGGGATGGGATTTGAGCAACGAGTCCATCCCCGATGGTTAAGAGGACGTAAATCTCACCGGCTTCACTGAATGACATATCGTACTGCCCCATCCCAATGAGTAGGCCGCCGATAATATTAATAATTAAGATTAAAAGTCCGGCCACCGCATCGCCGCGAACGAATTTGCTGGCACCATCCATAGATCCAAAAAAATCAGATTCTTGAGAAATTTCAGCGCGTCGAGTTTTAGCTTCTTCCTGATCGATTACACCACTATTGAGATCAGCATCAATAGCCATCTGTTTGCCGGGCATCGCGTCCAAAGTGAATCGAGCGATGACCTCCGATACGCGTCCGGCACCTTTGGTAACTACGATAAAGTTAATGATCAATAAGATACCAAAAATGATGAACCCGACTAAATAGTTTCCGCTAATGACGAAGTTTCCAAAGGCCTCGATTACTTTACCCGCGGCGTCAGTCCCTTCATGGCCATTCACTAAGACAATGCGAGTTGACGCAACATTGAGAGAGAGCCTGAGCATCGTCGCGAATAGCAGAACGGCTGGAAAGGATGAAAAATCCAGTGGCTTGTCTGTATGAATGGCGATCATGATCACGATTAACCCGATCATGATGTTGAACGTGAACAAAATATCGAGCAGGAATGTGGGGAGCGGCAAAATCAACATCGCGATGATCAAAATGACGAGCGCAGGAATCCCCAGCGATTTGAAATCTACATCGGGGATATACTGTCGGATATCTGACAGAGCGATTTGCACTATAAAAACTCCATATTTCAATAACTAACGATCTTTTGGCTGTGGCCATTCAGATCCTGTGATGGATTATTGCAAGACCGATGCCAGTTTTTGATTGAGCTTAATAAAAGCAACTTGATCACGGTAAGAGTGAATGGTGAGTAAACCTTTGGGGTTTTCTGCCGATATATTTGATATTGCGATGCAAGGCTTGGCATTAATCCTGCTTAGATTTCGCATGACAACAAAATTGACTGCATTAGGTGGGGAACAATGAATCAGATAATGAGAAGACTAGGAGCTTTCATGGCAGCGGCAATGCTTGCCGGCTGTAGTGTAAACATGACGCCTCCGGGGCAAAATACTGCCGCTTATCCGGTGGAGCCACGTGTGGAAACGGTAGTTGAGACAAGGGCTGTTCCTGTTGTGGAGCGTCGTCGCGCCATCAGAGCGACTGGTTATGCGGTGATTAGCGTGCAGCCTTCTGAGGTCGACGCACAGCAGCGCTTACTCGCCATTCGGGCCTCTAAGCTTGACGCATATCGTGGTCTTACCGAACAGGTATACGGACAATATTTGGATTCGACGACAACGGTGGCTGATATGGCGGTGATTAGTGACACATTCCGTACTCAGGTCGAAGGCGTGATCTATGGTGCGAAGGTTGTGAGTATTGCACCCGTGGGTGAAGATACTTATGAGACCACTATGTCACTGGATCAGGACGTTGTTGACGATCTCAGGGCCTTGTATCTCTCAACTGTTGCTCAGCGGTAAAGGCTGATGCGTTTCTTAGTTCATCTTGTTGCCGTTGTTGCACTCAGTTCGAGTTTGACAAAAATGGTTCAGGCTGCCAGCCACAGCGGGATCAAGCAGGAGGCGGTGTCTCTAATTGATCACGAGACGTTGATTGCGATTAAAGAAATTTTAGTTGCAGAGGCGCAGCAAGCTGAAAGTCAGGTAATTAATACTGCATGGCTGGACTCTGAGGGAAAGTTACATGAGAGTACCCTGGTCCAGTCTGGTATGCGTGTTCGAGGAATTCAGGTTAAAACCTATTTGGACGCGATTGAAAAACCGCGAGTCGAGATTGCCCTTGATGAGAAGCAAGGGACGCTCCCGGCATGTTTTGGAAAAGATGATCATCTGTCCCGAACAGTTCAATTATTGCCGGCCAGCATTAGTGGACGGTTTGATGTGGACCATCATCGCTTGGTGAATGATGGTGTAAATTATGTCACGGGCCAAATGAGTGAGTACTTAGAAAGTAGCCCGAACTGGCACTTGAAGTCAGCCAGGCCATCACTTGATAATTATACGCGCCTTTACACAGGTATTACTGATTCAGTAGTTCAGTACGTGATGAATATTCATGTTACCAATGGTATACCGCCAAATGATCAAAAACCTCAGGAAATTCCTGGTTCTGATCCGGTTAGTCAGTTTTTGAACGGTCGACCCTCCGCATTTTCTGAATCATGGATTCGAATGGAAGTTGAATTGAGGCAGGTTGGCGATCAGGTAGTTGTTTGGAGAGATACTTCAGATTTTCAGGTTCCTGTGAGGGCTGTCAGCTATAGCGATATTGCAGTACCTAAATCTTTGCTTCTTGCCATACACTCAAAAACAGACGAATGGATTCAAATGCTATCTCAGTACGCTGAATGTGAGCCAGTCCATTTTCAAGTGGCTGCATTTGGAGGAGCAAAGGTCTCGATTGATGGCGGTTCTGACTCGGGATTAAAGCCTGGAGATCGAATGCTGCTAATTGACAAAAATAAGATTCCTAGTCGGGTACTTGAGCCTGGGGCCTTGGCCGAACTATCTTTAGTCCAAGTCATTTCGGTTCGGCCTGATTCGGCCATAATAAAATACACGGCTGGTGCACCATTGGCTGAGGCTGCTGGTAAAGTAGCGTTACCATTTTAATGAGGATTTAAGATGCGCTGGGTCAGTATTCTTTTAAGTACATTGTTTTCGATACAAGTAGTGGCCGAAGACATGTCTGTTGACCAAGCTGTGACGAGGCTCTTAAAAGATATTAAAGAAGTCGAGTTTGTGAATGTTCCTATTCCTGCGTTGCAGCCGAAATTAAAGAAAGGAAAAGCAAAACAGACTTTGCCATCAAATAAGATTAAAACAGCGGGTACCCATCGGGTCAGGCGTGGTGAAACTCTTGATATGGTCATTCGCCGGATTGCACCCAACTCTAAATTGCAAAAAAACGTATTACGCCAAGCCTTTGTAAAAGCAAATCCGCATGCCTTCCGGCGCAATAATCCGAATTGGCTGTACGCGGGGGCTGTACTTCAGGTGCCAGACATTGAACACCTTCGGCAAGTGGTATTTAAAGACGTGCCAGGTAAATTAAGGAAAGATATATCCGGAGAAAAAGCCGGATGGATCCGGTTTCCTTGATATGGACCCTTTGGCGCCCCCAGGAGTTCAGGCAGCGCCCATAGCCGCATCCGAAGCACACGTTCTTCGGCTCATTGTCTCTGATAATATTGTACCTAATTTGCTGAAATCGTCTGAGCGCGCTTTCTTGATTACTGTGGTTTCTGGGATTCCAGTTTTGGAGATGCGAACTCCAAATGGATTTCAGTCGTTTCCGATCCATTCCGGTGGGGAGTTGTTGAGGCTTCTTGAGAATAATCCGAGGATTCTATTAACTCTTGTCACCTCGACTAGTGAGGGGGTTATTAGTCTGAGGGGGCAAGTTCAGCAGCCGATACAGACACAAATTTTTTTACGAATTGAGCCACCAGAAAAATCGTTTCCAAATCCCCAGTCATTTATTATAGAGAAGACGAATCTTCCACTTAGCCTTCAGTTGATTTCTCGAATCAGTCCGGACCGTGTGTCCAGTGTGTTAATGAGTGGGGCTTCATTTCCAACCGTTGGTCAGTCTGCTTTTAAGCGAGTAGAGTCTCATGCAACGATACCAGCAGAGCTGGCAAAATCCGTTGTTCAGTCGATCCAGGCTTTAGGAGGGGGAAAATCAATGCTGATTCCTGATGTATCGCTGGCAATGCCCAGGCCGATTGCGCCCGATTCAATGCCAATGCAGATGCCAATTAAACAGCCGGTTGCTGCCGAGCTGGGTCTAAAAGCAGGGCAAGTTGTTCAAGCCTTGGTGTCGTCATCAGGCGAAAAGATGACGATCCAGTTGGGTAATCAACAGTTGCCAGTGCCGCAGGGATTGAAATTGCCAGATGGTCAGTTGGCAATGCGAGTAGTGCAAACTCCTCAAGGATTAGTTTTGAGTTCGCAGCTATCGGCGCAAGCGCAGACTGGACAAGCGTCTGCGGTCTCCGGGCTCTCGGCTGCGTTGGCGTCGGTTCTGGCTCGTTCCGGTCTCCGGCATCAAATTCAGGGTTTGTTTGCGCCTACCCAGGGTCTTGAGGTTTTGCTGAAATCGGCAGGTCTTCCTCTCGAGGCACAGGCGTTGGCTGCAGAACGACTGATATCCACACAATTGTCAGGCAAGAGTATTGCTCTAGCAATGGAATTTGGCAGTCTTTCGACGGAGAAAGCTTTGCTTGAGGGTGTGGCATTCCAGGGTGGTATGTTGAAACCTTGGCTTAGGCAGTTATTGAGATTGCTACCGCAACAGTCTCAGCTCTCGATGAAGGTGGGCGACGTATTGGGTGAGCTCGAGAGTTTTCAGTTGGATGCTCTACCTCAGCAGAATACTCGTGAGTCGGGCATGGTGGCCCTTTTGTTATTTCGGGATCAGCCGCCGGTTGAAGTTATGTTTGAACGCCGGGAGGAAATTGATGGGGAAACGACAAAGCGTATTTGGGTCATTAATTTGCACACGTCACTTGATGATCTTGGTCGGGTTTGGCTTAAGTCTTCTTTTGATTCGAAGCAAGTAGAGCTAACATTTTGGGCAGAAAAATCAAGCACGGCTACATTAGCCAGACAATCTAAAATGGACTTGGAGGAGGCTCTTTCAGAGCACGGATTGACAGTGCGATCAATGCAGATTTTTGGTAGGTCTCGCCCAGGTCATGATGACCGATTGAATGGTGATCTACCTCGAATGGATCTCAAAGCATGAAGCGCCCCATTAAAGAAGCCATAGCACTTGAGTATGGGCAGCAGACCGCGCCAACCATTCTTGCAAAGGGCTCTGAGGAGCTTGCGTTAGAGATTATTGCGGAGGCAAAAAAGCAGGGGATTTTTGTTGCCGAAGATGCGCAGTTGGTTGCTGCTCTGTCTCAGATCGGTCTCTCAGAAGAAATTCCTGAGGAGCTCTACCATGCAGTGGCTGTCATGTTGTC
The DNA here is from genome assembly GCA_028339155.1 of Litorivicinus sp. GTDB lineage: Bacteria > Pseudomonadota > Gammaproteobacteria > Pseudomonadales > Litorivicinaceae > HIMB30. The sequence continues at coordinate 92,133 of JAOLBK010000002.1, forward strand.
TTGGGCGTATTGGATGAAAGGCTTGAGCCCTCGCGATCAGTGACGGCGTGCGTCGCGGGCAGGATGATATTCCGGTCTAACAGAGATCAGAGGCCGAGCATGTGCTGGCAGCGTTTGTGTTTGTAGAAAGAAATCAATCGCACGAGTGATCCAGTGAGGCCTGAAAAGGCAAAGCATTAAGCCTGCGGCACCGAAAAGAAACAGGCCGAGAAAAACTCCTTTCATGCGAATCGTGATTGGTTGATCGGATGCTAAACTGATTAATCCGCGTGATATCCATGTTTCGCTGCTTATCTCTGAGAGATCAATCCGTGACCAAACCCCAAACTCGCATACGATGACAACTTTATCAGGACGATTTTTTTGTGTTAATACGTTCGAAAACACTGTTGGCAGATCGCGTATATTTACGCGATCTGCGTTCACTTGAGCATAGCGATGTACCGAATTCCCATGATCGCATGTAATGTTGGGCCGCGTGCTCCATTGTGATAAAGAAGTTTGCGCCAAGTTTGCAATCGCGACGATCAAAAACATCGAAAAACCTGCCGCAGATATTTTCGGGAGTGCGTGAATAGATTTTTTGGTTAATTCTTTATGCATCCCCGGAGAGTATCGAACGTCTTGCTGATTTGACAACACCAAGTTTAGTGTAGAGTTCAAGAGTACCGCTCGGATCGTGATTCTGCAGAGTTGCCAAAGCTCCTTTAATTGCATCAAGTTGTTTGGAAATCAGAAGTTCGTTTCTCTGGTGCGCTCTTTTACATTTCTCCAGGAGGCCTATAATCTCACCCCAAAGCGGATCGTTAATAGTGGCTTGAAGACTATCTGACTCACTTATTGTGACAGATTCACGGGACATGCCACTTTCAGAGAGGGCCTGGAGAAGATCGATTTTTTCTTGTTGTAACGACTCAAACGCATCCAATTTTTGGGTTTTTAATGCCTCAAACTCATCGGTGAGAAGCGAGTTTAGCCTCGAGGCATGTTGTAAAACGACCTTCAAATCGGGGGCGTGCATAGACTTCCTTATAGAAGCTGTTCGATTTCAGCGAAACCTTCTGCTATTTTACGCGCGTCTATTGGATAGTTGCCATCCGAAAGCGCTTGCTTAATGCGCTCCACTTTCTCTGAATCAAAGCCGGCCTTGTCCAGTTCAGTCTTAGCTTCGGCGCTCAACTCGACTCGGTCTGTATTTGACTCCGTGTCAGTGTTGGCTACCTTATTTGATCCAGGTTCAAGACGGACTCTATCACCCTTCGTTTCATCTGATTTAATCGGCGTAGGTACCCTACCGCCAACATTTGAAATTGAATCTACCATTTCATCTCCTCACTTCCGAATTCTACTTGCCAACATAGAATCGGATGTGTTTCGCAAAACTTTAACACTTTTTGAAAGTTTATTTATGTCTTCGCAGAATTCAATAGCTTACGCCTTTGGCTTGGTGCCTTCCTGTGACGATACCGCGTATTTTTTCTCCTGATTCCGTGTTGACCAAAATAACCTGTTCATCAAGTTTGGCATTTGCTGTGGCGAGCGTGTCCAGCGTGATGGTCAGGGGGCCTTTTTTAAAGGTCAGAGTTACGCTTTCCCCCTTGCGGACCAGGTCGGCCGCCGTTAGATCGGACTGCGACAAAATAGTCCCGGCTCTAATCGTTCTCGTTGCCTCAAGACCAATGGCTTGATTGATTGCGGTGAGTCTTTTGGCGCCTATGGACTGGACCGACTGAAGTTTGCGGGCTAATAAATTGGCTGTAACTACCTGGCCGCGTACAATATTTTTGGTGCTTACTACAACGTATTCTGCTTGTTCTACGTCACTTTTTCGGAGTGGCTTTCCGGCTTCGATCAGCATTTTTGCCGTAATGATTCCGTTTGGCCATCGGGTTAGTGTTGATATTTCAGCATTAATCGCTTGTTCTAAATTGAGTTCCGTCAAAGGAATCTGCTCTCCTGCCTCATAGCTGCGCATTGGCACGAACACGCTAACCTCGGTTGAAATCATATCAGCAGTTAGTACTGTCCCGGTAACGATTGATTGATTTAAGATCAGTCCAATGACTTCGTTGACTGATTCAAAATCACTGCTTTCGTTGCGCCGTTCGGCTAACTGAATATGCAGTTCGGTTATTGGTTCCCCTTGTTCAATCAGTTGCCGGGCAACCACCATTTTTTGGATTTTTTGGATTTTTGCACGCAGGAATCGTTTCCAGGACGGATTGCTGCAACGGGCCTCAATCGTTCGGATATTATTTTTAAATGGAAACCTAAATGTGAGCTGCGTCTCACATGTCTGGACTGCAACGCGCTTGTTGGGTGCAGAAATTTGGATTTCAGCTGGGTTGAAATTTGTTTGTTGAGTCATCCAGTCTGTTGCCGCCCAAACAAGTTCATCTCCGCCACCTGAAAAGGCATCCGCCGCAATGGTTTTTACAGGCGCAACTGCAACTAGCAACGCAATTAAAATTCGGACTGATATTTGCATAATACCAGTATGAAACGAGTCTGTTGAAATGCAACCGTAAATCACGGCCAAATGTTGCCGGCTCAAATCCTAAGAATTGCCGGTTTTCGCCGATCGTTCCGCTTTACCAAAGCGCTCAACAAATTGGCACGTAGATTGCTTACTAATTCATGGAAATGTCATTTCTCTGACGATTAATGAATCGGTCGCGGGAAGCATAACTTGAGAGGTCAGCAATGAAATTGTTTGAAAATCCGTTCGGGATTCATGAGCGAGCGGTTGCGGTCCGAAATCAGCGCCTGGAATTACTGGCAGCGAATATTGCCAATGCAGATACGCCACATTTCAAAGCCCGTGACCTCGATTTCCAGAAGATTTTAACGGCAACGCAACCATCAGAAATGGCAGCTACAAACTCTAAGCACTTTGCGACGGGCGAACTCGAGAATCCTGGCGGTATTGTTTACCGAATCCCGTACAACACTGCGGTCGATGGCAACACGGTTGAGATCAACGTAGAGCAAGCGAAGTACGGCCAAGCAGCGGCTGAGTATCAGGCAACGTTGCAATTTTTAGAAGGTCGAATTGCTGGTATTCGAAAAGCCTTAAAGGGCGAGTGAATGAGGTCTAGTAATGATTAAAAATATTTTTGGGATTGCCGGTACGGCACTTAATGCACAAACCATTCGACTGAATACGACGGCGTCGAACATAGCAAACGCAGGTTCGATCGCTCCGTCAGAGGCTGAGGCGTTTCGTGCAAAGCGTCCGGTATTTCGTGCTCTGATTGATCAGCAAGACCTGAACGGGGGTTTTCCAACGCTTGGTGGCGTAAAAGTCAGCAGGGTCGAGGACAGTACCCTGCCGATTCAAAAGACACATGATCCGGGAAATCCTGCGGCGGATGATGATGGTTATGTGTATCTATCGAATGTGAATGAAGTGACGGAGATGGTTGAAATGGTCGCAGCTTCGCGTTCGTTTCAAAACAATGTGGAGGTCGTCAATACGGCCAAGCAGCTCATGATGAGAACACTGGAAATTTCTAAGGCGTAGTAATGGACACAGATATAGCTTTATCAAATGCTGGAATCCTGACAAAGCAGGAATTCGATGAGTCGCAGCTCGTAAGGAGTGCGTCTGACGATGGTTTGGACCGTAACGCTTTTCTGACCTTGTTAACCAGTCAGCTTCAAAATCAGAACCCATTGGATCCGATGAAGAACGAAGCTTTTGTGGCTCAGTTGGCTCAGTTTTCTCAACTTGAAGGCATCACCAATATGTCCACATCCCTGGAGGATGTCGCCGATGTGATCCGGTCTGACCGAATTATGAGTGGTGCAAATCTGGTTGGTAAAACCGTGTTTGGCCAAACTGGTCAAATCACTACCGATGGTGAGGTGGCCTCAGCGATGGAGTTTGAGCTGCCTTACGGAGCCGATCAAGTGGAAGTTGGGATATACGATCCAGTGTCTGGGTCGCTGATTCGATCGATCGTTTCTGGCCCACAGACTTCTGGAACGTATTCCATGGCGTGGGATGGTCGCCGGGCTGATGGCGTGATGGTGCCTCCTGGATCCTATCTCGTTCGGGGCAATGTTTCGGTTGGTGGGAACAGTGAAAATGTCGTCCCGGCAACGTACTCGAGAGTCGAAACAGTCTCATGGAACGCACTTAGTTCCGACCTTAATTTAAATCTTGCCGGCGGTAAATCTATCCCGATGGCAAGTGTGACCCGTATTGGCGCTGAGGCTGAGAGATTAGCTTCAGAGTCGTCTAACTCATCAATCTTGGGAGAATAAGAGATGTCATTCTTTACTTCGCTGACCGGCCTTAATGCAGCAACAACGCAGTTGTCCGTGACCTCGAACAATATTGCAAACGCCGGCACAACAGGTTTTAAACGCTCACGGTCAGACTTTGGCGACATCTTTGCGACGTCCCCACTCCAAAAGGCGTCCACAGTGGTTGGCCAGGGAACGGCGTTGAAGCAAGTGACACAAGAGTTTTCCCAGGGCAACATTGAATTGTCTGGAAATTCGTTGGACTTGGCAGTAACGGGAGAGGGTTTCTTTCCTTTGCGGTCTTCTGATGGCCAGGATTTGTTTACCCGAAACGGGTCCTTTTTATTGGACGAGCAAAATACCGTTGTGAACTCGGCGGGACAGTATCTAAAGGTGGCATCGGTTGATTCCCTTGGTAAGGCTGACTTTAAAGCTGAGCTCGTACCACTAACGATAAATCCAGCGACTATTGGAGAGGCAATTGCCTCGTCGGAAATTGATTTCAATATTAACTTCCCGGCTGAATCTTTGCCGTTGACAGTCGTCGACGAGAATGGCCTGGAAAAGATCAAAGACTTTAATCCGAACGATGCGACTACGTATGCGAAGTCGGCAGCCATCACAATTTATGATGAAAATGGTAACGATTTCTTACTGACCTTTTATTATCGTCGTGTCCAAGTTGCCTCTGCTGCTGAGCCGAGCAACAAATGGCAAACGCATGTTGTTTTGGGTGGCCAGGAAATCCAACCAGCACTTGGCCAGGCGACTACGTCGGATGGAACTCCGCTATTTGTCGATAAGTATGGGGCAATTGTGCCTGAAGATGAGTTGCCAGTTGTTTTGAACGATAACCTTGTGTTCAGTAAGTTTAATTTGGATGACTTGTCTGATCCGGATGTTTCGGTACCAGCAACCGCCATCAGTGGTCTTGTTGAAATGCCATATTTGAGTGATGAAGCTGGCGTTAATTTTGCGGCAGTGAATGCCTCCCAAACCCTTTCAATTGATGCTGATGAGCTTGCGAATATTTCGAAAAATGATGTGATCGAGCTTCAGATGACTGATGACGATGGTGTCTCACTTGGAATTCTAACAACTCGGGCTGTGGCGTCTGCAAGGTTGACGCTTGTCGATAATGACCAGATTGAAGCGGGTGATGTCGTGTCCCTAACCCTGGTTGATGACAATGAGTTCACTCAGACGATTACGACTGCTGGTCTTGTAGCCGATCTCAATGCATCAGAAATCACGGCACTGAATGTTGTGGATGCTTTAAATGCCGCGCATTCAGCAAAAACCAATATTGATGTTACAAATATCGGCACGATTGCGTTTCCAGATTCAGTTGAGTTTGTCGTGACGGATTCGGATGGTGTGCGAGCCCGTCTCAGAACGCCGCCTGGGTTTGCGAATGGAGGCGCTGCGCAAACGATCGCTGACCTGGCTGCTGCATTAGATGCGCAGCAGTTTTCGGTAGAAAAGTCGATCGATTTGGCAAATCTTGATGTGGTGGCTAATGGCGAGCAAATCAGCTTTGAAGTTCAAGATGAAGACGGTAACGCGGTAACGCTGACCACCGGCGTGATTGCAGATGTGACTGATTTGGCCATGGCTGACGTGGTTACGTTGATGAATGCAGATGCCGAGGCCAATGGTTACGCGTATACGATTTCTTCGGTGAACAACACGCTGCTTGTCACTCATACCTCGGAGACTCCATTTATTGTGAGTGATGCTGAAGACAATGGCTTTAACTTAGTCGCTGATGCTACGTTCACAATGAATTCCACTGGTGCTTCTGACCCTTATACCGTCGCTGTGAATGCTGGGAGTATCGAAATACTGAGTAATAATGACAAGTCGTTTCGAGTCAGTATTGGTGCTAATCATTCGGTCTTGGTGGGAACTACAACATTCTCAGAGAATATATCAGCCGTGACGCCTACTCTGATGACGACCGCCGATACCGATCTGGTTCCGTTTTACACTTTTAGTGTGCCTGAAGAGATGACGAGTACGGATGAGGATCCAATTTATATAAATCCTTCAATGATTCAGGTCACTCGACAAGATGGAACGAATTTCAATATGGCGTTGTCTTCAGATCATGATCTTGGAGGGGACGCTGCGCTCTTTCAGCACATTGGAATTTATGATTCAGAAGAGGAAACGATTGACTCGGGAGAACTGACTCAGTCTGCGACTGCCTTCACAAAAAATGGGTACGAGTTATCGACTGCATCAAGCGTTTCTCAGATTGTTGAAGCGCTTCAGCGCTCGGCAGCAGGAACTGATTTCTCGGTAATGATTGACCCCGCTAATGCAACAAGCATTAAAGTCTCGAATGAGACAGGTATTAATTTTCAGGTCGGTACATCGCGAGTTCCTGGCGCTACGACTAATTTAATTTCTGGTATTTTAGCGAATGGATCTCAAGCCACAATCACTGACACGATTCTCACTGCAGTCTCGACTGATGGCAGTTTGGCTCCGGATTTATCGGCAGCCTTCGATTTAACCATTGATGAAGATCCTGAGGATAAAATCGCGACCGATTCATTAACAATTGATCTGTCGGTATTGAGTGATCCTGAAAACTCTGCGTTGTCGGGTAGTGAAGTTGCCACGTTGATGACGCAAGAGATTAATCGTCAGTTCGGAGATCAGCGCTATTTTGATTTGTCGTCTGATGCGTCAAGACAGTTCAGAATGACTTTTGATCCACTCAACGAAGATCCTAAAATCATCGATATTTATCTTCCTGAGTCAGAGTTCTATACCTCGGATACTTTGGCCACTGCAATTGAAGCAAAACTTCAGGCTGCGACAGGAACGCATATTGGGGTCAGGTACAGTAACAATGTAAAGGGGTTCGTCTTTTCCCCCGACAATGATGCGACAAAGTTGAGAATTACTAATGTTCCAGCCGAGGCCTCTCTTACCGGGTCTGCAGTGCCAAACGTATTATTTGGATTGGACACGTTATCGACCAATTTCTTACTTGGGTCGACTGGAACGTATCCTGCTGAGGTGATCTCTAACGGCGAGACCATACTCTCTGATGAGGGTGATGAACGGTTTGGCATCAAGGTAAACTTCTTGCCCAATACGGAAGAGGGTGGCACTGGTGGTTCCTTTACCATTGCAAGCGGTCAAACGGGCGATAATTCAGCAATTCGCATCGAAAATATCTCTGATGCGGCGAAACAATATTTTGGATTCGACCCTGACAATGCTTCGGCAGTTCTTGAGGTCATCGCTGAGAGCGGTGCTTCAGCAGTTCGCGGGGTTCAATCAACAGCTGCCAAGGTATTTGGCAAGCCTGTGAGCGTCGATCCAGACGAAACGTTCTTCATCGATGATCTGAGTAATCAGTTTACTGTGACCGCAGACTCGGTCTCAGAAACATTTCGTTTGCCGGTTGGCAACTACAACCTCAATAGTTTCAAAAATGCTCTGCAAAATCGTATTAATGCAATGGAAGATGCTCGAGGAAACTCAATTTCTGGGGTTCGCGTAGATTTTGATCAAACGAACGAAATATTTAACTTTACGTCAGGTACGACCGGCGATTCATCATTCTTTCAGATTTCTGGGTCGGCTCGATTTGGCCTTCAAGGAATCGAATCAAATGTTGGTCAAACGTCAACATTCCGACCACCTGTCGCGGAGCAAACTGCAAATGGTAGGCCGGTATACGTGACCAAAGACGAAAATGGGGTGTTCCGGGAATACAGTACCGATACCACGACAGGGCTGTCCGAACTGCCAGGTAGCCGCGAGTTTAATAATGATCCCGAGTATCGGCCTTTGTTCTTAGATAAGGGCGAATTAACCTTTGATACGGCAGGTAATTTGATTTCGCCCCTTGGTGGAATTTCATTGGATAATGTTGTGATCGGTGGTTCTGGTAATACCCTTAATATCGATATTGCTTATATTGGATCAACGCAGTTCTCAGGTGACTTTTCGGTCAACTCCCAGGGCCAGAACGGCCAGCCAAATGGATCGCTTGTGGCGGTTGATATTGCTGATGACGGTCTCGTCACCGCTTCGTACTCAAATGGTACTCAGGATCTGAAAGGAAAAATCGTACTTGCCACTTTTTCGACACCCAATGGATTGCGTCAATTAGGTGACTCAACCTTCCTTGAGTCCAATGAATCCGGTACTCCATCGCTTGGTGAGCCTGGTGGTGCAGGCTTTGGCACGATCCGTGCAGGTGCTAGGGAAAGAGCGAATGTGGATTTGACGTCAGAACTGGTTGATTTGATTACCGCCCAGCGGAATTTCCAGGCCAATGCGAAAGCAATTGAAACGTCATCAACACTTACGTCAACGATTATTAACATTAGGAGCTAATAGCGAAAGCTAGCGGGAACGAAACATGGATCGTCTGATATTTACAGCAACGAGTGCGATGGATGAATACCGACTCGATCGTATGAATCTGACTCATGAGCTTGCAAACGTATCGACGGTTGGCTTCAAGCGGGCTTTCGAGGTGGCTAATCGCCCGGTCCGCGCAGAGGGCGATGGTTTTGATACTCGATTTCTGCCCCGTGCCCACACAACGTCTGTCGTTAACATGGAAAATGGCCCTCGAATGCTGACTGGAAAGCCGCTTGATGTGGCCATGGATGGTAAAACGGTGATGCCAGTTCGCGCTGAGAACGGTGAGGTGGCTTGGACACGACGTGGTGATTTGGCACTTGATCCGGAAGGATTCCTGCGAACTGGTGAAGGTAACATCGTTTTAGATGATTCCTTGAGCGAGATTCAATTACCAGTCGGATCCTTTATTTACGAAGTTACTCAGACCGGGAGGATCATGATTACTGATCCGCAAAATCTTGCTGAGGGTTCTCAGGAAGTTGCTGCGATGGGTATTCGTGACACAACTGATATTCGAATGAGTCGTCGGCCTGATGGCTTATTTAGGCCTTCAGATAACACTGAGGATGGCTTCGATTTCGAATCCGGGGTTGGTGTTGCAAGTTTGACGCCGGGGTCATTAGAGGGCTCGAATTCTAATCCGGTGCATACGTTGGTGAGATTTATCGATCATGCCCGGTCCTTCGAAATGCAAACAAAAATGATCAAAGAAATGAAAGAGAACGATGCAAGTGGCGCGGCCATGATGCGGTTGTCATAGGAGAAGATAGATGGAAGCTTCACTTTGGGTATCGAAAACAGGGCTTGATGCGCAGCAAAAGCGTATGACTGTGATTTCCAACAATCTAGCGAACGTGAATACGGTTGGATTTAAACGAGACAGAGCAGTGTTCGAAGATCTGCTTTACCAAAATGTTCGTCAAGCAGGCGGAACCACCGGGGGGGACAATATTTCTCCGACTGGACTGATGCTAGGAACAGGGGTCCGGATGATCTCTACTGAGAAGCTCCACCTCCAGGGATCAATGATTCAGACGCAGAATGCACTCGACTTTGGAATCCAGGGCGAGGGCATGTTTCAAGTCCTTCAGCCGGATGGAACACTGGCATACACCAGGGACGGATCTTTTAAATTATCTGTCGACCGTGAACTTGTTACGGCAAATGGAATGCCATTACAGCCATCGATTGTGATACCGCAGAATGCTGAAACGATTAGCGTAGGTGAGGATGGTGTTGTCTCAATACAGCCATACGGAAATGCCGAAGAGCAGGTCGTTGGTCAAATGCAGCTGGCTAGGTTCGTTAACTATGCTGGTTTAGAACCGATGGGCAAAAATCTTTATAAAGAAACCTCCGCATCAGGAACACCGACTGTTGTTCAGCCGGATCAGGATGGTGCTGGCAGGGTATCTCAGGGTGCATTGGAAGCCGCTAACGTAAATGTTGTTGAAGAAATGGTCAATATGATCGAAACGCAACGTGCCTATGAAATTAATTCGAAAGCGATCTCGTCAGTTGACTCGATGCTTAAATTTCTTAATCAAAATCTTTAAAGGATAGTCTGATGCGTTTACTTCTTTTGTCGGTTTCGGTGTTGTGCATTTCAGGCTGTGCCCCGCAAAAAATTGCAGGACCATCCCCTGACTATGCTCCGGTTATTCCGCAGACCGCGAAGGTGGGAACGGTGCCAACTGGTTCGGTCTACAACGCCGCTCATGCAGATGGTTGGTTTGGTGAGAAACGGGCTTTTCAAGTTGGTGACATCATTACGATATTGTTAGACGAATCATTAGATGCTGATGCAAGCGCAAACAACACTGCGTCTCGCAAGACTAAAAATGATGTTTTATCGCCGCTGCAAATAGCGAAGTGGGGCAGCCCGGGTGGATTATTCTCTGAAGACTTTAAGCAAGAAAATGAAATTACATCTGATGGCTCAGGTACTTCGGATCAGAGTGCTAGTTTTACCGGCACGATGACTGCCCAAGTGGCAGAAGTTTATGCAAACGGAAATTTACTCATTCGTGGTGAGAAAATCGTGAATTTTTCGTCAGGATCAGAAGTTGTTCAAGTAAAGGGAATCATTCGTCCCGAAGACATCCAGCCTGACAATACCGTCCAGTCCCGGAGACTGGCGGCAGCGCAAATTAGCTACACAGGGGTTGGGTCCAATGCAAACGCGCAGCGTGTGCCTTGGGGAACCAACTTGATTTTCAGCCTTTGGCCATTTTGAGGTAGTCGATAATGAATTGGTTATTACTTGCTTTGTCACTATTTGTTGGCACCGCCTCTGCTGATCGGATCAAGGACCTGACCTCTATTGCAGGAGTTCGGTCGAACCAACTGATTGGATATGGCTTGGTGGTCGGACTTGATGGTTCGGGTGATGGTGGCGATGTGCCATTTACGGGTCAATCACTGCGTTCTATTTTAGGAAAACTTGGCGTCAATGTTGATGGAGTGATCTCTGATTTTGATGTGGCGGGCGTTCAAGCGAACAACATTTCGGCTGATAATGTTGCGGCAGTATTGGTCACGGCTGAACTGCCTGCGTTTTCTAAGCCTGGACAGAAAATCGACGTGAATGTTTCTACTATTGGTGCAGCGAATTCACTGCGCGGAGGGATGTTGATCATGACGAGACTGCGTGGCGTTGATGGTGAGGTATATGCGATTGCCCAGGGAGCGATGACATCGACTGGTGTCGAGGTCAATGGTGCGGGCGACGAAATCACGATTGGTGTGCCGACGTCTGGGCGAATTCCAAACGGAGCCAGTGTTGAGAGAATGGTCGATACACCTTTCAATAAATCTGACTACGTTGTTTTAAATGTGAGTGCTGGCGATTTTACGACAGCCAAAGAAATCGTGGACAAGATCAATCAGATCTTTGGCGCGGATACTGCCAACGCGATTGACGGAGTCTCGATCTCTGTCAGAGCGCCGGCGGACCCGAATCAACGAGTTTCTTTTCTTTCACTTGTTGAAAATTTAAACGTTGATCCGGGTGAGGCATCGGCCAAGATTGTGGTCAATAGTCGAACGGGTACCGTAGTGATTAGTCGAAATGTACGCGTGACCGCTGCAGCTGTAACGCATGGTCCGATTACAGTCACCGTTGATGCGACGAATGAAATTTCACAGGCAAATCCGTTTGCTAACGGCGGTAAGACGATGGCACTTGAGAATAATGACGTGTCGATCGAAGAAGAGGCCAAAAAAATGTTCTTATTCCAGCCAGGTATCGATCTTAAAGATATTGTCGACGCGGTAAATCAAACCGGTGTCACGCCTTCGTCTCTTATTTCTATTCTTGAGGCGCTGAAGGCATCGGGTAGTTTGCGCGCTGAGCTTGTGGTGATCTGATGAGTCTCGTGGAAGGACCAGCAACCGCATTCGACTTCGCCGCACTTGGTGAGCTGAAAGCTCAGGCTGCAAGAGATGGTTCAGATGATGCCGCAATTAAAAAAGCGGCCCAGCAATTTGAAAGTATGTTCTTGCAGATGATGCTGAAGTCGATGCGTGCCGCGATACCTGATGGTGGATTACTGGAGTCGAAGGCAACAAAAACGTTTGAGCAGATGTATGACCAGCAAATTGTGATGGCGATGTCAGAGAAAAGCACAACCGGTGTAGCACAAATGATTGAGAGCTTTATTCGTCGAACGCAGGCTGAGCCGGAAGACGGTAGTAAGCAACCATTTTTGCTGGATCAGAAATCAAAGGCTGCACTTAACTTAAATGGTAAATCGGACTTTTTACCAATTTCTGAAGGGATTACCAAAGATTTTTTGTTGAACCATAATCAGTTTCTGCGTAAGGAAGAGAAATAATGGCTGATCTTCTCTCAATTGGCTCAACCGGAATTAGTGTTTACCAGCGCGCTCTGGCAACGGTCTCGAACAATATTGCCAACCTGACTACTGAGGGGTATAGCCGGCAAACGACTGAGATACGTCAAAGCCAGCCGACTGAAGTTGGCAATGGATTTTTGGGAACGGGTGCCTATTTTGATCGAGTGTCCCGTCAGTACGATAGTTTTTTAGAGTCGTCTCTTCAGCAGGCAACCTCAGACCTTGAGTCGCAGGGAGCAACCGTCGAATATGCCAACCGTCTGTTGGATGTTCTGGGTGATGAAAAGATAGGGCTGACGTCCGCGATGAGCCAATTTTTTTCGTCAGCCAAGTCGTTGTCGACTGATCCAGTCTCACCTGCACTGAGAGGAATAATGCTGAGCGAGTCCGAGGCACTTGCGTCTCGGTTTCAAGGACTGGCCGTTCAGATCGAAGATCTGGGAGAGCAGTCGTTATCAGCGCTAGAAGCTGAGGTGCGTGCAGTGAATGCACTGACTGGCCAGATTGCGGAAGTGAACCGGCAAACCCTGAAGAAAACGTTGGTCATCGATCAGGCGCCTGAGTTATTAGATCGTCGTGATCAGTTGTTAAGAGATTTGTCTGAATATGTTCAGATCAAAACAACTTTTGATAAGCGTGGTGCGGTGACTGTTTCTTTATCTGAGTCTTCGCGGCAGGGACTAATCGTTTCTGGGATTAAGTCTCAGGCGCTCGCTGTGTCAAAAACCAATGATGGCTCAAGTCGCTTGGATTATCGACTCCAGGGCGAACTAGGCAATGAATCGCTGACCGGAATTCCTAGCGGCAGTATTGCCGGATATTCTCGGTTTTATGAAGAAACACTGGTCCACGTGAATACTAGTTTAGATGAGCTGGCCTCGGTATTTGTGGATGCGGTGAACCAAGTTCAAACGACCGGACTCAACGCGAACGGAGATCTTGGGACTAATTTTTTCGAAGTTATTCCTTCGTTTTATGTGGATCAAGGAGCGTCGTCTGGAGATTTTGATGTCGAGATTTCGGTGTCCGATCCTGATGGCTATCAGCCACGTCAATTGATGGTTGCTTACGATGAGCCGAATGGTCGCTGGTACGCGGCGGATATTGATGGCGATGTGGTCGTATCTAATGCCGCTGGTATTTTAGAATTTGATGGGATTGTTATTGAGGTCAAGGGCACTCCATCGGTGGGTGATCAATTCATTTTAAACCCTGATGCAAGTGCTGCTCGTGGGATGCGGCTCGCACTTGAGATGGGTTCTGAAATTGCGACGGCTTCATTATTCCGAGTTACGCCGTCGACCACGAATTCAGGCATATCTGATCCGCAGGCATCATTTGTTGGTAAAGAGCAGGTTTCTGGTGCGCGTCTTGAGCTAAGCGAGCTCGGAGGTAGTCGAGCGGTTGAAGTTGAGCCTTCTCAGATAACTCCGCTCACTGTAATTACTGCGGGACAAAAAAATATTGAGTTCACTATCGATTTGTCTTCTGGGTCTAGTGCGTCTTTGCAAATATTGACGACTGACGGGCGTCACTTGGTTGGTTCAGGAGCTGATTCTCCGAAACGACAGCAGATGGTGAATAGTTTGGAGCAGTTTGCGCCAAATGCGTCTTATGACAGCTCCTATCTGAATCAGACCGGAATGTCTGCATACAAAGATTTTGAACTTTTGTATGGTCTGAAAGTCGATGCAGAACATGTGACTGATTTGATGCCAATCGATAGTGTGTATTTTGAGGCGCCGGTTGGAACAGACTTCGCAGGTGGCGGGCTTGATCTAACATTAGAGCCGGCATCACCACTTGATCGTTTGGGGCTTGAGAATTCTCTGTACCCGAAAACGTCGCTTGGCGTCGTGACTGCGGTCGACAACATTTTGTATTTAGGCGAGGGTGAATCGGCTAGCAAGATAGGAGCGATTGATGAAATCTATGAAGGAACTGCGCAAACATTAAGAGTTAAGTTTTCTGATGATGTTGAGCCTGACCTTATTAATGATGACCTCGCGGCGCGGATCGCCACGCTGTTGACGTTCAATAATGGAAAGAATTTAGAATCGGGTGATAGCGCCATTAAAAAGCGGGTGACGGCCGAAATTTTTACGGCTGATCGGCAAGTTAGATTGAGTCAGGGTCGAGATTTTATCTCCTCAGATCTCATAAGTGCTGGTCGCGTATCAACAACAGATTCAAGGTTTGTCGCCTCTTTAACGGGTCGCGGCATTGAGTATTCAACGGGCGCAGGGCGTGTCTTGATTGATGAGGGTGATATTGCTTTAAATGGAACTGAGTTAGGCTCATTAGTAATCAGTGATTCGGGAATTTTGTCAGCCAGCGATGTAAAAGCGTGGGTGGATTCTGCGAACACGGATATTGAGACGTTTGCGACAAATTTACTCGAGATACCGGTAGATTTACTCAGACTGACTTCAGGGGTCGGCCTGCAGATTAATGGGCACAGTGTCACCTCATATGAGACCGGATCGTTGACGCGGTTTGATAGTGCCGATGACTTGGTGGCATCAATCAATGCCGAAACCGGTACGACAGGTGTGTTTGCGAGTATTCTTCGTAACGGCAATGTAGCGCTTCAGAACAATGATCTCGGGGGCAACAATATTGTCCTGAGCGGCTCTTCAGCCGGCTTAGGAACGAATGCCTTGGGAATTTCGAGTAAAGCTTATATTGGAAGTATCTCGATGCGGCTGGAATCAGGGGATGGGGATCCTATCCGATTTGATCTTGGTCAGAGCGGGGAACCGTCTGATTTGAACATACTCGGCCTCGATACTCAGGTTCGTTTGTCTGGACAGATTGATGAAGACTTATTGGTGTTCGTTGGTGGCAGCGGAACCGCAATGATTTCTGCTCACTCGGAGGGAAGTGATCTTTCTGTGGCAGATGGGCTGAGATCGCGTCGTATCGAGTTTGAGTTTACCGCCTCTGATCGTTACGTCATTCGTGATTTGACTACAAATACAGTACTCGCTGAGCGGACCTATCAAGGTGAAGTTAGTCTCGACTATCAGGGTATTGAGATCGTTTTAGATCAACAGGCGCGAATCGGTGATTCATTTATTGTCGATGGGAACAATCTTGGTCCTGGCGGATCGTTTGATGCTCAAGGTAATAATTCGAATGTACTCCGGATGATTGATATTGAGTCAAGACCCGTGTTGGCGGGCGATTTAACCCTGACCGAAGGCTATCTGAGCTTTGTGGGTGATGTGGGTAACGTGGCCACGCAGTCAGAAATCGCCAGAGATGCACTTGAGATTGTCCGCAAGCAGGCCATTGAGGCCCGTGATCGTGTCGCTGGCGTCAATCTGGATAAAGAGGCTGCTGATTTGATTCGGTTTCAGCAGGCTTACCAGGCATCCGCCCAGGTAATGCAGGCGGCCAGTAAAATTTTTGACACGATTCTCCAGATTCGTTAGGGATAGATCATGACAATTTCAACCACACTTTTATTTAGTCGGGCTGTTGATTTGATGTCTAAGCAACAAACGGAGCTGGCCAGTATTCAAGAAAAGATTTCGACTGGGAAAGAACTTGTTCGTCCCTCTGATTCGCCAGAACTTGCGGTGAATGTCGCTCGAATCAAGTCATCGATCGATGAAATTGATTCTTACAAGGGATCGTTAAACACGGTCAATGACCGACTTCGGATCGAAGAAACATACTTGAGTGGTGCAAAAGATGCGCTGATCAACTTGAAGCAATTGGCGATCCAGGGCGCGAGTGCAACGACCTCTGGTAAAGATCGTGAGGTACTTGCGCTTGAAACGGATGAATTAATCTCTGCAATGAAGAATTTAGCCAATGGCACCGATGCGAACGGCAATTATTTGTTTGCAGGTTCTCGAGTCAAGACGATGCCGTACAACGAAGATGTTGATGGCACGATTCGGTATCAAGGAGATAGCTTTAATCAGAGTATCGACTTTAATGCGAACCGGCGTTCGTCGTTGGGTCGGAATGGGCTCGATATTTTTAAGCCGGTCTTGTCCGGCCAAATCATGGAGCCAACACCATCGATTTATGAAGTTGATATGGCGGGAACTCATGAAGTCGGTGACTCGTTTACGCTTGAGGTCGATGGCCATAAATTTGTGGCGACTATTCAGCCAGGCCAGGCGAGGCAAAGCCTTCTTGATAATTTTGCTGTTCAAGTTAATGAATCGGTCTTGTCGGGTGGTTTGGTCGGAATCGAAGCGCGCGTGGTTGATGAGCGGCTCCAGATTTATGGAGTTGATGGGTTTAATCACTCGGTGCTGGTTGATTCATCCAATGCTGAAGCTGAGCCCGTCAATGACATGATTGCGTCTATTGAGACGGACGAAGAGAGTGGAGTTAGTCAATTAACACTTGATGGAACAATGGAAATTGGTGACAAAATCGATTTATCGATCGGTTCGCGTTCATTTTCTTATGTGATTACGGGTGACGAAGGGTTGAACAACGATGAGTCTCCGAAGGCGGATGTGTTGCAAGCATTCACCAATGCCGTCAACGCATCTGGCCTTTTTTCTCAGTCGGCGACGATAGAGTTTGACCCGCTAAACCCGGGCCAGGTTCAGGTTAGTGCATTACGGGAAAATATTGGGTTAGTACAGTTTGAGTCTGAAGATCGCACAGCAATCAACGATCAATCGATTCAGGCCAATTTAGTTCAGCAACCGACACCACCGATCCCTGAGCGGGTCGAGTTTTTTGAGTCGTTGCAGGAATTCGCCTATTTTTTAAGGAATGGGACTCAGGGCCAAATTCAGTCCAAATTAGACCATTTTGACCAGATGCTCGACATTGTGACAATGTCGCTGGCGGATATTGGTTCTGAGATGGGCTCGCTTGATGATGAGATCACGATCAACGAAGATCTAAAGTTGCAGTTGCAGACCACGCTTTCGAGTGAAGAAGACCTCGATCTCGCGACTGCAATCACGAAGATGCAGTCAAAAATGATGTCACTGGAGGCTGCGCAGGCGTCGTTTGCCAAGATCTCACAGTTGTCCTTATTTGATTACATTCGATAGCTAAGCGGCAAGCTTTGTCGGTCTTCCGACACCTTGCCGGTCATGGCAATAACTCATGATTTTCATGCCAATCATCAATTATGCATCAATCTTCGAATGGCCCTGAAACCATTGCTATTCCTGCTCTTCAGCATATTTATTCAATTGAATTAGAGAAACTGGCACAAATATCGCATATAAAATTGTGAGGAAATTTTTTACCGGTGCGTATTGGTTACGTCCGGCAGATTTGGAGTTCAGATCATGGCATTAACAGTAAACACCAACGTACTTGCATTAAACGCACAACGTCATTCGGCGGCGACACAGACCGAAATGGCTTCGGCCATGGAACGCCTTGCATCTGGTAAGCGCATCAATAGTGCGGTCGATGATGCGGCGGGTCTCGCGATCAGTGCCCGGATGGAGGCCCAGATCTCTGGTCTTGCCCAGGCAGTACGAAACGCGGGTGATGCCATTTCTTTGGTCAATACGGCTGAGGGCTCCTTGCAAGAAACAACTTCGATTTTGCAGCGAATCCGGGAACTGTCAATCCAGTCAGCGGGTGGCGCGCCATCTAATTCTGATCGGGTCAATCTAAATAAGGAAGTGATCCAGCTTCAAGAAGAGCTTCAACGAATTACAACCACGACTCGCTTTAATGGCGAACTTCTTCTGAACGGAACATTCCATGATAAGACCTTCCAGATCGGACAAACAAATAACGAAGAAATTACCGTTAATATTGGTGATCTTAGACCGACTAATATTGGTGCATACACTCAAAATACGCTGAGTAACGCCGGGTACATTAATGTTGGTGATGCCGTTAAGGACATGACTAACGGGGTAAATAACCAAACACTGACACTAGCGGTTGGCAACGAAGTGCCGCGCATTGTTCAGATTAATATGAGTGACAGCGCTCGTGTAATCTCAGACAAACTCAATCAGTCCGGTGCACAAATAAATTCGCGTGCAACCACAACACTTGACGCCTACGTCACGGGTGAGGGTAGTTTTTCATTTTCCTTATCTTCTGATTCGGTATCGGGTGACTTGAGTGATGTGGTGACGGTTGGTGGTACCGCGGCATCCAAAGCGCACTCAATGGCTGCAGGAATTAATGCGAAGTATTCAGACCACAATATTTCTGCGACTGTCGAGATTGATGATAATGGCGATGAGTTCGTTCGGATGTTTCAGAATCAGGGGTTCGATATTCAAATCGATGATTTTGTGACGGCCGGAACTACGGGATTAGACTTGGCGGGTAACGGTACGACTGAGCTGACTGGTGCATACAATGCAACGGCGGCAATTGCTGGTGGACAACTGATTATTGATGCGCCTCAATCATTTTTAATTTCGTCAGACGATACTGAGAATACGATTTTAGTTGGGACCCGGGCCTCGATGGAGGTTCAGGCAGTGAGTTCTGTTCCGACTGATTATCAGGATTTGACGTTTGATGTGGCCGTTAACGGCGTCACGCAAACGATTAATCTTTCTGCACCACCACCAGATACTGAGATTTCAGCAACGAGTGCAGTTGTGCCAATGACGTTTGTAGGAACTGAACAAACCCAGGCCGCTTCCGGGCAGCAGGTCGGTGCCTTCCGCCCAGCAACTTATGCTGTGGGTCCGCTTACATTAAGAACTGGTGATGACGTTGGTGATAAAACGACACAGTTTTCACTGAACATAAACAGTCTGAGTCGTCAGGACTTTGACATTGCTCAAGCATTGACAGATTTGGGTGTTGGGACTGATGCGTCGCCATTTACGGTAGCAACGGGCGACGTCACTGTAATGACTGCAACGAACCCGACTGCGACAAATAACATCACGATCACTGCGCATGATTATATAACGGGTGATAAAATAACTTATGACTCGGAAGGCGGAGCTGCGATTACAGGACTGACTGATGGTGAGGAATACTACGCAATCAGGGTAGATGCCAATACCATCAGGATTGCAGAAACGTTTGCTGAGGCGAATAACGAGATTCCTGTTGTGCTGGGCGGAACAGGTAACTCAGCGCAAACCTTCACGAAGAACGCATATATATCAGCAACTGATTTAGTGTCTGCGATGCAGACTACGATTGATGAAAATGGTTTGTTGACTGGTGACCACGCGGTGACTGTCTCCGTTAATGACTCTGGTCAGATTGAAATGACCGTGGCAGGTGGTGCCGGAACGATTGATTTTGCAGAACACTCAAACCAGCTTGCAGCCACTGTTAAGACTGTGGCGGCGGCTGATGTCACTGTTGCTGACGATACAGTGACCATTACGAATCACGGATTTGTTACTGGTGACGAGGTGACGTACGGCGATGGGGGCGGTCTCGCTCTGGCGGGCTTGACTAATGCAACAAAGTATTACGTGATACGCCAAAGCGATGACACCATTGAGCTTGCAGCTACGAAGCAAGATGCGTTTGCAGACACAGAAATTACCTTAACAGGTCCGGGTAATGATGCTCAGACTTTTACCAAGGCAGCGGCAGATGGTATGGCCGCGTTCTTGATTAAGAGTACGAAGGCAGACGATGGTGCCGCAATTGAGAGCGGGACTGGGGGCACGGTTATTCTTGGCGCGGCCGATAACTTGGCCAATGGAGACTCAACAACTCTGGGATTGGTAAAACCGTTTGGAGTTGATACAAAAATTGTTGCTGGAACCCAGGCGAATACGATTGGCACCGGTGATGTTGTTATTAATGGAGCTGGAACTGGTGCCACGGAAGATGCGGTTACAATCACAGATCACGGGTATGCCTCGGGCCAGAAACTGACCTACGAGGCCAACGCAGGAACTGTATTGGCAGGACTTGCGGACGAAACTGATTATTATGTAATCAAGATTGATTCTGACACGATCCGGTTGGCGGAATCTTATGCCGATGCGATGGCAGGTAACGAAATCACGTTGACGGGCACTGGAAACAATGCGCAAAGTCTGACTAATTCGAATGATACATTTACAATTGCGATGAACGGCGGAGCGCCAACCACGGTTGATGTTGCCGACGACACGTATTACTCGATGGACCAGTTAGCGATCGCTGTCCAGGCAGCCATCGATGACAGTCCGTTTACACAGCTTGGTAATTTTCCGGTAATTGTGAATGTCACAACGGACTCTAATGGTGATCAGGGAATTACGTTTGCCAGTGCCGATGGACACAGCATTGAACTCGGGGGCACAGAATTTTTATCTGACGCAGGCGCTCTTAATATCAATCCGGCGGCAACTGCACCTGATGTTGGTGCACTTACTGACCGGACGTATGGGGCAACTTTGAACACTGACACGATCGCCACGGGTGACGTCGCCACTCTCACGGATACTATTACAGAGAACGGTCACGGTCTGGTCACGGGTGACGTGGTTCAATACAGTGCAGAGGGCGGAACCGCGATCTCAGGGTTGACGGATGGCGAGTACTATTATGTCATTCGGGTTGATGCTAACGATTATCAGCTTGCGACGTCGGAGGCTAACGCAACCGCGAGCACGGCAATTACCTTGGCTGGTACGGGCAACAATGCGCAAACCTTCACAAATATTACCTCAGACAAAGAGACTAAGTTTGCTATTAGCGTCAATGGAAGTAGTTTTATTGACCTGGACATGGCCAACCAAATGACGCTTGCGGGCGCTGATGCGAGCGTTACGAGTGTTCAGTTTGTGGCGGCGCTACAGGCGACGATTGATGCAAGTGGTGCGTTTACTGACGACAACGCTGTGACCGTTTCTGTGACTGATCAGGGTTTGGTAAAGCTGGATATGGCTGGTGGTTCTGGGACGATTGTCCTTCGTGAGCACAGTGACACAATTGCTGCGGGTAACGATGGTCTGGTTGAAACACTGACTGGGCGTAATGCAAATGATGGAACGACTAATCTGTCAACTGTGTCCAGTGGTGGTGCATCACAAGCATCAACGACCGGCTCACTAACTTTAGGCTCAGAAGCCAACGATGCGATTATAGCGGATGGCAATACGTCAGCCACCGCGACTTACGTCAAAACGTTCGGTGTGGCACCAATCACACTTGATGCATCTAACAATACTCTAGTAATTGAACTGAATGCCTCAGGTACAACAACAAGTCTGAGCATTGCAGCGGGTTCTTATACGACAATGGCCCAACTAGCGGCCGCGGCACAGGATGCGGTGGACGGCAGCGCACAGCTATCGCCCCACGTAACAGTAGAAGCTATGCAGGACTCGGCCTCTCCGTATGGATGGGGTCTGAAGTTTACAGAGAACAGCGGAAGAGCAATTGCGTACAGCGGCACATTTGTGACAGATGCAAATGCGCTAAACGGAGCTGCCGGCACGGTGGCCGCCTCTCAAACAGGCGAAGACCCATTCGGTGTTGCGGCAAATCGTTCGGCAGTTGATGCTGGCATTTACTCCAATGGCGTTGATTTAAGCGTGGACAATACGGTCACGCTTGAGGTGATTGACAATGTGACCGGAACAATCAGTCAGCAGGTGCTGACACTCGATAGTTCAAGCGCGTCGGTATCGTTTTCTGATTATGCCGATTTGGTGACAAGTTCCGCGAACACCGCATTTATAACCGAAGGATTTACTTTTGAGACTGGGGGCACTGATTCATCACTCACCCTGTCGATGGTGCCTGCTGGCGATTATACGGTGTCATTAACGGGAACGTCTGCTACTGAAGCGTTTGGGGCACCCGTGACCGGAACCGGAACACCGTCTAATATGGATGGTTACGTGTTCGATTCAATGGATGACGTGGTCTCTGAAATGAACGCTGAGTTTGCAGCGGCCGGGCTCGGTCTGGTTGTTTCTTACAGCCGTGGCGGAGATACGTTCACGTTCGCGGTAACTGAGGGACGCGCAGATGCATCAAACACACTTTCGTTTTCTGGTGAGGATCTCGCACGTATTGGGATGCTCGGGGATTTGACAGCGGTTGGTGGAGGCACTGAGCCGACCGAAACCGTGCGTTATGTGTCTCAGATTGATATTTCAACACGCGAGTCAGCGGTCTTATCTATGACGGTTGTGGATGCAGCATTGGAAACATTGGCCGGGACGAGAGCAGGCTTGGGTGCTGTGGCGAATCGATTGGAGTCGACAATTTCGAACCTAATGAACATCTCAGAGAATACATCTGAATCAATGTCCAGAGTAATGGATGCCGACTTTGCGGCAGAGTCGACCCGACTGGCGAGGGCTCAGATTCTTCAAGAGGCATCGGTTGCGATGCTGGCCCAGGCAAACTCCGCAGCACAGAGTGTGCTAAAGCTTTTGCAATAATGGTCGATGACCTGGATTAGCAGGGTGAAGGAATAGAAATGGCGGTTGACTTTTTGGGTGCTCTTGGAGCCGGTGCGGATATTGACTCGAACAGTCTTGTTGAGTCTTTGGTGGCAGCCGAGCGAGCGCCGAAAGAAATCTTAATCAATCGAAAAATTGATCAAAGTGAAGCTGAAATTTCTGGGTACGGAATTTTGATGGCGTCGCTTCAAAGTCTTGACACTGCTTTTCAGTCCCTCAACGACGCGAAAGATTTTGCGGAGTACTCGGTCTCCGTCGCTGATCAAGAAACGTCGTCAGGATCTGCCTCGTTCAGTCTTTCGGCAACCGCCGATGCAGTACCCGGAAGTACGACCGTTAAAGTGACGGCTCTAGCGAATGAAGATCGCTGGGGCTCAGACGCTACATATGCGTCACTGACAACGTCACTGAATGGAGGTGCTACCTTTAATATTACGGTGACTGACGCGGCCGGAGCGGCTACGGCAGTTGCGGTAACAACGACAACGCCTCAGGGCGTTGTTGATAAAATTAACGAAGCAAATCTTGGGGTCACAGCGTCGGTTATGGACACTGGTGGTGGACCTGGTCCATATAAGATTGTGCTTGCCTCTGAGGTCGGCACTGCGAACGGATTTTCAGTGTCCACTTCAGCCAGTTCCGGAACAGCACTGGCATTTGGCGACCGATTGTCAACGGCAGCAAATGCGAGCGTTGAGGTAAATGGCGTGACGATTACTCGGTCCACGAATACGATTACTGATGTGATCGATGGTGTGACCCTCAATCTTTCTGGGATAACTGCTGGAACTGGGATGCTGACTGTTGCCCAAACAACTGACCCTATCAAGACCCGAATCAATGATCTTGTGACTGTTTACAATGCCGTCCATACGCAACTCGATATGTTGACAGACTCGGAGTCTACCGAAGAGTTGGGTGGCACGCTGTCAGGTGATGGCGGGTTCGCAAATATTGTTCGGCACTTGGAGAATATGTTTTCTTCGGCCTCTTCAACGGCGACTGGAAATATCTCATATCTAGCAGAGATTGGTGTCGAATTTGATCGGTACGGAAAGCTTGAGGTGGATTCCGATCGTTTGGATGTGGCGCTGGTTGATAATTTTACGGATATTGTTTCAATTTTTACTGCCGATACAGACAATCAATCGAATGTGGGTGACGCAAATCGCGGGATTGCTGGTGATGCAATAGCGCGTCTGGCTGAATTAATGGCGAACGATGGTGCAGTGACCACAAGAGTCAGCAATCTGGAATCACGAGTTTCCGATTATAAGGAATCGCTTGAAAATTTGGATCGCCGCATGCAGTCAATTCAGAGTCGATACATCAAGCAGTTCTCGGCCATGGAGATGGCGGTTGACGCGATGAATAGCACCAGATCATTCCTTGAATCTACACTCAAAAACCTGCCATTCAACAATAGAGATTAATTTTTCCCTTACTTTCTGCTAAAGCTTTCTGTACTACTGTCGATAGAACGTCTGATAGTTAATATATTTATGCTTAGGCAAAGGGGGCTGAAATGTCGGAAATCCCACCAATTACTGTTGATGGCGGTGTGCAAGAAGCCGTGAAAAAATCTGAGATCTTTTCGCGGTCCCGTGATTCTGTTGAAATCGCGGGTCCACAGGCCCCAAAACCGATCGAGCAGAATCAAGAGCTTAAGGATAAAGCATCGTCCGCAATGCAACTGGCAAATGAATCCATGAGCCCGGATAAGCTCGCCGAGTTAGTTAAAGGCTTGCAGCAAGCGATGCCTGCGAGTGCAAATTCGTTGAGATTTCGGATTGATGAGGTGCTTGATCGTGCTGTTGTTTCTGTCATCGATGATAAGTCGGGTGAATTGATTCGCCAACTGCCGACAGATGAAGTAATTCGAGCTGCACATAACATCGATAAAATGCGCGGCATTATTTTTGATAGTTTTGATAATCAGGGCTGATCGTTGTAGATCCGCCCTAATTATTCAGTAATTGAGCATTTCTAGGACCGACTGTTCTGAAATATGACACTGACGCCTCTAGTCTGTACATCTCCCGATCTTACTCAAAATATTTTTCATCTCAAAGCTTAGTTCAAGAGTCTGACTCTTGAACTAACCTTTCTGTTGCTCTGAATTTTTCAATACGACGGCATTCTTTGTCATGCCATGCTCTTGTAACTATTTTTTTGCGTGAGTATCTCGTCGCGTATATTCACTCGGAGATTTCTTCGGTCTTTCGAATGAATAGCTGCCAGGGAAAGAAATACCTGGTCTAGTGATCTCTGCTTTGTCCGGATATCTATATCTCACATATCTCACATATCTCACATATCTCACATATCTCACATATCTCACATATCTATATCCCGCATTCTAATGGTTGCCGCCACAGCGGCCACTCGATGCCGTATTTTGCCGATCAGTAGGAAAGTATTTGCCGATAGGGCTAAAGCTTTTCGGAAAGCGGCCGATTTATTCCTCAGGTCTGGCAAGAATGTGCCGGCGCAGAAATTAAACAACTGTATAGAGGGGCTTATCATGGCACTTGTAGTAAACACCAACGTATCGTCAATTGCGTCACAACGTCATTTGATGGAGTCACGCAAAGAGATGGAGACAGCGATGGAGCGTCTCTCTTCAGGAAAGCGGATTAACTCATCATCTGATGACGCAGCCGGTTTGGCAATTGCGACCCGAATGGACTCGCAGGTTCGTGGCCTCAATATGGCTATTCGAAACGCGAACGACGGAATTTCAGTTGTGCAAAGCGCCGAGGGCGCGATGCAACAAGTGACGGAAATGCTTCAGCGGATGCGCGAGCTTGCTGTTCAGTCAACGTCCGGTGCAAACAATGCGGTCGACAGAGCGTCCTTGGATCAAGAAGTTCAGCAGTTGAAGGAAGAGATTGATCGAATTGCGTCCTCAACTACCTTTAACAGTAAAAACTTACTAGACGGATCATTTTCAGCAAATATCCAGGTCGGTTACGAGCTTGGCGATACTTTAGCTATCGGAATCGGGTCTGTTTCGACATCGGCGCTTGGTATCGGCACCGGGAGCACTGGGAGTAGTGCTGGTGGCGTTTTGGTCAGTGGCCGGAATACGTTGTCTACCACGACAATTATTAATGCCGGAGACATCAAGATTAATGATGTCGCTCTTGGCGCGTTCGATGGAACGGCAAACGCTGCTGATGTTAATGGTACTGGTACATCTAACAACAACATCGCGGACTTCGTCGATCTTGTTAATGAGGCAGATGCTGGTGTTTCGGCGACTGCGTTTAACCGAGTCGTTGCTGGTAACCTGGGTACTGGAATCATTGCCGCAGATCAATTGGCAATTCAAATAGGTGCAGTCGGCACTACGCCAGCGACAGAGGCGATTATTGGCTCGTCCAATTCTATGGCAGAGATGGTAAGTAACATCAATCTTGCGACGGGTGGATCTGTTCAGGCGACGCTTGACGAAGCTGGGCGTCTCGTCTTATCCAACGCAACCGGTGCTTCGATTTCCGTGGCCGATATGTCAGGAACAAACGGCGCTCGAGATGGTGGTACAGGTTTTACAGTTGAGACTGGTTCGGGTGTTGCTGGCGGTCTGACTGGCGTCACTTACGCCGCTAACGAATTCAACGGTTTTATGCGTTTAGAATCTACAAATGGCGACGACATTACAATTACTCGTGGTAATGAAGGACTCGTTGCTCCGGGTGCCCTTTCTGATCTTCAGGCGGTTGGATTCCGAGAGGTGAATGAAAGCCCACAGGGACAGCCATACACAGTGACGGGTATTGCCCTAACTTCGGGTGGTATTGCTGGCACAATTGGACAAGGCGACATCACACTTAATGGCGTTGATATTTATGAGGCAACCCTTTCTACCAATTCTGATTCGTTTCAGGGAAAGCTTGACTTGATCAACGCATTTCAGACTGAGACCTCGGTAGTTGCGTCGGCATATTTTGAGAAGACATTTGATTTCTCAAATGTGGATTTCGTTGCTGACATGACCTTTGACATAAATGGTACTGCAATCGCGATGTCCTCGACCCTAGCAAGTACCGTTTCAAATATTAATGGTGCGACGTCTGTAACCGGTGTGGTAGCCACAATTAACGGTAACAACGTGAAGTTGGTTGGTAATAACGTACAACAAGTAACAATCGATAACTTCGACTACGATTTGGACGACACATTCGAAGCAGAGGTGGGTGGTAAAAATCATAGTAGCTTGACTAAAGGACAAATTCGTACAGTAGCGTTTGGTAACCTAAACTATACCGCGGGCATGCAGATTACTTTGCACTTTGAGTCTGGCGGGTATATCGCAAATACTGGCGGTGGTGCTCTCTTACATTCCTTCAGCGTGGGGGTTACATCGTTTACTTACACGGTACAGTCAGGTGATGCCCAAATGGAAATTGCGGAGGGATTCCGTGACCTTATGTTCAATTTCATTCAGAGCGGCGAGTCGAATAATCCTTATGCTGGCGAGTCGGTGGGAATGTTTTTCAGTGCAATTTCAATAAGTGCTGGTGGAACAGCTGCGTTGCAGTTCAATACGGGCTTGTCAGCAGGATCTGCGGTGATTCGCTTTTCCGTTACTTTGCCTACTGATGCTACCAAAGCGTTCAGTGCATCTACGACTAACTACGGTGCGATTCGCCTAAGTTCGTTGAATGATTCACCGATTTCGATCGATCTAGGCAGTAATGCGGCGGTTGCGGAGCACGGGCTTTTAGAGATGAACGTTGGTGCCGCTGACTATGACACCATTGAGCCATCTTTAGGCAATACGGTTCTTGTGTCAGGATTATCCGTATCATCGTCGTCAGGTGCTGAGTCTGCGTTGACTGTACTGGACCAAGCAATTATTCAGGTGGGTATTAATCGAGCATCTTTGGGTGCAATCGAGAATCGCCTTGATCATACGATCTCGAACCTGTCTAATGTTGTCGAGAATACGGAGGCAGCAAAGTCTCGGATTCAAGATGCGGACTTTGCTTTAGAGTCAGCGCAGTTGGCTCGGGCACAGATCTTGCAACAAGCTGGTACGGCAATGCTCGCACAGGCTAACGCAGCGCCACAGAATGTTCTAAGCTTGCTTGGATAAATCTTGTGGTAACTGAAGAAGTGGGGGCTTAGGCCCCCATTTTTTTGGAAACTTTTTATGAAGACAAAACCGCCACGTAAAGAATCGGCGAAAGCTAAGTACAAAAAATTGCCCAAACTTCTAGAGAAAGGGCATTTTGAAGAGGCTGAACCACTTTTTGATGCATTTATCGCCGAGCGAAGCGCGGGCCAGATTGGCTACGACAACCTAATAAGTTATGCGCGGCTAAAGTTGGCCAGAAATAAAAATTCGGATGCCGAGACAGCGGCAATGATGGCAATTTCGGTAGATGAAATGAGGATCCAAGCCCCTGAATTTTTGCTTGAACTTTATTTAAAGCAAAAACTTTACACTAAGGCCTTGCACATTGCAGATCGACTGCTTCAGGCAAGTCCGCGATCACTCCACTACAGAACAAATCGATTGACTGTGCTCAGTAACATGAACCAGTCGGATGAAGTATTAAAAGAGTGGCACGTGATTCGAGAAATCGACAGTGAGGCCGCTAATAATCCATCTGTTCAACATACTGTGCTTAATGCGTTAGTGACTGATGGTCGGGCCGAAGAAGCGGCAGAATATTTAATTGAATTTAAGGCGTCCGTTAAATCCTGGACGGCTTGGCACGCGTTAAGCGAGCCTCATATTTATGCGGGATTAGGAGATTTCGACAGAGCAATCGAGTCGCTGACAGACTCAGTCTCCAAAGATCCAGACAATCCTGTTTGGCAATGGAATCGGGGTTTGCTCCGATTAGCACATGGCGATCTTGTCGACGGCTGGAAAGATTACGAAGTTCGGTGGGGCTGGGATGACTTTCCAAGCCCAAAACGTATTTTGGATCTACCCTTGTGGCAGGGACAAGATTTACGGGATCGATCCATTGTAATATCAGCCGAGCAAGGATTGGGGGATCAAATCATGTTTTCTTCGATTCTTCTTTCTGTCCTTAATATGAACCCTTCACGGATCCGTCTTGAGGTTCAAGACAAGGCAATTCCTATCTTTAAGCTCTGGTATCCGGAGTGTGAAGTTGGTTCTTGGAAAAATGACCGTGAGGTTGATGAGGAATTGGAGAGTGCGTTTGACTTTCACTGTCCAATGGCAACCGTGTGTGGACTTTTGATGACGAGTGAGCGTGCGATTAGTCAGTTGCCAAGACGTAAGATAAAGATCTCAGACCAAGAAAAGGGCCGACTTCTTGGTAATTTCTCTGAAAAGTATGACATTAAAATTGGACTTTCTTGGAGAAGTAGCGCGATCGATGGTGAACGTGCTAGCCAGTACATGAATGTCAATTTATGTGAAATGATTATTCAATCTTTGCCGTCTGATATCGGATTTGTCATTGTTCAGTACAAGTTCAGTGATGAAGAGCGTGCGGTCCTCGAAAAATATCCGAACGTCTTCATTCCAATGGAAGATCTTTTCGACGACGTTTTATTAAACGGAAAATACTGTGCAACTTGCGACCTAGTGGTCTCCCCAGCGACTGTGGTGGTGCAGCTTTGTGGGCTTTTTGGAATCCCCTGTATGTCTTGGGGGGCAGAAAAGAGTTGGGTCAATCTAGGCTGTGATCAGCCACCATGGTTTGGAACGGTTCACCAAATAAAGCACAAGCCGAATATGTCTAAAGGGCAGATGGTGCAGTCAATCGTAAATATCTTGAAGTCGTCGCTGCCGAACAATTCTGAGAAACAGGTTCACTAAAATTGATGAAATCATATGTGTGTGAATATTCGTTTCGGGGCGTATGGAATTCAACCTAGGGTATAAGACTGATATGGGGCGCATTCCTGGAAGTGATGACATGAATTCTGATTCGATAATTACCAGATTGGTTGTGCGATCTGATGTTAATGATATTTTCTTGTGGCGAAATGATGAAGGCTCGCGGAGCCAGTCCTTGAATACCGAGCCCGTTGCCTGGGTCGATCATCAGGGGTGGATTCAATCCGTCATGATAAGTTCGCGGCATTGCCTTCTGATGTGTTGCGACAAAACTTCAGCTGCAAGTGTTGGCGTGGTTCGATTTGATATGGGTAATGACGATACGCTCATCTCGATCAACTTGGCCCCAAGTTTTAGGGGACGGGGATTGGGAAAGCACTGCCTGAATGCTGCGATTCATTTTTTTTCCTGTCATTATCAGTCTGTAAAGCCTGTGCGGGCTGAAATTAGGCCAGAAAATTTGGCCAGTCAAAAAGCGTTCCAAGGCGCTGGCTTTAAATTCCTTCACTCTACCAATGATATAATCACGTTAACGCGTCAGATGATTTCGTGAAGTTGAACCATGACCCAAATCCTTGAAGAAATTATTGACTGTAAAGAACATCTTGCCGAGTCGTATCGACTCCTTCGGCTGAGACAGCACGCAATTAGTCATGCCTCAATCCCGTCATTCGAAGAACACTCTAGATTCGTTTCTTCAAACCCTTACAGGCATTGGTTCTTAATCAAAAATTTCGATGAGTATGTGGGAACGGTTTATGTCCAAGACGATAACTCCATTGGACTGAACTTAGTTGCCGAGCATGCTTTTTTGGCGCCAGGCGTTCTGCACAATATCAAAGACTTTTGTGAGCCTCTTCACGCGATTCCATCGAAACGCAATGGGAGATTTTTTATCAATATTCCATCGTCAGATATCGAATTACGGGATACTCTTTTGGCGCGGGGAGGGATTGAGATTCAGCGATCGTTTCTTTTGCCCTGAATTTTGTGCTGAGCACTTTGTCGTCGGACCTAATTTCTATTAATGCCGATTTCGGTATCTGGAAAGAGTGCTTCATGCTTGATAAGAGCAACTCGCCAATCGGTCTCTGTGTCGATATCATGACAAGCACTAGACTCGATAACGACTGAACCCGTATTTTCTGAAAAAAACTGGGCCTGATCCTTTAGTGTGCCTGGTTGAAACCAGATCCACATTCCGGCGTCGTGATAACTTTCTGGAATGTCTTGAGACCTTGTGTTGACGAATGAGGAATCTACAAATGAAATCAGGCCATTTGGTTTTCTGCGAAGGGCTCGGTTGATTGGATAATCGAAAGGGGTGATCGGAAAGACTGAATCAAAATGCTTTGACGTCATCAGATCGAGGCCCTGCGCCAACTGAGGTGTAGTGATAAATGGAGCTGTCGCATATAAGCAACAAACCGCATCAAAGAAGATATTTTGGGATTCATATTGAGAGATCACTTCGATCAACGCATCGGCAATCGTTGCGTTATCATCTGAATTGACGGCAGATCGCTGAAAGGGCACCGATGCACCGTACGTCTTGGCTATTAATGCGGTCTCGTCGCAGTCCGTGCTCACCATGACAGTGTCGAATAAGTTGCTCTTTTTTGCAGCATTAATTGACCACGCGATGATCGGGTGTTCGCGGAATTTTTTTATATTTTTTTTCTTAATTCTTTTGCTGCCTCCACGCGCTGGAATGATGGCTAAGTATTTTTTTTTCGGGTTAGACGTCATCAGAGAGTCCACCCACAATCATTGATTCCTCTAACGGCTCGCCGAATTTAATTGATCTTGTAGATAATCGCCCCAGAACAAATGGCAGAAATTTGGGCCTTAGTCCATAACCAGGTCGAATAGATCTGACATTTTTGGTTGTGAAAGGATCTCCGGTTTTAATGTCCGCAGTCACATACAAAGACCGGCGATTCTTGAATACGGTGCTTTCAGCGTCGAGTGGTGCAAAGGAGGGGGAACCAAGGGCTGATGCTGCTGCGTGTACTTCTCGAACCAGTTCTTTTAATTCCGAAGCCTCGAGTGAAAAGGCGCTGTCCACGCCACCATCTGAGCGTTTTAATGTGAAGTGTTTTTCGATTAGGCAAGCACCCATTCCAACAGACAGTACTGACGTTAAAATTCCTTTTGTGTGGTCGGATAAACCTGTGTGGACTTTTAACTTTTCCTGAATTTCACGGATCGTTGTTAAATTTGCATCATGAATTTCAGAGGGGTAACTCGACGTACAATGCAGAACAATCACGTTTGATGGGTTCCCTTCACTAGCCGCGCTGACGGCCTCAGAAATCTCCTCAAATGTTGCCATGCCAGTGGATATAATGATCGGCTTTTTCGTTGAGGCGACTTTCTTTATCAGTGGAATATCGATGATTTCGGGGGATGCAATTTTGTAGGCAGGACAGTTTAGCTCTTCGAGAAAATCAACAGCGGTATAGTCAAACGGGGCTGAGAAAACGATCAAATCGAGCTCTTTTCCCATCTCAAAAAGTTTTTTATGCCATGCCCATGGGGTATGCGCTTCTTCATAGAGTTCGTAAAGGATTCGCCCTTCCCAAAGTCCCTTGTCTAAAATAAATTCAGGCCCATCATGATTAATGGTAATCGTATCCGGGGTATATGTTTGAAGTTTGACCGCGTCCACACCCGCTTTCTTTGCCTCGATCATTAATTTGAGAGCCCGATCGATGTCCCCGTTATGGTTACCGGACATTTCGGCAACAACGAGCGGTCGATGACCATGACCAACGAGCCGTCCTTGTATTTTTACTGGTGGGATTTTACTCATGCAGCACCTCGGCCTTTATAATTAACTACTTTCGTTTCCAAAGACTGAGTTCGGAGTGAAAGTTGTCTGCCGTGACAAAGCCAAACGTTCTCGAGTTTTGCTCTACTAAGTGGAATTCATCTCGCAGCCAGTCGATGTAGTTTTCAGCTTTTGTTGGTGTTTCCACCCCAAGTTTATTTGCAGTCGTCACTTGCTTACCTTCGCGAATATTTCTTAGTAGAAGGAATGACGGGCGGAGCCTGCTGATTTCTTCAATGTACTTTTGGACGACGGCGGGCTCCATTTCTTGAAAACTGTGGTAATTGACGAAGAGATCGACGGGCCCATTGAGACTCGAAATATCCCAGTTGGGTCTGACATGTAACCCGGATAAATCTGCTGAGTTCATAGGCGTATTCCATCGGCTGGATAAGTCACTTGCAAACAATTCTGGCAGGACTTTCGACAAATAATACTCAGCAAAAATACAGGTCGGAGGAATATCAAAATTTATATAACGGTCAGTGCCGAGGGAGCTTTTGAACAAAATCTCACCCAAAACCCCATGACCGCCACCGACTTCAACAACTGAGTTGAGTGCGGCATCCCTTTCATGGCTAATTAAGAACAGAAGACCTAGCATATAGTTGTGCGCTGGTCTGGAAACGTTCTTCCCATTGAATGTAAATAGCTCTGACGGATTGCCAACTTTCGATTCATCAAAAGTCAAAAAAGGATCGTAGCCAAGTGCCGTGACGCATCCTTGAATAGCACGGTGATCGGCATTCGCGTGATTGTGTCCAGAGATGAATTGATCGATCGTATTCTTTTGCTTGGGACGGGCTTTGTCAGCAATTTTCTTAATTTCAGTTAGCTGCGATTTGTCGAGTCCCATTGCTGGGTACCCATATGTGGGAACAAAATAAGTCAGGCAGGCTGGATCGTCCCTAAAGTTATGAATTTCATCGCGCTCCAATACTGCTGACAGTTCATTTGCCGCGTATTCCCAAAATTTTGTTGTTTGAAACTCTTTAATTTGCTCAGACTGTTGCGCAGACAGTGCTTTAAGAAGTTGTGAATAATTTGTCATTGGGAAATCACCTCTTTAATTTTAGTGCACACTTGCTTTACCTCATTAATTGTAAGTTTGATGTGCAATGGCAGCGTTAATCCAGTTGAAAAATAACTTTCCATGATTGGGAAATCTGTAATCTTGCCAATATTCTTATGATAGGGGTGTCTGTAAATTGGTATGTAATGGAAGTTTGTTGCGATATTCGAAGCCCGGAGAGAATTATGCACCTCATTTCTCATGCTTTGGTTTTCGAACTGAGCAACGAGCAGGTGGTTTGACGAGCAACAGTCTGTATCAATGCGCTGAAGTTTGACGGCATATGGTTGGAGCTCATTCTTATAAATTTCTCGCAGACGGACTCTTTCTTCCACGCGAGTTTTGAGTTTGCCAAGTTGGGATGTTCCTAAAGCGGCATTGATGTCACTTAATCGATAGTTCCAACCAAGGTCAGTTTGTTCGTAACTCAATTCTTCTGGAAGTCCGTGTTGAGCGTTTAAATTTTCTCGTGAAACACCGTGGGATCTGAGTCTGGAAATAAGGGCATGAAGGTTTTGTGATTTGCAGGTTATAACCCCGCCTTCGCCCGACGTTAGTGGTTTGACTGGGTGAAAGCTAAACACCGCGGCATCTGAGAACTCACATTGCCCAATCGTCTCGTGCTGTGATCTCGATCCTAAGGCATGGGAGGCGTCTTCAAGTACCTTGAATCCGTACTTATCACTAAGCCTCGACAACTTCTCCATATTGACAGGATTACCCCCAAAATGGACTGGGATAACAATCTTGGGGAGCTGTCCGTCACGATCTGCCTCCTGAAGCGCTCGTTCAAGACAGTCTAAGTTGATGTTTAGTGTTTCTGAATCGATATCAATTAAGCGCACTGATGCTCCGCAGTACAGGGCCGCATTTACAGTTGCCACAAATGTATTTGGTGTTGTCCATACAGAATCGCCCTCGAGCAATCCTAAACCGACAAGTGCCAGATGAAGTCCGGCAGTGGCACTGCTGACAGCACACGCGAAAGGCGAATTTGTCGCATTAGCAACAGCTCGCTCGAACGCAGCAGTCGCAGGGCCTTGTGTTAGAAATTCTGAATTAAGAACGGCAACGACTGCATCAATGTCGTCCTGATCAATTGACTGACAGCTATAAGAACTTAGGTGGCTCATTCGCCAGACAACGCTATATCTTCTATTAATTGTTTTAAATCCGTCACGGATAGGAAGTCTGGATTACTATCGGACTGGTAGGCGTGTCCCGACTTTATTCTCATTCCTTCATTTCGCGCTGCATATTCTTCAATTCTCTCCTCATAAGTTGAGGGCAATATGGCAAAATATTTGCCGAGATCAACAGTATGGTGGCTATCACTCTCGGTGATCATTTCTTCGTGTAGTTTTTCACCAGGACGGATTCCGACGACAGGTTTTTGGCAGTCTGAACAAATTGCCTCAGCGACATCCATGATTTTATAGCTTGGAATTTTCGGCACAAAAATTTCACCGCCTTCCATGTTTTCAAGACTCCACAAGACCATCGAAACCCCATCATCTAGAGAGATATTGAAACGGGTCATCTTTGGATCTGTAATCGGTAAAACGCCTGTTGTCTTCATTTTCAGAAAAAATGGAATAACCGAGCCTCTCGAACCCATAACATTTCCATATCGGACAACCGAAAATTTTAAATTGCGCTCACCAACGATTGAGTTGGCGGCTGTAAATAATTTGTCCGAACAAAGTTTCGTTGCGCCGTATAAATTGATTGGTGCCGCCGCTTTATCTGTTGATAGGGCGACTACCCGACTTACCTTTGTGTCTAGACATGCTTCTATCAAATTTTGAGCACCGATTACGTTCGTCTTAATGCACTCAAATGGATTGTACTCAGCGGCTGGAACTTGTTTTAGAGCCGCTGCATGAATGACAACATCAATATTTTCTAAGGCGCGACGCAAGCGGTCACTGTCTCTAATATCGCCAATGAAGAATCTAATTTTGGGGTTGTTTGAAAACGATTTCTTGCAGGACATTTCATACTGCTTAAGCTCATCTCTTGAAAAGATAACGAGTCGTTTCAGTCCGGGATAATCGAGTAAGATGCGTTCTGCAAATTTCTGCCCGAATGATCCAGTGCCGCCTGTAATTAGAACTGATTTGTTGTTCAACAAGGTCAATACCCTAAATAATTTGTTCCCCAACATTTAAGCACTTTTTGTGCCAGTGGTGATAGGGCTGCCGCTGCAAGGGTTTTGCTGGGCATTAGCCCTGAAAGAGGACTCACTACGTCAGTATATTGACAATTACATGTCGTGGTTTTTTAAAAAATAATAAATTTTTGAGCCTTAGTTAAGAGAGTAGCTGCAACCATCGTTCCGATGAGGGCGATCCCCACACTAATAAATTGGCGGGGATTTCGAATCAAGTTGCTAATAATCGGTTGACGTATTCAGCATTTATAGCTGAGTGAGCTGACTGCGATTGATTGGCATTTGCTTGTAGTGATGCAATTAATTCACGGGTATTGTTGCTACTTCTTGACGCTGCAAGCGAGTTTGATTGAGCGTTTGCAACATTTTGTTGGATAGAGGACAGCGAAGTTCTCATTTGGCTAACCGAGTCACTGGCAGAGCTAATAGCTGAACTGGCCGTGTTTCCGAATAACGCCAACATACCCGCCATTGATCCCATTCCATGGGGCCCGGAAAGGTTTCCGGCTGCAGCTCGCAAGTAAGAGCCACCACTGGATACTTTATCGGATCCGGCGGCGACAACTTCTGTAAACGTAGCACTTCCGGTTGCTGTATTACTGTCAGTTTTAATCATGCCGGAGCCCGTCGTCAGGACTTCCGTAAAGGTTGCACTTCCGGTGGCTGTATTTACAACTCCGCCACCAGAGTTGCCTGTCGCCATGCCTGAGCTGACGCTATAGGTTACATCGGAGAACTTTAAGAATTCGGCATTGGTAATGGTGTCTGTGCCATCCCGGCCAGAGGTCCCGTCTGCGACCGTGATGGTTCCAGTACCGGAAATGGTGTAGTCAGCTTTTATTCCTGAAAAGACGATCGTGTCGTCGCCGTCCCCACCATTAATGGTGTCATCACCAGCACCACCCGTGATCTGATTATTTGCCGTATTTCCGGTAATCGTATCGTCGCCAGCACTACCAATAACATTTTCAATGATGGCACTAAATGCGATGCCAAAGTTGTCCTCAGCGGTAAATAGATCATAGCTACTTATGGAGGACTGCACAGCAGATAGTGTAAATCCTTGTGTTGCCCAGTAGGCTTCTTGTTCTGCTTCTGTCGCGTATCCGATATCCGAGAGTGATCCCGGCGTCAGATCGACAATGCTCTTGTGAAGTACCCCTGAAATGTCCAATGTATCGGTTCCGCCTGAATCGACGATGGATTGTATTTGTTGATGATTTGTAATGGTGTAGGTCGTATCGCCAAGGTTCGCATCTGTGATGGAGCCGTACAAATACTCAACCGCTGCGATGTCATAGATCATGGGCGTATTTGCGAACGTCTGCTTACTTGCAAGCGATCCGTTGTTATTGTAATAAATTTTGTTATTGACACTATTATTATAAGACATCACCGTTGTTCGCTGATCATCGACTAGACCATTTCCTATCAGTGTTTCATCGCTCTGGCTCCCTTCGTGTGGGTGACTTAAGCCGATACTGTGACCAATCTCGTGAAAGGCTCGTCTCCGCCCCATCGTATTTTCGGCGAAGGTCAAATTATCCGTAAAGCCACCATCAACGCTTTGAACACCATTCACGACGTACCATGTGTCGCCGCCGGTCACCCCTGAATTCGGATAATACGCAAAGGCCGCGGCACCAGATTTTTGGGCTGGATTCGTGATGTAAGCCACCCTAAGGTCACCAACAACATTTCCTGAACTGGTTTCTGTGACCTCTTCGAAATCAAAAGGCGCGAAGTTTGAATATGTGCTGTAAACGGCCCGCATTTCTGCTTGTTGGGTGGCGTTTAATGGTGCCGCGTCATCAGAGTAGCTGGCCGATTCCAGTCCTGGGTACCCGGACGCGTAATCAACGACACTGTCCCCAAGGTAAAAGGAATAACTTAGTTTTTCATTGGCGCTCAGATTCCAAACAGGTCCCTTCACGAGTGGATCAATGTAGTCAGTTCCCGAGTTTCCTTTGGTGGTTTTACTCGTTCCGCTGGAGTCTCGTGTGGTGGGCGTCTCGTCGCTTTGGATCGTACTTGGCTCGACTACAGTAATTGCGTCATTCTCAGAGGCTGCTGCAAGTCCTTTGCAAATTGGACATCCATCGGGTGCATGGAATCCGTTAAAAAAATCAACTTCCGAGATTTCGATCGTTGCCAGTGATACCAACTCCGCATCCGCGCCATCTAGATCCAAGCCATCGACAAAACTTGCCGAATTGTTGATTGATGTAATGTTGCCGTTTTCAACGCGCACAGTGGCTGATTTTTGAATTACTGAAGACCCGATATAGCTTGAGATATCAGATTCAATTTGTGTGATTGAGGTTGCGATTAATCTACGGTCGGACGAATTTCCTTCGAAATTTTCAAGTGTGTCGACTGCAAATTTCAGGTCGTCTAGTCGTTCGACTAAACCGAGTAGACTTGCCTCTTCAACTTGGGCCAGTGTGATCGACTTTGATCCATTACTGAGCGTGTCACTCAAGGCTAGCCATGACCCCTGCTCGGGTTCTATTGATTTTGATTCAAAGAATGAACTTGCGATTTTTTGAATGGTGGTGCTTGAGGGTATCGCACTTGAGGCAGCCGGCAGATTTCTGCCCTCTGTTCGATCGAGCAAATTAATAGCTCGGCCGATCTGGTCAGCGCTGTGTATCGACATCACTCAATTCCTTGCGAAGAGTACCGGCCAAAGAAACTGCCGGAACCGGCAATCATTTGCCTCACGAGTATAATCGGCGAATTCAATAGTTACTTTAGTGATTTTTCTATTTTAATTTTCGGCCCAAACCCGGCCGATTTCTGAAAATTATATTCTGAGAAAAGAGAGTGTTCCGTCAATGTATTGACAGCTTTTATCAACTGATTTTCGGTAGGTTAGCTGGAGCTGGAGCTGGTGGGGGCTGGAATAGGCGCTCACGAGGGCACTTG
The DNA here is from genome assembly GCA_028339155.1 of Litorivicinus sp. Taxonomy (GTDB): domain Bacteria; phylum Pseudomonadota; class Gammaproteobacteria; order Pseudomonadales; family Litorivicinaceae; genus HIMB30. Next base: position 130,826 of record JAOLBK010000002.1, read on the forward strand.
GAATCAGTTTCGGAAGAAGCGATATTGTTTGTGAATCGACTGTGCTGGCAGCGAAGAATTGAATGGTCTTGCCTTCACCGATTAATGTGAACTCGTCAATGGTCCATCGATCTTCGCGTGTTCTCTTATATTTGTGCGTGCTACTCGATGCTAATTGCTCATCAAAGTGTGGGATACAAACATACGTCATGTCTTCGACGGTCTTGGCCCAGGTGGTAGCTGCAACCATCGTTCCAATGAAAGCGATCCCCGCGGTAATGAATTTGCGGGGACTTCGAATCAAGTTGCTAATAATCGGTTGACGTATTCAGCATTTATAGCTGAGTGAGCTGACTGCGATTGATTGGCATTTGCTTGTAGTGATGCAATTAATTCACGGGTATTGTTGCTACTTCTTGACGCTGCAAGCGAGTTTGATTGAGCGTTTGCAACATTTTGTTGGATAGAGGACAGCGAAGTTCTCATTTGGCTAACCGAGTCACTGGCAGAGCTAATAGCTGAACTGGCCGTGTTTCCGAATAACGCCAACATACCCGCCATTGATCCCATTCCATGGGGCCCGGAAAGGTTTCCGGCTGCAGCTCGCAAGTAAGAGCCACCACTGGATACTTTATCGGATCCGGCGGCGACAACTTCTGTAAACGTAGCACTTCCGGTTGCTGTATTACTGTCAGTTTTAATCATGCCGGAGCCCGTCGTCAGGACTTCCGTAAAGGTTGCACTTCCGGTGGCTGAATTTACAACTCCGCCACCAGAGTTGCCTGTCGCCATGCCTGAGCTGACGCTATAGGTTACATCGGAGAACTTTAAGAATTCGGCATTGGTAATGGTGTCTGTGCCATCCCGGCCAGAGGTCCCGTCTGCGACCGTGATGGTTCCAGTACCGGAAATGGTGTAGTCAGCTTTTATTCCTGAAAAGACGATCGTGTCGTCGCCGTCCCCACCATTAATGGTGTCATCACCAGCACCACCCGTGATCTGATTATTGGCCGTATTTCCGGTAATCGTATCGTCGCCAGCACCACCCAGTGCATTTTCAATGATGGCATTAATTGCGATGCCAAAATTTTCTTGGCCAAGGTAAAGGCCGCCATTCGTGTCAACCGTGCTGTCGTCGGTTCCGAAAATGGAACTGCCATCAAAGGAATCCTCATTTAATTCGACAAAACTTTGTATATAACTGGCGGTCTTATTTGTATTGGCGCCCCAGTATGTGTACATCTCGTCAACTGTTCGGAGACCGATCGAAGACAATGAACCTGGAGTTAGATCGATGATGCTTCTAGTCGACTGGTCTGAGCCATCGATTGTGTCCGTCCCTGACGCGTCCGTAATTGATTTGAGGAAGACCTCTCCATCTGAGAAGGAATACGTGGTGTCGCCGGTGTTGGCATCTGTCGCCTCACCATACAAAAACTGTGCAGCAGCGATGTCATAAATCATCGGTGTTTGGGCGGCAAGTCTGACCGATCCCCCTGTGCTATCAAAAATAATATTTCGGTCATACACCTGACTCTGTCCGTAGGACATGATTGAGTACCGCATTGTATCGTCGGTTGCATTGGCAATATTATTGGTGCCGTCTTGGGGGTGACCCAGTCCGATAGCATGGCCAAATTCATGAGAAATCGTTTTATATCCGATTCCACCCTGAGTTAGCAGTGCGTTGAGCGTGCGAACAGTGGGATCACCGATCCATACGTCTCCTGCTCGCGAATTTGCGGCTGGTCCATATGCATACGCTTGAATTCCACTTGCGCCGCCTCCGCCCATGTGCGTGACGACATCGTCAGTGTTTGCGAATCGGACCTCGCCGACGATATCAGTTACAAAATTTTCTGTGACTTCTTCGAGGGTAAATCCAGCAATAGCATCCCATTGAGCGATAATTTGACGTACTGCAGTTTGCTGAGTTGAATTAAGAGCCTGAGCGTCTTGATAAATAGTGTCGGCGGTCGCAGCGGCATACGAGGTTGAGTTCCAGTGAGAGTCCGTTCCGTCGCCTGTGTATATAGACCAAGAAAGCGTTTCACCACCGGCAGTATCCAGGTCCCACTTGCTGCCCAACATGAGTGCGTTTACACCGCGTGTTCCATCGCCTTGCCCCTCTCCGAGGACGGTTGCACCTGTTACTGTGCCTGTGACAGTAGTTGACGCGTATGATGGAGTAACGCCTTCGCTCTGAGCTGCCGTACAGATTGGGCAAGAATCAGGTGAATGATAGCTATTGAAGACATCGCTCATGTCAACTTCAAATACAGCGACTTCGTCACGACCTAAAATTTGGTTGTTGTCGAGTTGAAGAACTGAAAAATAGTCTCCAACAGTATTGGTGTTTCCTGAGCCATCAGATTGACTAGATTCTTGATCGACAAAGTAGAGATCGGGAATCAAGTCTACATTTGATTCAACAAAGTCTTGGATTGCGTTTGCTATATTGAGCGCTGGAATGGAGTCCGCCCTTTGTGAGCTCAGTGTCGATTCGAGTTCAGAAAGCATTCCGCTAAGCTGTGCCAGAGCATTATCGGCTATTTGAGCGAATGCCACTGTTTTAGCGCCGGTTTCATAAGTATCTTGAAGCATCACCCAGTTCGTATCAGCCCCAGCATACTTCGTAAAGAAAGATGTGCCGATTTCTTGCTTGGCCTCTTTTTCAGGCATGCCAATACTTGCGCTAGTACTTGCAGTATTAGAGCGTGCCGAGCTGGCAGCATTCAGAGCGCTGTTTAATGAATTAATGATCGCCGACATTATAAATATCCCTTAAATGACTTTACTAAGCACTTAATCGCTCGTTAGCGGCTGCTTGTTCATCACGTCTAAATTACAACTGAACTGACTTATTTCTAATCACGGCAATTAATATCGGCAGGTTATTGCCTATCTTGAGGATTGTGAGGCAAATATTTGCCGATAGAGGCACCTAACCAGCACAATTAAAAGTGTCGAGCTGACTGAGTTGGGTCCAAACAATGGGTTAATCCGGAATAATTCAATTTAGGGTATGAAATTTGCTGTCCAGTAGTACATTGATAAAAATCGGTTTGAGTTTTCGAGTATGAATCTCTTAAATATCCAGGCTGTAAAGCTTTGACGGCTTTAACCGATATAAATGTCGGATCTGGGAGGGGCAATGAAACGAATGAAGGCGAATTACGTTATCTATTTAGTAATAGTCGTGATTGCATCCTTTTTTCCGAGATTTGCAATGACCGCGGCTCATGGCGCCGGCGATTTGGTAACTGCGAACGATGGGAGTGATGCTTCATTAGATTCAACCCAACTTTCGGCTGACTTTTTTAATTCATTTAAGCGGGTTGGTGACCTCAAGAACCCAGCGATCCGCAATTATTTTTCTCGATTTCCACAACAAATTCAGGCTTTTCGCGGGTATACCAATAGTTTGGTCAATGCGGCGCTGGTCTCTGAATCTGAAGCCGATCGGATGATTGAGGTCGCCGCTGCTAGTGGCTTGACGCAATCATCGGCTAACGAGCGATCCCTGCTTAAAAGACCAGCTAATACACCTGCCACTGCCGCGGCAAATGATCAAAACCAGGGCACTGCGAACGGGGATCTGTCATACGGGGAACGTATCGAGCTCGCCAATCTTAGGAAAAAAGAACGTGAGCAAACTAAATATTTTTTCGATGTGGTGAAATCACTTGAGCCGAGGTCGTTAGAAGCGGAGAAAAATTGGCCTGCAACTTATCGGGAGACACGAGCGATCGCCATTCAGTTGGATGTTTTTTTGCCTCTCGAATTATTGCGGACACAAAAGAAGACGCTATCACCTGATTTTGGCAATAAATTTAGATCGGTTGACAGTTTTCAGTCGGAGGAGTTTCGATCCTTTTTTAAATCGCATCCTAATGAAATTTGGGCGGTTCGGGAGTATTTTCAGCAACTGGTTGACCTCGATTTGCTCTCACAGCGTGATGCGATTGAATCGGTTGCACTGGCGTTCCAAGCAGCCAGTGAAGGCACCACCAATGATCAAGTTATTCAAGCAAAGACGCGCAATTCTCTAATGTTACGTCAATCCACTGAGATCGTCGGTCTACCCGATGGCGTACTTAGTGAAGTAGTCAGTGGATATTTGGGGAACGAGGGTAAGCCTGAGTTACTCGAGTTTGGTGTTGTTCCCGAGCTGCCTGGCGCAGATCGTGACAGTGCAGCTGCCGCGATTAAAACACTCGAAGCGCAAGAGCGACGACGGAAACTTGCAATCACCGCAACCAAAATCATGCGCGCGTTTGCAGCGAATAACGTGCCTCGATCTGAAGTTGGAAAGAAAATCGCACAGATCATGCAATCCGAAGTCGAGCAGAAGGTCACGACTGAAGTCAATGAGGTTGTGAACGAAGCAGTTAATGAGGTCACGGATCGATTCTTTGATTCTGGTCGAGCAAGCGTTGATGCATTCACCAGCCGAGGGCCGTCTTATGAAGTCAGTGGCCTGAAGTCGTTTGAGTCATCAGACGCAGATCCTGTCTTTACGTTTGGCCAAATTGGCGCCCGCTACGGCGATTCAGAGGCCACGCTAAATCTTGGTGTGGGTGTACGAGCGATTGACCCAACTCAGATGGTTATGGCCGGAGTGAACGTATTTTATGATCGCGAATTCCCTCGGGGCCATGAGCGGGCTAGCATTGGTGCAGAGATTATTAGTAGTCCTTTGCGGTTTAACGCAAATCGGTATTATGCCCTCAGCGGAGCCAAGGTCATTGATTCTAATACGTCTGAAAAAGCACTCGGTGGTCGTGACGCGAAACTTAAGTTAGCGGTTCCTTATCTCCCGGGATTGTTTGCGAGTTATCGTGACTTTAAGTGGTACGGAAATGCTGATGACACCGATTTATTTGGATCAACAGTTGGCCTGAGTGGACACGTGTCAAACAACCTAAGCGTTCAGTTCGCCAGGACTGATTATGGGAGTGACCACAAATCCTCGAACTCAGCCTCTTTGACGTATAACTATGTCCCGGGTTCACAGGACCGGCCAAGATTTTTCGAGTTGAGTGCGGTGCCTTGGCAGTTGACCCCGATTTCTCCGAGGGAGCGTTATCAGATGGTCGAACGAGAAGATGAGATTGTGAAAGAGGTGTCCGATACGTCGGCTGGTACTTTGATCGTGACATTTACGAGTATTTAGTGATGAGAGATTTGGTCATGAGCAGAGGCCTTTTGATAAACGTTCGCTTGCTTGTATTGTCAATACTGGTATTCGTCGCCTGCTTCTTGAGGACGCCCAGCGTGTGGGCGTATACGGCCGTTGACGATACAGTGAATGTAACGACGGGCGCAGTATCACAGCTGATTGATGTTGCTTCTAATGATATCGTTGGTGCTGGTTCTTTTAGTATAACCAATGTAGCGCAAGTGGGTCCGACGAATGGATCGAATTTGGTGATTGTGTCAAATCCAGCCGGCTATCCGGCAGGTGATTATTTTGAATATACGCCACCCACAACATTTGTGGGTACCGAAAATTTTACGTACACCATTACAAATGATGGAGATAGTACCTCGGCTGTCCCGACGCTGACACTGGTTGTCGGCGGGACCAATGGAGCGCCTACGTTAGATAGTTCGTCCGGGACGGTCATCGAAGATAACGTGACCACGGTGGCGACATTTTCGGACCCGGACGGTGATACGCTCAGTGCGTCCACACTCACACTCAGTGATGCACTAGCTGGTTCCGTTGCATTTAATGGAACCCAAATAATCTTTTCCCCAGCAGCTGATTTTTATGGAACTTTTTCTATTGATTACGCGATCTCTGATGGCAGTTTATCGATTTCTGATAACGATCTACCAGTGCAGGTTTTTCAGGTGAACGATGCCCCGGTGCCGAGGCAGGACAACGTAGGAAGCATTCTTCAAGGTGCGGTTACGACAGTTGATATCAATGATGAGGGATACGTTGATGATGTTGACTTGGACCTGAGTACGATAGTGACAGCATCCATTGATTCCGCAGTCAAAGGCTCGGTCTCTTTCAGTGGCGCTAATCTTACCTACACTCCAGAGCCCACTTTCGCTGGTACGGCCGTAATTACTTTTACTGTCATAGATGATGGCGCTTCCTATAACAATGCAGCGGACTTGCTGAACGGCACCCAAGACGGAATCGTCACGGTGACTGTGGGAACGGGTAATTCGACGCCTACACTCGACAGTTCAGTCACGACAGTGGCTGAGGACACTGACACAATCGTGGCTACATTCTCGGATGCGAACCTTGGCGACACACTGAGCCTGGTAACGGCCACAGTCAATAATGATGGGGGTGGTTCTGTGTCCTTTGATGGGAGCAACTTGTTCTACGCTCCGGGTGATGATTTTACTGGGTTTGTGTCCATTGATTATCAGATTATTGATGACGATTCAGTGGGCAGTGGTACTGCGCTCTCCATCACAGACACAGTCGAATTTACGGTAACTGCGGTGAATGACGCGCCCACACCTCGTCAGAACGTACTAGCCGATACTGACGAAGGCGAAGAGATTGCATTTGATATAAATGATGTGGGCTATTTTGATGATCCGGAAAATCACTCGGGCACCATTATTACTGCAAACATTGACTCGAGTGCGAAGGGAACTGTGTCGTTTTCTGGTTCGGATCTGGTCTACACGCCAACGGCTAATTTTACCGGGACCGCGTACATTCGATTTACGTTAGTGGATGATGGCACGACCGACGGTGCCTCCGATCCTCAAAACGGAACGCAGCCCGGGATCATTAGGGTAACTGTCAATCCTGAAAATGATGCGCCGGAAGCAGGTTTAGTCGCACTGACCCTTGATGCAAACGACGATGGCGTGTATCCGGTATTGGATTTTTCGACTGATCCTGAAGGCGATACTTTAATTATTAACGATATAATTTCTGTCAAAGAAAATGGCGTTAATGTGACGATCGCAACGTCCTCGCACTCGGATACTGAGATTTTTTATACGCCAAGTACTAACTTTTCAGGGACTACCATCATCATTTATGAGATCGAAGATCAGAATGATCAGGCCGGTGGCGATGGATCGAATAAGTTAACTGATCGGGGTCAGATCACGGTAACCGTGAGCTCAGGCTTAGTGAATGACGCGCCTGTTGTCACGGCGGCCACCGCAACTATATCAGAAGATTCAGAAACTCAAACCTACGATGTCATTTTGGACAATGTATTCGATGAGGAAGGTGACTCAGTTACGGTGACCGGGATCGTGTTTGTTTCTGAGGACGGCATTGATGTGACGAGCGCAACGACATCATTTAATACTGAGCAGGTACTCTACACGCCGTCTCCGAATTTTAATGGCACCACGACCATCATTTATTCAGTCAGTGACAATGATGCGTCTGGAGATGGAACAAATACTCAATCAGCCAATGGGTCTATCATCGTCACGGTCATGCCTGTTTCAGATCCTCCGGAAATTGTTATTAATGCGACAACCGCCAGTGATTCGGTGACAACGGCTGAAGAAAATACGCCCTACAAAATCACCATCGTAACGAACTCTGTTGATGCGGATGGAGATCAGTTGAGTTTTATTTTGGATGACATCAGCACGTCAGCAACAGTGACGCCAGATGATGATAATGGTGACGGCATTTGGGACGGTACAGTCACGTATACGCCGGGCCAGGATTATTCGGGCCCCGAAGTATTTCGGTACACAGTGACTGACGGCGTGGATTCCGTTTCCGAGTCAATTACGCTTAATGTACTCAGTACTGGGAATGACGCGCCGGTACTTGCCGACGATACTCAAACGATTATGGAGGACGCCAGTGGAACGCAAATTGACGTTCTTGGAAATGATTATGATCCTGATATTGATGATGAATTAACCATTATTTCCGCTTTTGGTGCGGTAAATGGAACGCTGGACTGGAATCGTGATAGCGGCAAATCATTATATTATAAGCCAAATGCGAACTTTAATGGATCAGAAACAATTACCTATCGCGTCACTGATGGGATTGGGTATCGAGACGCAGTGCTCAAAATCTTCGTGCTACCAGTGGATGATGCTCCGGTGCCCACTCAACTTGAGGACGCAAGTGATCGCATAGCGACGGTGATTGCTAATTCTGAGTTAATTACGATTACATTGTACGCAGATGGCTTGGATGCCAGAGACGGAGACCAGCTAACCTTGGCTGATGGGGCAATCACTGGCGACAGTGGTGGTGTCTTTGTTGTTGATGATGTGGATGGAGATGGAAACTGGGACGGTACGGTGACTTATACTCCGGCCGAGGGCTTTGTGGGTATTGAAACGATCATCTATTCAGTAACAGATGCATCGAATAATTCGACGGTCGCGACAACATCGGCTCTGGTAACGACAAATAACGCACCCGTGGTGGACTCTGATGGCTCGACCAATGTGACTGAGAACTCGATCGCGAATACGATCAATTTACTGTCATACATTGTGGATCAAGAGGCTAACCTTGGCGTCGATACGTTGACCATCGAGAGCGTCACTGCCCAGGGAACAGGTTCTGCAGCAGTGACTGGGGATCTTTCGATTTCTTACACGCCAGCTGCTGACTTTTATGGTTCGGAAGTACTCGAAATTACCGTCACTGATGGCGTGAGCACGGTGACGGGTTATCACACCATGATTGTTATGATCGATGATCAAGACGCACCTGTCATTAGCACTGACTTTCCGCGGGTCTACACGGCCGGCCTGAACCAATCCACGACCATTAACGTGATTGGTGCGTTGGATATTAATGGTCAGCTATATATTTCAGACGAATCTCCGAATCTGTATCTGAGCATTACTGAGCCGCCAAATTACGGTAGCGCGAGCACTGATGGGACAAGTATTTTTTACACCCCAGACTCGCCAGTACTCACGAACCTAGATGATTCGATCACGTTTGAAATATTTGACGGAACAAACGCGGTGTCGACAACAATTTTGATTGATTTAGTGCCTTCCAACGCAGGCGGCTGTTCTGCCAGTGCGGTATCGCTTGATGATCCGGCGCTAACCGATGGGTGTTCGATCACCCCAACGGGGTATCGGTTGGAGGTTGCTTTGTTTGGTTTGTGTACGTCGGCTCCAACACGACCCACAACCAGCTCTGAGTATGATTTGTCCAATTGCTCATATTTCTTTGACGGGACTGCTTCGGGAGAGTCATCAACAGTGAGCTTCGGCGGTATCAATGAGTCTACCGTGTTTGAGGGCGCCATTGCGGCACCCGAATACAATACGTATACCCACGGTATTCTTGTTGTAAGTAATGATCTTCAGATGAAAGGGGGGCTCGAGTTGCAAGCAGGCAGCGTAACGCCGTTTTGTGTGACTGGGCCTCAATACGACGGTAATATTCAGTGTTTTGCCAGTGAGACCGAAGCGCAGGCAACCTTCATTGATGATGATCCGATCAATTACTTATTTGAGCCGGGCATCCACCAGTTTCATTTTTCTGAAGCCGATGTGAGCGCTTATCTCGTAAAGAGTACTTCCGAAGGTTCTAGATATTTGGTAGCCGACGATACATCTGCGACTGCCATTGTTCTCATTGATAAGTTTGATTCGCCGAAAACGTTTACTGCTGATACCCGTGAGATCGAAATTCTTTTGGGACTGTCGCAATCGATGATTTTGAAAGGTGGCTCTGCAAAAACTGCCCCGTTCAGCATTGACTTCAAAGTTCGGTGAATACCCAGCGTTAAATAAGATGCCTGGTCAGTAGGTGTTCGTTTTTACTGGGACCATTCCATTTCCAAGGTTTAAAAGATACGTGAGGATGGGCTACAGAAAATAGTCAGACTCACTGATCTGATAACAAGTATGTGAGTATTGGTAGAAAGGTCTGCCCTCTCATTTGAACGTGTTGAGAGGGCAGACAGATTGGACTGTGCTCTTAGCTTTTCATGATGGTCTGGCTACGGTGCTTCGGATTAATCATCTTGCAAAGCTCGAGCAGACCTGCCGCGCACTTTCCAGGATTATGCACGAGCGCGATTCTTATCATGCCAATGGCCGGATTGACGTTGCCATGTTTTTTTGCCAGTAACTGTCCAGGCATGACCTTGACTCCGGTTCGCCCATAGGCCGTAATCGCAAAAGCAATGTCATCACCAGGGGCTCTGAGCCAAAGAAAAGGCCCATGCAATGGGTCGCTGACCGGAAGCGTTGAACTGCATCGCTTCGGCGCATCTTTGAATTTGCCCGCGTACTTTTTCCTGTTTTCCTCAACGTGTCCCTCGTCAGAGTAAGCCAGGATGGCGGCACGCTGATTTGGAATCGGCAAATACAGCCCATGATAGTGACGATAAATATTTGCTTTTTTGATGAACTCTTTGTCACCCCCGACCCATGCTGAACGCATGCCGACAAGATTTGACCGCATCGTGAGTCCATTCACGACGACGCATCGAGAGAATTCGGGATTGTCATTAGAGTCCGCCATTTCAAGTAGGCCCGGAGATGGCTTGCCCCGATAGATCTCATTAAAGCGTTCGTCCGAAAGAATAAAAAAGCCATACTCTTGTGATTGCTTCAAGAGCCATTCCCACTGAAGTACGGGCAGTTCTCCGCCGTAAGGATCAGCGGGCGAGTTCACTACGACGACCTTAATTTTTTCCAATAATTCTTCCGGTATATCCCGATAGCTTGGTTGCTGAGAGGTCATTGTTGATACACGAAAAGGGGTCAGTCCTGCGATTGCACCCGCGGTCTCATAGATAGGATCTGCGGGGTTCGGCAATACAATTATTCCATCTTTGCTGCCCTCAGCAAGAATCTGAATGGTTAGGAAAATAGCTTCTTCTTCACCATTGGTCGCAACAACATTATTTTCGTTGAAAGACTTCGATTTAAGCGCGTAGCGTCGTCTCGCCCAATCGGATATGGTGCCACGGAGGCTTTTCATGCCGCCAAAGCCGCCCGCCATTTTCCCAATCGTGCTCGCATATTTCTTAAATTCTTCAATAACGAACGGCGGTGGATTGTGGGCTGGATCGGTGCCACTAAAATCAATAATATCTTTCTCAGGTTCAGAGACCCGAGACAGCATATGATTGAGACGAACCGATGGTGGTATATCCAACGAATTCCAGAACGATTTTTCCATCAGTCACCTATTAAATTATCTTGCAATATGTATCGGCCGAAGCAATCATTATTTTAGGCTTATTGCGTTGTTTTCGTCTAATGACGGAGTCGAAATAAGTAAAATCAATTAAAGCTTTTTTTGTATCTGTCGTTTACTTCGATACAATAATTTTTATTATCATCTGGATAATTATTCATATTACTTTAAATTTAGTAAATGTATTGTCGTCGATTTTCAACACAGCAGAGGTGCGATTAAAGTGGCTTTGTCCCACGCTGCGACATGGGTCATCGGTAGTGTCGCGAGTTCATCACTTGTTGTCGGCTCGATTTTTGTCGCCTCAATAATGGCTGATTCATCGCTCGGTAATGCGCGGGGCAGCACTTTTGCATCAATGCAAATTATTCCGAATATGTGGGTTTGCTTCAGTAATACGAGTGCGCGCGGTCATGAATACAACTATTCAAAAAATCTGCGTAATGGAGCGACCGGTCCTGCACGGCTCGGTTGTGGTGACGGTGCTCGGCCAGTCAAAATCAGTCCAATGGAAAAGCGATCAAGGAACGGGCCGCCGGGCCCCCGACCGCCAGTGACAAGGATCAATGGCGGAGATTAATGTACCTGAATGGGATTTAGATCCGTTTTTTTGAAGCATTTTAAATAGGTATTTTTGAAGAGCTATTTTAGTACTGCTTCGTTTTCCATCGCTTTTGAATAATCTGTTTGAAATTAATTGACTAAAGGTTTTAAATAGTTCGGTTCGGATCGGTCGAACCCTGCCTTTGTAGGCTTAAATACAGAAGACTAATCAGTCGGAGATAACTATGAAAAAAATTCTTGGCACTTTGTCTGCCGTGGCCTTTGCGGTCGGCGCGTCGGCGTCTTTTGCTGCGTGTGACGCGGGGGAACGTGTTGTTAAGCTATCTCACGTAACCGGCGGCACCACACATCCAAAAGTTGTTGCATCAAATAACCTCGCTGAGCGTGTGAACAAGGAAATGAACGGCAAGTTGTGCGTTGAGGTGTATCCAAACAGCACACTGTTTGGTGATTCAAAAGAGCTTGAAGCGTTGCTTCTTGGTGACGTTCAGTTGCTTGCACCTTCTTTGTCAAAGTTTGGTTCATACACGAAGAAGTATGGTGTATTTGATCTTCCGTTTATCTTCAAGGATATGGATGCCGCGATGCGGTTCACTCAGTCTGAGACAGGTAAGGGCTTGTTGAATTCGATGGAAGACAAGGGCCTTGTTGGCCTTGGTTACTGGATGAGTGGCATGAAGTATTTTTCTGCTAACAAGCCATTAATGACTCCATCTGATGCAAACGGGCTTAAGTTCCGCGTACAGAATTCGGACGTTGCTAAGGCGATGATTGCGGCGATGGGTGCATCACCTCAGCCAATGGCATTTGCTGAAGTATATGGTGCACTTCAAACAGGTGTGGTGGATGGCCAAGAAAATACATGGTCGAACATCTACACGAAGAAGTTCTTTGAAGTACAAGACAGTACGACTCAGACAAGTCATCAGTTGCTTGCGTATCTTTTTATGACGTCCAAAGAGTTCTTGGATAGCCTCGATGCGGGAACTCGTAAGCAGTTTTTATCGATTGCTGATGATGTCACGCAAAAGGCTAATTTGTCAGTCAAAGAAAAGGAAGAAGCGAACCGTCAGAATATCCTAAAGGCGGGTGGTACTATTCGTGATCTGACGCCAGCACAGCGAAAGCAATGGGTTGATGCGATGAAGCCTGTTTGGAAACAGTTTGAAAAAGAAATTGGTGCAGATGTTATCGCAGCAGCGGCCGCATCATAAAACCGCAGAATGGCATAACTGAGGGGGCGTAAGCCCCCTCTTCGTATTTATATTGAGGATTTTCGATCATGGCCGGGTATACGCCGCATCTCTTGCTTCTGGGTTTGGTGATTGCGTTATTTGTTTGGGAACACTTCTTTCCCAAAGCGGTCGACAAATTTGAAGATAATTTATTAATCACGCTGATGATGCTTCTTACGTTGGTGTCTTTTGGTCAGGTGGTGGCCAGGTATTTCTTTAACACTGGTTGGTCGGCAGCGCTTGAGTTCACGATGGTTATATTTTCATGGCTGATACTTGTTGGTATGAGTTATGGCATTAAGCATGGCACCCATCTTGGTGTCGATATTCTGGTCAAGGCGGCGCCAAAGCCAGTCGCCAAGTGGTTAGCTATTTTTGGTGCGAGTACGGGGCTGATCTATGGGCTTATTCTGCTGGATGCCGCTTGGTTGCAGATGATTGGGATTGATACGCGGTCTGGCGCGATCAATTACTGGTCTAAAATGTATAAAGTCAATATTGGTACTGAAGAGCTCCGGTGGCCCGTATTTATTCAAGAAACTTTCGGGGTGAAGGATCGTGTTCAGCGTTGGTTGGTGTTGATTATTCTTCCGGTCAGCTTGGCACTCCTGTCGTTTCGAAGTCTTCAAGCAATGGTGCAAATCTATAAAGGCGAACGGCATATGGTGATCGCCGGTCATGAAGCAGAAGATCTTGTCAAAGAAAACAAAGATGTCTTGAAGGACGTATAACGATGGACACCCTGATTCTATTTTCTTTAGTCCTTGGATTTTTATTTGTTGGCGTTCCGGTTGGCTTATCGCTTGGCTTGTCCTCGATCCTTTATGTGGCGATTTTCACTAATGAATCACTTTCATCGATTGCGATTTCATTATTTGGGGTCGGCACTCACTACACGCTGCTTGCGATCCCATTCTTTATTTTGGCCTCGAGTTTTATGTCGACCGGCGGTGTTGCCAAGCGATTGATTCGTTTTGCGATTGCTGCGGTTGGTCACTTCCGGGGCGGATTGGCGATGGCATCGGTATTGGCCTGCATGATGTTCGCAGCGCTGTCTGGATCTTCGCCTGCGACCGTAGTGGCAATCGGCACGATCGCTATTGCTGGGATGCGTCAGGTCGGTTACTCCAAGGACTTTGCGGCAGGCATTATTGCCAATGCCGGAACGCTTGGAATCTTAATTCCGCCCTCGATTGTTATGGTTGTTTACGCTGCATCTGTTGATGTTTCTGTTGGGCGTATGTTTCTTGCTGGCGTAATTCCAGGAATTTTAGCTGGCCTTATGCTGATGGGCGCCATTTATGTGGTTGCTAGGTATAAGAATCTTCCAGCGCAGCCTTGGGCCGGCTTTGGTGAGCTCTTTGCGGGCGCTAAGGATGCATTTTGGGGCCTTTTCCTGATTGTTATTATTATGGGCGGCATCTACGGTGGTGTTTTTACTCCGACAGAGGCTGCGGCGGCGGCCGCTGTTTATGCAGCATTTGTGGCGCTTTTCATTTATCGGGATATGGGTCCATTCAAAGATGAGCCGTGGGTCCTCGAGACGGATAGTCAGGAGTCCGTCACTGGTTTTAAAGCCTCAGTTTATGGCGTTACATTTTTGTTGGTGGCTTTGATTTTATCGTTTTTTGCGTTGTCTGATGTGGAAGGAATCACGCTGACTATCCGCTTCCAGTGGTCGTGCATTGCATCAATTGCGCTCATGCTTTGTTACCTGTGCTGGCGAGGGCAAACAACGAGCCCTTTGCGCATGGCCTGGCTTGTAGGCTCTGGTCTGAAAATTTGGAGTCGTAATCTTTGGCTGATGATGCGTGGTTTTTTCCCTGCGATTGGTGGACATGAAACCAAGCAAGTGATTTTGGATGCGACCAAGACCACCATTATGCTGATGTTTATTATCGCAAATGCGCTCTTGTTTGCGCACACGCTTGCCGCAGAACGGATTCCGCAAACGATCACCGAGTGGATGCTGAGCGCTGGCTTTAATTGGTTTACGTTTCTCATTGCAGTGAATATTTTACTGCTATTGGGCGGTCAATTCATGGAACCGTCAGGGTTGTTGTTGATTGTGGCTCCAGTCGTTTTTCCAATCGCCATGGAACTTGGTATTGATCCAATCCATCTTGGAATTATCATGGTGGTGAATATGGAGATTGGGATGATCACGCCGCCCATTGGGTTAAATCTGTTTGTGACATCGGGTATTACCGGAATGAGTCTTGCTCGCGTCGTTAAAGCCGCAGCGCCTTTTGTGGCCGTTCTATTCGTCTTTTTGATTATTGTGACATATGTGCCGTGGTTATCGACATGGTTGCCAACTTTGGTCATGGGCCCGGAAATCGTTACTAAATGAGAGTAATTTTTTTGTGGATCAATATTGTCTAATTCGTTTCTCTGAGTACTAATTAAATTATAGTGATAATTATATTTGAATTTATTCTCTCTAGTACCTTATTGTACATGGGTGATTTTTGGATCATAAGTTGGGTCAATTATTGAAATAAGAGTGGACCAGCTTCAAAGGAAAACTAATTAAAGGGATTTATGCCTGTTGAGCTGCTAATTCTATTAGCGACTTGGATTGTTGGTTATTCGCTGATTGCAAGTTTACTCCTTGCAGAGTATCGCGCGTTGTCTGATGACAGTCGATTTCGGACCTATGCGTGGTTCATTGAGGCGCTCCAAGATCTCAAGGACGATGCGTTATACCAAATCGAGGTTGCGGATACGATAGAAATCCTTGATCAGGTGCGTGAAAAGTATCTAAAAATTAATGGCTCAATCCGAATGCACAAAAAAAAATTGAGTGATATTCCGGCCGAGGATCGTCCTGTAGCGGGCGGAAAAATTTATCAGACTCTAGAAATTTTGCGGGCTTCAATGGAGTTGAAGAGACAGGCTATAAAATTAGCACTCAGAAATGCACAAACAAATAGACCTGGTACAAGTTCTGAGGCCGTTTTTGCGCCATTGAAGAAAGACGGTCGACAGAAGGACGGTATTCGGCCGCTTGGTGAGAAAACTGAAGGATTAAACCGAAAAGTGATCTTTGATAAGGTTCCTAAGGACAATGTCCCAGCCGAATGAGCTCTGCGCCTGCGCATAATCTCCTTGAGATTTATGATTTTGCTTTCAAATTCTGATCTGAGTCCCTTATTTTTTTTAAAAAATAAATACCGTTATCATTGTTCAGATTTATCTTTGCTCTCTGCAACTAATCAGGCAGATACCGATCGTTCCAGCGAAGTACTGCATTGAAACTGACTGAAATTCGCGTTTCATGAGAAAGGTTGGGGTGAACGAGGTGGTGTAGAAAGGCGGGCCACAAAAGCAGGGTTCCTGGTTCTGGTTTGATCCGGTACTCCGGATCCACCTGCGAGTCCCCGCGGATTGCAGTCATATTGGCCTGAGGCCGAGGATCAAAGAAGCTGATGCAGTTTGGTGTTCGGTCGTCCCGGCCCAGGGGCAAGGTCTCGTGTTCGGGGACCGACACGTAATACGTACCGCTTAACCAAGCGTGCGGATGATTGTGAAGATTATGGTAGTCACCCATTCGATTAATATTCGGCCATGCTTGTAATCCAAAATCGAGATCATAATTAACGCCGTCTGCCTTGGCGTAATCGACAACCGCTCTCTGGACCGATTGTTTGAGCCAGTCGACAGCCGGGTGGCCGTCATTGAATAGATTGTCACTCAAATAATCCGTTGTTAGTTGATCCTTTTCCGAATCAAGCCGGTCAAGGTGCTCGATGAGCACAGCATTAGCTTGCTCATGTCCTGGCAACGAGATCTGCATGAATAGTGTTGGCCAGAGTGTTTTGAATTCAGCGGTCGGATTTGACATTGGGACCTCATGGATCATCTGCTTACAGTGTCGTAGACTATCTTACAGTCATGGGGCCCCAGTAAATGATTACATGTCTTTGCCGGATGATTGACTCGAGTGTTTTTGATACAGATGAGGCACTTAAAAACCGTATATTGAAGGGTGACTTCAGTTGTGGGCAGTGTCAGATGTTCTATTTGATTGAGTCAGGGGTTCCGACGCGCGTGGATAACGACAATTCGACCTAGTGTCTTGAGACTAAGCGATTGTTAAAATAAGTTGGATAAAAATGCACCAATTAGCTGTTAAGCGACGAGCAAAATCTTCCAGTGCAGGTGTGATGACCACAGATGAGCGGGGAGGCGGTCATTCACCGCTCCCCTGACTTACTTTAACCGCGCTTAAGAACTTCAGCATTCAAAATTGTCGAGATTTGACTTGCAGTTAAACCTTTGTATTCAGTCGTTCCTACCAAGTACTGCGCAGTCTGGTAGTTAGCTTGCAACTGGCGACCCAATTGAATGCCATGAAATACGCTGATTGCCGTATCGCGAATTTTTGCGCAGATCATGCATGTTGTCTGAAAGTAAAAGCTTGTGGCTTGAAGTGTGCTCATTGTTCGACTCCTTGTGAGAGGTTGTTACCTTAAGTAACTATACTAAAGTATATTATACATAGGCGTCAATACTTTTTAGTGAGCGGCTAGTCACTAACATGATACAGATTCGGCTTCAGCAGCCTCGGGCTGGTATATTTTGAATATTGATGTGATGACTGCTTTGAAAGGTGGGGACTTATAATGATGCACTGGGTTTTGATTGTTTTTCTTAAACTTGATGATGGAGTGATCAGTTCAACCAAGATTGATACCGTGCCTCTCGATTATGGAGCGGTATTCAGTTCGGAATCTGATTGTCAGATATGGGGAGAGGCAAGGCTTGCGTCGAAGTCAGTCGATCGATTTATATGCCTACCAAGGCCTGCTTACAAGTCGAGATAATACTGAAATCTATGAAACCAATGACTCACTTTCTGCTTTGATAATGTTGATTCAATTTTTAAAAGAACTATTCATTTGCTCATGCCCCTAACCAGGGCGCATTCGGTTGTGGAATTGTTGTTTACTGGAAACGCGCTTTATTAACGCTTGTTATGGATATTTTTGCCGGTTGTATTCAATTAACCCGTCTAACTTGGATTCAACGTCTCTCAAGCGTTTTAAGAGTTGGTCGCTTTCAGTCTCTCTATCGGCCTCATTCTCATGATTTGTATTGCGTGACATCGCGTCTACGATCAGGCCGATAAATAAATTCAATACAGCGAACGAAGTTGCAACGATGAACGGAATGAAAAATAACCATGCCATGGGGTAGAGCGCCATCGTCGGCCTCGCGATTTCTGCCCAGCTATCCAGAGTCATGACTTGAAACAGCGTGAATGCCGATGAGCCTAGCGACCCAAACATCTGTTGCATGAGCGGGTCAGGATTCGATCCAAATAATTTAGTGGCCAAAACTGAGCATATATAAAAGACAAGCATTAAAACGCCGATTACGGATCCCATTCCTGGAAGTGCTGAGACCAGACCGTTCAGTACCCGTTTCATCTCAGGGACTAATGACAGTAGCCTCATAACTCGCAATACTCTGAGGACTCTTAATACAGATAATGCCCCGGTGGTTGGCACCCAGCTAATCGTCACGACTAAGAAGTCGAATACATTCCACGGATCCTTGAAAAAATCTTTTTTGGAGACAAAGATTTTTAGGGTTAACTCGACCGTGAAAACAAGAAGGATTGCTTTGTCAAAAAGCTCGAAGATGGTTCCATATTGACTGCTAATTTCGGGGTATGTATCGAGTCCTAGTGTAATGGCGTTGATGCAAATTAAGCCGATGATTACCCCGCTAAATCGCGAATCTTCAACAAATTTCTTTAAATGGTATTTACCAAGCTGCACGTCTTCTTCCCATAGCAATATAACGATTTGCTCTGCAGAAACTTGCGCTGCAGAGGTCTGCCCCACTGGTCACGAAATTTTCGTAGATTTGAGGGGGTTTTTATTTTTGAGTCCAAAGAAGAAATTATATTACGCAATTGTTATATTGAGCAAACACGCTCGTACTGATGAGTATTGTATTTATGTTACGGCTGGTTGGCAGTTGGTAATGAAAATCAGTAGTTGAAGTTTTAAGGTGGTTTCGAATGCAAAAAAAATCTATGAAGAGGTCGTCACTGTTTGTTGCCTGTGTAGTGGGATGTGCCTTTTTACTCGGGAATATGTCTTTGTCTACCGCCCAGGAAACGGGCCATTCGGAAGGTGGGGTGAATCATCAAGAGGCTGCACCAGCTCACGGGACTCAAACGAATCCAGTTGATGTCACTCGAGTCGAGGTAAAATTCGTCTTGGATGAAATTCGTAATATCAATATTACAGCGGCGACCTACGGAGTTGTGGCTGAGGTTTTGCAGCAGTGGCAAGACGACGGCAGTATGCGGGAGGCGTTGGGTAATCCCGAGGCGAAGGTGATTCTGACGGGTGACCAGGTGAATTCGCTGCATGATTCGGTGTTCTTACCTGAATTCTTTGTTGCAAATGCCGAAGGCGCGCGTGAAACGATGGTGCGCAGTCTCGTTTTATATCCTGAAGGAACGATCGACCTGTTTGAAAAGTTTGCGGTTGACGTGACGCTCGACAGTGACATGCACTCGTACCCATTTGGTGCTTTGGATCTGCACTTAGAGCTCGAGGCCTTTACCGACGATATCAGCGGACTTGAGTTTGTATCGGGAGGTTTCGAGGTTGGCCACGCATCGCACTCTGACGAGGCAGCGCATGGTGGTGGAGTCATTAAAGGCAATTGGACCGCAATCGATCATTTTGTACGTTCAAATACGATGAGTAGTATGAACTTGGGCGGGCATGACAAATTTTCAAATATTTCCTATCACGTTGAAGTGCAGCATGACGTTGCTGATATTCTGCAAAAAATCATTCTCCCACTGGTTGTCGTCGTCCTGCTTTCATTAGCAATCAGCCATTTTTGTTCTTTGCAATTTTCAGCCAATGCCGACTGGCGTATTGGCGGGCAGATTACGTTGATTTTGACAATATTTGCATTGAAGTTTTCACTTGGCGACGATGTGCCAAAAACTCATTTTCTGACGATGATTGATGCGCTAATGATTGGCTCATCGACTCTTATTTCGTTGGCCTTATTTGCCGGTATTTACCTCAATGATGCATTTCAGCGTGAATCAAAAACGGCGCATGCATTGGAAGCTCGTTGGAATATTTTCTTACCACTGGCCGCAATTGCCATGGCTGTATGGGTCGCTTCATTCGTCGTTTGATGAAACGCCGTTAGATTAAAACTCTCGGGCTCTTTAATTCTTTTTGAAAGGCCCGGGATTTGATGCGTTTGAATCTACTGACGTTCGCTTTCGACAGCACTAAGTTAGTGCTCTAATCATGCCCTCTGCACCATCTCAGTTCGCTTTATTGAGCCCTCTTTTCTCGCAAATGAGGAAAAGTTATGATTAAAATCAATTTGATAAGTGCTTCCAGGATCGGTTGGCACGTTCTCTGCTCTCACTAATATTGCAAGTCACATTGCATATTAATTTAAACGGAGAAATCGATATGACCAAACAATCCTGGAAGCATACTCTCAAGCATACCATTATAGCGTCAGCAATTGGTTTGACGGCATCAGTTGCCCAAGGCGCGGCGCACCTTCCTGGTGAAACCATCAAGGTAGGGGTTCTTCATTCGCTGTCAGGCACAATGGCTATTTCTGAAACTACGCTGAAAGACACAGTTTTGATGATGATTGATCAGCAAAATAAAGAAGGGGGGCTTTTAGGCAAGCAGTTAGAGGCCGTTGTGGTTGATCCTGCGAGTAATTGGCCGCTGTTCGCAGAAAAAGCCAGAGAGTTACTCGTCAAAGAAGAAGTTGAGGTAATTTTCGGGTCCTGGACGTCGGTATCCAGAAAGTCAGTTCTTCCCGTTATCGAGGAATTAAATGGATTGATGTTTTACCCAGTTCAATACGAAGGTGAGGAGTCCAGTAAAAACGTTTTTTATACGGGTGCTGCGCCAAATCAGCAAGCCATTCCGGCCGTGGATTATATGATGGGTGAGTTAGGTGTTACACGATTTGTGTTAGCTGGGACTGACTACGTTTATCCCCGCACTACCAATAAAATACTTGAGAATTACCTAAGAAATAAAGGCATTCCTGCAAGCGATATCATGATCAATTATACGCCATTTGGTCACAGTGATTGGCAAACGATCGTATCTGATATTAAGGGTTTTGGTTCAGAGGGTAAAAAGACAGCTGTTGTGAGTACTATCAACGGTGATGCGAATGTACCGTTCTATAAAGAATTAGGTAATCAGGGTATTAGTGCCGAAGATATTCCGGTGATCGCCTTCTCGGTAGGTGAGGAAGAGCTGTCGGGTATTGATACTACGCCGCTTGTTGGACACTTGGCTGCTTGGAATTATTTTATGAGTGCTGAAGCCGATGTCAATGACGAGTTTATTGAGGCTTGGCATGCTTTCACAGGCGATAAAAAACGCGTAACAAATGATCCGATGGAGGCTACTTATATTGGCTTCAAAATGTGGGTAAAGGCTGTTGAAAAAGCTGGCACTACAGAAGTTGATGCTGTTCGGTCCGCCATTTATGGAACAGCAGTCCCTAATCTCACGGGTGGCACGGCGGTAATGCATACCAATCACCATCTTCAAAAGCCGGTCTTAATTGGTGAGATAAAAGATGATGGTCAATTCGAAATTGTGTACCAGACCGCCGGTGAAGTAATTGGCGATGCTTGGACTGATTTCTTACCTGATTCAGCTAAGATTATTGCTGATTGGACCGCCCCAGTCTCATGCGGTAACTACAACCTAGAAACACAAAAGTGTTCTGGACAAAACTTCTAATAGACAAAAATGAGAACCGGACGAAGTCCGGTTCTCGAGGCTTATTGAATGATTTTTTTCCGACTTCTCGTTCCATTTATTCTTATGTTCTCTGCGCAGGCATTTCCTGCGTTAGATGGTCAAGCACTAGCAAAAGCATCGTTCAAAGAAAAAATGATCTTCATAGAAATGTTGACTATGGATCCATCGGATAAAGCATCAAAAGTTCTGCAATATTGGCTGGACGGAGAATTGGCATATTGGCCTAAAATCGGAGGCATGGTTAGAAATGTTAAAGAAGGACGGAAATACGTTCTAAAAGATTTGATGACAGGTAAGGAATTAGAAACTGTTGTATCCAAAAAAATAACACGGGTTAAGACGAATAATCGTCTCCGGGCTGAGCTGAAGCAAGTCATCGGATTTCGAAAAATTGCATCACCTGATGTGGAAGTTAGATATGCGGCGGTTCTAGAATTAATGAGGCAGCCCAATCTTGAATTGTTGCCTAAGCTTCTGGATCGAGAGTTGGTTGAGCCCGATTTATCAGTGAATACGAATCTATCGATTTTAATTGGACTTACACAATTAGAAAGTAGTGACTCATTCGTGCAGCTCGAAGGGTTGGAGCGAATTACCAACGTTCTCTCTCCTGAGGTGAAAGATGTTTTAAACCGATTTTTATTGCGTGGCGATTTAGACCGTATTGTGGTCGATAGGGCGGCTGAGATATTGGTAGATATGGAGCGTCAGCTCTCGTACTGGGGCATGGGCCAAAATCTTTTCTATGGATTGTCCTTGGGTTCGGTTTTACTTTTGGCTGCGATTGGTCTTGCGATCACGTTTGGTGTGATGGGTGTGATCAATATGGCGCACGGTGAGTTCATTATGCTGGGTGCATATACAGCATTTGTAGTCCAGCAATTCATCCCCGGAACCAGTATTTGGTCGTTAATAGTGGCAATTCCTACAGCATTTTTAGTATCTGGTTTTTCTGGAATTATTTTGGAGCGCAGTGTCATCCGTCATTTATACGGTCGCCCATTGGAGACATTACTCGCGACAGTGGGTGTGAGCCTAATCCTTCAGCAGTTGGTCAGATCAGTTTTTGGCCCACTGAATCAATCGGTTATTACGCCCGATTTATTGAGTGGTTCGCTGAATATTAATGCCGCATTTTCAATGACCTACAACAGAATTTTTGTGATTATCTTTGCGATCATAGTATTAATCTCTTTGTGGTGTGTAATGCAAAGAACTACGTTTGGTATGCGCATTCGTGCGGTCACAATGAATCGGGGTATGGCCAGCTCAATGGGTATCCCAACCAAGCGGATGGATGCAATGGCATTTGGACTTGGATCTGGAATTGCCGGAATGGCCGGGGTGGCGCTGTCTCAGCTAACAAATGTTGGCCCTAATCTTGGGCAGGCCTATATTGTTGACTCTTTTATGGTGGTCGTATTCGGGGGTGTCGGAAATTTACTGGGTACTGTCGTTGCGGCATTTAGCCTTGGCGTGGCTAATAAGATAATCGAACCGTTTAGTGGCGCGGTCCTCGCTAAAATTTTCATTCTTGTGTTCATCGTTTTATTTATTCAAAAACGTCCTCGAGGGCTATTTGCTCTTAAAGGCCGGTCAGTTGAGGACTAAGTTATGCTGCTGATTTTTTTGAGAAAATTAATCTTGAGTTCGATTGCCGCTCTTTTAATGTATGTGTTCATTGCTAATGTTGTATTGCCTGAGTCATTTGGTCTGGCATTGGATTCATACACACTGACGATCATTGGCAAATATCTTTGCTTTGCGATGCTTGCTGTTGCATTGGATCTAGTGTGGGGATATTGCGGTATTTTATCTCTAGGGCATACCGCCTTCTTCGCTCTCGGTGGCTATGCCATGGGAATGTATTTGATGCGTCAAATCGGTGATCGAGGAACGTACGGGGATTCTGAACTTCCCGACTTCATGGTCTTTTTAAACTGGGACGAATTGCCCTGGTTTTGGTTTGGTTTTGATCAATTTTGGTTCGCAGTTCTGATGGTGTTTTTGGTGCCGGGAATTCTTGCATTTGTGTTCGGATGGTTTGCTTTTCGGTCACGTGTTTCGGGTGTCTATTTGTCGATTATCACGCAAGCTTTGACCTATGCTTTGATGTTGGCTTTTTTCCGAAATGAGATGGGTTTTGGGGGCAACAATGGCCTAACTGATTTTAAGGATATTTTGGGGTATTCAGTTAGCTCTCCGGATGTCCGGGTGGCACTGATGCTGTTATCCGGGTGCGGACTAATCGGTTGCCTTTTGCTTTGTATGCAACTGATGAAAACCAAGTTTGGACGAGTTTTAATCGCGATTAGAGATAGTGAGTCTAGGATTCGGTTTTTGGGCTATCGTGTTGAGTACTACAAACTTCTCGTGTTTGTTATTTCCGCAATGATTGCAGGATTTGCTGGGGCCCTTTATGTCCCCCAGGTGGGCATTATCAACCCCGGTGAGTTTAGTCCGTTGGCATCAATTGAGGTAGTTGTTTGGGTAGCTCTTGGGGGCCGCGGCTCATTGGTTGGGGCTGCGCTTGGGGCTATTGCTGTGAACGCAGCGAAAACCTTTTTTACGGGATTTTACCCCGAAGCGTGGTTATTCTTTTTGGGTGCGATTTTTGTGATTTCGACGCTTTACTTACCAAAAGGTATTTTGGGGGCCATCGTAGACTTGGGTGCTAAATACCAAAGCACACGTAGCACCAGTCTCAAGGAATCCTGCTCATGATCCCGACGACCTCAAGTGCCTTGTATCTTGATGGTATTTCCGTCTCGTTTGATGGGTTTAAGGCCTTAAATAACCTATCACTCGAATTGGCTCTTGGAGAGCTGCGCGCTGTGATTGGCCCAAACGGGGCTGGTAAGTCGACCATGATGGATGTCATTACGGGTAAAACTCGACCAGATACTGGGACTGCATTATTTTTGGGGCAACATGACTTGACTCGTTTGGATGAGGCTCGGATTGCTAATTTAGGAATCGGGCGCAAGTTTCAAAAACCGAGTGTAATTGAGACACTGACTGTTTGGGAGAATCTCGAACTTGCTTTAGCTGGAAACAGAGCGCCTTGGGAGGCAATTTTTCGGATTATGTGTTCCCGCGATCAGAGCAACATTAGGGCAGTGGCTGAGCGCGTCGGTTTGACAGATACCCTAGCAAAGCTCGGAGGCGATCTATCGCATGGCCAGAAGCAGTGGCTTGAAATTGGAATGTTGCTTTTACAGGAACCGGAGGTTCTTTTGGTGGATGAGCCGGCGGCTGGGATGACAGACGCTGAGACGATGAAAACGGCTGAGCTGTTAAAGGGATTGGCCGGGGAGCATACGCTTATGGTGGTTGAGCATGACATGGAATTCGTGGAGGCTCTCGATTGCAAAGTAACGGTGCTCCATGAAGGACGGGTCTTGGCTGAGGGAAGCCTGTCTCATGTGTCATCTAATTCCGAAGTTATTGATGTTTATTTGGGCCGTTAAAAATGCTGAAAGTTAGTCAGTTAGATGTGACCTATGGCGCCAGTCAGGCCCTGTATTCGGTAAATTTTGAAGCTTCGGCTGGCGAGATTAGCTGCATTCTTGGCCGGAACGGGGTTGGCAAAACATCATTAGTGCGCGCAATCGCAGGTCGGCACTTTGGATCTTCCGGGTCCATCCAATGGAATTCAGAGGAAATACGCACCTTGGATCCGGCATCAAGAGCTAAGAATGGGATTGCTTATGTGCCTCAGGGTCGGGAAATCTTTGCAAGATTAACTGTCAAAGAGAATCTCGAAATCGCGTTTGCGGCTGCTCCCAAAGGTCAGCGTTTTATTGCTACCGATATTTATGATCTCTTTCCGGTCTTAAAGGAAATGCTCCATCGTCGTGGAGGCGACTTATCTGGAGGTCAGCAGCAACAATTAGCGATTGCAAGGGCGTTGGTGACCCGACCCAAATTGCTGATCTTAGATGAGCCGACGGAGGGGATTCAGCCTTCCATTATCAAGGATATCGGAAAGGTTTTGATCCTTCTTCGTGAGCGAGGAGATATGACGATTATCTTAGTTGAGCAGTACTTAGATTTTGCGCTTAACCTCTGTGATCGACTTTGCGTGCTGGATCGTGGTCGTGTGAAGTTGGAAGGTGCTATCGAGGACATCCAAATTGATGAGGTTAGGTCGTTGGTGACAGTGTGAATCAATCGATTTTCCCAAAAGACGACTTGTCGTGGCCGGCAAGTATTGATTGTGAATTTCATCTTGCAAGTACCGGACGAACCGAGCTTGCGAAACTGAATCATTTGGGTCCCTTGCGCGTTCAGCGGCTTTTTCACGATGAATCATTGGCTCATTGTTATCTGCTACACCCACCCGGCGGCATGGTATCGGGTGATAATTTAAAGACTCGAATTCAATTGCATCCGGACTCACGGGCCCTTGTTACAACGCCGTCATCGGGAAAGTTTTATAAAGCACGCAGCAATGGTTCTTTGCAAACTACGTGCACATCAATAGTTATGGGTCCACGGACTTATTTTGCATATTTGCCCCAAGACACAATTGTATTTAATGGAGCATTTGGGGTCCTTCAAAATGAGATTAATTTGCCTTCTACCGCAACCTATTTTGGCTGGGAGCACATCGTTTTGGGGCGTTTGGCGGGGGATCATAAATTTGAGTCCGGACAACTGACTCAGATCTTTTCAATTATTAGAGACGGAAAGCTCCTGTATCAGGATCGATTTGAAATGACGCCTGAAATTTTGCAGTCAATTGCAGGCCTAAATGGGTCCACGAGTTATGCCGTCGCTTTCCTAGTCTTGCCCGAATCTTTCAGTGAACAAGAGTCACTCATTTCTGTGTTACGTGAATTAGTTTCTCAATTTTCTGGATTCGCTGGCGTCAGTGCAGTACGCGCTTCATTGATCTGTATTCGGTTGATTGGTGACCGAGCTGAGGACACTCGCCTAATACTTGAATCACTGTGG
This sequence comes from Litorivicinus sp., assembly GCA_028339155.1. Taxonomy (GTDB): domain Bacteria; phylum Pseudomonadota; class Gammaproteobacteria; order Pseudomonadales; family Litorivicinaceae; genus HIMB30. The sequence continues at coordinate 157,522 of JAOLBK010000002.1, forward strand.
AGCGAAGTTGGCTCTGTAATGCTAGGTCGTGTAGTAATGCAACCAAGAATTTGGAGAACCTGATGGAATTATCACCACGCGAGAAAGACAAGCTTTTATTATTTACAGCGGGATTGGTGGCTGAACGACGGCTTTCACGCGGGTTGCGTTTGAATTATCCGGAAGCGATTGCTTTGATCAGTGCGGCAATCCTTGAAGGTGCTCGTGACGGGAGATCAGTCGCTGAACTGATGCAAGAAGGCCGGACAATACTCACCAAAGATCAAGTCATGGAGGGCGTCGCTGAGATGGTGGATCAGGTCCAAGTGGAGGCAACATTTCCTGATGGTACAAAGCTTGTCACGGTTCATGAACCAATTCAGGAGATATTGAGGTCATGATTCCAGGAGAAAAACGAATTAAGCCGGGCGAGATTGAGCTCAATGTCGGATGTGAGACCTTGAGATTGGTGGTTGCTAATTCTGGCGATCGGCCTATCCAGGTTGGATCACATTTTCATTTCTCTGAGGTAAACCCTCGGCTAGTTTTTGACCGTAAAAAGGCACGAGGATACAGACTCAATATTGCAGCAGGCACTGCAGTACGTTTTGAACCTGGTCAGGAACGGACAATTGAATTAGTTGCCTTGTGCGGTGATCGAATTGTAATGGGGTTCCGTGGAGACGTCATGGGTCGTTTGGAGGGTGCTAAATGAAGATTACTCGTGAAGCATATGCGGATCTTTATGGGCCTACAGTCGGTGATTCGGTCCGTCTCGGGGACACAGACATTTGGGTGTCCCCTGAATCAGATTCAGCAATACCTGGTGAGGAAGTCACTTTTGGTGGCGGTAAGGTTATTCGAGATGGTATGGGTCAGTCCCAACGAATCGGTTCGGAGTGCATGGATTTAGTAATCACGAATGCATTGATTATTGATTATTGGGGAATTGTGAAGGCTGATGTAGGCATCAAGGAAGGCAGAATTGCGTCCATTGGAAAGGCTGGTAATCCAGATATCCAACCGAAAGTGACAGTTGTGATTGGGCCAGGAACGGAGGTAATTGCTGGGGAAGGCAAAATTCTTACGGCTGGTGCGATTGATTCTCATATTCATTTTATTTGTCCACAACAGATCGAAGAAGCCCTGTCGTCAGGAGTCACGACCATGATCGGTGGGGGCACCGGCCCTGCAACTGGGACAAATGCGACTACGTGCACCCCAGGCGCGTACAACATTGAGATGATGATGCGCGCGATTGAAGGGCAGCCAATGAATTTTGGTTTTCTTGGTAAGGGGAATGCAAGCAGTGAGCTTCCTTTGATGGAGCAGATTCGGGCAGGGGTTTGCGGGCTTAAACTTCACGAGGATTGGGGTACAACGCCCAAAGCAATTGATACCTGCCTTAACGTTGCTGAAAAAACTGATACCCAAGTTGCGATTCATACCGACACACTCAACGAAGCTGGTTGCGTAGAGGAAACCATTCAAGCAATTGGCGGTAGAACCATCCACACTTACCACACCGAAGGCGCGGGTGGAGGGCATGCACCAGATATTATTAAGGCCGCAGGCCTGCCAAATGTGCTGCCGTCATCCACCAACCCGACTAGGCCCTATACAGTGAATACTGTTGACGAGCATCTGGATATGCTGATGGTATGCCATCACCTTTCCCCAACTATTCCAGAAGACGTTGCGTTTGCGGATTCGCGTATTAGAAAAGAGACGATTGCGGCCGAGGACATACTTCACGATAAAGGTGCTTTTAGTATGATTGCATCAGATTCCCAGGCAATGGGCCGCGTTGGTGAAGTAATTACTAGAACTTGGCAAACAGCGCACAAAATGAAAGCTCAGTTCGGATCTTTAGGCGGAGATCCTAGCTGGAATGACAACATGCGAATCCGTCGGTACATCGCTAAATATACTATTAATCCAGCGATCGCTCATGGTATCTCGCACGAAGTGGGGTCTATTGAAGTGGGTAAAATTGCTGATCTGGTACTGTGGAAGCCAGCATTTTTTGGTGCAAAGCCAGCGCTCATTCTAAAAAGCGGATTTATTGTATCAGCACCAATGGGGGATCCGAATGCATCGATTCCTACGCCTCAGCCAGTACATTATAGAACTATGTTTGGAGGAATGGGGCAGGCCGCTGATCGACTCTCTATGACGTTCGTTTCTGCTGCATCTATGCAGGCTGATAATCGATGGATGGCGGATACCAAGAGGAAACTTTCTATAGTTAAGAATGTGCGTGAAGTGACTAAGGCGAATATGCATCTCAACGATTATCAACCCGAAATTACGGTTGATCCTGAAACTTATGAAGTCCGTGCTGATGGGGAGCTTTTGGTTTGTGAGCCGGCAAGTGAACTGCCATTGGCTCAGCGCTATTATCTCTTTTAGAAGTACAGAAAATGCTTGAACTGACCTCAGTTGCAAACCCCACCACTAGCTTCGACGTTACCGTAATTCTTGATTATGACTCACGAAAACGTGGTCGTTTAAAATCTTTGGCAGATACTGGTGAGGAAGTGAGGCTCTTCTTGGAGCGTGGTCAGATACTATCTGATGGTGATTGCCTCCTTGCAACCGATGGTCGAGTCGCAATAATAAAGGCAGCTAATGAAATGCTTTTCGAGGTACGCGGGAAAGACCCGCTGACGTTTGCAAAAATCTGCTATCACTTAGGTAATCGGCATACGCCGGTGCAGATTGAAGATCGCGTGCTTTGGTTTCAGTTAGATCACGTGCTGGCTGATTTGTGCCTAAGATGGGGTCTTGATGTGACTCAGGTTGATGCGCCATTTAGCCCGGAAACAGGTGCTTATCATGAACAGAAAAATGATCAGGGTCGTCATGACTAAGGCTTTATTATGAACTCATTTATTCATGCGATGCACCTGTTTTCCCCCAGTCTTCCTATTGGCGCATTTGCGTTTAGCCAAGGGTTGGAAGCGGCGATTGAGGCTAATCTCGTAAAAGATGAGCGAGATCTTGAAAATTGGTGCTTGGGTGTTCTTCAGTATTCAATGAGAACATTGGACTTTCGTTATGCGCGGGCATCCTATCGTGCGAAGTCAAAAATTGAATGGACTCAAATCAATGCTGCCATTCTTGCTTCGCGTGAGACGAAGGAGCTGTTGCTTGAGGATCAGCTTTTGGGGATGGCATTGAAAAAATGGGCATGTCAGCAAGGTGTTGAGGTCCCTGATACGACTGAGTATTCATTGATTGCCTTGTATGGATGGATCGGCTGCAAAATGAAGATACCGGAGGATTGGGTCGTGACGGGTATTGGATGGTCTTGGCTTGACAACCAAATGGTTGTGGCAGCGAAGTCTATCCCGCTTGGACAGACGGTATTGCAGCGCGTAGTGAGCAAAATCAAGCCAGTGCTTAGTAATTGCGTACAGGATTCAATTGATGGAGCGGATATGCCGCCTGCATCAACTGTGCCGATGCTGACTACGCTGAGCGCACTTCATGAAACACAGTATTCGCGTTTATTTCGCTCATAGGAGAGTTGCATGCATGCATTGCGCGTTGGAATTGGTGGGCCTGTTGGCTCTGGAAAAACATCATTGACATTAAATCTTTGTAGCGCGATGCGTGATCATTACGATATGGCTGTTGTAACTAATGATATCTATACTCAAGAAGATGCTGAATTTTTGACTAAGCATGGCGCTCTTTCTAAGGACAGGATTGTGGGTGTTGAGACGGGTGGTTGTCCGCACACTGCGATTAGAGAAGACGCTTCCATGAATCTTGCTGCGATCGATTCGTTATCAGCTAAACATTCTGACCTTGACATCGTGATTGTGGAGTCGGGTGGGGATAATCTCAGTGCAACGTTCTCGCCGGAATTATCTGATCTAACGATTTATGTGATCGATGTGAGCGCGGGCGATAAAATTCCAAGAAAGGGCGGGCCGGGCATTACAAAAAGCGATTTATTGGTGATCAATAAAACGGACGTTGCGGCATTGGTGGGTGCGTCCCTTGACGTGATGGACCGAGATGCAAGGAAGATGCGAGGAGACCGCCCATTTGTTTTCAGTAATATGAAAACAGGACAGGGGCTTGAGGACATAATCGCTTTTATCGTTGATTACGGGATGCTCGAAGTCCATCATATCAAAGGCTGAGAAGAGAATTCTTAAGGGTTTCTGAGCTTCTTTTTAGGGCGCTTAACGCGTGCGGCCAGGGCTCTAAGCGTTCACTATTGCAATGTTATGGTGAGCGGAAATAAAGCAGATGGATATTTAGTTCGATTACTTATGATACCAAGACTATTGGATTTCATTAAGTTACAGTTGAAAGATGAAAAAGAATTCTCTTTGTCAGTTATGTCTGATTTTTTGCGGAGCACTGTTGGTAGCGTCAAATGCTCTTTCGCATGAGCAGGATCGTCTCAGTCAACTCCAAATAGCCAATGATGAGCTCGTAATGAGGCTGTCAGAAGTTATCAATGCAAATCAAAGGCTGAAAAAACGCTTAACTAGTCAGTGCGGATCAGCTCGTTCAAAGTGTCATGCCGTAACAGAGAATCGATGTTCTCCTGAGCTAATATTTGATCAGTTTATGGGCTACTCACGGAATGATCGGGACGATTTCCTCAAGCCGTGGCTGAAGCGATATGGTTTAAAGTGCTCCTCAGATGAACTCCATTACATCGAGACTGTACTGGTTCCGGAAATGACCTTCACTTCGGCTGCATTAGTTCTTTTGAAAAAGCTCAGGGCCGACCGCTGACAAAGAACTGCTTCCGCTGAGTAGTGCCTAGAAAAATATTTACAGATGCCTGATTAGGGCGTCAATGACGATGTTTTTATTGGCGAATACGCGGGACTTGGGGAAGCTTCAAAATGAATACAGTTATTTTACGTGGGTTGTGTTTTGGTGCTTTGATGCTTGCGGAGAATGGGTTTTCGCATGGTGGCGGCCTGAATTCTGAAGGTTGCCACAACAACCGGGCAAGTGGTGACTATCATTGTCACCGAGGCAGTGAACTGTCTGATAATCAGCGGCCTATATTGATAGAGCCTGGGCGATCTTCATCAGATGCTGTCAATTCTATTATTCCTTATAAAAGAAATTTGTATGGTTATAAAAGCTATAAGATATCAGCCAGCCGAGGTTTCTACACCGAGGAATCCTGTTATACCAATATAGATCATGTGGTTTCCTTGAAAGATGCACACGAGAGTGGAGCGGGCAGATGGGAGATGAAACGACGTGTTGAATTCTCCAATGACCGACTAAACCATGTGCCATCGTGTCGCCGGGTAAATAGTTCAAAAGGCTCCTCTGTCCCAAGTGGGTTCTTCCGAAAAAGTGCTGACGGGCGAGGTATGGAATATAAAATCAAGCGCCCGTGTGCTTATCTTGGAATTTATTATCAAGTGAAGATTAAATACGGGCTGTCGTTTGCGAATAATGATTTCAATCTCTTTGGGTCCTGTGGCTTGAAGATCCGTTGAAAGGCGGTGCGCATAATTCAGTCGGGTAAGGCGATGCGTTGAACTGAAGAAGGTGCAGATATGAGCTTGATTTTAATTAATGAGAGGCTGTAGTCGATGGAATTATTTGTTTTGGAATTCGAATTGAATCCTGAATTGGTTAATGACTGGGTCGGTTGGCTCAACGGCCCCGAAGGGTTACAGCTTAGCAAAAAAGCTCCGGGATTCGTTTCTGCTGAGTGGTCGATTACGGTGGCCGATGATGGTTGTGTCCGATGGCATCTTTGGGAGAAATGGCATTCTAAAACATATTACGAGCAATATATTGCTCTCCCTGAGCGGCAGCCGGGAAGTAGTTTTTTGAAGGTTTTTGAAGCTGTTGCTGTGAGCAAGCCAAGAGAGTTATGGGGTGCTGTGGAAAGTGTTTAGGAAATCAGCTCTCAAGCGCATGACTGAAACGATTATTTGCCGGTTTTTCATTTTGATGCGCTGCACTTTTGGCGTTATTGCAGAGCTGTTTGCCACTATGATGACCGGCGAGCCTCAATTCTTTTCGTGTTATCGAGGTAATTCGTCGGCAATACAGGGGGACTAAAGTGACGATGGTTGTTGAATTGCTATGATTCAAATATTACCCATTGATACGGACACGTTTGAGGTTGCCGTCAGTGCGCAGATACCCTCAGTGCATCGGGTGACTGTAACTGATGCTATTCATCGCGAGTACACTTCAGGCCGATTGACGAAGATAGAGCTTCTTGAGCGATCTTTTGAATTCTTACTCGCGAGAGAGTCGAATACGTCGATACTCAGTGAGTTCAGGATTGAGATAATTGAGATGTACTTTTCAGAGTTCAGGAACTGGATCGCAACTCACACTGTAAAATAAGAAGGCTGCCCGGAAGCAGCCCGGAAAGCTTACTTTTCTTCTTTACCAGCAGCATTCTCGTTTTTCTCGAACTCTGCTTTTTTTGCAATGTAATCCGCTTCGCTGAGTGAGTGCCAGCCGATGCAGTACCCAGTTGGTGATCGTCCGCATCCGCATTTTGCTTTTTCTGTCATTTGAATATCCTTACGTAAAACGTAATTATAGTCGTTCAAGGCACTGCGTAGTTAAGCTAAAATGGAATTACTTCAATGGAGTAATGACTCTAATTTAGTAATAGATATCTTTTATATAGGATAAGTTGTCCTAAAAATACGCGAAATAATCTTAAATAACGAAGTTTATCCAAAGTGAGTTTTTAGTTGGTGTTTGCTCATAGTTGTTTAGAACAAAGCATGCCCCCACTGTTATGATTGGCTTTTTTTAAGCTGACTGACGAAGGCAATAAAATGTTCGCTGTTTTAGGAAGATTAAACATATCGTGGCGTTGCAAGCACACGTGGAAGATGGCTTCTTTTAATACGGGATGGTGTCTAATCGGCTGCTCCATTGGAGATTTTGGCACCATTGCATATGCGCAGTTTGCCGGGCTAACGTGGCCGGTTTGGCAAATTATGGGGTTGGCTATTGTTAATGGGTTGCTGACGTCAATTATTCTTGAAACCATTATTTTGTCGAGGCAGATGCTCGTTGCGCTCGCTTTTAAAACTGCAATTGGGATGTCAATGATTTCAATGGTTGCTATGGAATTGGCTATGAATCTCACGGATGTAATGCTTACGGGCGGTGCTGTGCTTAATTGGTGGGTGATACCCTTTATGTTGACAGCAGGATTCTTGGCACCGCTTCCATATAATTATTGGCGATTAAAAGCGTTAGGCAAGGGATGTCATTGATATGAAAACACACACAATCGGTCAGTTATGTTTGATTGTATTTGGAGCTATGATACTAGTCGGCTGCAATGCAAATGCGAATGGAATTCCGTACGAAGATTCAAAAAAAGTTGAGCAAGGGATGGCTGTTTACGAAGCCAACTGTGCCGGCTGCCATGGAGTAAATTTGGAGGGTCAGCCTAACTGGCAGACGCGAGATGCAGGAGGTTATCTGCCTGCTCCACCTCATGATGAAACCGGTCACACGTGGCATCACTCGGACCAAATGTTGTTTGAAATGACTAAGTACGGACCTCAGAAATTTGCTGGAGCGGATTACAAGTCTGCTATGCCGCCGTACGAAGGAATGCTGACGGATTCTGAAATTTGGAATGTGCTTGCATATATCAAATCCAAGTGGCCCGAAGCGATTAGGGCGCGTCATACAAAAGCATTTTTAAAGTGAATCAATAATAAGTGGCATGAACATCTTTCTGTTTGTAGTCAGAGGAGGTTTGTTAGCTCTGGATTGTGAGGTAAGTGTATAAATTATGTGGAGACAAGAATCCGCTAAGGGATTAAAATAAAGCCATATTCGCGGTCTCAATTTATTTAAATCAAGTAGAGTCGCTCCTCATTAAACTGCAGGCGAATTCTTTAGAGTCTTCGTAGCATCTATGTAATTTTGGAAAATAGAGATCATGAAAGAAATAATTGTTGTTGTGGTATTGGTATTTGGCGGTAGTGGTCTAGTTTTGGCTTACTTGGGAAGTGGTGAAAATCGAAATATTGGTTTTAATAACGGTCAGTGCTCTAAAAGTCAGCAATTATGTGGGGTAACTTGGAAGTGAGGAGTTTTCAGCATTAAAAAGTATCGCCGATGGATTAGGCGTATATCGATTAATACTTCAGAGCTCTTATTCTTTATTCCCAAAAAAATAAGTGAAACTTCTAGGGTCTAAGGAATAAATCGTGCAGCTTCTTAGAACCGATTTTCTAAACTAGGGTAGATGGCAGTTCAAATTAACTTTTTGATGGCAACTGACTTTCAGTAAACACGCTGTGAAAATGGTGGGCCCAGGAGGACTCGAACCTCCGACCAAGGGATTATGAGTCCCCTGCTCTAACCAACTGAGCTATAGGCCCATAACTAGGGCAGGAATAGTACACAAAACTGTCATTGATCGCACTGTCTGATTCTCTAATTTCAAGTGTATCAAATGCCTAATCCTTTTGGCCATTGAGCCCTCGAATACATTCAAGTATCCATTCAGAGATGGATTCTGTAAAATCGTCAATTATATTTTATAAGCGTGACTTAATTCTGAGGCCTGTTGATGCGCGGACTGAAGGACGAGAACTTTTCCTATGAATGAATTATTACAGCGCAGCTTGTCAGGCACTGTCCAGAATCAGATTGAGGAGCTGCTATTGCAAGGAAAGCTGCAGGGCGGCGATAAGCTGAATGAGGTAGAGCTTGCGGAATTATTTGGCACAAGTCGTGGCCCAATACGAGAAGCTTGTAAGGGCTTAGTCCAAGCTGGATTGCTTACGGCAATCCCTAACCGAGGTGTCTTCGTACGGAAAATGGATTTGCGCGAGGTGCTCGAGGTTTACGACATTCGGGCGTTTCTGGATCAATTGATCGGCCAGCTTGCGGCAATGCAGGGATCGGAAAGGCAAATCGAGGAATTAGTTCAAATTCATACCCGCTTGAGTGCCGCTGTTCAGTTAGACGACTTTGAACAGTACTATCCGGAAAATTTAGCATTTCACCAAAAGCTTCTGGAAATGACGGGCAGCCAGCGGCTTACTGCGATGTATTCCTCCCTTGTTAAAGAATTACATTTATTCCGCCGGAAAGGCTTGATCCAGCGCGGCTCTATGGACGTGTCGAATGCCGAACACGAACTTATCTTACAAGCAATTACGGCAAAGGATCCGATTCGTACTGGATTGGCAATGAAAAATCATGTGATGACCGCCAAACAGCGGCTGATTATGGCTATTGAACAGCAGACGTCTGAAACTGTATGAATACCCTTATTACATGCCCTTGAATACCGGAACTCGCTTTTCCATGAATGCTGTGCGTCCTTCTTTATAGTCCTCGCTTGCGAAGCAGTCATTGACCATTTGATCGCAGGCATCCAGGTCTCGGTGATCTGGATCGCTAAGTACTTGTGTAGAGATAAATTTCATACAGCGAACGGTTAAAGGAGCGTTCAGTCCGATTTGGGTAGCGATCTTCGTCACTGCCTCTTCAAGTTTATCCTCGGGATACACATCTTGCACAAAGCCGATTTGAGCCGCTTTGTCTGCATCAATCCGCTCTGCGGTAAACATTAAATATTTAGCATTTGATGGGCCGATTGCATCCATTAGCCGCTGTATGGCATGGAATGGATATCCAAGAGCCAAGCGAGCGGCGGGCATTCCAAACTGTGCTTTCGTCGAGCATATCCGAATGTCACAACAAACGGCTAAATTTAAGCCGCCGCCCAGGCAATATCCATTAACCTGAGCAATGGTTGGCTTTGGAAAATTCGCAATTCGTTCGTAGATTTTTCGGATGCGCGTATTGTAGTTTTTTGTTGCCTCATCCGATCCACGCTCTTTTTCAAATTTTGAGATATCGGCACCACTGACGAAAGATTTACCCCCAGCTCCTGTGAGCACGACCACTCGGATAGACGGGTCTGATTCAAACTGGTCAAGAATCTCATCGGTTGCATCCCACATTTCCAGTGACACTGCATTATGACGCTCAGGATTATTGAAAATAAGATAACCGGTCGCGCCTTCAATGCGCGAGAGCATTTTATTCATGGGTGGCAGTTCCTTAAATTATGTTGTTGGCACGTAGTTGATTAAAATCATTGATTCCAAGCTCATTTAAAATCTCTTCAGTATGCTCTCCGCGCGCTGGTGGGTGAGTCGCGATGTGGCTCGGAGTGCGATTCATAGTGAAGGGTTGTCCCACCAACTTTGTTTTACCAAATGGTAGCGTGTTAGCGTCAGCGGCAATACCAAGATGCCGAACTTGTGGATCGTCGAATACTTCATCCATGGTGTAGATGGGCCCGGCCGGCACGCCTTTTTCGAGCAATAGATCGACCCAGTAATGACTAGAATTCGTTTGGGTTATTTGTGCGATCAATTCATTCATGATCTTCCGATTTCCAGATCTATCCTCGTTGGTCGCAAAGCGCGGATCTTCGATCCATTCAGGATGTCCAAGCGCAATAGCGCACCGCTGCCATATGGCCTCGCCAGCGCATGCAATATTAATTGTGCCATCTGTTGTCGGAAACACCCCAGTGGGGATGCTGGTCGGATGATCATTGCCAGCTTGTTTTGGAATATCGCCTTGCGTAAGCCAGCGAGCCGCTTGAAAGTCGAGCATAAAAATTTGTGATTGAAGGAGGCTGGTTTGCACCCATTGCCCCTCTCCTGAGCGCTCGCGCTCGTACAATGCAGTCAGCACACCCATCGCACAAAATAAGCCCGCACATAGATCTGCGATCGGGATGCCCACGCGCATGGGTCCACCCCCCGGTTCGCCTGTGATCGACATTAACCCACCCATTCCCTGAGCGATTTGGTCAAAACCCGGCCGTTTTGCATAAGGGCCATCTTGGCCAAAACCAGAAATGCTTCCTAAGATTATTCTGGGATTTATGTCGCGAAGTGATTCGTAGTCCAGACCAAGCCGATTTTTGACGTCTGGACGAAAATTCTCGATTACCACATCCGCCGTTTTGATCAGTTCTCTTAAAACGTTGATGCCGCCCTCTGTCTTGAGATTGAGCGTGATACTGCGCTTGTTGCGTTGAAGATTCTGGAAGTCCGCGGTGTCTCTTCCCGCTCCTAGCGCGCCGTCGGGTTCAACTGATTCAGGTGGCTCTACCTTAATGACATCGGCGCCCCAGTCAGCAAATTGTCGAGCGGCTGTGGGCCCTGACCTGACTCGGGAAAGGTCAATCACACGGATATCTTTTAGCGCATCAGATGCTTTTGGAATAGTCATGTTTCCCCCCCGATTTGACCGAGTGCTGTGATGCACTTCTGGGTGCTGCTATCGGCCGTAAAGAGTTGTTTGATTTGTTGTTTAGCTGCTTTGGCATCATTAGTGGTTATGCCTGCGAACTCTAAATTTCCGTGGAATTTGGTCTCGAGTTCTTCGTCTGACATGGGTTCTTTTTGACCACCCCGTAAGCACTGTTGTTTAAAAGAATGTTTCTGCCCGTCTGCTGTCCAGATGTCAATCCGGCCAATATAGTTTGTCGGATAGGGATCATCCGGATTGACTTCGTAGGTTATTTTTTCTGTTATTTGCTCTATATCCGATGAGGCGAGGCGTTGTTCAGTGAACTCCTGAAGGCCTGCCTTCTGATCTAATAAGCCGACCGCGATGCAGTAGGGCACCGAAAATTTCGCTCCATAAGGTGAGGAGGGGTTTCTTTTTTCGTTGAGGGGCTCCCACAATCTGTGCACTGTTCCTTCGCCCACAAATGCATGAATTGATGCAATCTGATCAACGGCAATCGCTTTGCTTGCTTGGATTGCGCAGTCCACAAATGGCTGTGTCATGGTCCCGCAGGCGTAAGGCTTAAATGCGAGGCCTTCACAAAACCAACGCTTTCCGAAAGATTCTAAATAGCTGAAATCCTGAGGAATGGCATTTGATGCGAATCCTTTAAACACACCATGAACGCCCTCAAAGACTGTTCGAGGGCCCAGGAAGCCATTTTTCGCCATCGCCGCGGCCCTGACGCCAGCTGCTGCAGCCCAGCCGGGATGCATGCGTTTTGTCCATGTGCCCTCTGCTAAATATTCAATAATACCGGATGCCATCGACCCGACGATTCCTAAGGCAGATGCGGTTTTTTTGTCATCCAGGCCCATGCCAATAGACGCGGTTAAAGCGGCTCCAAACGCGCCAAGTACAGCGGTTGGGTGAAATCCTTGGCGATGGACCGCAGTGGGCGCGACCAACGCCAGGCGACAAATCAGCTCACTGCCGGCCGCCATAGCTTGGATCATCTTATCTGACGATAAATTATTTTTTTGGCCAATAGCGAAGATTACTGGAACGATAATTGAAGAAATGTGAACTGGTGTCCCTTCAAAAGTATCATCAAAATCTTCACCATGGATCGCCGTTCCATTGATTAAGCAGGCATCTTGTACCGTAAAGTGGGGCCCGTGCCCAAATGCGAAGCTTTCGCCAGAATCAAGGACTGATTTTACAATTGCTTGGACGTAATTAGTTTGCTTGGTGGATAGCATCAGTCCGTAGGCATCAATCGTAACTCGTTGGAGCATGGTTACGACGGATTCTGGTATCGCTAAATGTGGATCACAGCCTGATTGTGCGATTTTTTCTGCGAAAGTCATTGGTGTCATGGCAGATATGCACCACCATTGATGTGAATGGTTTGTCCGTTGATAAAACCGCTATTTTCTCCAACGAGCATGGAAATCATGCTTGCGATGTCGTCAGGCTGCCCGTAGGGCACATTCTTTCCTTCAAAGTTTGGATGTTTAAGCCGGGCACCTGTTTCTGCCGTGCGCTCTACCGTGATATGCCCAGGTACAATGCAATTAAACGTTATGTTGGTTTCGGCGAATTCCACTGCTAGTGCTCTAACAAGTCCGGGAACAGCGGATTTGGATGCCACAACTGCGGCTCTTTGAAGTGCGCCAGTATGTGCAGATAAACCTCCAAGGCAAACTACGCGGCCCCAGCCTTTTTTAAGCATGTCAGGCAGAAAGCGTTGAGTGCATAGAAATTGAGCTTCGCAATTAATGCTGAAGACTTCTCGCCACTCTTCTAAAGTCATATCTAGGAATCCACAGGTTTTTCGCACCGAAGCATTATTTATTAAGATCTGACACGGGCCGATGCTTTGGGCTGTATCGTAAAGAGTTGCAATAGTTGATGGGTCTTCAAGGGCGCCGACAACACCTTCGCAAGACACGCCTACTTTACGGACCATGGCGATTGTTTTTGACAGGTTAGCTTGGTCTGAACCAGTGTGTAATACGATATGAAATCCAAGTGAGGCCAGTTTTAGTGCTGTTGCCCGGCCAATATTTCTAGCCGCACCAGTCAGTACAGCAACAGATGATGGTTGCTTCATGTGTTCGCCTTTTGCTTTCTGAAACCGGTCCAGAAAGGAGTCGAAAGGTTAATGAACGTCAATGCAAAAAAGAACAATACGATCGGACTTTCCAAAAGCGCAAAGAAATTATTGTCATAAATGATCATTGATTGACTGAAGGCCTCTTCAACCAATTTACCGAGGATAAGACCCATCACAAGCGGTGCTGCTCCGAACCCGTGCCGGTTCATGAAATAGCCAATTAGCCCTGCTGTTAACATCACATAGACATCAATAAACGAAGAGCTGGCCGAGTAAGCGCCGATCACTGAAAAAATAAATACTGCAGGCCACAAAAAAGTTTTTGGGACAAATGTAACGAGTGAGAAGAATTTGGCACCAACCAAGCCGATGGCTAAAAATGCGATATTTGCAAAGAACATGGCACCAAAGATGGCATATACAAACTCGGGCGTTTCATTGATTAAATAGGGCCCAGGCCGGAATCCATGCATTATCAGTGCGGCTAAGATCAGCGCTGTTGACCCAGAGCCGGGAATTCCTAGCGCAAGTGTCGGTACCATAGCGCCACCTGCTGCTGCGTTATTTGCGGCCTCTGGTCCTACAATGCCCTCAGGTGTTCCAGTGCCGAACTCGTGACTGACTTTACTAAAACGTTTAGCCTCGTTGTAGCCAACGATCGCGGCCACTGTCGAACCTTCGGCCGGCAGGATGCCGATAAAAGTACCAATTCCGGATGACCGAAGGATGACTCCTTTAAGGCTTTTTAGCTCAGCCCACGTTGGTAACTGCATAGCCTTCGCATGGATCCGTTCGACGGCTTTGTTGAGAGTGCCTGATTGGCTGAGGAGTTCTCCCATCGCAAATAATCCGATTAATACCGGAACAAAATTAATGCCATCATCAAATTCTGGAATACCGAACGTGAACCGCTCAATACCAGTTGTCAAATGAATCCCGATCGTTGCCAGTAATACGCCTACGCCACCTGAGATGAGATTCCGTAGAGAACTTTTTCCTGTCATTGATGCCAGCATTGACAGTGCAAAAATGGCAAGAGCGAAATACTCTGGCGGCCTGAATTGAAGGGCGACAGAGGCAAGAGCTGGTGCTGCAAAGATAAAAACGATGAGGCTCAGTACCCCTCCGCAGACCGATGCAACCGTTGCTAAGCCAAGTGCCCGGCCAGGCTCTCCGCGTTTTGCCATTGGATAGCCATCGAGTGCAGTCGCTACAGATGGCGGCGCGCCAGGGGCATTGATAAGAATGGCTGTAATTGAGCCACCGAAGGTGCCTGCACAATAAAGTGCTGCGAGCATGGCTATGGCTGGAATGGGTTCTAACTGAATGGTGAATGGGGTCAGGAGTGCTATGGCCATTGGAGAACTTAGTCCGGGCAGTGCACCGACTAAAACGCCAATCAGGACTCCGAAAGTAATTAACATAATATTGTCGAATTCTAGAAGTAGCGAAAGGCCCAGAATAACTGCATCCATTTTTGTTATACCTTATTAATTTATTGTTACTAGAGTGCGACCCCAAAAAGGCCGGGGTCAAAATAAACACTTAAAACTTTTGAAAATAGCAATACGACCAATACTGGAAATACGGTCGCAAACATCAAAATGGGGACGATTTTTTTCTGGCCCCAAAGACGCGGCATGATCAGGCTAATAGCGATCATGGTTAGCAATATACCGAGCGTCTCAGCCGCTGCGACAATTGCTATGAGAAATGCCATGGTGAAAAGTGTGAGTCGCGGAATTCCATCTCGACGTTCTTTGTCAATATCTTTTCCCTTTCTCGTCAAGAGAATGTGTTCGAAGGGAAGAAATACAGCCAAGGTTCCGATAATGATCAAAAGTATTTGCGGATACATTGAGGGCTGAATGTTTTGCGCGAACATCGGTGCGACTTCAGCGAATGTTGTCGTTTCATAAAAAAGGTAGCTTACTCCTGAGAGAATGATCAGGGTTACAACGAGGTCGACGGGGTGCACGAGCCCAATGGCTCGTGCATTTCCCGAAGACGGAGTTGGTGTTTGTATTGATTCAGTCATCACCAATCTCCGGATTATTTATTTGATAATGCCAAGTTCTTTGAGCGCGGCGGAAGCTTTTGCGTATTCTTCCTTTAGATGCTTGTCCCAGATATCGGTGCCAGCCACGCTGCTTTCCACGCTAAGACCGGCTGTTGCTAGATAGTTACCAAACACTTCATGTTTCATGGCTTTCACAATATTTTTGGAAAGTGCCTCGATGATTGGCTTCGGTGTGCTAGCAAGCACTGCGTATCCACGTGTCGTCGACGTTTTAACCTTGTAGCCAAGTTCATAAGAACTTCGCACGTCCGGGTAGTCGCCTAGACGCTTTTCGGCCAGTAGAACAAGCGGAATAATAGAGCCGTCAGCGATCATGTTTGCCGCTTCACTCACGTTTGGAAGGGTGGCGTCAATAGCTCCTGATCGCAGGGCTAGAAGCATCTCTCCACCAGAGCCGAAAGGTACCACTTTGAATTTCATCCCGGCGGCTTTTGCTAACTGAGCTAAGCCAATATGCTCGGTGCCACCAATCTGAGCAACGCCAAAGTTAAGCGCTCTTTTCTTCGAAAGGGCAACTAAGTCTTCCATAGTTTTGGCCTCACTTTCTTTTCGAACGACAAGAAAAGTCGGATCATCCATGGCGCGAACGATGCCAGTAATGTCATCAATTTTCATATCTGACTTACCTTGCGCCATTGTGTACAAGTGCGACTGGGTCAATGCCATGATGGTGTGACCATCGGCTGGCTTTGTTAAGACATAGTTCTGTGCTTTGGCTCCTGAACCGCCACGTTTGCTCACTACATACATGTCGGTGTCTAAGGTTCGTCTCGAGCGTATCATCATCATACGTGCTGTAACGTCGGTGCCACCGCCATATGATGAGTGAATTACCACCTCGATTGGTCGATCGGAAAAGTCGATCGATTTCTTACCTTTTTTATCACCATGCGACGCCGCGAAGGCGGTAGAAGACAGAGCGAATGCGGTACAGGCTACTAGTGTTGCTGTTTTGATCAATTGTGTAGGAATCATGCTGTTCCCCTTGTTATAAGTTTAAGTTCGAACTGTTTAGAGATGTATAGACAACTCCGTTAAACTAGGTTCTCTTGGGCCGGCATGCATTGTCAACATATGTTAGCAAATTTTTCGTTATATCTTAGCGATGCTCCATATTATATGGTGTCATTAGATTTAAGTTGTTAACAATGAGAATTCTGTGGATGCAATTGATTCAGATTGTTTGATTATTTTGCCGGGCGTCTACGACGGACTTGGTGCTTCGATTGCCAGGCACGTCGGGTGCCAAGCGATTTATGCGAGCGGTGGTGCAATAGCGCGAAGTTTTGGGTTGCCTGATCTTGGTTTAGTTTCCATGACCGAAATGGGTGCGAGGCTCGATACTATAGTCCGGGCATTTGATGGCCCGGTCATCGCTGATGGGGATACTGGTTACGGTGATGTTCAGCACGTACGGCGAATGATCCAAACTTTCGAGTCTGCAGGGATTCGAGGAGTGCATATTGAGGATCAGGATTTTCCGAAGCGTTGCGGCCATCTTGATGGTAAGCGACTGATTTCATCGTCTGATATGGCAAGAAAAATTGCGGCTGCTGTTAATGCACGGGAGTCGCTCGACTTTCTAATTATAGGCCGCACAGATGCGATTGCTGTAGAGGGTTTTGATTTTGCTGTCGAGCGTGCCCGGTCCATGATAGATGCCGGTGCAGACGTTATTTTTATTGAAGCTCCTGAAACTTTGGATCAACTAAAGACTATTCCGACGCTATTTAATGTCCCCGTCATGATTAATATGTTCCCAGGTGGGAAAACGCCATATACACCTCCGGCTGATCTTCAATCCTGGGGTTATCGCTACATGATTGTACCGTCTGATATTCAAAGAGCCTGTATTCAAGCGACCGAGCAGATTCTTCAAGCTATTAGAGCCGATGGTAATTCGTCAGGAGTCGCCAATTTGCTGTGTCCTCTGGCGGACCGCGATCGTGTAGTTGATCAAGATCGGTGGCTGGAGAAACCTGAATGAGCATGATTCGAATTTTGTCCGAGCGGACCGTCGAGGTATTAATGGCCGACGAGTTGGAGGCATCGTTTCGGGTATGTGCAGATGCGTATCGCTACTACGGAAAAGTTGGAGATGTGTCATCGAAGCCGAGCTCTTTATTTTTGGATTTGCCTGGGGCGAATACTAAACGATGTCGTTTAAAGGGCGCTCAGCAGGCTGACGAAGGTATTGCCGGGTTTCGACTGGCGAGTCCAGGTTCTTATTTTACCTGGGTTATTGATTCAGTGACGGGATCGCCAATCGGCTTGGTGGCAGAGAACTGGCTTCATCGCCGCCGCACTGCAGTTACGGGTGCGCTTGTACTTTCTTGGCTTCGTCCTGATTTGAAAGTGATAGCACTGATTGGGGCTGGGAAAATTGGTCGTGAGTGTGCGCTTATGTTGAGTTCAGCGTTTCCCAATGCAAAATTCATTCTTGGTGCACGTGATATCGGTCGTGGGCAGATATTTTCGGATTCGTTGGAAGGGCTAGTCGAACAATTTACTGTGATGTCAATCGAGCAAGCTGTCCGCTGTGCGGATGCAGTGCTGACAATTACAAAAGCTGATCGATCTTTTATTGATGGTGATTGGCTAAAGAAGGGTGCGATTGCTTTATCGATGGGCGGTGTACCTGAGTTTGATTATAAAACCTGGTGTCGAGCAGATAGATTTTTTCTTGATGATATTGGGTATGCCATGCAGCAGGGAGATTTGCATCATTGGGTGAAAAATGATGGCCTCAACGAGGAAGAGATCAAAAAAAAGTTGACGGCTACGGTTGGTGAACTCGCGCTAGATTGCAAACAGCATGAGAACTCTCAGTCTAGCCTGACACTTCTAATTATTCAGGGAATGGCTGTATGCGATATTGCAATGGCGGGCCTGGCTTTAAGGTTGGCCGAGGCTCGGGGCATTGGGCAGTTAATTGATTTAAATGGTGATTGATCATGCGGCGAAGTTCTTTAATTGAGTTCTGTGAAGGAGTCGTCTGCTTTGCGGATCAAATCCATCCCGACGATGAAGAACGTAATGATTTTGCCACATGAGTAGATCGCCTACTTGCCACTCATTGTGCCAAACCCACGTATTTTGTGTGGCATGTTCCCATAGCTTGTCGAGCAATGCATCGCTTTCAGAAACATCCATGCCAATGATATATGCATGTGGTCTTCTGCCGAGAAACAGTGCTTCCCGGCCCTGATTATCCTTGGTGATTAGTGGGTGCCTGGCGCCTGGAGTTTGTCTAGGGTCTGAAACCTCTTCGTACCCTTTTCTGATCATTCCAGCACTGTTATGGCCAGAATCATGGATCAGAACCTTTCCATTAATTGAATCCTTTAGTAAATCAGGAAGCGTTTTGTATGCTTCGAACATGTTGGCAAAGTAGGTGTGGCCTTGACCGAGGGGTATCTCAAGCGCATGCAAAATACCTCCGCTTGGAGGTTCATCAATATAGGTCATATCCGCATGCCAGACCGCTTCACCATCACCGAGATTGCCAAGCGGAATACCTTTGGTTGATTTAAGATTTGAGATTACATTAATTTCGGGGTACTTCGGAAGAAATGTTACTCCATAAGGGTTCGGACCTGGAGGATCGAGTTCTCCAAAATACCCACTAAATCGAAGTAAATCATCGTCTGAAATCTTTTGCCCCCGAAATCGGAGTACTAAGTATTGATCCCATGCATTTCGAATAGTTGAGATAATGGATGGGCTCAAGTCTTGAGTGAGGTCAATGTCCTCAATATCAGCTGCAATATGAGTGCTTAAAGCTTTTATTTTCATAATCGTAAATCCTATGCACTAAATAGTTCACTGCGAACTGTATGTTTCTGCAGCGTGTCAGTATTGGGTTGGGGAATATACCGCTCCGGAATGATCATATGTCCTCGGCTAAAACCAATTGAACTGCCTAACAGGCGTGATTCCTGTCTGATCTTTAAGCAACCGTTAAATTCACCGGCCCTCGCTAGGTGCCTGTGCGATACCACAGCCTCAAGGTAACAATTGATGTCTGAGCCAAGCCCATCTCCCAGTACTATTTCAAGGCCTTGCTCGTGCGCTCTCTTAATTGCTTGCTCAAGTGCGGTAATCGAGCCGAATCGCTTTAGCTTGACCTTGCAGAAGCCTACGCCGTACATGGCTGCTGCTCGATCAATATCGTCGAGCGAACAGATTGGTTCATCAAGCATAATTGGCACAGGCGATACTTTTGCGACGTCGCCATTTCCTTTCCAATCGTTTGCATCGCAGGGCTGCTCAAAAAGTTCACAAATACTTGGGTCGAGCACCTCGCAAAACTCAATGGCGTCGCTAACAGAAAAAGCCCGATTCGCGTCTACACGGATAGTGCCTTTTCCAGCGATCAGGCGCTGAATAATTTCAACTCTTCGGCGATCACGTGGTGCGTCTGCACCTACTTTAATTTTGAGTGTTGTGTAGCCCTGGTTAAGCTTTTCTTGGAGTTCGGCTTCAATTTCTTTTTCGATAATCGCGGAAAATGCACTTAAGACAGGAAGATGGATTGATTCTGGAATCTGACATTGTTCGGGGAGTACTATTTGATCTAGAGCGTTTAGAAAGGCTGCTGCTGCTACTGGACTTTCGGCGCGCTTCAGTTGCAAACACTCGTAGGCTTGGTCAATTGGCTTGCCCACCACCGCTCTGGCTTGCGTTGCCAAAAAGTTCCAGCCGTCTTTTCTGGTTTCTGAACTCGATCCTGGTGAGGTGTGTTGCTCACCCCAGCGGACAGTCCCATCGTCTGTCTCAATGCACACTAAAAACGGCTCAAATGATTCAAATATTTTATAGCTCAGTGCATATGGACGGATTAAAGGTAGATCGACATGGAACAATTGAATACTTTTGATAGCTTTCATGCTTGGGTCCATGGAAAAATTGCGCGATACGATTTCTCAAACATATCTATTTCTTTTGAGAATGTAAGCGAAAGATCGATTTCGTTCAGGCCTTGTATTAAGCACTGCTTTTGGAATGTGTCGAGACGGAGGTTAAAAAGTATCCCGCTGCTCATCGTTAGTGTTTGTGATGGAATGTTGACGACCATTGTTAGATCATCGCTATCCGCCAGTGTCTGCTGAATTGATGCAATCTGCTCTTCTGAAAGGCAAGTGGCTAAAACGCCATTTTTGAGGCAGTTGGCGGCAAATATCTCACCAAAACTTGGCGCAATGATGACGCGAAAACCAGCATCAAATAGGGCGTACACCGCACCCTCTCGAGAGGAACCTGATCCAAAATTTGCTCCGCCAATAAGTATTTTGGAGTTGTGATACCTCGTTTGATTTAGAGGAAAGCTATCTAACAAAGAGCCTTCTTTATTTCTGCGGATATCATGAAATAAGTATTGAGCGTATCCGACGCCCCGGGGCTTTTTGATGAACCTGGCTGGAAATAATTGATCCGTATTGACATTAGCGAGTCGAAGCGGAACCCCTGAGGCAGAAAAATGAACTAAAGGTTCCATGTATGAGCCTCCGGATATTGACTGACATCCTCAAATTGACCAGTGATTGCAGCTGCGGCAGCCATAGCAGGGCTTACTAAATGTGTACGACCCCCTTGTCCCTGGCGGCCTTCAAAGTTTCGATTGGAGGTGGAAGCTGCTCGCTGTCCAGGTGCGAGTTTGTCGCCATTAATGCCAACACACATAGAGCAGCCAGGAGCAAGCCACTCTGCACCGGCCCGCTCAAAAATTTCGTGCAAACCCTCGGCTTCAGCGGCTCGCTTTACTTGCTGGGAACCAGGAACAATCATTGTTTCGATTCGACAAGTCTGATCAGCAAAAATGGCAGCTGCAGCTCTCAAATCCTCAATGCGACTATTGGTGCACGATCCGATAAATACTCTATCTGGTTTAATGGAGCGGATGGTTTGATTGGCATTTAACCCCATATAGTCCAGAGCGCGTTGCATGCGCACCTGTTTTTCAATATTCACCTCCTGCAAAGGGTCGGGTACTGAACCACTAACGTCGGCAACCATTTCCGGATTGGTGCCCCATGTTACTTGAGGCTGTATGGTCGCCGCGTTGAGTTCAAGTGAGAGGTCAAAACTACATCCTGGGTCAGATTTTAGCGTTTGCCAATATTTTTTGGCCAGTTCAAATGACTCTCCTTTTGGAGCCATTGGTTTGCCTTGAATATAATCGATTACCCGCTGGTTGGGCGCCATTAAGCCCGCTCGTGCACCGGCTTCGATCGACATATTGCAGACGGTCATTCGCGCCTCTACTGACATCGAGTCAATGGTACTGCCAGCGTACTCAACTGCGTAGCCTACGGCGCCTCCACTGCCTATCGCTTTAATCAATTTTAGGACAATATCTTTGCTTGATACCCCGGCTCGCCGGGTTCCGTTGACAAGAACGTGAAAGGTTTTGGGCTTTGTTCTCCAGAGGGATTGGGTGGAGAGCACATGAGCCACCTCAGATGAACCGATTCCGAAAGCATAGGCGCCAAGTGCCCCATGAGTGGATGTATGTGAATCGGCCCCCGCAATGATCAAGCCTGGTTGAGTGATCCCATATTCTGGACCAACGACGTGTAAAATCCCTTGAAATCGATGTTCGATTCCAAAAAGTTCGATGTCATGAGCAGTCGTATCAGAAGTAATCAGTTCGATCATGTGCCTGATTTCCGGGTCTGCAATCCCGTTCAAACCGGCCTCTCGATTGCGTGTCGGAACATAGTGGTCTGAGAACGCGAATGTCTGCTGCGGATTACGAACAGTTCGTTTTTCTCTTCGGATTTTGTCGAAGGCATGAAACGAGTTTTCTTGAAGTAAGACGCGGTCCACATACAATAATGTTTCCTCATCTCGCTCAGCTACGACATGCGTACTCCAGATTTTCTCAAAAAGTGTTTTTGCCACGATTTTCCTCCCAGCATTAGCGCTGAATGAGTTGATTATTATGTTGACAATTTTTTCTCAATTATCACACTGTGTATTTTGTTATTCAACAAAAGTTGAATCATAATGCGAGTTTTCCGGAGTATTGATCTAAAGGATTGTTGACAAAATATGGTCGAGTCGAATGTTGTGCTTATGTTTATTATCGCGATGGCGGCTTTCGGATCGGCTGTGTTTCATTCGTTTTCAGGATTTGCTGGCGGGCTCGTATTGGCGATTATGTTGGCACCATTATTGGGAATTAAAGAAACGGTGCCTGTCGTTGCGACTGCTTTAGTCATCAGTAATTTTGCGCGAATATGGGCATTTCGGAAATCTGTGGCCATTAAAGAATTTGGTGCGGTTTTTGGGGCCGCCTTTCCATTTATTGTGCTCAGTGCCTATGTCTATGTTTCTATGTCGATTGGCATAGTAGCTTTGGTGCTCGGCTTATTTTTATTGGCAACTATTCCGTTAAATCGCGTGCTCAAGAAAAAGGAAGTTAAGGTTGGTCTTCTGGGTCTCGCATGCTCTGGGGTACCTTACGGAATTGTATCTGGAAGTACTTTTGGCGCTGGTATGATGTTGGCTCCCTTCTTGATTGGCGCCGGTTTGTCTGGCGAGGCTTTAATAGGGACGGTGGCCTTGATTGGCTTTAGTCTCAATATGACCAAAACCGCGGTGTTTGGAGGCTCACCTTTATTGACTGAAGGATTGGCATTGACAGGCGTCTTGGTTGGAATGTGTACTATTCCTGGTGCCTATGTGGGCCGCTGGCTTGTTCGTAATACTGCACTGCGAGTTCATTCGCAGTTTATGGAAATATTTGTTGGTTGTGGTGGAATTTTTTTCTTGTATGAGGCCTATCAAAACTTATGGCTGTAGTAAATGTGGCCGGTGCTGTGCCAATTGCGTATGCGGATCTTTTAAGTAAGTCTGAAACCGTACGTATTTCGCTCAAAGGGTTGGAAGTCCAATTTCATCAGTGGGGAAGCGGTGACAATGTGTACTGCCTGCTTCATGGCGGTTATGGTTCATGGGCACATTGGATTCGTGTTATTCCAGAGCTTGCAAAAAGCGCACGCGTTTTGGTACCTGATATGCCTGGGTTCGGTGCGTCTGACTCACCTGCTAAACCACATACTGCTGAAAGCGTCGCGGAACTATTGGCTGACGCGATTGTGCAGATTGTTTCTGGGCAGAAGATTATTTTGGCAGGATTCTCTTTTGGTGGTGCGATCGCGGGACATGTTGCTTTGATTTTGCAAAATCAAGTCCGACATTTAATGCTCATTGGGCCGGGTGGATTGGGTGCACCTCGTGGGTCGATGGAAGAATTAATTCTCAGGAATGCCAAGATGTCGAGAGAAGATGTAATGGCGGCACATCGCCGTAATCTTGAGATTCTGATGGTTCGTGATCCGGATCAAGTAGATGCGTTGGCACTCTTCATACAAGAAAAAAATACTCGTCAACACCGGTTGAAAAGCCGGCCGATTTCCGCAACGGACACACTTGCGCGAACCCTTTCGCAGTTGTCTATGCCTGTGATTTTCCTATTTGGGGAGTGGGATGCCACTGTGGGGGAGTATTTGCCAGAACGGTTAGCAATTATATCTCAGGCGTCGCCAACTGCAGTAATTGAGGTGATTCCAGATGTCGGGCATTGGCTGATGTGGGAAAAGCCAACGCTCGTCGCGGATCATCTCATTCGGCTGGCTCATCCTTAGACTTCTCAATGATTCCTTGTTTAACTAAGTAAGCTGTGAGCTGATTCCGCTCGCAAACAGAGGTTTGGCGAGATACGTTGTCAGACCACGATGCTGTTTTAGGTGAGCCAAATTGTTCGGGATATCGTGGTGTGGGTGGGCCGTAGCTTGCATTGAATTGGGCGTCATAATGCTTAATAAGTTCGCGCGAAGGTTTTCGATATTTGTTGATATGCCTAATCGCATCTAAGGGAAGCCGCGGTGAAGTGCTCCCGGGTCTGAGTTTTGGATAGCCGATCGCAAGCGCGCAAACGGGAAAAACGCTTTTTGGTAATTCCAAAAGGTCACTGACCTGCTCAATTTTTTCTCTGATTTTCGAAATGGCGCAGGCCCCAAGGCCAATGCTTTCTGCTGCCATAATCAGTGATTGTGTTGCCAGTGCGGCGTCGACACTAGCGTTTAAAAAAGCATCTTGATGATGGGCGTTATATGTGCGATTCGCCCATTCACAGATGGTTTGGTTTCGATGCAGGTCCCCAAGAACAAAAATCAAAAGGGGCGCGGTTATAGCCCATTTCATTTCTGGAAAAAAACTTATTAATTGATCCCGAATATTAGAGTCCGTGATTTCAATGAAACTGTATTGTTGCAGGTTAGACTTTGTTGGCGCTGATTGCGCTGCCGTAAATAGAAGGTCACGGATCTCTTCGGTAATGGGCTCGTCAACAAAGCTTCGACAACTCGAATGGGACAGCAAAGTCTCGATTGTTGAAGTGGACGATGGATGTTTGTGCATTACTGCTTCCATTGGCGGGTGGGTAGGACCCTCAGGGAGTCCATTGTGTCCTCACTTGACGATAAAAAATACTAAGATGTGATTTGGGTCGAGGTGATTGGTGATTGATCGGAGCCCATGGTATCGGACCAAATCTTTCAAGCACTGGCAGGAGTGAATGCTCCCAGTCGAGATACCCTTGTGCATCTTTTAAATTTCCTTTGTGTCGATTCGGGAAAAAGATGGGTTGGTCAGCTGGGGGTGCATCGAAGACGGCAGTCGAGTTATCGATAATCGCTGGATCTAATTGGTCCCATGAGACTCCTCCAAGTACATTAAGTCCGACTAGTTTAGCGAGATTGATGGTTCCATCAAGAATGGCAGCATTCGCATCAATCAGAAAAATAGCTGCTTGCTTGTTGAGATTTTGGAGCTCGCTTCGCGGACTCCAAACGGAGCCCTGAACTCTTGATTCCGAGTATTGCTGGCTCGGGCGCGTGTCGACTAATTTGACTCCTTTTGGAACGTTAGGAGTAGGCTGAGTAATTTCCTCGACAATGGACTGAGGAATCCCAAGATCATCTAACA
This sequence comes from Litorivicinus sp., assembly GCA_028339155.1. GTDB lineage: Bacteria > Pseudomonadota > Gammaproteobacteria > Pseudomonadales > Litorivicinaceae > HIMB30. The sequence goes on from JAOLBK010000002.1 coordinate 182,955, forward strand.
ATGCATAAGCATCCCATCCTAGCCGTCTCAACCATATTGTGGCAACAGCAACATCGAGTGGCTTTGGTCCGTGGATCAGGATTGAAATATGATGAGCGGCCAGAAATTGATCAGTACTTTGAATTAGTGTTGTCGGTGAAATAGTATGGCCGTCTCGGCTGCATTCCATAACCCGGATATAGAATGTAGTTTGGTGGCTGACCTGCCATGCTGGCAAACTGTTTTTAGTGCAGATTGGAATGCTTAATCTAGTCAGCAGAGATTCAGCCAGCGTTTGCTCTTCTTCATGCGTTAAGAATGCTATGGGTTTTACTTCATTATCAAAAGATCGGATTCCACCTGCCAATTCCCAGCCCTGGGTTCCTCCGGCGATGAAGCGAGAGCGCTCAGGACGATCCAAGTCTTTCCAAGTTTGCGCTGCTATGATTCCTCGTGTTCGCCCTGCACAATGCATGTAGATGAGATTCGCAGAGGTCTTGATTGCACCTATCCTCCCAGTTGGACAATGCATTGATTGAGGCAAACTAAATTTTCGAAATTCTTCTTCGGGACGTACATCAAGCTGCAGGTCTGCTGACTGCCGCATGGCTGATCGAGGCGTTATGAGGTCTATTTCTCCAGTTTTTTCGACCCATTCTCCAAAAGCTTTCGATGCTGTGTACTCCCCGCCCCAATAGGGCAATCCCTGAGAACACCAATTCTTGAAGCCACCCGGAACGACTATTGGTTCAGGGAAGTTTAGATCCAACATATAGCGCTTGGCCCATTCTAAAAGAATTATGTCATCGCAAATTAATACTGTTTGTGGACGCAAGTTGCCAAGTACTTTTGCAAGCGAACTTTCAAATTGATCTATCGGTACGTTTACAGAAAATATGGGATGGCTTTTGACATGTTGCTGGCGGGTTCTTAGGTCAAGAAATGCTAATGCCACATCGCCAGCCAACGTCTCTAGAGAGTGAATTAATAGCTTTTCTTGAGGCTTTTTTAAGCCCGGATCATAAGATATATTATTCGCTGTTAATTTTTTAACCATGTCGATTTATCATTTTTCTTAGCGTCTTTGTGACCTCTTATTGGCGTTTGCGAATCTCAGATTTCTTTGGCCTTATTTCTAGCTATTGCTTAGGGATTATTGATCGAGATTATTTGGTTTTGTTCGCTTGCATGTCGTATTTGAGGCTCTTTTAAAATGAATAGTTTGAACCTTTTGAGTCTGTTCTGTCCATGATATGTCGGTATTGTTGCAAGTTATGGCTCCAATGCCGATCGAGTAGTAAAGACTTTTAATTGATTATTAGAAAATCGTGAATTTTACAGCCAATATTGTTAGCACGCCGAATATGATCTTTTCAAAGAAGCTTTCGGAAATAAATCGAACTGCGAAACCCCCTATTTTCATGCCGAGAAAAATAGGGATTAGAGCGAAGCATGAAATGGCCGCAGTTTGAAAAGTGATTAGGTTTGCATTGATATAAAAAATGGCCTGCGCACTACCGATTGTTGCGAAAAATGCGCTCGCGAAAAAAATAAACCCATATTTTTTTAGCCTTAATGATAGAAGGTAAGTCAGAGTGATTGGCGCCGAAATGCCTGTCATGCCCCCAAGAATTCCTGATAAGATTCCTGTTGGGAAGGCAAGCTGGGCTCCGCGCAGGGGCGATAATCTTGGCTGCAAATTCAAGACGCGCGTCGCGATATAAGTAAGTAATAAAAGCCCCAATAATTGATTGATCAGTTGTTTATCAATTTGAACCAGTAAGTGCACGCCAACCGCGGTACCAATAAGCGTTGCTATGCATATCAACGCGATAGTTAGTGGTCTTTCCATATGCATTCTATAAACCCATAACTGCATAATATTGGGTAGGATCGATGGGGCGGCAACAATTCCGACCGCTGTTGGTACGTCCGATACAGAAGCAATTACGGGTATTGCAATGAATGGCATGCCTAGGCCAATAACGCCCTTAACAAGCCCGCCTGCAAAAAAACCAAACAGGACCCAGACTAAATCTGGTTGGTCAAATAGGCCATTAGTGACTGTAATTAGGTCCAATCGGGATTCCTTAGTTTTTATGGCGCGGTATGATGCTGGTAGGTGAGATGAATAAATTCATCCATAAAAAATAATAAATCAACGGAGAAGTCTATGCGTGGTTTTTATCAAACTATAAAGATTTTGGTGCTAGGGACCCTCGTCATATTATCGAGTGGTTGGGTTCATGCTGAACGAGTTGTCTTGGGGGGTAATCCACCGGGAAGTCTTTACAACTCGATCGCAAACGCCCTGGCGACGGTCGTTACTAAGAATTCAGATTTGACCGTAGACGTTCTCCCTCAAGGCAGTACTGTATTTTACCCAATGATGCTCTCGAAAGAGGTGGATTTTGGACTGGTCAATCCTTTCGATGCGGAAGCGGCTCAGTTGGGTAAAGATCCTTACGGCGATAGCCTTATTTCTAAAGGCTTCAAGGTTTCAACAGTTCTTGTAGGGAAAAAAATCAATCTCTCATTTGTGACGACGAAAGACTCCGGCATCAAATCTATTAAGGATCTTAAAGGGAAGCGAGTCGTTGTTGATTATGGTGCTTTTGCTAGTTCGTCTATTACTGCTGCCGCTTTATTAGGATCTGCTGGTATGACAAAAGACGACGTCATTAGAGTCTCCGTTGGTAGTTATCCACAAGGGGTTAAAGCAGTACAAGAAGGACGTGCTGACGCAGCTGTGGCATCCATTGGAAGTGGCGTTATCAAAGAGTTAGATGCTACTCGCGGTGCTCGCATTTTGTCGGTCGACAATACTGCGGAAGCGGTTAAGGGTGCTCGTATACATGGTTCTTCTTGGAGCGTTCTACCTGCCAAAGCGGGACTTCCAGGCGTTGCTGACTCCTCATTCGCCTTGGGCTGGGGTGTGCCAGTTCTTGCCCGTGCTGACTTAGATGACGCAACAGTCCGTAAATTTCTTGATACAGTTTGGACTCATCATGAAGAGCTCCCGGGTGTTTTTGGATGGATGAGAGGATGGAGCCCAAAGGGTTTTGTTAATCCAACTACTAGCATTGCTTATCATCCCGCGGCTGTTCAGTTCTTTAAAGAAAAGGGTGTGTGGACGCCAGAAATGGTGAAAGCTCAGGCCAGACTTAACCGATGATCGAGCAAGGTTCCAGAGAATGCGAGGCTCCTGCCCCGCATTCTCTGCCTTTGGTTTTGATGGCTATTTTTTTGCCAGTCATCGCAATGATTTACGCTCTCAACATCCCAAGTTTTTTTGGGTGGATATTTTATACAGAGCAATACTTAATTTTATTCATTTCATTTTGTTGTGTGTTCATTTTCACGTCAGGATTAAATAAGTCGCACCTATTTATTAATGGCCGTTTTGATAGATGGTTGCGTATCCTCTGCGGGCTTCTCGCAGCTGTGTCTGGTATTTATTCGACCATCAATTATGAATCAATTCTCTTTTCAATAGGTTTTGTCACCACTGACAAAGTGTTGTTGTCCAGTGTCGGAATTTTCTTGCTGTTAGAGGCACTCCGACGTGTTTCTGGCTACGTTCTAGTAATGCTCTGCTGTGCTTTTGTTGTCGGACCAATGTTGCTGGCGTGGATCTCTGATGGGGATTGGGTAAGACCAATAGCATTTGACCGTTTATTGACAATTGTGTACTTCGGTCAAGGTGGAATACACGGTATACCTGCTCAAGTAGCTGCAACTGTGGTCGCTGTTTTTGTGGTTTTTGGTCAATGCCTCATTCTGACCGGAGGTGGTGAATCTATTCAAATACTGGCTAGGCGAATGATTGGTGGGTCAGGGGGAGCAGATAAACTAGCCATTGCGGCAAGCGCCATGTTCGGTAGTTTATCTGGAAGTGCTTCTGCTAACGTCGCTACGACGGGAGTTATGACGATTCCACTGATGATCTCACAAGGCATTGCTCCTTATCGGGCAGCTGCGATTGAGGCCGTCGCCTCAACCGGCGGGTTGATTCTTCCGCCAATAATGGCCGCGACAGGGTTTTTGATTGCGGAATATTTGATGATTTCCTACGCTGAGGTAGCCTCTGCTGCCCTGGTTCCCGCGTTATTATTTTATGGTTCGGTGTTTGTTTATTGCCATTTTTCAAATCGGACCGTTGTCGCTTCAGAAATTCCTTCAGAGAGCTCCAGTAACGACTCAGTTGTGAAGGTTCTGGTGCCGTTTATTTTGCCAATTGTTGCTTTGATTGTTTTTTTATTCGTTTTTTACCAAAGCGCTTCGGTATCGGCGTTGGCCGCTGCAAGCGTTGCCTTGATGGTGGGTGTATGGAATGGAAAAGCAAGATCGCTGAAAATTTGGGCCAAAGCTTTGCTGCATGCGACTCCTCAGATTACTGAAATTGCTGTCATTTGTGGGGCTGCGGGAATCATCATGGGTGTCTTAAGTTTGTCAGGTATTGGTGCAAATTTATCCAGAATCATCTTGACTATGGCTGATGGAAGTTTGCCTATACTCATAGCGATCTCAGCATTATCTTGCATAGTTCTTGGTATGGGTGTGCCAGTAACTGCTACCTATGTGATTTTGATTGGTTTAGTGGCGCCAGCACTCATCGAATTCGGAGTGAGCCAACTTTCTGCTCACTTATTCGTATTTTATTTCGGGACTCTATCTTTCTTAACGCCTCCCGTGTGTTTAAGTGTATTCGTTGCTGCAAATCTTGCTCGCTCTGGAATTACGGAGACAGCAGTTGAGGCTATGAAAATTGCCGCTCCAGCCTACTTATTGCCCATAATATTTATTTATCAGCCTGCCTTAATTGGTGAAGGTGGTTGGCTGCAATCGACGATTGTCATTGGTATCGTCGCTGTTGGATTGGCTCTGCTGTCATACGGAATGGTTTCTTCGTCGCCAAGCGCTCTTCTGAAGAGCACCTCGGGAGCTTATGCCAAGCGTCTAATGTTTCTCGGTTCGGGAGCGTTGTGTTTATTGATGGCTATTCAGGTGTGACTTCGTGATTATCTCGGTCAGCAGGCGGTCAAAAGCTGAATGATCGGCTTGACCTTGTCCGGAAATATCAAGTGCACTTCCATGAGCAACTGTACCAAAAAGAATATTACTTCCGATTGATAATGCGATGCTTGATCGAGGTGCGATTGTTTTTACTGGGATGTGGCCCTGATCGTGGTACATCGCGACAATGCAATCTAGATCAGTTCGATGAAAAGTAGAGTCTGGAGATACTGGACCAAGAACATTCATATTTTCTGAGCACGCTCTTTGGATGGCCGGGAGAATCAAGTCAATATCTTCATTGCCAAATAAGCCATCCTCTCCAGCATGCGGATTAAGGCCGCAAACTGCGATTTTCGGATCATTTTCAAGTGTCTTGAAAAACTGGAAAGCAGTACGGATTGTTTGTAACACCCGATCGATGGTGATTGCTTTGATGGCAGAGGCTAGGCTTTGATGCAGTGTGACATGAATAACAGCCAAGTGGCCGCCGATCATTAAAAGGCTGATCGGGTGCCCTCCCCCAATCATGGAGGCTAAAAGATTGGGGTATCCGCTAAATTTGATACCTGCTTGGTTGATTGATAATTCTGTGTGAGGAGCCGCTGCAATACCTTCGAATTTTCCGGCGATCGCTCCTGAGATTGCAATTTCAGCATATTGAAAGCAGGCCCTTCCGCAATCAGGAGTGGTGTTACCAATGATAAATGACTCGTTTAATTTGGTGCTAGGTTCAACATACTCATATATTGATCCAGTGATCATGATATGACTTGAACTAAGGCGTTTTAAGTCGATTTTTGCCGCGCGAGCGTGAGCTTCGAGCGCTATCCAATCGCCGATTAATGTGCAGTTTGCTTGCGCCGTATTGGGTGACTTATCTGCAAGGGTTTTCAGCACTATTTCTGGTCCGATCCCAGAGGGATCGCCAATCGGCAATGCAATTTTTGGATTTAACTGGTTCAAAGGGGAATCGCCAATAGTGTATCGATTTGATCGTTATCGAGTACGATCTGCCGTGATAGAATTGTCACTCCAGAATGCTCGAATTTAAATTGGTCTCGATATTCGCCAGTCACGAAAAGAATTGTTGGTTTGCCTAGTGTAATTCGGTAGACGCTGAATCCAGTGATCCAAATGCTATTCAAACTATCTTTCGATTGATGTGATTGAGATAAAATATGTCGGTACCGGTGAGGTTCATAAATATTTACAGTTGTAATAGATGCGATGCGATCTCTTAACTGATTTTTGCTAAACGCATGCATTAGACCGCAGGGCCAATGATTTACCTCATTTTGATGCGTTGTAATCTCGTAGCTGCATTCTTCTGTAAAACACGCAAGCCATGCGTCATAATCGAGTTTATCGAGAGCGATTGCACTTGTCTGAATTACTTCGGCCGGTCCAGTGAGTGTGTCCATGGTTAGCATCTCATATGGTCGTGGTATTGTTTCCAGAAACCTCGAATGGCAGCTTCTGTAACTCGACTTGGAGAACTTTTGTAGTCGTCCCCGCCCATTTTGATGATCCCAGATGCACCTTCTGAGTAATAGGCATTTCGTTGTACAAATTCTCCTACCGCACCGTCTTCCATTGAAATATAGCCTGCTGGGCCTACCAGATTGATTTGCATTAGTCTGGCTGAGCGCAAAGTATCTGTGTCATCTTCAAAGCCGTAATACCACCAAACAATTTCCACCTGCTTTACGCCTCGAGGAATGATTTGTCGTATGCAAAGTGAATTACTTATTTGATGAAATACGATGAGTGGGAAAAGCGTTAATATTTGCAATGAGATTTGGTCGTCGAACTCATCGATAAATGCTAAAGCGCCTGGGTCCTTCAGACCGAATTCTTCATGATTGGATCTTAACTTCTCGGAGTCGTAAGCGTGATCGTCGGTCTCTTGTTTCCGTTTAGAAAAAGAAATATGACTACCTCCGGCCTCGTTGATAACGATTCCGCCTGCCTGAGTCAGCCGATTAAGCTTAAACGTGGTGAAAAAAGAATGCAGAATACTGGCGTGATAACTGTCGTGGTTATTTTCAACGTAGACCTTCCAGTTACTGTGTATGAGTTGGCTGGTTCGTCCAATTAGTATCGGGGTTTTGGGAAGCACACGGCTCATTCCTTGAGTAATCTCTAAGCCGGCATAGCTCTCGATTGGTGCTATTTTCTTGTCAAATGACCCAAAAATGACTCCGCAGAATACTTCGACCTTTAATTCTCTGAGCGTATAATCACTTTTGTTAAAGTCCTTCGGCATTCCCCCATTACCTTTGATTCCGCGTTCAAAGGCGACGCCGGTGAGATTTCCATTTAGGTCGTAGGTCCAGCCATGATAAACACAAGAGAATTGATCAATTTTGCCTTTTTGTTCGAGGCACAGTAATGATCCTCGATGCACACAACGATTAACAAATGCCTTGTATTCAACCCCGCTCCGAACAGTGACTACGGGAATTCCTGCGATTTCATTAGTAATGAAATCGCCTGCTTTTTGGATGCTCGACGCGAGACCAAGAAAATGCCAGACCGGGCCTTGAAAAAGTGTTTCCATTTCACGATCAAATGTTTCTTGTTCAGTGTAGGCGGAGTAGGGGATTTCAGTGAGGCTTGGTAGAGCGTCTTTCATAAACAAGTTCCGAACATACTTCCAATTCTTAATAGTAGCCAAAAAAATACCGACTAAACAGGGTTGTTGTCCAGACTGGCGATACCATTTAGATTTAAATAATGGCTTTTAATATTTTAGCCCCACGCGTGTACATGATCGATTTTAAATGACTATTAATAATTGGGTTCTAAGCAGCTTACTTTTTGTGGGCGGGAAATTGATGAACTGTTTGATGATTGTAAAGAAGGTATTTAATGAAAATCACTGCAATATATGATTCGGTTGAATCCATCGCATCATCGATTCAAAACGCGTACATCGATTTCTCTAAAATGACGTGCTCTGTGGTCGCCATTGAAACTGATGTTATCCGCAATGGTCATGCGGTTGTGGGCTTTGGATTTAATTCGAATGGGCGTTACGCAGCATCTGGAATCTTAAGGGAGCGTTTTATTCCGCGCCTCTTGGAAGCCGAGCCTGAGGCATTACTTGATGATGATGGCCTAATTGATCCTCATAAAGCTTGGGATCTGATGATGGCCAATGAAAAGCCTGGTGGTCATGGGGAGCGCTCAGTAGCTGTTGGCGTTTTGGATATGGCGCTGTGGGATGCTGTTGCTAAAATTGAGCAAAAGCCTTTATACCAGCTGTTAGCAGATCGTGCCAGTCGGGTACCGGATGAGCGAGTGTGGGTCTATGCGGCGGGTGGATATTACTATCCCGGAAAAAATATCGACGCCCTGCAAGACGAATTTCGCGGTTACTTAGATCTTGGCTATACAGTCTGCAAGATGAAAATTGGTGCCGCTGATTTGGCGGAGGACTGTCGTCGAATAGAAGCTGCGCTCAAAGTAGTCGGCTCAGGAAATTTATGTGTTGATGCTAATGGGCGTTTTGATTTAAGTACCACCATTCAATACGCTAATGCGATGGCGCAATACGATCTATTTTGGTACGAAGAAGCCGCAGACCCCCTTGATTTTGAGATTCAAGCTGCGCTGGCCCAAGCATACCAGCGGCCAATAGCGACAGGAGAAAATCTCTTTTCTCATCAGGATGCTAGAAACTTAATTCGATATGGTGGCATGCGTTCTGATCGAGATTACCTGCAGTTTGACTGCGCTCTGTCGTATGGACTCGTCGAATATTACCGAACACTAAGTGTCTTGAGCGAAGAGGGTTGGTCATCGCGTCGCGTAGTCCCTCATGGAGGGCATCAAATGTCGCTCCATATTGCTGCTGGACTTGGTCTGGGTGGGAACGAGTCATACCCTGGTGTTTTTCAGCCATTCGGGGGATTCTCTGATGAATTATTGCTTGAGGAAAGCTATGTCGGCTTGCCCCAGGCGCCAGGCCTTGGGTTGGAAAATAAAGCGAACTTTAAAGATATGCTTGATCGGGCATTTGGCCACGTTATTCAGATTTAAAATGTTCGAGCATTTATCCTTATATACGGGTCATTACGTACCGAATTTAAGGCGTTGGTTCCATGTGGGCGAGTAAGTCGTTAAAACGCTCGCCTTGAATCATCACGTGTTGGCGCGAAATAATTTCGGCCTGTTCAGCCAGGCCGTTTTCGATAGCATTGATAATTTCGCTGTGTTCGGACAATGACTGTGACATTCTACCGCGCACTCGTAACTGCAGGCGACGAAATGATCGTAGTCTGCGTCGAAGCCGACGAGCTTCATTCGCTAAAAACTGATTGCCGCAGGCATCATAAATACATTCGTGAAAGTCCACATTTTTATCGTAGTAAAGATCGCTGTCTCCATCGGTTATCGCTTGTTCACATCCTACATTAGCTTTTTTTAATAAATTGAGCTGGTCTTCAGTCATTCTACGAGCGGCGAGACGAGCACACATGCCTTCCAATTCGGCCATTACCTCAAACATTTCAATCATTTCTCGGAGAGAAGGCGATTTAACGAAGCAGCCTCGTTTCGGAATTTGTCTGGCAAGACCAGATCCTACTAGCTGCAACAATGCCTCGCGTACTGGTGTTCTCGATACGTTAAAGCGCTCTGCCAGTGTGGCCTCGTCTAATTTTTCTCCATCTTTTAGTTGCCCGGTAGCTATTTGCTCTTCCACCATTTGAAAGACTTGTGTTGCCGCTCGACTACTCATGTTTCAAACTTCTTCATTGCATCTTCTTTTCGTATACGATAATTTGAATACAGCATACATAAATATGCACGCCGTCATAACTCATAACAATCGGCAGGAGCCTGATATGAAATTAAAATCCCTTTTCGCAGTCGCTTTAAGCACTGCATTTCTTGGATCGGTTGCGAATGCAGCTGAGCTTAGACTGTCTCATCAGTGGTCTACAAAAGATGTTCGTCACAAGGTTGCACAAATTGTTGCTGACCATGTCAAAGCAGCAAATGTTGATCTTGAGATTAAGATCTTTCCATCTAAGTCTTTATTCAAACCAAAGGAGCAGTACAAACCATTATCCAGAGGCCAGTTAGATATGACTGTTCTGCCTTTGTCATACGCAGGCGGCATGCAGCCTGCTTACAATCTTACTCTGATGCCGGGGCTCGTCAAAAATCATGACCATGCTGCGCGCTTAAATTATTCACCTTTCATGGATGCTATCCAAGAAAAAATGGCTGGTGATGATGTGATGGTTTTAGTACACGGATACTTGGCTGGTGGATTTGCTGGCAAGGATAAGTGTATGTCCAGCCCAAAAGATGTGAAGGGCATGCAGATGCGCGCGGCAGGAAAATCGTTTAACCAGTTATTGGCTGGTGCTGGCGCATCAATTGCTTCAATGGCATCGTCCGAAATTTATAATGCAATGCAGACAGGCGTTTTGGATGGGGCGAATACGTCATCGTCATCTTTTGTATCTTATCGTATTTATGAGCAAGTCAAATGCTATACCCCGGCTGCTGAACAGGCGCTTTGGTTTATGTATCAACCACTTTTGATGACGAAGTCAAAATTTGAAAGCCTCAATGGCGCGCAACAAAAAGCTCTAAAAGCTGGTGCCAAGAAAGCCGAAGAGTTCTATTTGGAAGAAGCCAAGAAGGAAGATGCTCAGTCCGTGAGCGTATTCAAAAAGGCTGGCGTTCAGATTAAGGAAATGACGAAGGCAGAGTTTGAAGCGTGGAGGGATCTTGCAAAGCAAACTTCTTATAAAGAGTTTGTCGCTGGCTATCCAGAAGGACAGCGTTTCCTCGATCTTGCATTAGCGGTCGAATAACAGATCCAAACCCGGTCTTTTGGCCGGGTTTTTCTAGGAATAAATGCAATGCACGTATTTATACGGACCGTTAATGGCGTCTCCCAGTTAATGGGCTTGGTCGCCGCCTCCATGATTGTCATCTCGGTTTTGATCACCTGTCAGATGATCTTCATTCGTTACTTTTTGAATGGCTCGACGATATGGCATACCGAGGCCGTTGTGTACATGATGGTCAGTGCAACACTTCTAGGATTGCCATATGTCCAAAAGCTTAAGGGCCACGTGAGCGTCGAATTGGTGCCAATTATGTTGCCGCCACCTGCGCGGAAGGGGCTCATGATGGTTAGTTACTTAGCGGCAATTACGATTTTATCGGTGATGACTTTTTATTCCGCTGAAATAGTCTACTTGTCGTACATCCGTGGCTGGACATCTGAAACAGTTTGGGGGCCTCCCTTATGGATTCCTTATCTGACGATGCCAGTCGGTTTTGGATTATTCGCACTTCAGCTTCTTGCTGATTTACTTGATGTATTGCTTACCCCAGCTGAAAAGATTGTTATTGAAGTGGGAGCGCACTGATGGATCCATTGCTGTTAGGTGCGCTCGTTGCAGTCGTAACTATTTTGATCTTGTTCTCGGGTATTGCTGTGGCTAACGGTTTGTTGGTCGTTTCAGCTTTATTCTTATTAGCTTTTGATGGCTTTCGCTCGTTGGAATTGATTCCAGAGATCTTGTTTGGAAAATTGGATAATTTCGCATTACTCTCGATCCCCATGTTTATTCTGATGGGTTCCGCTATTGCGTCTACTCGAGCCGGAGCTGACTTATATGAAGCTTTAGATCGCTGGTTGACTCGTATTCCCGGTGGTCTCGTTGTATCTAACTTGGGTGCATGCGCTCTGTTTGCTGCGATGTCCGGATCTTCCCCGGCTACTTGCGCTGCTATTGGGAAAATGGGAATTCCTGAAATGCGAAAACGCAATTATCCTGACGAGGTTGCTGCGGGATCGATCGCTGCTGGCGGTACTTTAGGAATTCTTATCCCACCCTCGGTAACGATGATTGTTTATGGAATTGCCACTGAAACCTCGATTGGGCGTTTATTTCTGGCGGGTGTTTTACCCGGTTTGATGCTTGTGTCGCTTTTTATGGCTTGGTCTATTTATGCCACATGGCGTGCCGGAGGCATCGATGTGCTGTCTGGTCGAACATTTAGTTGGAAAGAAAAATTTGAGGTATTACCGCGGGTTATCCCCTTCCTTCTGGTAATTCTCGGAGTTCTCTTCGCTTTATATGGTGGTGTCGCAACACCGTCAGAGACAGCTGCTGTTGGTGCACTTCTTTGCCTCGGATTAGCAATCATCATTTATCGAATGACTGATCTCTCGCAGATTTGGATAATGTTACGAGACTCGACAAAAGAGTCTGTAATGATCCTATTTATCATTGCAGCAGCAGGTGTTTTTTCGTACATGCTATCGAGCCTTTTTATTACTCAGGCAATTGCTGAATGGATTGGTACGCTGGAGGTTAATCGTTGGGTATTGATGTTTTATATCAATATTTTTCTCTTGGTAGCAGGATTTTTCTTGCCTCCAGTCGCTGTGATTTTGATGGCGGCACCCATTCTCATGCCGATTGTGTTGAACGCCGGATTTGATCCCTACTGGTTCGCAGTTATTTTGACAATTAACATGGAGATTGGTCTGATTTCACCACCTGTTGGTTTGAACCTTTATGTGATTAACGGAATTGCTCCTGAAATTCCGCTTAAAACGATATTAAAGGGGTCGTTGCCATATGTGGCGTGTATGGTCATTGCCATATTGATCTTATGTCTCTTTCCAAATGTCGCGACTTGGTTGCCGACTATTCTTATGGGGAGTGCGATTTCGTGACTAACACTTATCGTATTGGTCAAATTGTTCCGAGTTCAAACGTGACAATGGAGACAGAGGTTCCAGCCATCTTTAGGATGCGTGAAGCCATTTGCTCAGAGCGCTTTACATTTCATTCGAGCCGCATGCGTATGAAAAAAGTAACGCAAGAAGAGCTCAAGGCGATGGACTCTGACAGCGATCGTTGTGCCTTAGAACTCTCGGATGCGGCTGTTGACGTAATGGGTTACGCCTGCCTGGTTGCTATCATGTCGATGGGGCTTGGCTACCATCGCGAGAGTCAAAAGCGTTTGGAGGGGCGATGCGCAGATAATGGCCAATATTGTCCAGTTGTGAGCTCGGCAGGTGCTTTGGTAGATGGACTTACTTCGTTGTCAGCGAGAAAGATCGCTCTCATTACCCCATACCAAAAGCCCTTGACGCAGCTAGTGTGTGATTATCTTGAATCTGAAGGTTTCGAGGTTGTCGATGCACTTAGTTTGGAAATCCCAGACAACCTTGAGGTCGCAAGGCAAAATCCTCTGGCTCCAGTCGACTTGGTTGATCGACTGAACTTGTCGAATGTAGACACTCTCGTTGCCTCTGCTTGTGTTCAGATGCCCTCGTTGCCGTCAGTTCAGAAGCTTCAGGACAAGACAGGTATTCCGGTCTTGTCGGCATCCGTGGCCACTGCATACCGAATGATGCAGCACTTGGGCTTGTCAACTGCGATCCCTGGCGTTGGTGCTTTGTTCGAGCGATAGGAACTGATATGTCCAATGGCATCAAAAAATGGATTCAGCAAGTTACGGACCGGGCCTTGGAAATATTGGACCTTAAATCCACCGATATTCCTTTAAATGACCTTATCGAACAATGTCATGCCGTTATTTCAAGGCGCGGTGAAGCAACAGGACTTGCACTAGCGGGTTCTGTTGTTATTTCTTGGACGAATCTTCCAGAATCTCAGTATATTGCTTTTTTTCAACGCTTATTGGCTGAATTTGGCGTGGATAAGGAAGTGCTAGATTTGGCAATTAAAGCTTATCAAGACGATACATCCAATAACTCGATTCCTCAATTGCATAAGGCCGCGGAGCCGAAGCGCCAAGAATTATTTCGGCGTATCAATGCTGCGCCTCACGGTCTTCAGTGCTTGATCAAGATGCGTGAAACACTTCGATTATATTTGACGGATTATCCAGAGCTTAGACAGATAGATGAGGATTTTATTCATCTGTTCACTTCTTGGTTTAATAAAGGTTTTCTAAAGCTTGAACAGATAAATTGGGACACGCCTGCAGCTATTTTAGAAAAATTGATTCAATACGAGTCAGTCCATGAAATCCGTGGTTGGGATGATTTACGCCGCAGACTTGCCGAGGATCGGTTGTGTTTCGGATATTTTCATCCGGTTATTCCAGACGAACCGTTGATTTTTGTTGAGGTAGCTTTGGTCCGAGGCGTGGCCAACGCGATAGAGCCTCTTCTCGCCACTCCACCGGCACCACCCATAGATGCTGATACTGCAGTTTTTTATTCGATTAATAATTGTCAGCCAGGTTTAACTGGAGTGACTTTTGGCAACTTATTGATTAAACAGGTGGTCTCTGTGCTCCAGTCCGAGCAGCCGAATCTTGAGCGATTTGTAACATTATCTCCGATTCCCGGTTTGCGACGCTGGGTGGAATCGAAGCATCCGGAATGGCTTCATGAGTTCGAAGCTGGCATTGACCTGGACACTTCCAAGGCTCGAGTGGCGAAGTATTTAACAGATTGGCAAGGGTCTCGACTCAGGGATTCGGTAGCGCGATTCCATTTGGGTAACGGGGCTACTCTAGGACGAATTAATATTGACTCTGACACCAGCCGAAGAGGACTGGAGCAGAGTTTTGGCTTTATGGTGAACTACTTTTATGAGCTTGATCATATAGTGGGTAACCATGAACAACTTATGGAACAAAGTCAGATAGCGACCTCAAGAGAAGTCCAGCTTCTGCTGAAAAAACACTGCTAGGAATTTAAGGAATTATCCCATGCCTCATAATCTATTCTCATTAATCCAGCTGCAATTCCTGAATCAATCAGATCGCATCCTACTGTCGGTGCCGGGAGGGAGGTCTCTGACGGGTAGTGAGCTTGATGCGGAGACTGCTTGCATGGCTGCTGTTTTGATTGATGCCGGCGTCGAGCCAGGTGACCGAGTATCAGCGCAGGTTGAAAAGGGCTGGATGAATGTTTTGTTATATTTGGCTGTTCTTCGGATTGGTGGTGTTTACCTGCCTTTGAACTCAGCGTATACGGAAAGCGAGGTGGAATATTTTTTGACTGATGCTGAGCCGCGAGTGCATGTTTGTCCACAGGTGCGAAGAGAACATGCTGAGTCTTTAGTGCAGTCGGCCAATGAGCAGCTTAAGGTTATGACACTGGATGGGGACCTCGGTTTTTTGCGAGATGTATTTGATGATTTTAAACTATCTGGTCGCGCGGTAGAGGAGGTTGTGTCACGAGAGGCGGCTGATTTAGCCTCAATCATCTATACGTCAGGAACTACTGGGAAGCCAAAAGGAGCAATGATCAGTCATGGTAATTTAATCGCTAATGCTGAAATGCTGACGGAGGCATGGGCCTATTCAAAAGCGGATACTTTACTGCATGCATTGCCTCTATTTCACGTGCATGGATTATTTGTAGGGCTCAATTTGGCATTGGTAAACGGCGGCCCTATTATCCTCCTTCCAAAGTTTGATCCCACGCTGGTATTAGAGGTCATGCCAGATACAACGGTCATGATGGGGGTCCCAACATATTATACGAGACTCCTTTCTGATGATCGATTTAACCGTGTAACTAGTAGTCAAATGAGGCTCTATATTTCTGGATCTGCTCCTCTTCTGGTAGAAACGTCTGATTCCTTTTTTGAGCGAACAGGGCATCGAATTTTGGAGCGCTATGGTATGACTGAAACTGGTATGAGCTGTTCGAATCCACTTGTTGGTGAGCGCCGAGCTGGGAGCGTCGGGCCACATTTGCCAGGAGTTAGCGTTCGGGTCATGGGTGATGATGGTTATTCGGTAGCTGGGGGCGAAATAGGATCGCTCGAAGTAAAAGGGCCGCATGTATTTAGTGGCTATTGGAAGTTGCCTGAAAAAACTGCCTCTGAATTTAAAGGCGAGTGGTTCATTACTGGTGACTTGGCCATCCTCTCAGAGGATGGGTATATATCGATCGTGGGTCGAGACAAAGATCTCATCATCTCTGGTGGTTTGAATATTTATCCAAAAGAAATCGAAGATGTTTTAAATGACCAGCCAGACGTTTTGGAAAGTGCTGTGGTTGGGGTATCCCACCCCGATTTTGGCGAAGGGATTGTTGCTATTTTAGTGGGCAAAAAAGCCCTAGATATGGTCGTTCTTGAGGCTGCTTGTCGTGAGAAATTGGCAGGTTTTAAGGTTCCAAGGCGTTGGCTACAGCATGATGCGTTGCCACGAAATACCATGGGGAAAGTACAAAAGAATTTACTCAGAGATAATTATAAGGACAGCTTTACTGCTAAGTAATGAAGAAAGCCGGGTTTTGATCCCGGCTTTAGTTTTTCTGTTACCGGCTTTTACTCATCTAAAAATGAGCGCAAATGATCTGAGCGACTTGGGTGCCTGAGTTTGCGTAAGGCTTTAGCCTCAATTTGCCTGATTCGTTCCCTAGTAACATCAAACTGTTTGCCCACCTCTTCAAGTGTGTGGTCAGTGTTCATGTCGATTCCAAATCTCATTCGCAATACTTTCGCTTCGCGTGCGGTGAGACTCGCCAGAACTTGTCGTGTGGATTCAGTGAGGCCTTCTTCTGTTGCGGCATTCACCGGAGACGAGATGGTTGTATCTTCGATAAAATCACCGAGTGAGCTGTCTTCGTCGTCACCGATGGGTGTCTCCATTGAGATTGGCTCTTTAGCGATTTTTAGTACTTTGCGCACCTTATCTTCGGGCATTTCCATACGCTCGCCAAGCTCCTCTGGTGAGGGTTCTCTTCCCATCTCCTGCAACATTTGGCGACTAATACGGTTTAACTTGTTAATAGTTTCAATCATGTGGACCGGAATTCTAATCGTTCGCGCTTGGTCGGCGATGGATCTAGTTATTGCCTGTCGGATCCACCAGGTTGCGTATGTCGAAAACTTGTACCCACGGCGATATTCAAACTTATCTACCGCTTTCATGAGGCCTATATTGCCTTCTTGAATTAGATCGAGAAATTGAAGTCCTCGATTCGTGTACTTTTTTGCGATTGAGATTACGAGTCTGAGGTTTGCTTCGACCATATCTTTTTTAGCGCGCCGCGCCTTAGCTTCACCCATCGAAAGTTGACGATTAATATCTCTTAATTCCGGAATTGCTACACCTACGCCCTCTTCAATTGCATGAA
>JAOLBK010000020.1 GCA_028339155.1 Litorivicinus sp.
GGATGAACCAACCGGAAACCTCGACAGACGCACGGGCCAAGCCGTTAATGACTTATTGTTTGAACTTAACGCGGAAACAGGCGCAACACTGGTTTTAGTGACTCATGACGAGCAATTAGCTGCGCGTTGCCAGCGAATCCTTGAGCTTGAAAATGGTCAATTACTCGAGGTTTCGGCATGATCGCATGGCGCCTTCTCGTCCGTGAATTCTCGAGCGGACAACTAACTTTGCTTGCAGTTGCCTTGCTGGTGTCGGTTGCAGCGATGACAACGACTGCCGTCTTGACTGATCGCATCGATCGAGCGATGCGTGCAGATGCTGCAACACTCCTTGGCGGAGACTTAAAGCTCATCGGGCCTAGGCCGCCTGATGTGCCATGGCTTAAAAAAGCCGAATCCCTTGGGCTAGAACATACTGAAACCATCGAATTCCCTTCTGTAGTTGGTTTTGGTGGTCGATTTGAGCTGAGTGGTTTGAAAATGGTATCTCAAGATTACCCACTGCGTGGCCAGCTTGAGATTTCTGATCAAAAAGCTGGCGTCGGTTATCCAGTGCGTGAGATTCCTGCACCAGGGACTGCCTGGGCTGATCCACAATTAGCGGCTAAATTAGACCTTAATACGGGTGATGTAATCTCGGTAGGCGAGACTGTGCTCGAGATTACTCAGATCTTGATATTTGAGCCGGACCGGGGCGGATCGTTTGTTTCATTAACACCGAGGCTTTTGATGAATCGTGCGGATCTCGCCGCATCTGAGTTGATTCAACCAGGTAGCCGAGTCCGGTTTATCACTTTGTTTGCAGGTGATCGTGCAAGCACCTTTCGGGACTGGGTTGAACCAAGGTTAGATATTAGCCAGCGACTTCGTGGTGTTGTCGATGGTCGTCCGGAGGTCGGTGGTGCGCTAAAACGGGCTACAACGTATCTATCTCTTGCCGGATTACTAACTGTTTTGTTGTCTGGTGCTGCTATTGCGATGACAGCGACTCGATGGGCGAATGACCATATTGGAGATAGCGCCTTATTCCGCACGTTTGGTTTGAGTGGACGAGAGACCACGCGAATCTTTGCTTGGGAGCTTGCAATATTGGGCGCAGCAGCAAGCTTATTCGGCGTTATTTTGGGTTATCTAATTCAGTTTGCTTTGGTCGATACAATTGCTGGCATGCTGACAATCTCGTTGCCAATGCCCAGTTTTTATCCGGCTTTTCTGGGATTATTGACAGGTTTTGTGATTTTATTTGGTTTTGCGACTCCTGCGCTAGTAACCCTATCGCGGGTGCCACCGATTAGAGTATTTAAGCGGGATTATGCCGTTGGTGGCGCAAGCTGGTTTTTACGTTATGGGATGGCTATGAGCTCAATTGCGGCGCTAGGATACCTCTACAGTGAGGATTGGCGCTTAACAGCTTGGGTATTGTTAGCAGTTGTCTTATTATTTTTTCTGGTAAGTATCATCGGCCGTCTTGTAATCAAGGCGCTTGGGCCACTTGAGCATCTTGGGCCGGCCTGGCGGTTTGGAATACAGCAATTAATTCGAGATCCTGCAGCATCGGGTGGGCAGCTGATGGCTTTTGCGCTGACTGCACTTGCGATTGCGATGGTTTCTCTGGTGCGATTTGATCTCATTACGACCTGGGAAGCTCAGGTTCCAAAAGATGCTCCGAACACATTCGTTTTAAATATTACGGATGCAGACGGGCCCGAATTTGTGGAGTTGGTGAAGGCCCGCGGTGGTCAGTTAGCGCCGCTGTATCCGATTGTTCGAGGCCGGCTTGAGACAGTTAATGGAATCCGTTTGTCGGAACACCTCAAAGGCGAGGAGGCACCTGGGTCTGTTCGAAGGGAACTTAGTTTAACGGAAGCGTCGACTCTCGGGCTCGATAATCGGATCGACCGTGGTCGATGGTTTCGGGCTGGCGATGCCCCCGGTCTGGTGACAATCGAGTCAAAGTTATTCGACAAACTAAATTTAGTACTTGGAGACCAACTGAATTATCAAATTGGACCTGATTTGATTTCGGCTAAAGTGATTGGAACGCGTGTTGTTCAATGGGACTCGATGTTGCCCAATTTCTTTATGATATTTTCCCCAGAGACATTGCGTCCATTTGAGTCCACGAGTCTGACGAGCATTCGCTTAAGAGATCCCGTTCCAGACACAGTGGCTATTTCGAACAGTTTCCGCCAGGTCACTTTGCTGTCGGTGGATGCAATTTTAAATCAGGTTCGCGGAATTTTAGATCGGGTCTCTCAGGCAGTTACCGTAGTTCTTTATTTTGTCGTAGTTGGCGGCGTGTTGGTCTTGGCTGCTAGTGTCCAAACATCACTACCCGAACGGCGTAAAGAATCTGCGATTTTACGAACTCTTGGGGGCTCTGATCGGTTGCTTTCTCAGTCGCAGTGGGCAGAGTTTTTGACGTTGGGAGTTTTGAGTGGATTGTTGGCCGCCGCTGGTACTGAATTATTAGGGTGGCTTGTTTATACTCATATTTTTAATTTGCAATGGCAAAGTCTGTGGATGATTTGGGTCCTTTTGCCAATTACTAATGGGCTCGTTGTGGGTACGATTGGTCGTTGGTCGGCCAAAGAAGCTCGACGCTTGCCGCCAGCTCAATTACTCAAGATTGCTGAAACATAGGATTCGTTTGTGGGACGTTATGCACCTTTGATTCTCGCCGCTTTATTGTCTGGCCTAGTAGCTTGGCCCTTTGTTAGAAATCTGACAGGGACTGAGAATCAAGGTATGCCAGGTGTTCAAATAGGTGGACATTTTGCGCTGCAGACGGTGTCAGGCATTGTCGATACAAAAACCATTGATCGTGATGTATTCCTGATTTATTTCGGGTATACATATTGTCCCGATGTTTGCCCTACTGAACTTGCACGGATGGTTCAAGTGATAAAGGGTTTGGACAGCGATGGGAGCCGGGTAAAAGGTATTTTTGTAACCGTAGATCCAAAGCGAGACACGGTTGATGCCGTTACGGCGTATGTTCGTGCATTTGATTCCGATTTGATTGGGATGACAGGTGACGAGGGATCGGTTCGCCGAGTGATGGCTCAATATCAGGTATATGCGAAGAAAGTTGGTGATGATGAGACTAATTATTTAGTTGATCATATCTCACGAATTTATGTTGTTAATCGAGAAGCGCAATTGATGGCTTTATTTGCAATGGATACCGATATTTCAGCAATGATCGAAAAAATTCGTTCGATTCTTTGATTGGATTCATTGCTTACTATGTAATCGCGACGATCGTCGTATAGGGCGCATCTATAAGATCCGTGACACTTTAGGCCATAAGTTTAATTTGGGAAGGAGTATCCATGACTGATTCCAATCTGTATCTCGTAAAACCGGAGATCGCAGCAGACGCTTGGGTAAACGAAGATGATTACTTCGCTATGTATAAGCAGTCTATTGAACATTCTGATCTGTTTTGGAAAGAGCAAGCCAAGCGCCTGGAGTGGATGACCTTTCCGACACGTATAAAAGATACGTCGTTTGCGTTAGGTAAGGTGGATATTCGTTGGTACGAAGACGGGGTATTGAACGTGGCGGTCAATTGTCTGGATCGTCACCTCCAGAGTCGAGGGGATCAGACCGCCATTATCTGGGAAGGTGATGATCCAGAATCCGACGAGCACATCACTTATCGCGATTTATATGAGCGTGTGTGCTGTTTAGCGAACGCACTTCGAGACCAGGGTATTGCAAAGGGTGACGTCGTGACCCTTTACATGCCGATGATTCCTGAAGCAGCAGTGGCCATGCTTGCTTGCGCTCGTGTGGGAGCCGTTCACTCAATCGTTTTTGGTGGTTTCTCCCCCGATGCTCTAGCTGTACGTGTTGAGGAATCGGATTCGAAAATGATTATCACTGCGGATGAGGGTCGTCGTGGTGGTAAGACTGTGCCACTGAAAGCCAATGTTGATAGGGCAATGGAGCTTGATGCTTGCCGGGCAGTTGAGAGAGTTGTTGTGGTGAAATGTACAGGCGGTAATGTTCCGATGCTTGGCAAGGATGTTTGGTATCACGATATCTGTGCTGGCCAGCCTGCCAATTGTGTGCCCGAACCGATGAATGCCGAAGACCCGCTATTCATTCTTTATACATCTGGATCTACCGGTAAACCGAAGGGCCTCAAGCACACTACTGGAGGTTATTTAGTCTACGCGTCGCTCA
This sequence comes from Litorivicinus sp., assembly GCA_028339155.1. Lineage (GTDB taxonomy): Bacteria > Pseudomonadota > Gammaproteobacteria > Pseudomonadales > Litorivicinaceae > HIMB30. The sequence goes on from JAOLBK010000020.1 coordinate 4,195, forward strand.
CCCATCAGTATGTCTTTGACTACAAAGACGGTGACGTATATTGGTGTACGGCAGATGTGGGTTGGATTACTGGGCATTCTTATATTGTATACGGTCCACTTGCCAATGGTGCGGTAACACTCATGTTCGAAGGAGTGCCGACCTACCCGGATGTTTCACGCTTCGGCCGTGTGATTGAGAAGCATAAGGTTAACCAGTTCTACACTGCACCGACGGCAATCCGCGCTCTTATGGCGAAAGGCCCAGGGGTTTTAGGCGACTCAGATTTGTCATCACTTCGCATTCTTGGCTCGGTTGGGGAGCCTATCAATCCAGAGGCCTGGGAGTGGTACTCTAAGATTGTAGGAAATGATAATTGCCCAATTGTTGACACCTGGTGGCAGACAGAGACGGGTGGCGTAATGATTGTGCCTTTGCCTGGTGCAACCTCAGCAAAGCCAGGGTCTGCGGCTCGGCCATTCTTCGGTGTGCAACCAGGAATTGTAGATAGTGACGGAAATATTCTTGACGGAGTAGCCGAGGGTAATTTAGTCATTCTTGATTCATGGCCGGCTCAAGGGCGTAGCTGCTGGGGAGATCATGGGCGCTTTGAACAAACATATTTTTCAACCTTTGCGAACCTTTACTTCACAGGCGACGGGGCTCGTCGCGATGAAGATGGTTATTATTGGATTACCGGTCGCGTAGACGATGTATTGAATGTATCAGGGCACAGAATGGGAACAGCTGAAATTGAATCAGCCATGGTGTCGCATATGGCTGTGGCAGAGGCCGCGGTAGTTGGTTATCCGCACAAGATTAAGGGTGAGGGAATTTATGTGTATGTGACTTTGCAGGATGGTTTTGAGCCTACCGAGGAATTGCGAGTGGCACTTCGTAATCACGTACGTTCTGAAATTGGGCCGATTGCATCACCTGATTTGATTCAGTGGGCGCCAGGTCTTCCAAAAACACGTTCTGGCAAAATTATGCGGCGAATTCTTAGGAAGATAGCGGCAAATGATTATGGTGCACTTGGAGACACGTCAACATTGGCTGATCCATCAGTCGTGGATGAACTGATCGATAATAGGATGAATCGTTAATCGGGTGGATTTTCTAAATACGCTTGGGCGCGACCACTAACTCTGACGCCGGAATTGTGAATCTAGATGGCGTTATGGCAACACTTGAAGCCATGAGTGAATACAAAGTTCCACTCCTGGTTCATGGAGAAGTTACCGACCCCTCCGTCGATATCTTTGACCGAGAAGCAGTGTTTTTGGAACAAATTCTTCATCCGTTAATGAAAAGAGTACCTGAACTCAAAATTGTGCTTGAGCACATCACCACGAAAGAATCAGTAGACTTTGTTCGAGAACATTCAGGAATGGGCGCGACGATTACAGCGCATCACCTTATCTACGATCGTAACGACATGCTTTCAGGAGGTATTCGACCGCATCTCTACTGCCTACCAATATTAAAACGTCGGCTGCACCAAGAAGCGCTACTTCAAGCAGCCACATCAGGATCCTCCCAATTTT
>JAOLBK010000021.1 GCA_028339155.1 Litorivicinus sp.
CCTTATGCTCCGTTGTTGGAAAAGAAGTCAAAGACGGGCGGTCGTAACAATGATGGTCGAATTACGACGCGTCATATTGGTGGTGGGCACAAGCAGCACTATCGCCTAATTGACTTCAAGCGTAATAAAGATGGGATTCCAGGAAAGGTAGAGCGTTTGGAATATGATCCAAATCGCTCTGCTAATATCGCTTTGGTTTTATACGCTGACGGTGAGCGGCGTTACATTATCGCACCAAAAGGTATTTCTGCCGATGACCCTATTCGTTCAGGCGAAGACGCACCTATTAAGGCGGGAAGTTGCCTGCCGATTCGAAATATTCCGGTCGGTTCAATTATCCATTGTGTTGAACTTAAGCCAGGAAAGGGAGCGCAAATAGCCAGATCTGCTGGAACTTCTGTGCAACTTGTGGCAAGAGAGGGCCGGCACGCAACACTTCGGTTGCGATCAGGTGAGATGCGTAAGGTTTTGTCGGAGTGCCGAGCAACTTTAGGTGAAGTATCAAACGGCGAGCACAGCTTGCGCCGATTGGGGAAGGCTGGAGCAACTCGGTGGAGAGGCGTTAGGCCAACTGTTCGTGGTGTTGTGATGAATCCTGTTGATCACCCGCATGGCGGTGGTGAGGGAAGAACATCCGGTGGTCGTCATCCCGTATCGCCATGGGGTATGCCTACAAAGGGATACAAGACTCGTAAGAACAAGCGTACTGACAAAATGATTTTGCGCCGTCGTACGAAGTAAGGAGATAGATAAATGCCACGTTCTTTGAAAAAAGGTCCATTCGTTGATCTCCACCTTTTAAAAAAGGTCGAGACAGCAGCTGAGGCAAATGATCGTCGTCCAATTAAAACTTGGTCGCGCCGTTCGATGATTCTTCCAATTATGGTGGGTCTGACTATCGCGGTTCATAACGGGAAGCAACATGTGCCCGTTATGGTCAGTGAAGATATGGTTGGGCATAAATTGGGTGAGTTCGCGGTGACGCGAAACTACCGTGGGCATACAGCCGACAAAAAGTCAAAGCGTTAAGGATCAGGTGTAGCCATGAATGAAGTGCAGGCACGATTAAAAGGCGCTCGGCTTTCCGCTCAGAAGGCGCGTTTAATTGCAGACCAAATTCGGGGCAAGCATGTTGGGGAAGCGTTAAATACTTTGGGCTTCTCTACCAGGAAAGCGGCTCGCATAGTTAAGAAGGTTCTTGAAAGTGCGATAGCGAATGCTGAACACAACGAAGGCGCAGATGTGGACGAATTGAAAGTTACTACTGTATTTGTTGATGAAGGCACGACGATGAAGCGAATTCGCCCACGTGCGAAAGGTCGTGCAGATCGCATTTTTAAGCGGTCTTGCCATATAACTGTCAAAGTTGGTCAAGCCTGAGGGGGCATTATGGGTCAGAAAGTTCACCCGACTGGCATTCGCCTCGGGATTACCAAGGATCACTTATCGGTATGGTATGCCGAGCGTGGTGATTATGCAGATAAATTGTTCGATGACATTAAGGTGCGTGAGTACCTGGATGTAAAATTAAAAAATGCGCAGATCTCAAAGATTTACATTGAGCGGCCGGCGCGTAATGCGCGGGTGACAATACAGACGGCGCGTCCCGGGATTGTAATCGGCAAAAAGGGTGAAGACGTTGAGGCGCTCCGTAAAGAGTTGGCTAAAATGATGGGAATCCCTGTTCAGATTAATATTGAAGAAATTCGCAAGCCGGAGCTCGATGCTCGTTTAGTTGGTCAGAACATCGCGCAGCAATTGGAGCGTCGAGTGATGTTTCGTCGTGCGATGAAACGGGCCGTGCAGAATGCGATGCGAGCCGGTGCGCAGGGAATTCGAGTTCAGGTATCTGGTCGTTTAGGCGGCGCTGAAATTGCGCGGACAGAATGGTATCGCGAAGGCCGAGTTCCATTGCATACATTACGTGCAGATATTGATTACTCGCCCTATGAGGCGCATACGACCTATGGGGTTATCGGTGTCAAGGTATGGATCTTTAAAGGCGAGATCTTGGGTGGAATCGATACAGTCCGTGCGCAACGCGATCAGCAGCGCGCGAAGACAGCGCGCTAAGGGCTAAGGAAAGAACATAATGTTGCAACCGAAACGGACGAAATTCCGCAAGATGCAAAAGGGCCGAAATCGTGGGTTAGCAGAACGCGGTTCGAAGGTTAGCTTTGGTGAGTTTGCGTTAAAGGCGATATCGCGGGGGCGGATGACAGCTCGGCAGATTGAAGCCGGTCGTAGAACAATTACTCGACGCGTCAAACGTGGAGGAAAACTATGGATACGGGTATTCCCGGATAAGCCAATTACGCAGAAGCCTCTAGAAGTGCGTCAGGGTAAGGGTAAAGGATCGGTTGAGTACTGGGTGTGTCAGATTCAGCCGGGTCGTGTTTTGTTTGAAATTGAAGGTGTTCCTGAAGACGTAGCAAGGGAGGCATTTGTCCTCGCGGCCGCTAAGCTTCCATTTAAGACCACCTTTGTCAGTCGGACGGTAATGTGATGAAAGTAGCTGAGTTACGTGAAAAGAACGTGGCTGAATTGAACGAGGAGCTTTTAAGGCTTCGTCGTGAACAGTTTAACCTGAATATGGCAAGTGCCACTGGCCAACTTGCGCAGACTCATTTATTGGGTCAGCTTCGTCATGGTATTGCGCGTGTGAAAACGATTATTGTGGAAAAAATTACTGCTGAGAAGGAGGTGGTGGCGTGAGTGAAGAAAAAAAATTAACACGGACGCTGACTGGCCGAGTGGTATCCAATAAGGGTGACAAAACGATCAGTGTTTTAGTGGAGCGCTTTGAGAAGCATCCGGTTTACGGTAAGTACATCAAGCGTTCGTCGAAGATTTCAGCGCATGATGAAAAGAACGAATGTCAGATTGGCGATGCAGTTATCATTTCTGAGTGTCGTCCGCTTTCAAAGTCGAAAGCGTTTCGTCTCGTTGAAGTGACTGTCCATGCGTCACAGGTTTAATGGGAGAGAGTCATGATTCAAACTGAAAGTATGCTTGAAGTGGCTGATAACTCGGGTGCTCGTCGGGTGATGTGTATTAAGGTTCTGGGCGGTTCTAAACGTCGTTATGCCCGAATTGGGGATATTATTAAGGTCACTGTGAAAGAAGCGATTCCTCGTGGCAAGGTAAAAAAAGGCCAGGTCATGAATGCTGTAGTTGTACGCACTCGGAGTGGTGTTCGTCGCCAAGATGGGTCGTTGATTAAGTTTGATACCAATGCGGCTGTTTTATTAAATGCAAATTTGGCGCCAATTGGTACGCGTATTTTTGGACCAGTTACACGGGAATTGCGTAACGAGAGGTTCATGAAGATCGTCTCGCTCGCGCCTGAAGTGTTGTAAGGAGAGTTACGATGGCAGCAAAGATTCGTCGGGATGATGACGTTGTGGTTATCACTGGTAAAGACAAAGGCCGTCGCGGCAAAGTATTGGCGGTGCGCCCAGACGGCCGTGTGTTAGTGGCGGGTATTAACCTAGTTAAAAAGCATACAAAACCAAACCCTATACTAGGACAGCAGGGTGGAATTATTGAAAAAGAGGCGGCGCTTCATATTTCAAATATTGCACTGTTCAATCCTGAGAGTGATAAACCTGAACGGGTTGGTTTTCGAGTAAATGAGGACGGCACTAAGAGCCGCATATTTAGGTCAACAAATAAGGAAGTTGGGGTTTAATAAAACCCCTGCGCCTAGGAGCGAGATATAAGCCATGGCGAGACTACAAACAGTCTATAGAGAACAAGTTGTTCCTAAACTCATAGAAGAGTTTGAGTACAAAAATGTTATGCAAGTACCGCGTGTGCAGAAGATCACGCTGAATATGGGTGTGGGTGAAGCGGTCGCGGATAAAAAGCAGATCGAACATGCCGTGCGTGACATGACCGCCATAGCAGGGCAAAAGCCTGTCGTGACAAAAGCACGTAAGTCAATTGCTGGCTTTAAGATTCGTGATGGATGGCCGATCGGTTGCAAAGTGACATTACGTGGTGAACATATGTGGGAATTTTTGGATCGATTGGTTGCTATTGCGATCCCTCGAATTCGTGATTTCCGGGGTCTAAACGGGAAATCTTTTGACGGCCGAGGGAATTACTCAATGGGTGTTCGTGAGCAGATCATGTTTCCCGAAATCGATTATGACAAGGTAGATTCGATGCGTGGTATGGATATCACGATCACAACATCGGCGAAATCTGACGAGGAAGGAAGGGCGCTTTTGAAGGCGTTCCACTTCCCATTCCGTAACTAAGGGGCGTCTAGTGGCAAAAAAGTCAATGAAAGAGCGAGAGTTGAAGCGTCAAAAGGCAGTCGCTAAGTTTGCGGTAAAACGGGCTGCATTGAATGCGGTAGTCGCCAATCCGAAAACGTCGGCCGAAGATTTGTGGGAGGCGCAACAGAAGTTACAAAAGTTGCCGCGAGATTCTTCCCCGGTTCGGCTACAACGGCGTTGTCGTATCACTGGGCGCCCACACGCGGTATACCGTAAGTTTGGCCTTTCGAGGATCAAACTGCGTGAAACGATGATGCGTGGTGAGGTTCCTGGTCTTAAGAAGGCTAGCTGGTAGGGAGTTATTATTTAATGAGCATGCAAGATACTTTGGCGGATATGTTAACTCGTATCCGCAACGGGCAGATGGCAGGTAAGACTGCTGTAAAAATGCCGTCTTCGAAGACGAAGGTGGCGTTAGCTCGGGTACTCGCTGACGAAGGGTTTGTTGGTAGCTTTAATGTGGAAGAAAGTGGTGTAAAAGCTGCGCTTACTGTTGAGCTGCGATATCACGAGGGTCGTCCGGTGATTCGGGAAATCAAACGTTCCAGCCGTCCTGGATTGCGTCGTTATAAAGGTAAGGACGCGCTGCCGAAAGTTCAAAGCGGCCTCGGAGTTGCCATTATTTCGACATCGAAAGGTCTTATGACAGATCGCCAAGCACGTAAAGCCGGTATCGGTGGCGAAGTGCTTTGCACCGTATTCTAAGGAGTAAGTAATGTCTCGTATCGCAAAAGCTCCGATTGAAGTTCCGACTGGAGTTGATATTAAAATTCTTGGTCAGGACGTTACGGTGAATGGAAAAAATGGCACGTTGTCATTTTCCATGAATGACGCTGTTGTAATTTCACAAATTGAAAATGCTCTAACGTTCCAACCAAAAGATGGTGCCTCAAATGGCTGGGCACAGGCTGGGACGGCTCGTTCTATTATTAATAATATGGTCAGCGGTGTTACCACAGGCTTTGAGAAAAGGTTGACGTTAATCGGTGTCGGTTATCGTGCGCAGGCTCAAGGTCAGGTAATTAATCTGACACTTGGATTTTCGCATCCGGTGGTTTATTCGCTGCCCGTGGGTGTTTCGGGGGAAACACCGACTCAGACAGAGATTTTGCTGAAATCTGCCGATAAGCAATTGTTAGGGCAAGTAGCCGCAGAGATTCGTGCGTTTCGTCCACCTGAGCCATATAAAGGTAAAGGCGTGCGGTATTCAGACGAGTATGTTCGTCGTAAAGAAGCGAAGAAGAAGTAAGGAGAACCGATATGATGGATAAGAAGCAATCTCGGTTACGTCGTGCTCGCAGAGGACGCGCCAAGATGCGTGAACTTGATGTGAATCGTTTATGTGTGCATCGTACGCCACGTCAT
>JAOLBK010000022.1 GCA_028339155.1 Litorivicinus sp.
AGAGTGATTACAAAATCAGTTTACTTAGTCGGCTCGGAATTACATTCGAAAGCTGCGCACCGCACATCGACGAAACCCCCTTCGAAAATGAGCAAGCTCGAGCACTATCTAGACGCCTAGCAACAACCAAGGCAATGGCTTTGAAGGCTCAATATTGCGATCACATCATTTTAGCAGCCGATCAAAGCGCCGGGATAGGAGATCTTTTTCTTGAAAAACCTGGCACCGAGGCAAATGCCCTGAAAATGCTAACGAAACTGTCAGGGCAGCGTGTTTTATTTCATACATCGATTTACCTCTACACCCCGAATGCCGATCCTAAACTGCATACTGAAACTGTGACCGTTCGAATGAGATGTCTTTCTCAATCCGAAATTATTCGCTACGTGGCAACTGAGCAGCCGCTCGACTGCGCTGGTAGTTTCAAGGTAGAAAAACTTGGGATCAGTCTATTTAATGAGATTTTGAGTCTCGATCCAACAGCACTCGAGGGGCTTCCCCTCGTTAAAGTGAGTCAGTGGCTTAGAGAACTAGAATTCCAAATCCCTTGACGGCCGATCCACGAAAAAGCAGTGCCCACACCAAAGCCTAATTCCCGACTGATCTGATTAACTAATGGCTCTTCTGTCGTATAATAAATGCGTCTTTCTGCGCCAATCCATTCTCGAGCCACCTCAAGTGGGCCTGCTAATGAATCTACAAGCCCAAATTCCAGAGCCTGCTCCCCATTCCAAACTCGCCCATCAAACAAGTCATCATCACCTTGATTCAAGCGATCGCCCCGCCCCTCATTCACCCTTTCAATAAATTGTCGATGAGTAGCATCAATGAGTGTTTGCATATGCGCTCTGTCCGCAAGGGACTCAGGTGAAAAGGGATCTAGCATAGCCTTATTTTTGCCCGCAATAATCATACGTCGCTCCACTCCCATCTTTTCCATCAAATCTGAAAAGCCAAAACCCGAAGAAACAACACCAATAGACCCAACAATCGATGCCGGTGAAGCATGAATGGTGTCTGCAGCTGCAGCAATATAGTAAGCACCGCTAGCCCCAATATCTCCAATTACAGCATGGACCGGCTTATTTGGATAACTGGCTTTCAGATCAAGTAATGCTTGATAGACATATTCGGCCTGAACCGGACTCCCGCCAGGCGAATTTATCTCAAGTAAGATTCCACGAGAACCTGGCGCCTCAAAAGCGTCTTCTAGATTTCTCTGGAGATCGTATGCATTAGCAGCTTCTCCTGCCGCTATAACACCCTCGATGGGTATGACAGCCGTGTGCGCAAACGGGGCCAAATTTTGTGTGGAAAAATCAGTTTTGCTCGTGAACAAAAGGGTCAAACCAATAACGTACCCAAGGGTCACGGTCTTAAAGAAAATACCCCATCGCCGACTACGTCGCTGCTCTACCGAGGCATGATTAAGAGTGCGTTCCAAAACACTCCAGAGTTCCTTGTCGATCGGAATCTTCTGACTCTTCATTAATGCCTCGCGAGACTCCTCAGTCCAGCTCTCTTCGCTCATAGCTTATTCATTCCTTCAGTAAATTTCAGGGTCAAACTTTGCGCCGCAAAGCATTTGCTTAATCGGATCAGGCACAGGCGCCACGATCGTCACTTGATGACCTGTCGCAGCTTCAAACTCAATTGAACGACTGTGAAGACAGAGTCCAGCAACTCCACGCTGCTTCCATTGCTCGCGTTCATCGTCATGCTGATATTTTAGATCGCCAAGCACCGCATGACGATGATAGGCCGTATGCGCTCGGATTTGATGCGTCCGGCCGGTCACCGGCTCTACTTCTATCAGTGTGCAACCATTAAGAACCTCCAAAACACGAACCTTGGTTTGCGATGGCTTACCACGCTCTGAAACCTGCACAAATCGTTCCCCGCCTCGCTCAACCCTCTCCAAGGGGGCCTTTATATCTGCAAGATATCGCGGCCATTTTCCTGCCACAAGGGCGAGATAGCGCTTCTGCAGATCCTTATCACGATCACGAAGCTGTTTGTGAAGACGACGCAACGCAGAAGGTCTGCGCGCTACTAAAAGACAGCCACTAGTCTCGCGGTCCAATCGATGCACCAATTCTAAAAACTTTTCCTCGGGACGCGCCAAGCGCAACTGCTCAATTAATCCAGTGGATAATCCAGAACCACCATGCACCGCCAGACCTTGCGGCTTATTTAGTACCAGCAAGTCCTCATCTTCGTAAATTAGTGCGGCGGCAAGCTTTATTTGAATACCACGATGGGCGAACTGTTCAGCAGGCTTTGCCAGTACTACTGGCGGAATTCGAATAGTATCACCAGTACTTATACGAGAATCAGGTTTACAACGACCTTTGTTGATTCTGACTTCACCAGTGCGGATCATCTTGTAAATCCGCCCTTTCGGGAGACCTTTTAGCAGAGTCGACAAAAAATTATCGAGCCGCTGACCGTCTTTGGATTCCTCAACAGTCAACCATTGGACCCCCATTTCCATTCACTTCTCCGTGTTGCATTGCCGAGGAAGGCCTCCACTGTTATGCTCTAACTTGTAGCGGGTTGAGTCAAGACTCCTTGCTAATACTAACGAACTCCGGAAAACGTCCGGGGAAATGAAACACCCGCCCGGTCTTGGCGGGCCAGCTTTGCTGGGACAAACACATCAATGTGTCGGCAGGAAATACCTGCAGTAACTAAAAATTCCGGGCTCCCGGTTAGCCGGTCGAGCCTTTGTAAAGATGATTTGTCGCCCTGGTTTTGGCCTGGGCCTCGGCTAGTATTACTAGTCCTCTGAGATCGTGGCGATCAAACTCTTAAAGGTTGCCACCACAATGAAACGTATATTAATAAATGCTTTGCAGGCGGAAGAAATCCGCGTTGCAATGGTCGACGGTCAGAATTTGTATGATCTCGATATAGAATCCTCTGATCGGGAGCAGAAAAAGGGCAACATTTATCGTGCCCGAATCTCACGCATTGAACCAAGTCTCGAAGCAGCTTTTGTTGATTTCGGTAGTGACCGCCATGGATTCCTCTCCTTAAAAGAAATTTCGCCAGATTATTTTTACAACAGTCCTGCGGAAAATGAAAAACCACGAATCGAAAAGCTGTTAAAGGAAGGCCAAGAACTTATCGTTCAAGTGGAAAAAGAAGAGCGAGGTACCAAGGGTGCCGCACTAACGACTTACATTTCCCTAGCCGGCCGCTACCTTGTTTTGATGCCTAACAATCCAGACGCGGGCGGAATTTCTCGGCGGATCGAAGGTGATGAGCGTGCCGAATTGAAAGAAACGCTATCAAAACTTAATATTGAGCCAGGATCTGGTGTCATTATCCGCACCGCAGGTGTGGGGCGAACAGCTGAAGAAATTCAATGGGACCTCGATTATTTAGATACCGCGTGGCAAGCCATCAAAAAAGCTGGTCTTTCTGGTGTTGCGCCTTTTTTAATATATCAAGAATCAAACGTCATCGTGCGGGCTATCCGAGACCATCTTCGTGCCGACATTAACGAAGTACTCGTCGATAGCGCCGAAATCTTTGAAAAAGTAACTGATCTTATTCAGCAAGTCATGCCATCCTTTGCAAGTAAAGTAAAGTATTACAACGACGAAACACCACTATTCAATCGCTTTCAAATCGAAGGCCAAATCGAATCGGCATTTCAACGTGAGGTCCGACTCCCATCAGGTGGCGTGATGGTGATCGACCCAACCGAAGCTCTCGTATCGATTGACATCAACTCTGCCCGAGCGACTAAAGGAAGCGACATCGAAGAAACTGCTTTGCAAACTAACTTGGAGGCAGCTGATGAGATTGCTCGCCAGCTTCGTCTACGCGACATGGGTGGTTTAGTTGTAATCGACTTTATTGATATGTCAGCCAATAAAAATCAGAAGGCTGTCGAAAATCGACTAAAAGATGCTCTAAAACCAGATCGCGCCCGTGTCCAGGTCGGACGAATCTCTCGATTTGGCCTCTTAGAAATGAGTCGTCAGCGATTACGTCCTTCTCTGGGTGAGACCTCTGGCGTAGTTTGTCCTCGGTGCCATGGTCAAGGAAGCATTCGCGATGTTCAGTCATTAGCATTACAGATTTTACGTTTAATCGAAGATGAAGCAGTTAAAGAGAAGACCGGAGAAGTCCGCGTTCAAGTACCGATTTCTGTTGGTACTTTTCTTTTAAACGAGAAACGACAGCAACTAGAAATGATTCAGCGCCGACAGAAAGTGCGGGTATTGATCATCCCAAATCCAAACTTGGAAACGCCAGATTATGATCTTCAGCGCCTTCGCGATGACGATCCTCAAGTACAAAATCTTGAGCTATCTGTTGATATTCAAGCAAACACAATCGCACCTGAGCCGGAGGTTGTAAGGGCACGCCAAACTGAGCAGCGTGAGCAAGCTCTCGTAACAGAG
>JAOLBK010000023.1 GCA_028339155.1 Litorivicinus sp.
GAGCTAGAGCAGTGGCTCGTTTAATTTTTCATCACTCTGTAGATGTTGTTTTATCTGACGATGGCCTTCAAAATAGTAGTCTATGGCGCGACGTCTCGGTATGCGTCTTTAATAAGGATCAGGGAATCGGTAATGGCTTAGAGTTGCCTTTCGGACCCCTTCGTGAACCTTTGATAATGCTTGAGCATATGGATGCAATTGTTATTACAGGTACAGACTACCCAAAAGAAATGTTGCAGGACATGGGAATTGAGACCGCAGTACCAGTTTTTGGATCGGTGAGCCGGCTAGCTTACGCTTATCGGTCAGATGATCCGGATATGCGGATTTCGCTGCATACGCTGCCGTCGTACGGCGAATTTAATGCGGTTGCTGGAATAGCAACACCGGCGAGGTTTTTTGATGGGCTTGATCAGGCTGGATTATTGATCACCCGGCATGCATATCCCGACCACCACCGCTATGTGAAAGATGACCTGAAAGGGATCGTGAATTTGATCACGACTGAGAAAGACGCTGTTAAATTATTGCAGGTAGTGACGGAAGCTTTTTGGGTGGTTGTGTTGGAGAGTCAGCAAGCTGAGTTCGAAAATTGGTTAATCACGCGATTGAAAGAGTGGGGTATAAAATGAGTTTATCTTCGAGCATAAAAGCACTTTTGGTGTGTCCTTTATGTAAGGGTGTGTTGGATATTCGAGAAGAGAGTCAAGAAATTTGGTGCCGAGCAGATGGTCTGGCTTATCCGATCAGAGATGATATTCCGGTAATGTTGGCAGATGAAGCGAGAACTCTAACTACTGATGAGCGTACTGAGCATTGACCAATTTCGTTGCGGTTATTCCTGCTCGATATGGCTCGACCCGTTTGCCGGGTAAGCCACTGTTAGAAATTGAAGGCCGCCCGATGGTCTGGCATGTATATCAACGAGCCATAGAATCCAACGCGAGCACTGTGATTGTCGCGACGGACGATCAACGTATTATGGATGCAATTCAATCGTTCGGAGGGAATTGTTTGATGACGGATGTTGACCATCTAACCGGGACGGACCGGCTAGCAGAGGTTGCCGCGAAGCTTAAGTTACCGGACGACGCGATCGTAGTTAATGTGCAAGGGGACGAACCCTTAATCCCAGCGATTGCCATTAACCAAGTGGCCGTTTCCCTGTCAAACCAGCCAAAAGCAGCAATAGCAACATTGTGTGAGCCGTTCAAGATGTATCATGACGCGCTGGATCCAAGCCAGGTAAAAGTTGTTTTCAGCAAAAGTGGACGTGCCTTGTATTTTTCGAGAGCTATAATACCAAAATGTTCAGAGCAATCAGAGGCTCGGCACTATCGTCACATCGGGATATATGCTTATCGTGCTGGATTTCTTCGGGACTTCTCGAGGTGGTCGCCTACGCTGCTTGAACAATCCGAGCATCTTGAACAGTTGCGAGCATTGGAGCATGATCGTCGGATTCATGTGGATGTAACCGAAGTGTCGATTCCTCCCGGGGTCGATACTGAGCAAGATCTAATGCTCGTTCGGCAACATATGGCCTCAACTCGTGTTTGATTTGAAAAATTTTAATTCATTTAAAATGCCGTTTTCGGCAGGCCGGATTCTAAAGCTATCATCAGTCGAAAATGTTTCAGTTTCCATGCCTGAAATAGCGGGTGAAGAACGATTAATTTTAGGGGGTGGAAGTAATCTAGTTATTCTCAACCCTATATTTGAAGGGGTAGTCATCCGACCTGAGATCAAAACTTGGCTATCTAAAATCCAGGGAACTCAAGTATTGCTTGAGATTGGGGCCGGCCATTTGTGGCATGAGGTGGTGATATCAACGCTAAAGAAGGGTTGGTATGGGCTAGAAAATTTGGCCTTAATTCCTGGCTGGGTCGGAGCCGCTCCTTTCCAGAATATTGGTGCTTATGGCGTTGAATTCAAAGATTTCTGTGAAAGTGTTGTCTTGTACGACTTTGATGAATCAGCAGTTGTTGAATTAAATTCTGATCAAATGAAATTTGGTTATCGGCACTCAATTTTGAAGGATAATCCGGGCCGATTTATGGTGCTGTCGGTTCGTCTATTGCTTTCTACGATACCGAAACCAATCGTGGATTATGGTGCGGTTCAAGAGGGGATAGCCGCTTTCAACGGGTCTAAGGATCGACCCGAGGATGTGGCGAAGGCGGTAATGGCTATTCGGCGCACTAAATTGCCTGATCCTGAAGTGTTCCCGAATGTTGGTTCGTTCTTCAAGAATCCGGTAGTTGGTCAGGAAGTTGCTGATCGTGTTTCCAAATCCCATCCGCAAATCCCCTCTTATCTAGAGACCGGAGGTGTTAAATTAGCGGCTGGCTGGATGATTGATCAATTGGGCTTAAAAGGTTTCTCTGTTGGTCAGTTTGGGGTACATAAGGACCAGGCGCTCGTGTTAACGCATGCGGGGAATGGAGATGCTGACGACCTTCGAACACTAATCAGAACGATTAGAGTTGCTGTGAAGGACGAATTTGGCGTTAGTTTGCAAATCGAGCCGACCCTCTTGGGTCGGCTTTAACGATTCAGTCTTTTTGTGGGTTATCTTCGGTTCCAGTCAGTTGCATTTGTGGAGCAGCGTCAACTGTTACTTTCGACTCATTTTCAGGCGAGTTTGTTGGCGAACTATCGCTGGCTGGGGCGTTACGTCGGCCACGTCCTCTCCCTCGCTTGGTTTTTTCATCCGTAATCATTGTCTCAGGTATTTCCGTCGCCAGAGTATCCTCTAATAATTTAGCTTTGACATCTGATACTGACGGAAGCGAGATATCGGCCTGTTGTTCCGCCTCTGACTGGGTATTGCGTCCACGTCCACGACGGGGCTTAATTCTTTTCTCTGTTTTGGACTCCGATTTCTGCATAGATTCTGCCAGTTCTCCATCCCTAGTGCTCCCCGATATTTCTAAAGATTCTGGTATGTCACCAGGCTCCTTTTTTGCGCTCGTTTCTATGGAGGCGTCGGCTAACACTTTATGCTCTGTGGGTAGCTCTTCATTGGATGTCTCTTCTACCTTTATTTTTGGCTTTCGTCCTCTGCGGGCTGGCTTTTTAGTCGGCTCTAAGACTTCTTCATCAACAACAGGAATGTCCGTCGGAGCTATCTCTGGAGAATTAGCTGACTGCACTGGGGCCTCTGTTGAAATTGTTTCTGACGTGCCTGAATCGACTTCGTTCTTGCGAGGGCGGCCTCGACGATTACGAGTGGGTTTTGGTGCGGCGTCATCATTCTGTGAAGTATTTTTTGATTCCCTTAGAGTATTTGGGACATCTTCTTCGTTTACCTTATTGGTATCCGAAGAGTTGACCTGCTCAAGGATTTTCTCAGGAACAGCCTCAATTGTTAAATTAGGGGTAACCGCAGCCATTTCATCAGGTATTGCTGCGGTTTGTGTAACGGCTAATATTTCCGCATCATCACCGGTCTTACGGCGTGAGCCGCGGCGTCCCCGACGTGAGCGCCCAGGCTTCTCGGTTTCACCAATCATGCCTTCGTTGAGTACAGGTGAATCATGAACTAGCCCATCACTGGAAGCGGTATTTTTTGTTTCTAACTTCGCTTCCTGTTCGACAATGGATGCCTCTCCACGCGCTTTTCGATTCGCCCGTTTTGGTCGAGGATTCAGGCTCTCTTCGTGCGCTTTAAGTTCGGCTTCACGCTCCTTGTTTAGGACAGGCTTCTTGCTAAAGGTAGGCTCCTTGCTGAGGATTGACTCCGTTACCTCTACTGAATTAGCGGCTGATTCATCAGGTGTGGACGTCGCATCTTCGTCTCGATTGCGATTTTTTCTGCGACGACGACGACGCCCGCTTGGCGAGCCTTCATCTGTGTGGTCCGTTTCCGAGGCTGGCCCCTTATTAGATTGCTGCAAATCGAAGTTTTCATTATTTGGTCTGCTTTGGCGTGACTCAGTATTTTCTAGATTCCGTCGAATGCTGGGGTCCGATCCTTTGGCTTTGCCCTGTTGATTCGAA
>JAOLBK010000024.1 GCA_028339155.1 Litorivicinus sp.
GTGGAGTCATGCGTAGGCCTTCATCAGTACCGCAATCGAGGTCTGTAATAACGAGATCTTGAGCAACGTCCACCAGTCGGCGAGTCAAATAACCTGAGTTAGCAGTTTTCAGGGCCGTATCCGCCAAGCCTTTCCGAGCACCGTGAGTTGAAATAAAATACTGAAGTACGGACAAACCCTCTCGAAAATTTGCCGTAATAGGCGTTTCAATGATCGAGCCATCAGGTTTGGCCATAAGGCCCCTCATCCCTGCTAGCTGACGAATCTGGGCAGCAGAACCCCTTGCGCCCGAGTCCGCCATCATGAACACAGAGTTAAATGAATCCTGTTGAATCGTATTTCCGCTTCCCCATACCCTTCGCTGTACGCTTAGTTTTTCCCTTCATATTCAAAACATTGACCTTGGTAACTGACACTTCGAACAAGGCCTCAACGGCTGCCTTAATCTCAATTTTTGTCGCATCCGGGGCCACTTTAAATACATATTGATTATTCAGATCAGCAACGAGAGTTGCCTTTTCGGAAACATGCGGTCCCTTAAGAACGATAAAGATACGCTCCTGATTCATGCTAACTGCTCCTCAATCACCTTAAGTGCATTAACGGTCACCAGCACCTTTTCGTACGAGATCAAGCTAACCGGATCAACTGCATCTGTATCGCGCACATCTACGTGCGGAAGATTGCGCGCTGACAAATACAATGAATCTGAGACTTCACTCGAAATAATCAATACATTTGATAAGTTTAAGGTTCTGAGTTTTTCGGCCAGAACCTTGGTTTTTGGCGCATCAAGAACTATCTCATCAGTAACAACTAGACGCCCCTGACGGACAATCTCACTCCAAATACTTTGCATCGCAGCGCGATACATTTTCTTGTTCACTTTTTGACTGTGGTCCTGCGGCTTTGCTGCAAATGTCACGCCGCCAGAACGCCAGATAGGAGATCGAGTAGTACCGGCCCGAGCCCGTCCTGTGCCCTTTTGACGCCATGGTTTCCGACCACCACCCGACACTTCAGAACGCGTCTTCTGGGCACGCGACCCCTGGCGTGCGCCAGCAAGATAGGCTGTCACCACCTGGTGAATCAACGCCTCATTAAAATCACGGCCGAACGTCTGGTCTGAGACCTCGACGGTTCCACCGGCTACAAGATTCAATTCCATGATCGACTCCCTCAGCCCTTCGCAGTAGGTTTGACTATGACGTCAGTACCGTTCGCACCTGGAACAGCTCCTTTAACAAGAAGCAGACCTTTTACTTCGTCTACACGAACAACTTCAAGCCCCTGCACTGTGACGCTTTCAGCACCCATATGACCAGCCATCTTCTTTCCCTTAAATACGCGGCCCGGAGTTTGGCAATTGCCAATCGAACCAGGCGCGCGGTGCGACAAAGAATTACCGTGGGTAGCATCCTGCATATGGAAATTCCAACGCTTTATAACACCAGCAAAACCTTTACCTTTGGACTGACCCGTCACATCCACCTTCTGTCCAGCTTCAAAGCGCTGAACAGTAACTTCCGAACCAACAGAAAGATCTCCCAAGTCGTCCGCTCGAAATTCCCATAACCCTCGGCCCATTCGCATCTCAGCTTTAGCAAGATGACCCTTAATGGGTTGAGTCACACGATGCTGAGCGCGGCGGTCACCAACGGTCACTTGAATTGCTTGATAGCCGTCTACTTCGACGGTTTTTATTTGACTAACCCGGTTTGGCTCAACTTGAACGACGGTCACTGGAACGGACACGCCATCTTCGGTGAACACTCGGGTCATACCGGTCTTACGACCGACAACTCCAATTGTCATCTCGACTTCCTCTCTGCCTGCACAGGGGGCTACACCCGCTATGGCCACAGTAAGTAATTATACAAACAGACCGCTTGTCACCGGGGTGCGCGGCTTTAGTGCACCCCTGCCTTTCACCAAATCAGCCTAAACTAATCTGAACATCAACACCTGCAGCAAGATCTAATTTCATTAGAGCGTCGACTGTTTTTTCAGTTGGCTCAACGATATCAATCATGCGCTTGTGAGTACGCATTTCATATTGGTCACGAGCATCCTTGTTCACGTGAGGCGAAACGAGAATGGTATAGCGTTCTTTCCGGGTTGGCAGTGGAATTGGACCACGGACTTGTGCTCCAGTCCGCTTTGCAGTTTCAACAATATCCTGAGTCGAAGAGTCGATCAGTCGATGGTCAAACGCCTTTAGCCGGATCCGAATTTTTTGGTTCTGTGCTGCCACCTAGCTACTCCAATCGAAAACTATCTGCAATATGCAGGTAGTCAAAAACAAGGAGCGGAAGTGTATTCATCACGCCCCTTATAGTCAACAAATAACTGCAATAAAAAGCCCTGTGATGCAGGGCTTTTTATAAATACAAATCCGCTATCTACTACGCAATAATCTTCGACACGACACCTGCGCCAACTGTACGGCCGCCTTCGCGAATCGCAAACCGAAGACCGTCCTCCATGGCGATAGGACAAATAAGCTCAACAGCCAACTTTACGTTGTCTCCTGGCATTACCATCTCAGTGCCCTCAGGAAGCTCACATGCGCCAGTCACGTCGGTCGTACGGAAGTAAAACTGAGGACGGTAGCCCTTAAAGAATGGCGTGTGACGGCCACCTTCATCCTTTGATAATACGTATACTTCACACTCAAACTTGGTATGTGGCTTAATCGAAGCCGGCTTCGCTAAAACCTGGCCGCGCTCCACGTCGTCACGCTTCGTACCGCGCAGAAGTACACCAACATTCTCACCCGCACGACCTTCGTCAAGCAGCTTCCTAAACATCTCAACGCCTGTACACGTCGTCTTAGTCGTATCTTTTACGCCAATAATCTCAATCTCATCACCAACGTTAACAATACCACGCTCGATACGACCCGTAACAACAGTGCCTCGGCCTGAAATCGAGAACACATCTTCAATCGGCATCAAAAATGCTAAATCAATCGCACGCTCAGGCTCAGGAATATACTCATCCAGAGTCTCAATCAACTTCTGAACTGCAGGCATCCCTATCTCAGATGTATCACCTTCCAATGCTTTCAGCGCAGATCCAATAATGATCGGCGTGTCATCGCCTGGGAAATCGTACTGATCCAAAAGCTCACGAACTTCCATCTCAACCAATTCCAGCAACTCAGGATCATCAACCATGTCGGCTTTATTCAAAAATACGACAATATAAGGAACGCCTACCTGGCGCGAGAGCAAAATGTGCTCACGCGTTTGCGGCATCGGACCATCAGCAGCAGAACACACCAAAATTGCGCCGTCCATCTGCGCCGCACCCGTGATCATATTTTTTACATAATCTGCGTGGCCCGGGCAGTCAACGTGCGCATAATGGCGCTTATTGGACTGATATTCGACGTGAGAC
>JAOLBK010000025.1 GCA_028339155.1 Litorivicinus sp.
GAAATCCAAGCACGGCTTGGCTTTCTAATTAACGTAGGTCTCAATTACCTTTCTTTAGATCGAAGCGCAGAAACACTGTCTGGAGGTGAGGCTCAGCGAATTCGGCTAGCGAGTCAAATCGGCGCAGGACTAGTCGGCGTCATGTATATTCTGGATGAACCTTCCATTGGATTACATCAACGAGACAACCAGCGCCTTTTAGAAACGTTGTTTCACTTAAGAGATTTAGGGAATACCGTGATCGTTGTTGAGCACGATGAAGACGCAATGCGGAATGCCGATTACTTGGTCGACATTGGACCAGGCGCCGGGGTACATGGAGGGCAGATAGTCTCAGCAGGAACTCCTGATCAAGTGATTTCGGATCCCCGATCAATTACAGGGCAGTATCTTTCGGGGATTAAAGCAATTTCGATTCCAAGTAAACGAGTAAAGAAAACTCAGGCGCTATTGAGTATCACGGGATGTTCAGGGAATAATCTCCAACACGTTGACTTACATTTACCGCTGGGCCTTTTGACTTGCGTTACAGGCGTCTCTGGCTCAGGAAAATCAACGCTGATTAACCAGACTCTTTACCCTCATACCGCGAAAATACTCAATAAAGCAGTTACTTTGAAAGCAGCACACTTTGAAAGCTGTAATGGACTTGATCAACTCGACAAGGTTGTGGACATTGACCAGAGCCCAATTGGACGGACACCCCGGTCAAATCCAGCCACATACACCGGACTCTTCACGCCAATTCGGGAAATTTTTTCGGAGACTCAAGAGGCTCGTTCTAGGGGTTATAATCCGGGGAGGTTTTCATTTAACGTAAAAGGAGGACGATGCGAAGCCTGTCAGGGGGATGGACTCATCAAGGTCGAAATGCATTTTTTGCCTGATATTTACGTCCCTTGTGATACCTGTAAAGCCCTTCGCTATAATCGTGAAACACTGGACATTCTCTACAAGGGAAAATCAATCCACGCAGTGCTTGAAATGACAGTTGAGGAAGCCCGAGAGTTTTTTGATGCAATTCCAACGCTTGCCAGAAAACTACAAACGCTAATTGACGTGGGGTTGTCGTATCTCAAACTGGGACAATCCGCAACCACATTGTCCGGTGGCGAAGCACAGCGGGTAAAACTCGCCCGTGAACTTTCCAAACGGGATACCGGCCGAACCCTTTATATTCTTGACGAACCAACAACAGGGCTTCATTTCGAGGATATCCAGCAGTTATTAATAGTGCTGCATCGTCTTCGCGACCACGGGAATACTGTGGTTGTTATTGAACATAATCTTGACGTCATTAAGACCGCTGACTGGGTTATAGACCTTGGGCCCGAAGGTGGGGGTGGCGGAGGATTAATCATTGCCGAGGGCACTCCTGAGGAGATCGCATCGACTGAATGCTCGCATACAGGCCGTTTCTTAAAGCCGATGTTAGAACGTAAAAAAGACGCATAAGCGCCTTTTTTACGTCACTCCACTTACCTAATATTAGCGAGGTTGATTATCCCACTTAATCACTCAGTGTCCGGCGACACCTCAGGACGTCCAACTAGCTCAACTATAGCCATCGGCGCCGCATCTCCCGTCCTAAAGCCATTTTTCAGAATCCGCATGTAACCACCTGGCCGCTCTTGATAACGAGGACCCAATTCCGCGAATAACTTACCAACCGCAACATCGCTACGAAGTCGGCTAAATGCCAAACGACGATTTGCAACCGAATCCTTTTTGGCAAGCGTAATAAGTGGCTCAGCAACACTGCGTAATTCTTTAGCCTTTGGCAAGGTTGTTCTAATCACCTCGTGTTCAATCAAAGAAGCAGCCATGTTCTTAAACATAGCCTTGCGGTGACTGCTCGTACGATTAAGTTTTCTTCCACTCTTCAAATGACGCATGGGTATATTCTCGCTCTCTATGACAACCGTCTCTCGACGGGTCGATCTAAATTATGCGCTTTCTTCGCGTGCAAAACCTGCTGGTGGCCAATTTTCAAGCCGTGAGCCCAGTGACAGACTGCGCGATGCCAATACATCTTTGATTTCTGTCAAAGATTTCTTTCCAAGATTTGGCGTCTTTAATAGTTCAACTTCACTCCGCTGAACCAAATCCCCAATGTAATAAATATTTTCAGCTTTCAGACAGTTCGCCGAGCGAACTGTTAATTCTAGGTCATCCACAGGACGCAAAAGAATCGGATCAATCTCATCTTTCTGTTGCTCACTCTCCGTAACCTTAGGACCTTCAAATTCAACAAACACTGATAACTGCTGCTGCATTAAGGTTGCTGCACGACGGATGGCTTCCTCGGCATCCAAAGTCCCATCTGTTTCCAAGTCAATCACTAATTTATCCAAATCAGTCCGCTGCTCAACACGCGCGCTTTCAACAACGTATGAAACTCGACGAACCGGACTATAGGTGGCATCAAGCCGCAACATCCCAATAGAACGTGTTTCTTCGTCTTCTTCACGTTCACTCGCAGGTTCATAACCAATGCCCCTAGAGACAAGTGCTTCAAGTTGCAATGAGCCTCGTCCTGCCACTGTCGCTATATGCTGATCAGGATTAGAGATTTCTACGTTTTGCGGTAATTCAAAGTCACCCGCGGTCACAACGCCTTCGCCTGAATGACTCAGGCGAATCGTAGCGACTCCATCCCGGCCCTCAAGAGAGATAGCAACTTTCTTTAAATTCAGTAAGATCTCGATAACATCTTCTTTGACACCTTCAATCTCTGAATATTCGTGGGAAACCCCATCAATTTTCGCTTCAATGATTGCGCAGCCGGGCATTGACGACAACAAAATACGACGCAGAGCATTGCCCAGTGTGTGTCCATAACCACGCTCAAGAGGCTCAAGAATAATTTTTGAGCGCCCGGGAGCAACCTCCAGGACCTGAATCTGACGCGGAGTCAGCAGTTCCATTGTTGACGACATACCGTCTCCTAAAATACTAATTACTTCGAGTAAAGCTCGACGATCAAGTTTTCATTAATGTCTGGTGACAGATCCTGTCTCTCAGGCATCGCCTTGAATGTACCTTCCAT
>JAOLBK010000026.1 GCA_028339155.1 Litorivicinus sp.
AATGCTCACGTAACAGCCAAACGTCTTCGTCACGAATATGTCGACGGTCTTCTCGTAAATGAATTGTTATGCCGTCAGCACCTGCGTCCTCTGCGGCTAAACCCATTTGCAACAGAACTGGATCCTGGCCACCCCGTGCATTTCTGAGCGTAGCGACATGGTCTATATTTACTCCCAATCTAACGTACTGACTCATAATCCTAGTTCTGCTCCTGCTCCAGCTCCTGCCAACAATTCACGCGACACCAAACGCCGTCCACCTGTAGCCCGGTCGATCAAAATCCGATGCAACCATTTAGCATATGATTCTGTATTCTTCTCAAGATAACGACATTCAGCAAGCCGAATCCAATCATCACCAATTAATGAGTCAGGCGCACCAATATCGACTCGAACCAACTGCTGAAAATCCAATAACCGGTAAAAACTTGACGCATCAAGTAAATCTCCTTCTCGGTCCAAATTAAAATCAGGATAAGCTCCAGATGCCTCTAGAAGTAAGCGCTCAAAATAACGCAAAGAAGTAAAATCAGAATTAAAAAGTTGAGTCAAAGTATGTGTGTAACCCATGAATAGCCCCTCCAATTCAGCACCCTCCGGTAAAAGCCAGTGCATAATTTCATTAATATATAATCCACTCACCAGAGATAGGCCAGCCAAAGAAACCCGAGGACCATATAATTCCGGCCTGTTCAGATACATTAAACCACTAGGTTTTCCATTTAATTCACCAGTAAATGGCTGGAATTCCGATAATTTCGAATTTGACCGCTGTCCACCGCGTACCACAACGCGTATCAACCGATTCTGCTCAGAAAGCACTGTCGCCAAAAGACTCGTTTCACGATACGGAGTTTTCCGGATTAACCAGAATTTGAACATCAATCAGACTCAAAATAACCCAAAGACTTTAGCGCACGCTCGTCATTCGACCAACTTGCACGGACTTTTACCCATAATTTAAGCGCAACATGAGCATCTAATAGCTCTTCCAAGCGTCTCCGAGCCTCAATACCTATTTGCTTTAACCGCGACCCAGCCTCACCTACCAGAATCGCCTTTTGACCCTCTCGTTCAACAGAGATCAATGCACGAATTCCTACAAGCTCACCCTGGCGATCAAAAGATTCAATCTCCACAGTAGTCTCATAAGGGACCTCATCACCAAGTTGCCGCATTATTTGCTCACGAACTATCTCTGCTGCCATAAATCGTTCTGAACGATCGGTTACCTGATCTTCGTCGTATAAAAAAATACCTTCGGGGATCGCACACGACAGAGCCTCTAATAGTGGAGTTAAATTAAGGCTTTTTAATGCCGAAATAGGAAATACTTCATCAAATGGATGATCACCAACAACATTTTGAATGTGAGGGAGCAACATATTTTTATTGTCGAGTTGATCGATTTTGTTAATGACCCAGTATTTTGGACAACTCGCACGCTGAATTTTTTGATAGACCCGCTCGTCAAGTTCATTCCAGCGAATGCTATCCGTCAGCATTAAAACCGCATCTACCCCAGAAATAGCCTGCTCCGCCGTTTGATTCATTATTCGATTCATCGCTTTAGGCTGGTCCGTATGCATACCCGGTGTATCTACAAACGCGATCTGTATATGGTCTTGAGTCCAAATCCCAAGCACACGATGCCTCGTTGTTTGTGGCTTACGCGACGTTATCGAAAGTTTGAAGCCAAGCATATGGTTTAACAACGTTGACTTTCCAACGTTCGGGCGCCCCACTATGGCTACAAAACCGAATCGACTAGCATTCATAAGACCAAGGAATCCAAGGCGGCAGCAGCAGCAATCTGCTCGGCTTCCCGCCGCGATGACGCGATACCCTCAGTCGGACCGTCTAATAATTCTGCTTGACACTGCACACGAAAATTCTGCTGATGAGCAGGGCCAGTAACTTCAATTACTTTATATACCGGCAAATCAACTCTTTGATGCTGCAAATATTCTTGCAAAGCAGTTTTTGGGTCTTTATTTTCCTGATCAGGGTTGACTGCTGCTAACTCTGCCTTGAACCAGTTGACGATACATCGCTGACAGGAAGGCATCCCACCATCAAGGTAGACTGCTCCAATTACTGCTTCCATCGTATCGGCCAGAATTGACTCACGTCGGCGACCACCACTCTTTCGCTCACCCGAGCCAAGACGAACACTTTCTCCAAGCTGAAGACGACGGGCCAACTGATATAATGACTGCCCGCGCACAAGTGAAGCTCGCATCCGGGTCAATTTTCCTTCCCGCGCTTCGGGATAGGTCTGAAATAAGCTCTCCGCAACCACAAAATTTACAATTGAATCGCCTAAAAATTCAAGCCGCTCATTGTGCGATGGCCCAACACTCCGATGAGTCAGCGCCGCCTCAAGATGACTGATATCAACAAATTGATACCCAAGACGAGACTGTAAATCAGCCAAAGACTCCGTCACCGAATGATCCTGACATCAGAAAACGATGGCAACGACAGCAAAGTCTTCCACTGCATCCAAACAGCAAACGCACGGCCCACAATTAACGAATCATCAACAAAACCCCACACCCGACTATCATTAGAGTTGTCTCGGTTATCACCCATCACAAAATACTGATCCTGAGGGACGATGAGTGGACCAAAATCACGCCCAGCGGTCATTCGCCTCCAGATTTGGTGTTCATTTTCACCAAGCTGCTCGCTTGCTTCTTGCGTCAATGCCGGTAATTCAAGAGAACCATCACCAACCGAAGGAGAAAGAACTTGTTCCTTTCCATTAATAAATAATGTTTTATTGCGATAGATCACACGATCGCCAGAAACTGCGATCACTCGTTTAATAAAATTAATGCGGGAATCTTCTGGGTATTTAAATACCATCACGTCTCCACGCTCCGGCTTTCCGAGTTCAACTACTGTTGTGCCAAGGACCGGTAA
>JAOLBK010000029.1 GCA_028339155.1 Litorivicinus sp.
CTTCTAAATTGAACGCAAAGTTCTTCAAACAGACGTGGGGTCAATTTAAGGGACGAAAATATGTCTCCAATCGCCTTAATTGCGTCCACGCCCTCTTTGGATGCTCGACCTTTTTTCTCGGTCACTTTACGAGCTTTCCCCAAGGCTAGGCGTAGTGCCTCGAACCGTGCTTTTACTTCTTCTGGATCTGGGCCAGTAGGGCCTTCTTCCTCTTCTTCAGATTCCCCATTCGTTTCTTCGGTGGAATCGTTTAAAGCTTTGTTTTTCTCTTTCTCTCTCTCTCTCTCTCTCTCTTTCTCTTTCTCTCTCTCTTTCTCTCTCTCTTTCTCTTTCTGTGCTGCAGATTTTGGATTGAGATCCTCTGGATCTGGATCTAGAAAGCCGGCCAAAAGGTCTGATATACGACCTTCTTCTGCCTGAATTCGGTCATGAATTGCGAGCACGGAATCCACTAGTCCTGGGAAAAAAGCCATGGCTTGCATTACTTCACGGATACCCTCTTCGATCCGCTTGGCAATGACGATCTCGCCTTCGCGTGTCAGAAGTTCAACCGTTCCCATCTCCCTCATGTACATGCGAACAGGGTCTGTTGTACGGCCGACATCGTTCTCAACAGCAGCGAGCGCGGCGGCCGCTTCCTCAGCAGCTGCATCGTCTGTTGTAGAGGACGTTTCTCCGATTAAGAGTTGGTCTTCATCTGGCGCTTCTTCACCTACCGCAATGCCCATATCACCGATCATTCTTATAATGTCTTCAACCTGGTCAGGGTCGGCAATTTCTTCAGGAAGGTGATCATTAACTTCGGCATAGGTCAGATAACCCTGTTCCTTGCCTTTTGCGATCAGTTCCTTTAAGCGTGACTGACGCTTTTCGATTTGCGTAAGTTCTTGATCTGTAGATTTTTCTGCCATGAACCGACCTAAGAAAAGAGTTAAGAAAAGGGCCGCATATTATACACGGAAACAGTTTAAAAGTTCACTCAGTTTTTATGAGCAGCGAGCGCCTGTTGTAAGTCCTCGGCAGAGATTTTGCCTTTTCTCGCATCATCGGCCAATTGATGCATGGCCTCTGTGATTAGCTGTTTATTCAGCTGCTTCAATCCATCGGACAGCTCTTTGTCCTGACTGTCTGGTGGAATCAGGGCCTCTCGCCTTAATAGCAGTGACAGTAACCGCCCGATTTCTGTTCCACTGAAGTGTCCCATGAGTGCTGGCGTAGTTGGTTTCTTTGTGGCGCTTAACCAGGCACAAATAATACGTAATGCTTGAAAATTAATCAGTTGGCTGCTGGATGGTAAGGTTGGGATGTTCGTCATTCGGCAGGGATTTTGTAGTATCAGCCACAGTAAGCGGTTAATCAATGGCGCTGGGTTTTTGGGATCCGGCATAATTAAGGGCGCTTCTTTAGGAACTGCATTTGTTGCATCACCTGACCAGTCCATAGGCATTTCGAGTCTATCGATTTCATCCTGCTCTGATCTATGATCTTCTGGGACTGCACTTTCCTCTAGGTATTCAGTGGGAGGGGATTTATTATTTTTTTGACTTTGGTGATCCGGTGTTAAAGGGATAATCGATGAAATTTCCTCAAGTCTTAGGTCAAGGTCTCGTCGTCGAGTTCCGGACATCTCGGCTAATGTGTCGAGCATCAGTGATTTGTATATGCTCGTAGGCACTTTGGCTATTTTGGGGAGTGCGAGGGCCGTGAGGCGGGCACGTCCATCGATTTTGGAGAGTTCAACTTCTTCCGATAGCAGTTGAATAAGAGCCTCTGATGCTGGAAGTGCTTGATTTAATCTGGCAAGAAATGCGGCTTGGCCTTCTGCTCGAACAAGTGAATCGGGATCTTGACCATCCGGTAAGAATAAGAATCGAATGCTGAATTCATCGCTTAAAAAGGAGAGCATGGTATCGAGTGCACGTTTGGCTGCCTTCTTGCCCGCTTGATCGCCATCAAAGCAAACAATTACCTGTGCTGTTTGACGACTGAGGCGGTCTAAATGCTGGCCTGTCAGAGCGGTCCCCAGAGTCGCAACAGCGAAGGGAATCCCATGCTGAGCAAGTGCTACTACATCCATGTATCCCTCGACGACGATTACTCGGTCTAAGACGCGGTTAGCTTGACGAGCCTCGTATAGACCGTAAAGCGTCTCACTCTTGTGAAATAGCAATGTTTCCGGGCTATTTAGATATTTAGGTTTAGAGTCATCGAGGACTCTTCCGCCAAAAGCGATCGTGCGGCCTCGCACGTCGCGGATCGGAAATATGATCCTATCTCTGAATCGATCATATTCTCGACCAGTCGAATTCCGTGTTGTTAATCCAGATTCTAATAGATGCTTTGTATGGATATTGTCGCTACCTAATATGTCATATAAAAAACGCCATCCTGGCGGGGCAAATCCAATGCCAAATCTGTGTGCAACCTCACCTGTGAGCCCGCGATTTTTGAGATAAACAACCGCTCGAGAACGTTCAGCATGGGATCGAAGGGCAGTCCTGAAGCATTGATCAGCCTGTTCGAGAAGTTGATAAAGAGAATTGCGATGAGTCGCTTCGGGATCATCGGCTTCACGCGGGATTTCGAGGCCCGCAAGAGAAGCTAAGCTTTCAATGGCGCTAATAAAATCAATACGGTCAAATTCCATGATAAAGCTAATAAGACCGCCTGAAACACCGCAGCCAAAGCAGTGATAAACCTGCTTATCGGGATTGACTGAGAACGAAGGCGAGGAATCGTCATGGAAGGGGCATCGACCTGAATATTCTCTGCCAGTTTTTTTTAACGAAACACGAGCAGTAACAACGTCCACTAAATTGAT
>JAOLBK010000027.1 GCA_028339155.1 Litorivicinus sp.
TGTCGATGAGTTGACCGCCATCGCGCGACGTATATTACGCCAAGAATTTAAAACTGCGGATGTCGGTCTATCCGGGGTCAATTTTGCGGTCGCCGAGACGGGTACTCTATGTCTTGTTGAAAACGAGGGTAATGGTCGTATGTGCACTACGATCCCAAAGTGCCATATCGCCATCACCGGGATCGAAAAAGTGGTTGAAAACCTTGAGGATGTCGCACCGCTGTATTCCATTTTGACCCGCAGTGCGACTGGCCAACATGCGACCACGTATTTCAATTGGATTTCAGGCCCCCGTAAAGAAAGTGAACTCGATGGTCCGGATGAAGTACATCTAGTGCTTTTGGACAATGGCCGCTCACTTATTCATGAAACGGATGCTCTTCGCGAAACACTGAAGTGCATCCGTTGTGGCGCCTGCATGAATCATTGCCCTGTTTATACAAAAATCGGAGGTCATGCATATGGTACAACCTATCCTGGTCCGATCGGGCAAATTTTAATGCCTCAACTTGAAGGCATAAAAGCGCGAGGAGACATGATTTCAGCGTGCACTTTAAACGCTGCTTGCGGCGAAGTGTGCCCGGTCAACATACCGATCCCAGCACTTATAACAAAATTACGTCATGAGGCCGTCAGTGACAATGGATCAGTAAAGGGTGCGGGCAGTTTAAAGAAACCGTTTGAGCGAGCCATTTGGGCCGTTTGGACATGGCTATACAGCCATCCAGAAGCCTATAGACTGATGACTTGGATAGCGACCCGATTCCGCGCCCTGGTGCCGGAAGTCTTAATGCGCCCATGGACAACAACCCGTTCCAAACCACCAATTGCCAAAAAAACAATGCATGAATTGATGCGGGAGCGGTCATAATGAGCAAGGCTCGTAACGCTATACTCTCGCGTTTAAAGCGCCCTAATCAAATCCCAACATCACCGCCTGAAGACTGGAGTGTAGTCCAGCGTGATAGTATCGATCGCGATACGTTACTGGACCTTTTTCAACTGAAATTTGAATCCGTCAAAGGGGAAGTAATTCGCGTACAAGCAGCAGACGGAAATAAGGGCATTACCGACGCAATACGAACTTGGATGGACCGTGCTGGCTTCAAACGGCTGAAAGTCGGACTGAGTCCACTCGCTCAAATCATCGAACATTCGTTAAGCGAAGATTTATTTATATCTCGCTATGATCAGCCAATTGAAATATTGAAAGAACAGTTATTCAATGAAAAGTTGACCGAAGTTGGCCTGACTGGGTCAGTTGCCATGATCGCAGAAACGGGGAGTATTATCGTATGGCCAAATCATCAAGAACCTAGAACACTGAGCCTTGTGCCAACTGCACACATCTGTGTATGCGATGCAGAAAAACTTTATCCCAACTTGTATACCTGTATGAGAGATCTAGAGTTTCATCAGGCACTGCCGACCAACGCCCTAATGATTTCGGGGCCCTCAAAATCAGCGGACATCGCACAGGTTCTTGCGTATGGTGTTCACGGTCCAAAACGGATGGTAGTTATCGTACGTGTTTAACGAAATTATTATTGAACGCATCCTTGGGAGCGTCATTCCGGTCTTAATCATTGTATTGATTGGTTACGCTTACGGACGATGGCGCAGCCCAAATATGACCACCGTTAATCAAATCAATATGGAATTGTTCATCCCAATATTGATTTTCTCAGTACTTGCCGCAAAATCCGTTGACCTCTCAGACTACACGCCGCTAGCTATAGGTGCCGTTGTAGTCATTTTAGGGTCCGGAATTTTAACTGCATTTTTTTGCAAAGTAACCGGTCTCAACATCAAAACCTTGGTCCCCCCAATGATGTTTACCAATACCGGTAACTTAGCTCTTCCCCTTGTCTTACTGGCCTTTGGTGAAGCCGCAATGCCCGCGATCATAGTCATATTTGTTGTATCCCAGTTTCTTCACTTCACGCTTGGGTTTTATATTCTTGATCGACATGCGCGTGTTCTCAATAGAATCTCAGTTCCGACCATTATTGCAACCCTTGCTGGAATTGGTGTCGGCATGACCGATGTACATATTCCCGCATTAATTTTGATTCCTATGGAAATGCTGGGTCAAATCGTCATTCCAATGGTCTTATTTGCACTTGGTGTACGAATGCAAGATGTCACTACAAATGACCTTAGGGTTGGCATTACAGCCGCTATATTGTGTCCAGTCACCGGACTGGCGTTAGCCTACTGCTTACAACCGATACTGCAGCTTGATGCATTGCAATGGAGTGTCTTTTTAGTATTTGCGGCCCTGCCGCCGGCAGTCCTTAATTACATGGTTGCTGAGCGCTATAACCAAGAGCCAAGTCGCGTTGCTTCGATTGTTTTGATCGGCAATATCGGTGCCATTGTTTGGATGCCGCTGGCGCTCGCACTTGCACCTACCTTTTAATTAGGCCGGATTCGTTCGTACGGAAAATCAGCGCCCGGATCCACTTTACGACCGGGCGCTACCTGACAATGTCCAACAATATGCTCTGCGGGAATCTCATAATTGGAGCAAAGTAACTGACACACTCGTTTCAGTGAGTCCAATTGAAGATCAGAGAATGGGCCCTCTTCCGGACCAATCAACTCAATGCCAATACTGAAATCATTGCAATCTGCCCGCCCATTGAATGCAGACCGGCCTGAGTGCCAAGCACGCCGATCGAACTCTACTGCCTGATACAAATCACCCAAGCGTCCAATCACAAGATGCGACGACACCCTCACTCCCTCAAGACCAAAAAAGTATGGATCTGATGCGAGGTTCAATCTACCCTGAAAAAAAGCTAGTACCGGCAGTGGATTGTGAATTTCAGGTGGTAAAGCGATACCATGGATCACTATTAAACTAATATCTTGGGTCGGCCTCTCATCGAAATGAGGACTCGGTACCCAAATAGCCTC
>JAOLBK010000028.1 GCA_028339155.1 Litorivicinus sp.
GAAAAGTTGGTTCAAGTGAACCGGGTTGCAAAAGTTGTGAAAGGTGGTCGGATATTTAGTTTTACAGCACTGACGGTCGTTGGCGATGGTAAAGGGAAGGTCGGGTTTGGTCGTGGTAAAGCGCGTGAAGTGCCAGCAGCGATTCAGAAAGCCATGGAAGCGGCGCGTCGCGACATGGTCACTGTAAAACTGGACGGTGATACGATTCAGTATGCAACTAGAGCTGGGCACGGAGCATCTAAGGTATACATGCAGCCGGCCTCACAAGGTACGGGTGTTATCGCGGGCGGCGCTATGCGTGCGGTCCTTGAAATTGCTGGTGTTCAGAATGTTTTGGCAAAGTGCTACGGCTCGACGAATCCGACAAACGTGGTTCGTGCGACGATAAAAGCGCTATCAGAAATGCAATCTCCAGAAGATGTTGCGGCGCGTCGTGGCAAGACTGTTGAAGAGGTTCTTGGGTAAGGAATAAAGTCATGGCAGAAAAGAAGATGCTGAAAGTGACATTGGTGCGAAGTCCAATTCGCCAGAATCCGAAGCACAAGTTGTGTGTTAAGGGTCTTGGTTTGAGGCGGATGCGTCAGACAGTTGAGGTTGAAGATACACCGAGCGTCCGAGGGATGATTAATAAGGTCAATTATCTCGTGCGTGTTGAAGGAGAAGTGTAATGCGTTTAAATGGCTTATCTCCAGCACCAGGTAGCCGCACAGCTAAGAAGCGTGTTGGCCGGGGTATCGGTTCGGGTCTTGGAAAAACTGGTGGCCGTGGCCACAAGGGTTTGAAGTCGCGCTCAGGCGGTTCAGTGAAGCCCGGGTTTGAAGGTGGCCAGATGCCTTTACAACGTCGCCTGCCAAAATTTGGTTTTACGTCGCGTAAGAGCTTAGTTCGTGACGAAATAAGGCTAGCAGAGCTGAGCAAAGTGGCCGGTGACGAAGTGTCGATGGAATCGCTTCGTGCGGCACGCTTGATTGGTAAGAATACCTTGTACGTTAAGATAATCTTGGCAGGCGAAGTGTCTCGGGCTTTGACCGTTAAAGGTCTGAAATGCACTAAAGGCGCGCAGGCTGCGATTGAAGCTGCCGGTGGTAAGGTCGAAGTATAATGGCAAAATCTGCAGCGCAGGGTGGATTGACGGAGCTTTGGTCTCGACTGCAGTTTGTTGTTATCGCAGTAGTAGTCTATCGCCTTGGAGCTCATATTCCAGTTCCGGGGATTAACCCGGAACGACTGGCAGATATGTTTGAGCAGACTCAAGGCACTATTCTGAGCCTGTTTAATATGTTCTCTGGCGGAGCGCTTGAGAGAATGTCCATCTTTGCGCTTGGAATTATGCCGTATATTTCCGCTTCGATTGTGATGCAATTAATGACGGCAGTAGTTCCTTCACTTGAGGCTTTGAAGAAAGAAGGTGAGGCCGGGCGTCGTAAGCTTACGCAGTACACGCGATACGGCACTGTATTCCTCGCTACAGTTCAATCAATTGGTGTTGCTATGGGGTTGGCTGGTCAAGGTATCGCTTATCTATCAGATTTTCATTTTCATTTCGTAGCTGTTGTAACTTTCGTTTCAGGCTCGGTGTTCCTTATGTGGCTTGGTGAGCAGGTTACAGAGAAAGGTATTGGAAACGGAATCAGCCTTTTGATTTTCGCTGGAATTGTCGCAGGCCTTCCTGGCGCAATTGGCCAGTCAGCTGAGGCGGCTCGTCAAGGCGACCTGAATATACTTGGACTTTTGGCAATTGCAGTAATTGCAGTCGGAGTTGTAGCCTTCGTTGTTTTTATGGAAAGAGCACAGAGGCGAATTACGGTTAACTATGCGAGACGTCAGCAGGGCAATAAAGTGTTCGCGGCACAGCAGTCGCACTTGCCGTTAAAGATAAATATGGCCGGTGTAATCCCTCCTATTTTTGCGTCGAGTTTATTGCTATTTCCTGCCTCAATCGGGCAGTGGTTTGGTCAAGGCGAGGGTATGGAGTGGTTGTCGGATGTGAGCTTGGCATTGGGGCCGGGCCAGCCGCTTTATTATCTTTTATTTACTGTCGGAATTGTATTCTTTTGCTATTTCTACACTGCGCTGGTATTCAATCCGCGCGATGTTGCTGATAATTTAAAAAAGTCAGGTGCGTTTATTCCAGGAATTCGGCCAGGTGAACAGTCTGCAAACTACATTGATAAAGTGATGAGTCGATTAACGTTTTGGGGTGCTGCCTATATTGCTGCAGTATCCCTTCTTCCGCAAAGTTTAGTGGTTAGTTTCAATGCACCATTTTATTTTGGTGGAACGTCGCTTCTAATTGTTGTGGTAGTTGTTATGGACTTTATGTCGCAGGTGCAATCGCATCTAATGAGTCGCCAATATGAATCATTAATGAAAAAGTCGAATTTAAAAGGGTATGGCTCAGGCGGGTTACTCCGTTAATTGAGTGTTGAGGGATTTAAATATGAAAGTACGCGCATCGGTTAAAAGGATTTGTCGGAATTGCCGAATTATTCGGCGGCATGGAGCGGTTCGTGTGATTTGTACGGATCCACGACATAAGCAACGTCAAGGTTAATAGAAGGTAGGGGTTGAGATTTTCTGTCGAAATCAATAGAATCTCGCGCCTTGTAATTTTCGAGAGTCGACAACGTCGGCTCATGCATTTGGAGAGTTAAGAATGGCACGTATTGCCGGCGTTAACATCCCGGACAACAAACACACAGTGATTTCACTGCAGTATGTGTATGGGATTGGTCAAACTCGCGCGAAATCGATTTGCGTGGCTGCAGGTATTTTAGAATCTGCAAAAGTGGCTTCGTTGTCTGAAGAGCAGCTTGAGGCGCTTCGAACTGAGGTCGGTAAGTTTGACGTTGAGGGTGACCTTCGGCGTGAAGTGTCAATGAACATTAAGCGGTTGATGG